>NZ_JBBCYA010000005.1:0-224013 GCF_037145155.1 Microbacterium sp. USHLN186
GTTTTGTTTTGGGGGGGGGCCCGCCGGCCCCGGCGCCCCCTCGCCGCCGCGCCCGCCGGGGGCCGCCGCCCCGGGGGCCCCCCCGCCCCCGGGGGGGGGGCCCCCCCCCCCCCCCCCCCCCCCCCCCACGACGTCACCTCTTCAGGGAGATGATGAGTTCGTCGACGCGGCGGCGGATCTCATCGCGGATCGGGCGCACGGCCTCGATCGACTGACCGGCCGGGTCGTCGAGCTGCCAGTCCTCGTAGCGCTTGCCAGGGAAGATCGGACAGGCATCGCCGCATCCCATCGTGATCACGACATCGGCCTGCTGCACAGAATCGACCGTAAGCAGCTTCGGCTCGCCCGCGGCGATGTCGATACCGACCTCGGCCATCGCCTCGATGGCAACCGGGTTCACGACATCCCGGGGTGCCGAGCCAGCCGAGCGCACGTCGATGCGCTCGCCGGCGACGTGCTGCAGGAAGCCGGCGGCCATCTGCGATCGGCCGGCATTGTGCACGCAGACGAACAGAACGATCGGGCGCTCGGTCACGCGGAAGCCTCAGCCGGCGAAGAACGCGCGCGCGACGCGCGACAGGTCGTAGAGGTCGCTCACGCCGGCGAGCTCTCGGGCGGAGTGCATCGACAGGATCGGGATGCCGACATCCACCGTCCGGATGCCCAGTCGCGTCGCCGTGATCGGGCCGATCGTCGACCCGCAGGGCACGGCGTTGTTCGACACGAACTCCTGGGAGGCGACGCCGGCCGCCTCGCACCAACCCGACCATGCGGCCGCGCCGACGGCGTCGGTGGCATAGCGCTGGTTCGCGTTGATCTTGAGGATCGGCCCGGACCCGAGCACCGGCTGCAGGACCGGATCGTGCCGCTGGATGTAGTTCGGGTGCACCGAATGGCCGACATCGCTCGACAGGTGCCACGACGCGGCGAACGCGCGACGCTGCTCGGTGGCGTCGGCCCCGAGCGACGCGTATACCCGCACGAGCACATCCTCCAGGAACGGGCCCGCGGCGCCGGAGCGCGACTGCGAGCCCAGCTCCTCGTGGTCGAATGCGGCGAGCACCGGGATCACCGGATCACTCGCGGTCCCTGAGCCCGTCGAAGGGCGCGTGGCCTCGATCAGCGCGACCACTCCGGCGTGCACCGAGGCGAGATCGTCGAGACGACCGGATGCGAAGAACGCGTCGTCCTTCCCGAACACGGCGCCGCGAGCGGCATCCGCCACCACCGCATCGAAACCGCGGATCTCCGCCGCGTCGACGCCGGCCGAGGCGGCGAGCTCCGCGAGGATGTCGGCGGATTCGGCATCCCCCAGTCCCCACACCGGCTGGGTGCCGGTCTGCTTGTCGAGCGCGAGACCGTCGTTCACGCCACGGTCGAGGTGGATCGCGAGCTGCGGCAGACGCAGCAGCGGGCCGGTCGCCGCGAGCACGACGCGCCCGTCGGCGAGCGCGAGGCGTCCGGCCAGTCGCAGCTCGCGATCGAGCCACGAGTTCAGCAGCGGCCCGCCGTAGACCTCGACGGCCGCCTGCAGCCAGCCGCGCGCGCCGGTGGTCGGCTGGGGCTTGAGCTTGAAGCCGGGGGAGTCGGTGTGCGCGCCGAGCACGTGCACGGGGGTGGTCGCCTGAGCATCCGCGGGCACCACCCATGCGACGGCGGCGCCGTCGCGCACGACGACGAACCGGCCCCCGGCCTGCGCGGGCCACTCCGCCGTCTCGTCGAGGCGCGTGAACCCGGCCTCTTCCAGCCGCCGCGCGACTTCCTCGGCGGCGTGATAGCTCGACGGCGAGGCGGCGACGAAGTCGGCGAGATCGGCGGCATGCGTGTGGGCGGCGGAGACGGCAGGCATGGTCACGAGCCTAATCCGCCCGCCCGGATGCAGCCGCTGCGGTGTCGTCTCCGGCGGCTGCATCTGTCTCGACGGCGACGATGCGAAAAGCGATCTGACCTGGGGACAACCGCCCCGACCGACGTCGGTGGCCCCCGGTTGAATAGAGGGTATGAACAGCATCGCCGCAGTGCTCGCAGAGGTCGCCGAGGACCTCGCGGAAGTGCTGGGCGAGACCGTCCGCGCTGACGCGATCCCCGGTCTGTCCGACGATCAGCTGATGGCGGTTCTGCACGCGTCCGGGGAGGTGCAGCGCCGCCTCGACGCCATCGTCCTCGAGACCGTCGCAGAGCTCGAGGCACGATCCGCCGGGCTGCGCGATGAGCGGCTCACGACACGGCAGGGATGCCGCAGCACCAGCGAGCTGCTGCAGCGCGTACTCGGCGTCGACGCGCGAGACGGCGCGCGCATCGTGAAGGCGTCGGCGGCGGTGCGCCGCCGCATCGACATCACGTCGGGTGCCCCGCTGCCCGCCCGGTGGCCCGCGCTGCGCGACGCCATGCTCGACGGCCGCCTCGGACTCGGTGCGATGCTGGCGGCGACCGGGCCGGTCGAGCAGGCCGGATGCCGCATCGGCGATGCGGACCGGATGCGGGCGGATGCCGAACTCGCCGCGCATGCGAGCGGCGACCCGGCGGATGGTGGCGGCCCGTCGGCGACGCCGGAGGACCTCGGCATCCTCTCCCGGGTGATCGTCACCTACCTCGACCCCGACGGCGCCGAGCCCACCCGCGACCGGGCGATGCGGGAGCGGGCTGTGACGCTCGGCAAGTCGCGCGACGGCGTCGTGCCCGTGCGCGGCGCGCTGCTGCCGGAGGTCGCCGGTCAGCTGCAGCGGCTGTTCGACGCCTACCTGTCACCGCACGTCGACGGGATCGACGAGCCGGTTCCGCTCAGCGTGGCGCACCACACCGCCTGTGCCGGCGGGGTGCAGCGCGTGCTGTTCGACGAGCGCGGCCGCATCGTCGCGATCGGCGTGAGCGGCCGCATCTTCACCGCCCACCAGCGCCGGGCGATTGCTCTGCGCGACCGGGAATGCCTGATCCCCGGATGCCATGTCCCCGCCACGTGGTGTGAAATCCACCATGTCCGCGAGCACGCCAGGGGCGGCCCGACGCACACCGACGGCGGCGTGGCGCTCTGCTGGTTCCATCACCACACCATCGATTCGAGCGAATGGGACGTTCGCATCGTCGACGGCCTGCCCGAGATCCGCGGGCCGGCGTGGTGGGACCGTGAGCGGGAGTGGCGTCGACCGCGCGCGGTGTCGCGGGCGCTCGCGCCGCCCGGCCGGTGAGGGCTCACCCTTCCCGCCGACCGCGACCACGACCTCGTCGCATCGGCAGGACGCGTGAACAGCGTCCGGTATGCGAAGGGCGAGAGGACCGCAGCCCCCTCGCCCTCCTCACCCTCCGGGGGCTCAGCCGTCCTTCACCTCGAGATGCTGCTGCGGATCCGCCTCGTGCTCGCCCTGGTAGTCGGGCCGCAGCGGCTGGGCGGGCTGGTCGTCGAGCTCACCGCCCTCGCGGCCACCGTAGGGGCGTCCGTGATCGGCGAACTCCTCACGTCCGAAGACGAGCGTCCACTCGCCCACGGTGAAGCGCGCGCCGGTGCGCAGGATCTGGCTGCGATCACCGTCGATCCCGTCGCCGGGATCGACGTTCATCTCGCCATCGCCGTGCAACGTGAGCACGTACTCGTCGTTGGCGTCGTGAACGATCGTCGCGTGCACCGGGTCGCCGCCGGGGATGACGAGCGCGCAGTCCGCTCCGGAGCCGATGGTGACCTCGTCTGCCTCCAACGCGAAGCGCATGCGCTCGCTCTCGGGTCCGGTGATGCGCAGGTGCGGGTCGCCCGCGCCCCATTCGGCGTGCGTGGTGGTCGGCTGCTCGCCCTCCTCCTGCGACAGTGTGCGGGTCTGCTCATCGGGGTCGGTGTGGTGTGTCATCGGTCCTCCTCTGGGAAAGGTGTGCGGTAGGCGTCGGGCGCGGTGAAGGGCGCCTCACCGGGAGATGACTTCCACCGTCTCCCCGGTGGTCGCGGGTTCGAGGTGGCGGGCGATGTCGGCCTGGCTGATCATGCCCACCAGGCGTCCCTGCTCCATGACCGGCACCCGGCGGATCTGGTGCTCGCGCATGAGAGCGAGCACCCGCTCGATGTCGTCGTCGGGAGAGGCACTCACCAGGGGGCCGTTCGCGAGGCGCCCGGCGTTCGTCACCTCCGGGTCGAACCCGACCGCCACCGCCTTCACGACGATGTCCCGATCGGTCAACATGCCCATCAGGCGTCCGTCCTCCCCACATATCGGCAGGGCTCCGACATCCAGCTCGCGCATGCGCTCCGCTGCTATCGAGAGCGCGTCGTTCTCACCGATGCACTGCGCATTCGGCGTCATGATGTCCTGCGTTCGCGTCATCGCCCTGTCCCTCTCCCAGTCGTCTCAGTCGGTCATCGATCACTTGCCTCGACCGTAGACAGCGAACCGGTCGGGACTAATGGGGTTGACAGCTCGTCACCTGCTCGTCAAGCCCTTGTCCTGCCGATCGGGTCGTCGCCAGCATCGAGGGAAGCTCGACGGTCAGGAGGAGAACATGTCGCCACAGCACACGGCGCTCACTGCGCCCCCGCTTCACGAGCCCACGCGGGGGCCTCGGATCATGTTCTGGATGTGGATGACGACGGTGGTCGGCGGTTTTGCGGTGATGGCCGCGGTGATCGGAAGCGGGCACTGACATGAAGCGCTTTCTGCGTGACAACGGCCTCAGCCTGTTCTTCTTCGCCCTGTTCGCCCTCGCGCTGATCGGGCAGTCCGTTGCCGGCTACCTCCGCACCCTCGAGGACCTCGCGCAGCACGGCAGGCCGGCGGAGAGCTATCTGTCGTTCGTCTTCTCGAGCGACTTCGTCGTCGACGTCGCCGAGAACTGGCAGAGCGAGTTCCTGCAGTTCCTGCTGTTCATCGCCGCCACCGTGTGGTTCGTGCAGCGCGGGTCTCCCGAATCGAAGAAGCCAGGCGACGAGGGCATCGACAGCGACGAGACGCAGAAGGTCGGCGCGCATGCGCCGGCGGATGCTCCGCTGTGGGCGCGCGTCGCGGGGTGGCGGCGCACCGTCTACGAGAACTCGCTGGTGCTCGTGATGGGAAGCATCTTCCTGATGTCGTGGCTGATGCAGTCGCTGAGCGGCGTGGTGGTGATGAACGAGGAGAACGCTGAGCACGGCGCGGCACCGCTGAGCTGGGGCCAGTACGTCCTCTCGCCGGAGTTCTGGGACCGCACGCTGCAGAACTGGCAGAGCGAGTTCCTCGCCGTGGGCACGATGGTGGCGTTCTCCGTCTTCCTGCGTCAGCGCGGCTCGTCCGAGTCCAAGCCCGTCGGCCTGCCGCACGCTGTCTCCGCCCAGGAATCGGATTGACGCGGCCGGAGTTCAGCGGTCTCCGCCGACGTCTTCGGGAAGCAGGCAGATACCGCCGCTCGTGCTGGCGGAGTTCGCGAGTGCGGCGATCCACTCGGCGCTGAGCTGCGGCGACTCGGGCTCGCAGAACTCGAATCGCAGCGGGATCGACGGGTGCAGCCAGATCGTCGACCGGCCGTTCGGGTCGTTCGCCGGATGCTGCCAGGTCAGCGTGAAGGATTCGTGGCGGCGCAGCTTGGTGGCGATGACGACTTTGAGGTGGGCGAGCGCGCGGTCCTCGATCTCGATCGGCACGGTATTGCCGCCGTAGTAGAGCAGCCCCATCTGGCTAAGCTAGCCCCAGGCCGTCGGAGGACGCCAGAGTGATTCGATGTCGAGAGGTGCACTTCCGTGGGAAAGTTCGTATACGAGGGCTCGGTGAAGACCGAGATCGAAGACCGTGCCCTGACCCACCTGCAGCTGGTGATCACGGCGAAGCTGCGCCGCGGCGAGCCGTTCCCCCTGAGCTGGCGGGAGGACCCGAGCGTCGGCGGCGGGCGCACCACCGTCTGGGTGCAGCCGAGCAGCTCCCTCGTGTTCAAGTACTTCGGCAGCCGGCAGCCGGCGATCAACCGTGCATGGATCGAGGCGCTCGCCTACACCGCGAACACACCGACTGGTCTGCACCTCGTTCCCGAGCCTCCGGAGGACCCTTCGGCCGGCCTGGAGGGCTGACGCTCAGTGCCGCGGTCGTTCCCGACCGCGGCACTGCTGTATGGGGTGGGCGTCAGCCCTGATCACTCGAGCGCTGCTCAGTGTGCACTTCGCCGGAGGGAGCGGACGTGCGCAGGTCGTCGGGTGCGTCGCCGGAGTGCTGCTCCTCGTCGCCTGGCGCGAGGTCACCCTGTCCGTCTTCGCCGAGTTCCGCGTCGAGGGGTACGTCGCCCTGCGTGTCGGGCTCGAGGTCGGGGCGACCGACGGCGGCCGCGTCCTCGGCGGGGATCTCTTCAATGCGGTTCTGCGGATCGCTGTTCTCAGTCATGGTGTCCTTTCTCGCGAGTCGCCAGGATGCCGGACGATGCGTGTGTGGGCACGTCCCTTGACACGCCCGCCAGACGCAGCGCATGGTGGCTGGCCCTGCCCCTCGCATCCGGAACGGCCGTGCCGCCTCTGGCGTCTGCGCCGCCATCCACAGCTGTCAACCCCCTTGGAGACCGCGCCGCTTTCGGGGGATGGTGGTCACACTGGCACAGCTGTCCTGTGCCGTCGATCCCCCATTGGGACTGCCGATGCTTCAGCGGACTGCAGAGAGGCGCAAGATGAGCGACACCACCTCCGATCCCCGCCACCAGCACCACGACGACGCCTTCCCGCCGCAGCAGCAGGACCAGCCGGGGCTGACCGCAGAGACCGATCCCGCTCCGGATCACGGAGAGTCGACGTATCGCGGCCACGGGCGGCTGCAGGGCCGCCGGGCGCTCATCACGGGCGGCGATTCCGGAATCGGCCGGGCGGTTGCGATCGCGTTCGCGCGCGAGGGTGCTGACGTGGCGATCGTGCACCTGCCCGAGGAGCAGCAGGATGCCGAGACCACCCTCGGCGACATCGAGGATGCGGGACGGAAGGGCGTGAGCATCGCCGGAGACCTGCGGGACGAGCAGTTCGCCGAGGACGCCGTCTCCCGCACTCGGGAGGAGCTGGGAGGGCTGGACATCCTCGTCCTCAACGCCGCCTACCAGCACGACATCGACGGCTTCGGCTCGCTGCAGACCGAGCAGATGCGCCGCGTGTTCGACACCAACCTCGGCGGCACGCTGTACACGGCGCGCGCCGCCTATCCCCACCTCGAGGCGGGCGCGAGCATCATCGTGACCGCCTCGATCCAGGCCTTCGACCCCTCGCCCGGCCTGATCGACTACGCCATGACCAAGGCCGCTCAAGTCGCGTTCGTGAAGGCGCTGGCATCCGAGGCCGGCGAGCGTGGCATCCGCGTGAACGCCGTCGCTCCCGGACCCATCTGGACGCCGCTCATCCCCGGCACCGGCTGGGACGAGAGCAAGGTCGAGCAGTTCGGCAGCGATACGCCGCTGGGCCGCGCAGGACAGCCCGCTGAACTGGCGGGAGCATATGTGTACCTGGCCTCTGACGAGTCCTCGTACACCTCGGGCAGCGTTGTCGCTGTGACAGGAGGTAAGGCGCTGTGAGTGTCACCATCTCGGACGTACCGATACCGGCGAGTTCGCACGGGGACTGGGAGCTGACTCCTCTCGGGCGGGACAGCTGGCGCATCTGCGACCCCGCCCGGCGCCGTGCGGACGCCGACTGCCTGATCGCCTACGTCGACCGCTCGCCCACCGGCGTGCTCGACGTGCTGTGGCTGCGCACGCCGTGCCCGCGCACCACGCGATTCCGCGGCTTCCGGCAGCTCTTCGAGGCGCTCGACCTCGCTGTCGCTAACGCCTCGGACCGCTCCAAGAAGCCTTCGCCGATTCCGCGTCGACCGCCGCTCTGAGCAACGGCTCGCTGCTGTGGTACGGCTCCGGTGGCGGAGCCGTGCAGCAGCGAAGCGCTCGGATCCTTCGTCCGGGCGCTTCGCTCTGGGGTGCCCCGCACTGCGCGGTTGGGGGGAGGGGACGCGCAGCGCGAGCTGAGGTCACGCTAGGTCGGCCGATCCGATGCACACAGGGGGTTGACGCGGCGGCCGGATGGTGCGGGTGACGCTCCACAGAGCCCCGATCCCGGAATGACGCACTGCAGCCGGACGGGCGTAGCCTCGAACCATGAATGACCTGTGCGACCTGCTCGGCATCCGGCATCCGATCGTGCTCGCCCCGTTCGGCGGGCTCTCCTCGATCCCCCTCACCGCCGCCGTCAGCTCCGGCGGCGGTCTCGGGTCGTACGGGCTGTACGGCTACGACGGGGCGCGCATCGCGCAGACGACCGATGCGCTCCGCGCCGCGACCTCTGCGCCCTTCGCATTGAACATCTGGCTGCCCACCGGCGACGAGGTCGAGCCGGCTCCCGAGCACGAGGGGTACGCCGCCGCGCTGCGGGCTTTCTACGACGAGGTAGGCATGGCCCCGCCCGAGCGTCCCGAGCGCTACCTGCCCCCTCTCGACGAGCAGCTCGACGCGATCTGGGCGGCGTCCCCGGCGGTGCTCAGCGTCGTCTTCGGCGTGCCTTCTGCCGCTGTGGTCGAGCAGGCGCATCGGCGCGGCATCCGGGTGCTCGGCACGGCGACCACGGTCGCGGAGGCGCGCGCACTGGCCGCCGGCGGTGTGGACGCCGTGGTCGCGACCGGCATGGAGGCCGCCGGCCACCGCGTCTCATTCCTGCGGCCAGCGGAGGACTCGCTGGTCGGCCTGATGTCGCTGCTGCCGCAGGTCGTCGACGCCGTCGACGTGCCGGTCATCGCCGCGGGAGGCATCGCGGACCGGCGCGGGGTGGCCGCGGCGTTCGCGCTCGGCGCGGCCGGAGTGCAGGTCGGCACCTCGTTCCTGGCGGCGGCGGAATCTGCGGCGAATGAGGCGCATCGCGTCGCCATCCGCAGCACCCCCGCGGATGCCAGTGTGCTCACCCGGGCGATGAGCGGACGCCTCGCGCGCGGTGCACGCAATTGCGCGGTCGCTGAGATCGAGGCATCCGGGGCGATCGCGCCGTTTCCCGCACAGAACTGGCTGACCGGGCGCTTCCGCGCCGTGGCCGGGGAACGTGGCATGGGCGAGCTTCAGTCGCTGTGGCTCGGGCAGTCCGCGCCCCTCGCGCGCGGCGGCACGGCCCACGACGTGCTCGCCGAGCTCGTCGCCGGCGTCCCGGGATGAGACCGGATCGTGGGCTAGAGGATGACGGTGGAGCGGCCGTGCACGATCACCCGGTCCTCGGCGTGCCACTTCACCGCCCGGGCGAGCACGTAGCGCTCGACGTCCGCACCGCGGCGCTGCAGCTCAGCAGCTGATTCGGCGTGCGTGACCCGGGTGACGTCCTGCTCGATGATCGGGCCCTCGTCGAGATCGGCGGTGGCGTAGTGCGCGGTCGCGCCGATCAGCTTCACCCCGCGCTCCTTCGCGCGCGCGTACGGGTTCGCGCCGATGAACGCCGGCAGGAACGAATGATGGATGTTGATCACCGGCGCCCCGAGAGCGGTGATGAACTCGTCGCTGAGGATCTGCATGTAGCGCGCCAGCACCACGAGATCGACGTTGCCGTGCAGCAGCTCGAGCTGCCGCCGCTCCATCTCCGCCTTCGCGTCATCGCCCGTGCCGCGCGGGATGTGCACGAACGGCACCCCGAACGACCGCACGGACTCGGCGAGATCGGGGTGGTTCGAGACGACCATCGTGATGTCGATGTCCAGCTCGCCGCGCTGGGTGCGCCACAGCAGCTCGAGCAGGCAGTGATCGTACTTCGACACGAAGATCGCGACCCGCTTGCGCTTGGCGGTGTCGTGCAGCGACCACTCCATGCCGAAGCGCGCCGCGACCTCGCCGAGAGCGTGCTCGAGCGCGGGCCGCTTGGCCGCCAGCCCGTCGAGATGGATGACGGTGCGCTGGAAGAAGCGGCCGCCCTCCTCGTCGGTGGAATGCTGATCGAGCGAGATGATGTTCGCGCCGTGCGCCGCGAGCACTCCGGCGACGGCGGCGACGATGCCGGGCTGGTCGTCGCAGGCGATGAGAAGGCGCGCGGTGTCGGTATGCGGCATGGATGCTCCTGAGCTGGGTATCCCTTGATTCTGCCCGCATCGTGCGCGCGGATCCCAATCGTTACCCTGGTCGGATGAGCACCACTGCGGATCTGCTGGCTGACGCGCGGCGCCGGCTGGCCGGGGTGACGCCGGAGAGCCTCGGGCGGGAGCGCACCTCGCGCTGGCGCGGTGCGCGCATCGTGCGCGCGGGGCGGGCCTGGCACCTCGGCGTGCTGCTGCTCACCGACGACGGCGTGCTGGCCACAGCCGAGATCCTGCGCGCGGCGGCGCCCGTGCGCCGTGGCTACACGGCCGAGTCGGCGAGAGCGCGAGCCGATCGGCGTGCGCAGGCGCGCCGCGGCGGCTTCGCGGAGGGCGAGACCGTGCACGTGGGCTGGCGGATGCTGGACGTCGCCGCAGCGGACGCCGGCGGGGTCTCCGGACCTCTCGCGCTGATCGACGGGGTGCCCAGTGTGCGCTGGGCGCCGGGCGGTGCGTTCGTCCCGCTGGCCGGGTATCTCGACGAGCGCATCGCCCTCGCCCTCGGGCAGGACTGATGGCCCGGGCGACTGACGCTCGGCCTCGGCCGCCGGGTCAGTCGCCGAGCAGCAGCGGGAAGCGCGCGAGCAGCTCGTCGCCCTGCACCGTGGCGGCGAGCACGGCGCGCTCGGTCTGCTGGTAAGCGGTCGGATCGAAGTAGCCGGATGCCCGGTACACCGCCATCCGGTCGGCGAAGTCCTGCGGTGAGGCTTCCGGGTGGAACTGCGTGGCGTACAGCCGGTCACCGACGCGGTACGCCTGCACGGTGCAGGCGTCGTTCGTGGCGAGCAGGACGGCTCCCGGGGGAGTGTCGAGTGCGGCTTCCTTGTGCGCGGTGAACACCGACAGCTGCGGAGCGCTGGGGCCGAACAGAGCATCGGCGGCACCGGCCGCGGTGAGGTGCACGGTGGTGGCACCGGCGAGCTCGGGCTGCCCGGTGTGCACGTCCCCGCCCAGCATCCGCGTGACCACTCCGATGCCGTAGCAGGTGAACAGCGCGGTGGCCGCATCATCGAGCGCACGGGCCGCGATGCGCTCGAGGTCGTGCTCGACGGCTCGCTGGTACTCGCTCTTGTCGGTGTCGGTGACGTTGAACGGAGAACCGCCGACCACGAACCCCTCGTATCGCTGCCACTCGACGGTCTCCAGTGACGCGTGCAGCAGGTCGATGCGATCCAGCGTGGCCACGCCGAGGCCGCGTCGGAACGAGCGGTGCTCAGCGTCGGCCGCGCTCCGCTCGGGGCGCACGCACACATACAGCACCGAGGACATGGGCCGAGTCTATTGCCCGGTTTGACGACGGCCGGGAATATCCGTCATCATCTGATGTTGAAGTTGACAGAAGTACACTCAACTTTGAGAGGAAAGCAATGCCCAACGACTTCACCGAGGCAGGTCCGGGCTCGTTCGACGAGTTCCTGGCCCGCTATCTCGCGGGTGAACAGGGCCGGCGGGCTCGATCGATCGACCTGAGCCGGTTCCTCACCGCACGCACCCAGCAGATCCTGCAGCGCGCCGGAAGGTTCGCGCTCGAGCGCGGCCAGACCGAACTCGACGCGCTGCACGTGCTGCGCGTGATCATCGACGACGACGCCGTGGCGCAGGCGATCCGCCACATCGGCGTCGCCCCGCAGAGCATCGCGGCCGCTGCCGAGGCCAGCCTGCCCATGCCCGCCGCGGCGGCAGGACAGGACGCGGCAACCATCACGCCGGGTGCCAGCCGTGCGCTGTTCCACGCCTACCAGGTGGCGCGTTCGTCGGGGGCGACGTACATCGACCCCGAGCACCTGTTCTTCGCGCTCGTGCTGGGACAGGACGTTCCCGCCGGGCAGATCCTGGCGCGCGCCGGCGTGACCGCTGAGGCCCTCACCCAGAGTCTGCGCGAGCCGGTCACCGCCGCAGGCGAGCCGGGCGGCGCCGAGAGCGCCGACGGCGCACCGGCATCCGACACCCCCCTGCTCGATCAGTACGGACTCGACCTCACCGCGCGCGCCCGTGCCGGCGAGCTCGACCCGGTCATCGGACGCGCCGAGGAGATCGAGCAGACCATCGAGATCCTCAGCCGCCGTACCAAGAACAACCCTGTTCTCATCGGTGAGGCGGGCGTGGGCAAGACCGCGATCGTCGAGGGGCTCGCCCAGGCGATCGTCGCCGATGCGGTGCCGGCCCAGCTCAAGGACCGTCGGGTGATCTCCCTCGATCTGCCCGCCATGCTCGCCGGTGCCCGCTACCGCGGCGACTTCGAGGAGCGCCTGACCAAGACGATGGACGAGATCGCCGGCCGCAAGGGCGAGGTGATCGTGTTCATCGACGAGGTGCACACGGTCGTCGGCGCAGGAGGTTCCGGCGAGAGCGGCGGCATGGACGCCGGCAACATCCTCAAGCCGCGTCTCGCGCGCGGAGACCTGCACCTGGTGGGTGCGACGACGCTCGCCGAGTACCGTCGCATCGAGAAGGACTCCGCGCTGGAGCGCCGATTCCAGCCCGTGAGAGTCGCCGAGCCGTCGATCGACGACGCGGTGCGGATCCTGGAGGGACTGAAGCCCGCCTACGAGCAGCACCACGGCGTCAGCTACGACGACAGCGCCATTCGTGCCGCCGTCGAGCTCAGCGCGCGCTACCTGCCCGACCGGGTGCTGCCTGACAAGGCGATCGACCTGATCGATCAGGCCGGCGCGCGTCTGCGCCTGCGTCTGGGCGTCGTTCCGGACGTCTCGGCTCTTATGGCCGAATTGGCCGACCTGGAGTCGCGCAAGAACGCCGCCGTCGCCGCCGAGCACTACGAGGAGGCCTCGCGTCTGCGCGATGAGATGGCCGCCGTGCAGGGCCGGATCGACGCCGTCGGTGCGCGCTCAGCCGCCGGGGCGGATGCCGGCGCGAAGGCGGGCACCTCGGTCATCGAGCCGGCCGTCGAGCCGGTCGTCGAGCCGGTCGTCGACGAGTCGCAGATCGCGGCGGTGATCTCTCGTGCCACCGGCATCCCGATCAGCCGACTCACCGAGTCCGAGCGTGACCGGCTGAGCGACCTCGAGGCTGACCTGCACGCGCGCGTGATCGGTCAGCACGACGCCGTCGCCGCGGTGGCGCGCGCCGTCCGCCGCAGCCGCACCGGCATGGGCGACGCGCGGCGCCCGGTGGGGTCGTTCCTGTTCCTCGGCCCGACCGGCGTGGGCAAGACCGAGCTGGCGAAGGCGCTCGCCGATCGGGTGTTCCCCTCCGGCGGTTCCGGCGGTTCGGGACCGGCCGCCGAGAGCGCGGTGATCCGCTTCGACATGAGCGAGTTCGGCGAGCGGCACATGGTGTCGCGTCTGGTCGGTGCTCCTCCGGGATACGTCGGCTACGACGAGGCCGGACAGCTCACCGAGAGGGTGCGGCGCAATCCGTACTCGATCGTGCTGTTCGACGAGATCGAGAAGGCGCACCCCGATGTGTTCAACCTGCTGCTGCAGGTGCTCGACGATGGGCGCCTGACCGACGGGCAGGGGCGCACGGTGGACTTCCGCAACACGGTGATCGTGATGACCTCGAACATCGGCTCGGAGTTCCTCGCTTCGCGCTCGGGCGCGCTGGGGTTCGTGGCGTCGCAGGATGCCTCGGCGAACGGCTTCGCCTCGCAGAAGGATCTGCGCGACCGGGTGATGGGCAAGCTGCGTGAGGCGATGCGACCGGAGTTCCTGAACCGCATCGACGAGATCGTGCTGTTCCAGAAGCTCACCCAGGAGGAGCTGGGCCGGATCGTGCGGCTGATGCTGCAGGCGACCTCGCAGCGCCTCGGCGCGCGCGAGGTGACATTCGAGGTCACGGACGAGGCGGTGGCATGGCTCGGCGAGCACGGCTACGAGCCGGAGTACGGGGCGCGGCCGCTGCGGCGGCTGATCCAGCGCGAGGTCGACGACCGGGTCGCGGATCTGTTCGTCTCGGGTGCGCTCAGCGACGGCGGGCGTGTGCGAGTGGATGCCGTCGCCGGTGCGCTCGCCGTGACGGCCGCGGCGCTGGCCCCCGCAGCCTGACCCGCCCCGCAACCGCCCCCCCGCACCCCCGGGAACCGCCCCTTCCTCCGGTATGACTTTCTGCCGCCTCCCCGGCCTCTAGGCGGCACGAACTCATACCGGAGCGAGGGGCGGTGGTGGGTGAGGGGAGGAGGGGGTCACCGGGAGGAGTTGGGGGTGCGACCGCGCACGATGCCGATGAACGTCTCGATGTCGGGCGTGGTCGCCTCGCGACGCCAGGCGAGCGCCACGGTGGATGCCGGCCCGCCCCGCAAAGGGCGGTAGCCGGCATCCTTGCGTTGGTGCAGACGCGCGAGCGACATCGGCACGACCACCACGCCCACGCCGGTCGCGGCGGTCACGATCGCCTCTTCGGTGCTCGCCAGCGTGGCGAACCGCGGTGCGATAGTGGGCAGCCCGAGGGGGCCGAGCACGTCGTCGCCTGGAGTGATCAGCACCTCCCCGGCCAGATCGTCGGGGGTGAGCTCGTCGGCCGCGAGCAGCGAGGAATCCGCGGATGCCACGACCACGGCCAGCTCGTCGTAGAGCGGGATCGCATGCAGATCATCGGGTTCGGCGAGCGGAAGCCGCACCAGGGCGGCATCGAGATCCTGCAGCGCGGCGCGCTGCCCGGCGACGCTGATCGGCACCAGCTCGATCTCCACGTGTGGCATCCGCTGCTTCCAGGCGTCCACCCATCGGCCGGGCGTCGCGCCCGGGATCACGCCGAGCCGGAAGGAGCGGGGCGTCTCGTCGATCGGCGGGATGGCCTGTCCGCCGCCTTTTCGGCCATCGGCTTTCCTGCCGCCGGACTTCTGCCCGCCGGCCTTCTGCGCGCCCGCCTTCTGCGCGCCGGAGCGCGACGCGGGACGTCCGGGCTGCGGGCGCCCGCCCCGGGAGGCCCGGCGTCGGTCGTTCTTCACCGGTTCAGCGTAACCGCCGCAGTCGCGCTCGTCGGCCGCGCCTCCGCACGGCCGACCGCTGTCAGGGTCGCGTCTGCGGTCAGTCCCGAGGCCGGATGGCCACGCAGCAGCGTCCGACGTGCGGCTCCAGGCATGCCCGCAGATCGTCACGGTCCAGTCCCTCGAGCACACCGCCCAGCAGCGCCAGATTCGCCGAGCAGATCAGCTGAGTGTGATCGCGCGCAAGGGAGTCGAACGGGCAGTTGCCCAGCACGGTCGCCTCACCGTCGTGCCGCGGTTCGTAGCCGTGTGCGGCGAGCACCGCCCTCAGACGGTCCGGCGCAGGTTCGGTCTGCACGCGGGATTCGTCATCCTCTTCGCGCGCGCCGCTCGGGGTGGATGCTGCGAGCATGCGACCCTCATCGTGCGCGGCTTCCCGCACCGCATCGCGCACCGACTCCGCGTGGTCGGCGCGCTCGATCGCTTCCGCGAGCACGCGACCGACGAGGTCGTACCGCCGTTCCGGCAGGGAGACACTCACCGTCCCGGGAGCGCGCCGATACAGCTTCGCGGGTCGTCCCGCGCCGGGGCCGGTGCGTCCGCTCAGCCGCCGGAACTCGGTCTCGAGCAGCCCCGCCTCCACGAGCTTGTCGAGGTGGAAGCGCGCCATGTGCGCCGGGATGCCGATCGCCGCGGCCGCTCCCTCGCGGGTGACTGCATCCGGCTGCGCGACCACGTGCTCATACAGCGCCCGCCGCGTCTCGTCGGCGAGAGCGCCGATGCGCGACGCCTGCGCGGTGATGTCCATGGTCGCTTCCCGGGCCTGAGACGAGCGTCGACTCGCCGATCTCTATTTCAAAGCTTAGCTTCTTTTAGAAGTTGCGGCGAGGTCTTCCGGCCGCCGGTCCGGAGGGGCAGAAAGTGGTCGGACAGCAAGACGTCCGCCCACCGCTGATGGTGAACGGACGCTGTCGCCGAGTCTCAGGCCGCCAGCCAGAGACCCTTCTGGTCGCTGATGATGGTGAGTCCCGGAGCCACGCTCTCATCGTGACCGATCCGCGTGCCGCGCGCGACGTGCGCTCCTGCGCCGATGTCGGTGCGAACGCCGATCCAGGCGTTCTCGCCGACCGCCGCTCCGGCGCCGATGTGCGCGTGCGCGTCGATCCGCGCGTTCTCGCCGATCACGGCGTCAGGTTCCACCCACGCGCCGTGCGCGACCCGTGCTCCGGCGCCGACCCGCGCTCCGGGTTCGATGTACGCGCCGGCTTCGATGAGGGCCTTGGGGTGCACCTTCGCTCCGTGCGCCACGAGGCCACGTCCGTTGGCGTGCTTGCGGTATCGCAGAGTCGCGCCCTGGTCGTCTTCGATGTCGATGTAGTTCTTGCCCACGTTTCCTCCCGTTCTCCGGGTTGCTCCGTATATCTACAACCGCTCCCCTCGCGCATTCATTCCCATCTGGGGATGTCACTGAGCCGGGGGCCGCCCTGCTCAGCGCTGGCAGTTCGGACACCAGAACGTGATGCGCTCCCGGGTGGGATCCGCTCCGATCTCGCCACGTCGGATCAGCGTCCCGCAGCGCCGGCACGGCCGTCCCGCCCGGCCGTATACCCAGTCGGTGAAACCGCGACGCGCTCTGCCCGTGAACGTGCGATCGACGCGATCGCGGTTGGCGCGCAGAGTACGCGCACCGAGCTCGATGAGCGCCGGCACATCGACCTCCGGCGTGGGGGTGGTCGGCAGCACCCCGCGCAGGAACAGCAGCTCTGCCGCGTACTCGTTGCCGAAACCGGCGACGTTGCGCTGGTCGAGGAGAGCGACGTGGATGCTGCGCGTATCGCTGCTGAGCCGACGCACCGCCTCCGCGGCATCCCACTGCTCCGAGAGCGGATCGGGCCCGAGATGACCGACCAGTTCCTCCTCGTTGCGGGTGGGCACCAGCTCGACCTCGGCGAGATCGATCCCGACCGCCTCCTGCGCCGCGGTGCCGACGATCGCCCGCACCTTGAACGCCGGATGCCGCCACCGCTCACCCGGCCGGTACAGCAGCCAGGCGCCGTCCATGCGCAGATGGGAATGAAGCGTGAACTCACCGATCCGAGCCAGCAGATGCTTGCCGCGCGGCACGATCTCGTGAACGGTCTGACCGGTGAGGTCGGCAGTGGCGAACCGCGGCACGCGCAGATCGAAGCGGGTCACCTGCTGTCCGTGCAGCGCCGCATCCAGGCGGTGCGCGGTCCGGTAGACCGTATCGCCCTCAGGCATGGCGCACCGGGGCGGGGGAGGGATGCCCGGCGAGCAGGTCGCGGGCCAGCAGCGTCGCCGCGGCGACGGCGGTGGGCATGATGAACACCGCGCCGAGCGGCACCAGGAAGCACAGCTGCGTGGCGGCACCGAAGCCGAGCAGGCGTGCGCGGTGCGCGGCGAACAGGTGCGATCGCTGCCGAGAGGGGATGTCGCGTGCGTTCAGCGCTCGCCCGGTGAGCTCGCGAGCGAGCAGTCGTCCGCTGAGCAGCACGCTGGTGATCGCCGCCAGAGGTGCGCCGATGAGGGGGACGAACCCGACGACGAGGGCGAGCACGGCCACGAGGACACCAAGCGCGATCAGTCGAATGCTCTCGCCGAGCGCGACCAGGAATCCGCCGTCGCCCTCGGGCACATCGCCGCCCAGGTCGGTCTCGACCGCCCGCCAGATGCGCTGGTAGAACGGGTCGCCGATGAGCAGAGTCAAGGCGGTGAAGGTGATGCTCGCGAGCACCACGGCGGCCAGCGCGATGATCAGCCCGAGCGCGCTGCGCACGGCGTTCTGCCAGAACGGATCCCAGGAGTCCGCGAACGGCGTCGCCCATGCCACGACCGTGCCCAGCGACAGCAGCAGGGGGATCAGCACGGCCGCGAGCAGCGCCAGCGCGAGGAGCGCGGGGACGAGACCCAGCGTCATCATGCCCGGTCGTCGGCGCCAGTACGCGAATCCGCGCCCGAGGAAGCGGATGCCGGTGAGGAACTCGCTGAGCATGATCAGAGCCAATCAGACGGATGCGGCGGGGAGGTCATACGGTCTTGCGCAGGGTGAAACCGCGCGGGGTAGCGACGAAACCGGCCTCCTGCAGCGCCAAGGCGAACGGTGTGCCGTAGACGCCGTCGCCGTTGATCTTCTCGACGGTGAGCGTCTCAAGGCGACGCGCTCGCGCGGTGGCCGCGAGATCCGATGCGGCGGCCGTCAGCACATCGGCGTCGTCATCGAACGCGAGCACGGTGCGTCCGCCGCGCTCGAGGTAGAGCACGAGCTCCCCGTCGACGAGCACGACCAGGGCGCCCGCCTTGCGCCCGGGGCGGTGCGTGACCGCATCGAGGCGCGGCCACCCCAGGGCCGCCCCGTACGGGTTGGCCGGGTCGGTCGCGGCGAGGGTGACCGCGCGGCGCGGCGGCGGGTCGGCGAGCCCGGCGAAGGTGCGCAGACGATCGACCGTGGTGGATGCGGCGAACTGCGCGGCACCGAGCTTCTCGATGACGTACCCGCGCCGGCAGTGCCCCGCCTCTTCGAAGCCGGCGAGCACGCGGTACACCTGCGCGAAGCCGCCCGGCACGCCCTCGGCCTGCACTGCACCGCGGGTGACCACGCCGTAGCGGTCGAGCAGCAATCCGGACGTGACGGTGGCCCGACGCGCGACATCCGGGTCCGGCTCGGGCAGCACGGCCCAGCGCCCCCCGGCGCCGGCTGGCGAGGGCTGTGCGGCCGACCGGGCCAGCGAGATGCCGCGGTAGGTCCGCGTCCGCGGGGCGCGTCGCGCCGTCTTGTGCGCCTGCGACCCGCCGGCGAGCAGGGCGCGCACCGGCGAGAACGTGTCGTTGGTGATGTGGCCCTGCCAGGCCAGCGACCAGAGCGCCTCGAGCACGGACTGCTGATTCTCGGCATCCGTCATGGCCTTCAGCGGGCCGGCGAAGGACGCCCCGCTCAGCCGCAGCGCGTCCAGGACCTTCTCTTCGAGCGAGCCGGACGCGGGCGCGTCCTCGGGCAGCGGCAGAGTGAACGGCGCCAGATCCGCCGGGTGCAGCGACACCCAGCCGTCGCGCCCCGGCAGCGACCCGTGCCCCGCCCACACCACCTCACCGGACGCGGTCAGCTCGTCGAGCAGCGCGGGTGTGTAGTCCCGCACGCGGCCGGGCAGCACCAGCGACTCCCACGCGCTGGCGGGGATCGGCACGCCGGCGAACTGCTCGATCACGTTGAGCACCCCGTCCACGCCCTCCAGCGGGCGGGTGAGATGCTGCCAGTCGGGCAAAAAGCGGGCGTACGCCTGGGGACTGACGGGTTCGACGCTGCCGCGGATCGCCGCAAGCGAGCGCATCCGCAGCCGGCGCAGCACCTCGGCATCGCACCATTCCTTCGAGCCGTCCGCAGCGGCATCCGCAGCCGGAAGGAAGAATCCGCTGGTGAGTCGGCCGGCGGATTCCAGCCGCTGCAGCGTGTGCCGTGCCACTGCGGCGCCGAGGCCGAAGCGCTCGGCGACCGCGTCGGTCGTGAACGGCCCGTGCGTGCGTGCGAAGCGCGAGACGAGATCGCCGAGCGGGTCGGCGACGGGTTCGAGGAAGGCGACCGGGATGCCGGTGGGCAGCGCCACCCCCAGGGCGTCACGCAGCCGTCCGGCGTCCTCGATCACGGCGACGCGCGAAGTCCCCGCGATCGTGACCGGAATGGCCCGGCGCGCGGTGACGAGCTCCTCTGCAAGGGCGGACGCGGCGGCGGCGCCGGCCCCGCTCGTCTGGGCATCCGCGTCCTCGAGCCGCAGCGCGATCTCGCCCGCGTCGAGAGGGCCGAGCATGCGCAGCAGATCGGCTACCCCCTCGACCCCGCGCACGCGGCGCTGCGGATCCAGGCGCTGCGCCTCGCGCTCGAACTGCGCGATGACGTCGGGATCGAGCAGCTCGCGCATCTCGACCGTGCCCAGCAACTCACCCAGCAGCGCCGGATCGACCGACAGCGCGGCGGCGCGACGTTCGGCGAGGGGCGAGTCGCCCTCGTACATGAATGCGCCGACGTAGCCGAACAGCAGATCGCGCGCGTAGGGGGAGGGCTGGCCGGGTTCGGTCTCGACGAGGCGGATGCGCCGCTCGCCGATGTCGGTGATCAGACGCCGCAGCGACGGCAGGTCGTAAACGTCCTGCAGCACCTCGCGCAGCGTCTCGAGGATCACCGGGAAGGTCGGATGCCGCCGCGCGACCTCGAGAAGCTGGGCCGAGCGCTGGCGCTGCTGCCACAGCGGGGTGCGCTTGTTCGGGTTCATCCGCGGCATCAGCAGCGCGCGCGCCGCGCACTCGCGGAAGCGCGAGGCGAACAGCGCCGATCCGCCGACCTCGGCGGTGACGATGTGCTCGAGCTCGTCGGCGTCGAAGACGAACAGGTCCGCGCCGGGGGGTTCGGCATCGGCATCCGGAATGCGAACGATGATCCCGTCGTCGCTCGCCACCGCCGACCCCTCGACTCCCAGCCGCTCCCGCACGCGGGCGTTGATGGCGAGCGACCACGGCGCATGCACCTTCATGCCGTACGGGGAATGCAGGATCACGCGCCAGTCGCCGACCTCGTCGCGTCCGCGCTCGACAGTGAGGGTGCGGTCGGTCGGCAGGGTGCCGGTGGCCTCGCGCTGCTCGGTGAGGTAGCCCATGAGGTTGTCGCGGGCGCGTTCGTCGAGCCCCGCGTCGATCAGTCGCTGCTGAGCCTTCGTCGATGTGGCGGTGGACACCTCGCGCGAGAACCGCCCGAGCGCCTCCCCGAGTTCGAACGGCCGTCCGATGCCGTCGCCGTGCCAGAACGGCACCTTGCCGGGCTGGCCGTAGGCGGGCAGCACGTTGACCCGGTCGTGGGTGATCTCGGCGATGCGCCAGCTGGTCGTGCCAAGAGTGAAGACGTCTCCTACGCGGGACTCGTAGACCATCTCCTCGTCCAGCTCACCGACGCGCGCGCCACTGGTCTCGCCGGCGACGAACACGCCGAACAGGCCGCGGTCGGGGATCGTCCCGCCGCTGGTGACGGCGATGCGCTGCGCGCCGGGGCGGCCGGTGAGCGTCCCGGCATCCCGATCCCAGACCACGCGCGGGCGCAGCTCGGCGAACTCGTCGGAGGGGTACTTGCCCGCCAGCAGGTCGAGCGTCGCCTCGAACGCCGAGCGCGGCAGCGTCTGGAACGGGGCGCTGCGCCGCACGGTCTCGAACCACTCCTCGACCGAGATCGGCTCCAGAGCGCACGCCGCCACCGTCTGCTGCGCGAGGATGTCGAGCGGGTTGCGGGGCACGGCGATCGCCTCGATCTGCCCCGCCAGCATCCGCTCGGTGACGATCGCGGTGTGCAGCACATCGCCGCGGTGCTTGGGGAACAGGGATGCCCTGCTGATCTCGCCGACCTGGTGCCCGGCGCGTCCGACGCGCTGCAGACCCGATGCCGCCGACGGCGGCGCCTCGACCTGGATCACCCGGTCGACCGCGCCCATGTCGATGCCGAGCTCGAGGCTGCTGGTCGCGACCACGCAGCGCAGCGCACCCGACTTCAGCTCGTCCTCGACGATCGCACGCTGCTCCTTCGACACCGACCCGTGATGCGCTTTCGCGAGAACAGGCTCGGCTCCTGCTGTCGCGCCGGCCTGCGCCCCCGCGTCCGCCGCGGGCGCGAGCTGCCCGAGCCGCTCGGCGTAGATCTCGTTGAGTCGCCCGGTCAGGCGCTCCGCCAGGCGCCGCGAGTTGGCGAAGACGATGGTGGAGCGGTTCTCGAGCACGGTGTCGACGATCGCCTCTTCGACGTGCGGCCACACCGACCCGGTGACCTCGGTATATTCGGCGGGCTCCTCGTTCTGGCCTCCAGAGCCTGTCGAAGGGCCCGGCGGCGGGGGCGGGTTGCGCATGTCGTCGATGGGCACGATCACGCCCAGCTCGAACGTCTTGACCGCGCGCGGCGCCACGATGTCGACCGGGGCGGAGCCGCCCAGGAAGCGGGCCACCTCGTCGATCGGCCGGACGGTCGCCGACAGCCCGATCCGCTGCGCCGGTCGCTGGGCGCCGTGCGCGGTGCGCAGCGCATCGAGCCGTTCGAGACTGACGGCCAGATGCGCTCCGCGCTTGGTCGCCGCGACCGCGTGCACCTCGTCGATGATCACCGTGTGCACGTTCTGCAACGTCTCGCCGGCGCGGCTGGTGAGCATGAGGTACAGCGACTCGGGCGTCGTGATGAGGATGTCGGGTGGGTCGCTGACGAGCTTGCGCCGATCGCTCGAGGTGGTGTCGCCCGAGCGGACGCCCACCGTGATGTCGGGGGCCGGCTCACCCAGACGCCGTGCCGACTGCCCGATGCCGATCAGTGGCGAGCGCAGGTTGCGCTCCACATCGACGCCCAGCGCTTTCAGCGGTGAGATGTAGAGCACCCGCGTGCGCGCGGCGCGCTGCTCGGCATCCACTGCGCCGCCCGCTCCCACCGTGCGTTCGCGGAACACGCTGTCGATCGCCCAGAGGAACGCCGACAGCGTCTTGCCCGATCCCGTCGGCGCGACCACGAGCGCGTTGCGGCCGGCGGAGATGGCTTCCCATGCGCCCGCCTGCGCGGCGGTGGGCGCGTCGAAGGCCCCGCAGAACCAATCCCGGGTCGCGGGCGTGAACCTGTCGAGCACGTCGTGCGCGGTCGAGGCGTCGCTCATCCGTCCATCATCGCCTGCCCCTCCGACATCGGCTCGTGCCTTGCTCTCGACAACGTGGGAGGGGTAGGGGATGCTGACGGCATGGCGCACACGACGAACTACACCAACACGTTCATCGAGGTCAGTGAGGACTGTCCCGCAGAGTGCGGCGTCGAGCCGCCGATCGCCGAGAACCTCTCGATCGCCGCCCTGCATTTCCGGCTGATCGGCGAGGCGCCGTACACGCGCACCTCCGACGACGTGCTGTTCGAGACGCATGCGCTGCGCAAGGGCATCGACCTGGGCGACGAGCAGGCGAGGGCGGAGTTCTTCTCGAAGGGGCAGGCGTGCCTGCGCACCTCGCCGCTCAGCAAGAGGTACGGCTGGGGCACGCACCACGACGAGCTCGGTCGCGTGGCGATGTATCCGCGCGACTCGGAGGAGTACGCCGCGCTCGCCGCTGACCCGGCGCTGGAGCACCGCCGCGCCATGCGCTCGAGCCGTCGCGTCTGACGGATGGATGAGCACGAGTTCCAGAAGCTCTACGGACCCCGCGCGTTTCGCGCACCATTCCTGGATCACACGCTTGCAGAAGACCCTCAGCCCACCTCGGTCAGCCGGCCCTCCCCGTCCAGCTCGAGGGTGAGATCGAGCCCGAGCCTCGCCAGGAACGCGTCGTCGTGGCTGACGATCAGCAGGGCACCGCGATAGGCGCGCAGCGCCTCGACCAGCTGGTCGATCGTATCGAGGTCGAGGTTGTTGGTCGGCTCATCGAGCACGGCCAGGTGCGGGGCGGGGTCGGCGAGCAGCAGCTCGGCCAGCGCGACGCGGAACCGCTCACCTCCCGACAGGGAGCCGACCGGCCGGTTCATCGCGGCGCCGCGGATGAGGAACCGCGCCAGCCGGTTGCGCAGCTCCTTCTCGGGCACGTGTGGCGCGACGCGCGCGATGTTCTCGATCACCGACCGCTCGTCGTCGAGCCCGTCGATTCGCTGCGACAGGTAGCCGATACGGTCGGTGTGCGACGCAGAACTCCGGAGAATCGGGCCCATTCGCTGCAGAACGGCTGCCTCCGATCCGGATTCGCCGGTTTCTCCGGAGTTCTGGTCGCCGGATGCCACGATCCGGCGCAGCAGCGTCGTCTTGCCGACTCCGTTCCGGCCGATCAGCGCCACCCGCTCGGCGCCCTGAATGATCCAGGATCGCTCTGCGTCGCCGATCGTCGCGATGCGGCGCGACGACGGCAGCCCTGGATCCGGCAGCTCGATCCTCATCGCCGCGTCGTCGCGCACCCGGCGCCCCGCGGCATCCAGCGCCTGATGCGCGGCATCCTCCTTCCCGCGCACCTCGCTGCGCAGCCGGCCCGCCGACACCTGTGCCGCCATCTTCCGGCCGTTGGCGACGATCTTCGGCACGCGCTTCTCCTCGTACGCCTTTCTGCCCATCTGAGCACGCGTGGCGAGCTTCGTCTCGGCCTCGATGCGCTGGCGCTTCTCCTTCCGGTACGCCTGCGCGGCATCGCGCTCCGCCTGTCGCGCTGACTCCTGCTCCGCGTCCAACCAGGCACGCCACGCCGAGTAGGGGCCGCCGAACACGCTCAGCTCACGGCCGTACAGCTCGGCGGTGTCGTCCATCAGCTCGAGCAGGGCGACATCGTGGCTCACCACGATGAGCGTGCCTTTCCATGACCGGATCATCTCGGTCAACCGGTGCCGTGCATGCCGGTCGAGGTTGTTCGTCGGCTCATCGAGCAGCGTGATGGCGGAGTGGCGCAACCGGATGCCGGCGATCGCGACCAGCACCGCCTCACCGCCCGAGAGATCGCCGACGGTGCGATCGAGGAACGACGGATCGAGCCCGGCTTCGGCGAGGGATGCCTCGGCGCGCGCCTCGATGTCCCAGTCATCGCCGACCGCGTCGAAGTGCGCGGGGTCGACGTCGCCTGCGGCGATCGCGCGCACCGCGTCCAGCGGTGCGGCGATGCCGAGCAGATCTGCGACGCGGCGCTCGATGTCGAGCGTCAGCCGCTGCGGCAGGTAGGCGACAGCATCAGCGGCCGAGATATGGCCGGAGGTCGGCGGCAGCTCCCCGGTGATGAGGCGCAGCAGTGTCGACTTGCCGGCGGCGTTGCGACCGACGAGTCCGGTGCGACCGGAGCCGAAGGAGCCCGACACGGTGTCGAGCGCAACCGAACCGTCCGGCCAGGCGAAGCTGACGCGGTCGAGGGTGACGACCGCGCTGGTGGATGTGTGCAGTGATGACATGGGCGACCCCCGGAAGTGAGCGGGTGCGCTGATGCGACGGCGAGGTCATCGGGCCACGGGGCGGAGGGGCCATCGGGCGGAGAGATCTCAGTGCGTCCGGCTCAGCATGGGTGAGCGGACCGCGTCGAAGTGCAGGATCGTCGGATCAGCGCGTGAATGATTTACGCGGAGAGGCGACGATTCAGATCAAAGGACTTCCAGACACGGCGGACAGGACCCTGCGACTGTACCGGCTGCTGCGAAAGCGTGCAACCCGGGCGTGTCGCGTCAGTCGGCCTTCTGCCCGACGGCGTCCTTCCACTGCGAGAGGAACACGTGCACGTCGGCGAGCTCCTGCTCGGAGATGGAGTGGGTGAGGCCCTGATACACGCGTCCGGACAGCTCGGCGTGGCCCGGCAGCCACTGGGCGGTGTGATCGATCAGTGGCGCGGGGATGACGTCGTCGTGCGTACCGCGCCCCCAGAACACCGGGGGTCGCTGCTCGGCGAGCATCTGGTCGCCGGGAAGATCGCCCATCGCGGCGTAGCCGCTCAGCGCGACGACCGCGTCGATCCGCGACGGCGCCAGGCGCAGGGCCTGCAGCGACACCGCGGCCCCCTGCGAGAACCCCAGCAGGGCGACCGACGGTGCGCCGCCGGACGCCTCGTCGAGCCAGGTCAGAAGCGACTCGGCCGCGGTCGTGATGCCGGCGGCATCCCTCGTCTGCAGTGAATCGATCACGTACCACGACCGCCCCGGCATGGGCCACGGCGGGGCGAGCGGGGCCGCGACCGCCGCGACCGCGAGTCCCTCCGGCAGGAAGGGCAGCAAGCCGAACAGATCGCGCTCGTCGGCGCCGTACCCGTGCAGCAGCACCAGCAGCGGCTTGCCGTCGTGCGGCTCGGGCGACCACAGGGTCGCGGAGGAATCGATCGAGACAGTCACGCTGACATCCTGCCAGCCGGCACCGACGCTGGTAGAAAAGAGCCATGGCGGTGCGCACTCCTGATCCCGATCCCGGACCCGACGACGACTTCGGATACGACGCGGGGCGCTCGGACGACGCCAACCCCGGCTGGTTGAGCGACATCGAGCTCGAGGAGGCGCGTCGTCGCCTGCCCATGCTCTACGTCGAGGCGATCCCGGTCATCACCGACGGCTCCGGCCAGGTCACTTCCATCGGGGTGCTGCTGCGGTCGACGCCGCTGGGGGAGATCACCCGCACCATCGTCTCGGGGCGAGTGCGCTTCGGTGAGACGATCCGCGATGCGCTGTTCCGTCACCTCGAGAACGACCTCGGACCCATGGCGTTCCCGCTACTGCCGGCGTCGCCCGCGCCGTTCACCGTGGCGGAGTACTTCCCGATCCCCGGCGTGAGCGCCTTCCACGACGATCGGCAGCACGCGGTGTCGCTGGCCTTCATCGTGCCGGTCAACGGCACCTGCGAGCCGCGTCAGGATGCCCTCGAGGTGACCTGGTTCTCGCCGGAGGAGGCCGCCTCCGACTCGCTGGCGGCGGACATGGAGGGTGGCCGGGGGACTCTGATCCGCCAGGCCCTCGCGCACCTCGGGCTGCTGCGCTGAGCGAGGTGCCGATCAGGCGGTCGTGAGGCGGGAGAGCTCGGCGACGAAGGCGTCGACGTCGGACTCCTGCGTGTCGAAGGAGCACATCCAGCGCACCTCGTTGCGCGCGGCGTCCCAGTCGTAGAACCGGAAGCTCTCGCGCAGGCGGTCGGCGATCCCGTCGGGAAGGGTCGCGAAGACGCCGTTGGCCTGCGTGGGCTGCGTGAACTCCACGCCGCGGATGCTGCCCTCGGCCAGCCCCTGCTCGACCGCCCGCCGCAGACGCTGCGCCATCGCGTTCGAGTGCCGGGCGTTGCGCAGCCACAGATCGCCCTCGAGCAGCGCGATCAGCTGCGCGGACACGAAGCGCATCTTCGAGGAGAGCTGCATGTTGTACTTGCGGCTGTAGATCAGCCCGTCGGCGGCATCCGGATTCAGCACCACGATCGCCTCACCGAGCATCGCGCCGTTCTTCGTGCCGCCGAAGCTCAGCACGTCCACGCCGGCGTCGGTGGTGAACGCGCGCAGCGGTGCGTCGAGAGCGGCGGCGGCGTTCGAGATGCGCGCGCCGTCGAGGTGCAGCTTCATCCCGCGCGCGTGGGCGTGCTCGGCGAGCGCGCGGATCTCGTCGACGCTGTACAGGGTGCCCAGCTCGGTGCTCTGAGTGATCGAGACGACCAGCGGCTGGGCGCGGTGCTCGTCACCCCAGCCCCAGGCCTCGCGGTCGACGAGCTCGGGGGTGAGCTTGCCGTCCTCGGTGGGGACCGTGAGCAGCTTCATGCCCCCGATGCGCTCCGGAGCGCCGCCTTCGTCGACGTTGATGTGGGCGGTGGATGCCGCGATCACCGCGCCCCAGCGCGGCAGCATCGACTGCAGGCCGGTGACGTTGGCGCCGGTGCCGTTGAACACGGGGAACGCGCGCACGTCCGTGCCGAAATGCCGCGTGAACACCTGCTTCAGGCGTTCGGTGTAGACGTCCTCGCCGTAGGCGATCTGGTGACCGTCGTTGGCCGCGGCGATGGCCGCGAGCACCTCGGGATGGATGCCGGAGTAGTTGTCGGATGCGAAGCCGCGCACGTTCGTGTCGTGCAGCGGGGTGTCGTGCAGAGCGCTCACCCGACAACTCTACGGCTCGGCGTCCGCCCGATTCGCCGACGGGGCTGTCGGATGTCGGACCCGGCGCCTACCCTCATGCCATGCGCACGTTCCTGCAGGTGCTGCTGAACACGATGCTGGCCAACGTCACGACCAGCTTCCTCTGGTTCGCGCTCACCTTCTGGGTGTATCTCGAGACGCGCAACGTCATGGCGACCGGAATCGTGGGCGGTGCGTACATGCTGCTCATCGCCGTGTTCTCGATCCTGTTCGGCACGATCGTCGACCGTCACCGCAAGCGCTGGGTGTTCGTGTTCTCGAGCGTCGCGACGGCGGTCGCCTTCGTGGCGGCGCTGCTGCTGTTCCTCTGGCAGCCGGCCTCGGCGCTGCTGGACTTCTCGGGCCCCTGGTTCTGGCTGTTCTGCGGAGTGATCCTGCTGGGCGCGGTCGTCGAGCAGATGCGCAACATCGCGCTGTCCACGACGGTCACCCTGCTCGTGCCGGTCGAGCGGCACGCGAACGCCAACGGCATGGTCGGCACGGTGCAGGGGCTGGCGTTCCTCGTCACCAGCGTCTTCAGCGGCCTGTCGATCGGGTTCCTCGGCATGGGCGGCACGCTGCTGATCGCTGTCGCGCTCACCGTCGTCGCGCTCACCCACATCCTCTTCGTGCGGATCCCGGAAGAGCCGCCGGAGCGCGAGGCGGATGCGCCGTCGCCGATCGACCTGCGGGGCAGCATCCGCGCCATCCGCGCCGTTCCGGCCCTGTTCGCGCTGCTGTTCTTCGCCATGTTCAACAACTTCGTCGGAGGCGTGTACATGGCGCTCGTGGATCCGTACGGGCTCGAGCTGATGTCGGTGCAGCTGTGGGGAATCGTGCTCGCGGTGGCGTCGACGGGGTTCCTCGTCGGCGGCGCGGTCGTGTCCGCCGTCGGGCTCGGCCGCAATCCGATCCGTACGATGCTCATCCTCGTGGTGGGCATGGGGGTGATCGGCATGGTGTTCGCGCTGCGGGACTGGTGGCCGCTGTTCGTCGCGGGCAACTGGCTCTACATGGCGCTCATCCCTGCGGTGGAAGCGGCCGAGCAGACCGTGATCCAGAAGGTGGTGCCCTACCGTCGGCAGGGTCGGGTGTTCGGCGTCGCCTCCACGATGGAGGCCGCGGCAGCACCCCTGACGGCCTTCCTGATCGCACCGCTCGCGCAGTACGTGATCATCCCCTACGTCGAGTCCGCTCCCGGTGCGGCCGCGTGGGGGTGGCTGCTCGGCGACGGGAGGGCGCGCGGCATCGCGCTCATCTTCGTGTTCGCGGGCGTGGCGATCATGACCCTCGCCCTCCTCGCCTTCTCCACCCGCGCGTACCGCCGATTGAGCGCCTCCTACCTGCAGGCGTCCTCGCCCGGCGACTCCGAGGGCGCCGACGCGGACGCCTCCTCCGCACCAGCGCCGTCGGAGCCGTGAACGCACGGTCCGCGCTGGTGCTCAGATCGACCGGATCGAGTCGTTCAAGGCGGTGGCGTCCTCGTCCCAGAGGGCGACGACCGCCCGCGCGAGCCCGTCGGGCTGCAGGGCACCCTCGGCGCGAAAGATCACCGACGCGGTGTGCAGCCCGCTGCCGGCGTCCCGTGCCGCCTTGGCGTAGCCCTGCGCGACGCCGCGTGCCCAGGCCTCGCTCGCCGCCTTGATCGCGGCGTAGTTCGCCCCACCGGCGAGCGGGCGGGCGACAGCTGTCGACGACACGATCGCGAAGCGGCCGGCGTCCGAGGCCCGGAGCGCGGTGTCGAACGCCCGGCTGGTCGCGCGCACCGCGTGCAGGGCCGGCAGCAGGGCGGCGAAGTCCTCGTCGCTCTGCCCCGCGAGGCCGCCACCGCCGCGCCAGCCGCCGACCAGAGGAAGCACCGCGTCGACGGGGCCGATCCGCTCGGCAAGGGCGCTCATCTCGGCGATCGAGGTCGCGTCGGCGAGCTCGATCTGCGCGCCGGCATCCCGCAGCCGCGCCAGCCGCTCCGGCGAGCGGCCGGTCGCGACCACCCGCGCGCCGGCCTCGATCAGCGCCGTCGCTGTCGCCAGTCCGGCGTCACTCGTGGCGCCGGCGATCACCACCCTGCGGTCCGCGGCGGTCATCTCAGTCGTCCGCGCCGCGGATGCCGACGGTCGACTCGATGATCGGACGCATCTTCTTGTGCAGCGTCTCGAAGAACATCGACAGCGGGAACTCGTCATCCAGCACCGCGTCGGTGTAGCCCTTCGGTGCGCCGGCGAGGATGTCGTCGCTGAGGCCGCGCGCCCACTGCGAGGCGGGGTGCGGGGTGAGCGTGCTCCGGACCAGCTCGTAGGCGGCGAGCCAGTGCGCGACCTTCGGCCGGTCGATCGAGTGCCAGTACAGGTCGTCGATCGCATCGCCCAGGGCGACGACGGCGTCGGGAACGTTCTCCCAGTCGAAGGTGAGGGCGGTGTCGGTCCAGTGCAGCACGCCGCGCTGGTGCAGCCAGGCGAACAGCAGCTGCCCGCCGACCGCGTCGTAGTTGCGCACCCGTGTGCCGGTGATGGCGAAGCGGAAGATGCGGTCGAAGATCACCGCGTACTGCACCAGATGCGCGTAGTCGTGCATCTCCTGCTCAGTCTCGGTGAGCGTCTCGCCGGCCGCGACGCGGGCATCGAACTCGCGCTCGATCTTCACCGACTCACGGAACGCGGTCATGTCGCAGCGCATCTCCTCGAGCGAGTAGAGGAAGAAGGGCATGCGCTGCTTGATCATGAACGGGTCGAACGGCAGGTCGCCGCGCATGTGCGTGCGGTCGTGGATGATGTCCCACATCACGAACGTCTTCTCGGTCATGCGCTGGTCGTCGAGCATGGCCGCCGCCCGCTCGGGCAGATCGAGGTTGGTGATCTCGGATGCGGAGCGCACGACACGGCGATAGCGGGCCGCCTCGCGGTCCTGGAAGATGGCGCCCCATGTGAACGAGGGGATCTCGCGCATCGCGACGGTCTCGGGGAAGAGCACGGCGGAGTTGGTGTCGTAGCCGGGCGTGAAGTCGATCAGGCGCAGCGAGACGAAGAGCTTGTTGCCGTAGTCGCCCGCCTCCAGTTCGGCGATGAACTCGGGCCAGATCGTCTCGACGATCAGCGCCTCGACGAGCCGGTCGCTCGAGCCGTTCTGGGTGTACATCGGGAAGACGACGAGATGGCGGATGCCGTCGACGCGGTGCTGCTGCGGCTGGAACGCCATCAGCGAGTCGAGGAAGTCGGGCTCGCCGAAGCCCTCGTCGGCCCAGCGCTGGAAGTCCGTCACGAGCACGTCGAGGTATTCGGCCTCGTGCGGGAAGGCGGGGGAGAGCGCGCGGATGCCGGCGACGATGGCGGCCACATGCGCGGCAGCCTCCTCGTGGGCCCCTGAGCCTGCGCCCTCGTGGGCCCCTGAGCCTGTGCCCTCGTGGGCCCCTGCTGTGCCCTCCTGGGCCCCTGAGCCTGTCGAAGGGACGGATCCGTCCTTGACCTGCAGCAGTCGCAGCGCGATGGCCGCGCTCTTCAGCTGCTGCCATGCGATGCTGTGCTCGACGCGCGACGCATCCGTCACGACCTCGAGCTCGTCGGCGATGGCCGTTGAGTGTGCGGTGGAGAGGGACATCCGAACCTCCGATCGGGAGAATGGCAGGAAATTTTCCGGCGCGAGCCGGTGTCAACCGGTATTCTTCCATCTATGGATGATCCTGTCGACCACGCGATCCTCGCCGCGGTGTCCCGCGACGGCCGCGCCACTCTGTCGCAGCTGTCCGAGGCGGTCGGGCTGTCCACCTCTGCGGTGCAGTCGCGACTGAAGCGGCTCGAGTCGCGCGGTGTGATCTCGGGGTATCAGGCGGTGCTCGACCCCGAGCAGGTCGGGGCGCCGCTGTCCGCCTTCATCGAGATCACACCCCTCGACCCGGCGCAGCCCGACAACGCTCCGGAACTGCTCGAGCATCTGCCGGCCATCGAGGCCTGTCATTCGATCGCCGGCGACGCCGCCTACATGCTGTTCGTTCGCGTGGCATCGCCGCGTGCCCTCGAGCAGCTGGTGCGCGACGTGCGCATCGCCGCGAACGTGCGCACTCGCACCACGGTGGTGCTGCAGACCTTCTACGAGCGTCGGCCCCTGGTGGCCCCCGCTGAAGCGGGACCTGCCGGTCAGTAGGATCTCCTGCGTGGCTGGTTCCTCTCAGAAGTCGAAGAAGCGTGCCCCGCAGCGGCGCAGATCCAGTGGCAACCCCGCGCGGCGCCCGGTGGCCGAGCTCGGCCCCGTGACGGCGAAGGACTGGATCGGAGCCGCGCGCCTGCGCACTCTGCCGCTGGCCGTCGCCCCCGTGGTGCTCGGCACCGGGGCGGCACAGGTGGTCGATCGGAGCCTGCACTGGGTGATCGCCCTGGCCTGCCTGTCGGTGGCGGTGCTGCTGCAGATCGGCGTGAACTTCGCCAACGACTACAGCGACGGGGTGCGCGGCACCGATACGCAGCGGGTCGGGCCGGCCCGACTCACCGCGTCCGGCCGGGTGCCGGCGAAACGGGTGCTGCTGATCGCGCTGGTGTTCTTCGCGCTCGCCGCCCTCGTCGGGCTGACGATCGTCGTGCGCACGCAGCAGTGGTGGATGCTGGCCGTCGGGGCACTGTGCATCGTCGCCGCGTGGTTCTACACCGGCGGCAAGCGCCCCTACGGCTACAACGCCATGGGCGAGCTGTTCGTGTTCGTCTTCTTCGGACTGGTCGCGACCCTCGGCACCACGTGGGTGCAGGCGTTCCGGCTGCCGCTGGAGGCCTGGCTCTCGGCGGTCGCGGCGGGACTGTTCGCCTGCGCGGTGCTGCTGGCCAACAACCTGCGCGACATCGACCAGGACCGCGCGGTCGGCAAGCGCACACTCACGGTGCTGATCGGCAGGCGCGCCACCCAGGTGCTCTTCACCCTGTTCGTGCTGATCCCGTTCGGCCTCGCTGCGTGGATCGCGCTGCTGTACCCGGTCGCGTGGCTGGCGATGCTCGCACTGCTGGCGGGGCTCGTCGCGATCATCATCGTGTGGACCTACCGGCAGCCGCGCGAGCTCGTCGCCGCTCTCGGCCTCACCTCGCTGACGGCGCTGGTGTACGCCGGCTTCATCTACTGGGCGCTGGTGGCCTGATCGATCACTGGTCGGTCGCGGCGTCCTCCACGTCTTCGTCGTCGCGAGTACCGTGACGCTTCGCATAGATGTCGCGGGAGGCGCGCGAGAGCGGCGTGCGCAGGAACAGCAGCGAGATGCTCATGCCGATCAGAGCCGCGAAGAGCGCGGCAAGCCACCAGTACTCGCGGAAGATGGGGAACAGCCACAGGATCGCGAGCGGCACGATGAACGCCAGCAGCCGCAGCACGGTGTAGACGAGGAGAGGTGGCAGCTTCACCCCGCCAGTCTACGAAGCGCGCTTAGGCACGCGCTGTGCACGGCAGCACCGCGCGGCGGGGGGAACCGCGGCAGCGCCGAGCCGCCGCGTGCCCGCCGACCTACAATGGAGGCATGGCTCGTGTCCTGATCGTCGGCGCTTTTCTGGCTGTCATCTTCTGGGTGTACAGCATCGTCGACGTGGCCGTGCAGCCCGCCGGACGCCACCGCGGTGTCTCGAAGGGCGTGTGGGTGCTGATCGTCGTGCTGCTGCCGGTGATCGGCGGCATCCTGTGGTTCTGGATCGGCCGGCGCCGTCGCGGGGAACGCGAGAGCGACTACCTCACCGCGCCCGACGACGACCCGGCAGCCCTGCGGCGGATGAGCACCGCCGAGCAGGATGCACGCATCCGCCAGCTCGAGGAGGAGCTCGCCCGCCTCGACGACGAGTCCGACGGCGCGGACCCGCGGTCGTGACGTCCTCGCCCGCGAGCGAGGCCGCCGGCACGCTGCTCGGCGAGCTCATCGCGCACGGTGTGCAGGACCTCGTGCTCGCCCCCGGCTCGCGCTCGCAGGCGCTCGCCCTCGCCGCCACCGCCCTGGCCCGCAGTGGTGCGTTGCGGGTTCACGTGCGCGTGGACGAGCGCGTCGCGGGATTCACCGCGCTCGGTCTGGCCCGCGAGAGCGGACTGCCCGTCGCAGTGGTGTGCACGTCGGGCACTGCCGCCGGCAATCTGCTGCCCGCGACCATGGAGGCCTTCCACGCCGGGGTGCCCCTGCTGCTGCTCACCGCCGACCGCCCGCCCGAGCTGCGCGGGGTCGGCGCGAACCAGGCGACGGTTCAGCCCGGCCTGTTCGCGCCGTTCGTGCGGATGCACGTCGACGCCGTCGTGCCGACCGGCGAGGCCGGCTGGGACGGCCTCGGCGCTGCGGCGGTGCGTGCCGCCCTCGGCGTGCAGGGTGAGGGGCTGGACGGGGTCGCCGGGCCCGTGCATCTGAACCTGCCCACTCGTGAGCCGCTTTCCGCGGTGGTCCCGATCGCTGCCGCAGCCGGGCCGGCGCCCGTGCCGACGGCGCCGCAGCCGGTGGTGCTGCCGCGCGGAGCGCGCACCGTGGTGATCGCGGGGGCGGATGCCGGACCGGATGCCGAAGAGCTCTCTCACGCCGGGGGCTGGCCGCTCATCGCCGAGGTCGTCAGCGGTGCCCGCTTCGGACGCCTGCTCGTGCACGGCTACCGGAAGCTGCTGCGTGACGAGTCGCTGGGCGGTCGCATCGAGCGAGCGGTCGTGTTCGGGCATCCGACCCTCAGCCGCGAAGTCGCAGCGCTGCTGGCCCGGGACGACGTCGAGGTGATCGCGGTGCGCCGCGGTGGCGAGAGCCTCGATCTCAACGGTCGGACCCGTGCCGTGCCGGCGGCGACCGTTGCCGATGGGGACGCGGATCGTGTGTGGCTGGGGGCGTGGATGAGCGCCGCGCAGGCCGCGATGGTCGACCTCAGCGCGCCCGCACCCGATCAGCACGGACTGTACTCGGAGGACCGCGCGCAGCGGCTCAGTGCGGTGCGCGCCGAGCTCGACGCCGTGCGTCGCCGTGTCGACCGGGAGATCCTCGTCGACGCGGTCTGGCGGGCGACCTGGCCGCACGACCGGCTGATGTTCGGCTCCTCACGGCTGGTGCGCGTCGCGGACCAGGTGCTCGGGGGAAAGAAGGTGCCCGTGCACGCCAACCGGGGCCTGGCAGGCATCGACGGCACCATCGCCACCGCCATCGGCATCGCCTTGGCCAGTCAGGGCGACGGGGTGCCGGGCGTCACACGGGTGCTGCTGGGAGACCTCGCCTTCCTGCACGACGTCGGCGCGCTGCTGCTGCCCGCCGACGAGTCCCGCCCGCGGATCCAGGTCATCGTCGGCAACGACGGCGGAGGCACGATCTTCGACGGTCTCGAGGTGGCGTCGTCGGCTCCTGCTGCTGACCTCGATCGCGCGTTCTACACCCCTCAGGCGGTGCAGCTGAGCGAGCTCGCGGCGGCCTACGGATGGGAGTTCGCTCGCATCAGCACGCGCTCCGCCCTCGATCAGGCACTCACGTCGCCGGTCGGCGGGCCGCAGATCATCGAGGTTCCGCTCGAGCGCTGAGATCGGCTCGCGCCCGGTCAGGCCTCCGGTGCCGCCTCGATCCGCCGGGTGATCTCGCCCAGGTCGGCCTGAGCGTACCGCTCCGCCGGCTCGGCGTCGTTGGTCGCGGGGAGCTCGTCGTGCTCGGATGCATACAGGTCGATCTTCTGCGGTGCGGTCGCGAGTGCCTCCACGGGCTGGGTCTCGGTGAGCACATCATCGAGACCCTGCAGCGCGCTGAAACGCCTCGCCTGAGTGACGACGTTCCGATCCAGCGATCCAGCAAAGCGGTTGTAGGCGTCGACCGTCGAGTTGAGGCTGCGGCCCAGTTTGGCCAGATGCGATCCCAGAGTGCCCAGACGCTTGTGCAGCTCCTTGCCGACGGCGAAGATCTGCTGGGCCTCCTGGGCGAGCTGGTCCTGCCGCCACGCGTGTCCGACCGTGCGCAGCAGCGCGATCAGCGTCGAGGGCGTCGCGATCACGACGTTGCGCTCGAACGCGTACTCGTACAGCGTCGCATCCTGGTCGAGGGCGGCGGCGAGGAACGGCTCGGCCGGCACGAACATCACCACGAACTCGGGGGAGCCGGCGACGACGTCCCAGTACTCCTTCGCCCCCAGGTCGTCGATGTGCTTGCGCAGATGCCGGGCGTGGGCCTGCAGCCGCTGGGTGCGCACGGCCTCGTCGGTCGCCTCCATGGCCTCGAGGTAGCCGCTGAAGGCGACCTTCGAGTCGACCACCACGCGCTTGTCCCCGGCCAGGTGCACCACGAGGTCGGGGCGCAGTGCGCCGTCGTCGGTGGTGTGGTGCATCTGCTCATCGAAGTCCACGTGATTCACCATGCCCGAGGCCTCCACCACGCGGCGCAGCTGCAGCTCGCCCCAGCGCCCCCGCACCTGCGGCGCGCGCAGCGCGTTCACCAGGTTGCGGGTCTCGGCGCCCAGCGTCTCGGAGGACTGCCGCATGATCTGCAGCTGCTCGGCCAGGGCCGCGTTCGCCTGAAGGCGGGCCTTCTCGGCCGTCGTCATCTCGGACTTGACGGTGTCGAGGGTCTGCTGGATCGGCTCGATGAGCTGCTGCACGGCATCCTGACGCTTCTGCAGTTCCGCCGCGCTCTCGCTCTGGCTGCGCTTCAGGCGCTCCTCCGCCTGCTGCAGGAACGCCTGCGTGTTGGCGGCGAGGGCACGCCGGCTCAGCGCGTCGAACTCGTCGGCCAGGCGCTTCTGATCGGACTTCAGCTCCTCCAGACGCTCCGCCGCGCGCTGCCGTTCGATGGCGACGTCGGCCTGCGCCTCATCACGCACCTCGGCCAGTCGACGCACGTGCTCGGCGCGTTCGTGCTCCAGACGCTGCTGTGCTTCGCGTCGCGCGTCCGCGACCGCCGCCTCACCCTGCTGGCGCGCTTCGGCGATCCGCCGGTCCGCCAGTGCGCGCTCCTCCTGCACTCGGGACGCCGCCTCGGCGCGCAGCGCCGCGGCATCGCGCTCGAGCGACTCGGCGCGCAGGCGGGCGGCAGCAGCCTCGGCCTGCTGTGCGGCATCGGCCGAGCGCGCGCGCTGCGCACCCAGCAGCCACCCGACCGCGGCGGCCAGGCCGGCGGCCACCAGCACGATGATGACGACGAGAACGGTGTCCATGCTCCGATTGTGACGGATGCCTCCGACACCGCTCGACGTCTCGCGCGCCCGAGCGGATCGGGGGTGTGCGGACTCAGGTGGGAAGGCATGATGTCCTCATGACGCACACCTGGACGACCGACCCGGCCCGGCTGCTGAGGGTCGACGACGGCTTCGCGCTCGACCGGATCGACGCCGATGGGCACCCGGGCTTCGACGGGCACAAGGCCGACGGGCATCGCCTGCTGGCCGAGCGCGAGGAACGTCTGGACGAGCTGCAGGAGCGACTGTACGCGGACAGTCACGTGGGAGACGGCAAGGATGCCGTGCTGCTCGTGCTGCAGGCGATGGACACCGCCGGAAAAGGCGGCGTCGTGCGCCACGTGGTCGGCCGCGTGGACCCGCAGGGGATCGCCCTCGCCGCCTTCAAGGCTCCCACTGAGGAGGAGCTCGCGCACGACTTCCTCTGGCGCGTGGAGAAGCAGCTGCCAGAGCCGGGGATGATCGGCGTGTTCGACCGGTCGCACTACGAGGACGTGCTCATCGCGCGCGTCCACGCCCTCGCCGACCCCGAGGAGATCGAACGGCGATACGGCGCGATCGTCGACTTCGAGCGCCGCATCGTGGCATCCGGGACGCGCATCGTGAAGGTCATGCTGCACATATCGCCCGATGAGCAGAAGGATCGGCTGATGCAGCGGCTGGAGCGCCCCGACAAGTACTGGAAGTACAACCCGGGTGACGTGGACGAGCGGCTGCGCTGGGACGACTACATGGCGGCCTATCAGGCGGTCTTCGAGCGCACCTCCACGCCGGACGCGCCCTGGTACGTGGTGCCGGCGAATCGCAAGTGGTACGCCCGCCTCGCCGTGCAGGAACTGCTCATCGACGCGCTGGAGGACATCGACCCGCGCTGGCCGGCGGCTGACTTCGACGTCGAGGCGGAGAAGAAGCGCCTCGCCGCCACCTGAGTCAGTCGCGGGGCTTGCGGGCGCGATGCAGGGCGACGATGCCGAAGGTGAGGTTGCGGTACTCGACCTCGGTCCACCCCGCGTCGCGGATCCACGACGACAGGGTGCGCTGATCGGGCCAGTCGCGGATGGACTCGTTGAGGTAGTCGTACGCATCGCCGTTGGTGCCGGCGAGCCGCGCCATGCGAGGGAGGATCTGGGCGTTGTAGAACCGGTACAGACCGCGGAACAGCGCCCCCGGGGGAGTGGAGAACTCGTTGATCACCATGCGTCCGCCTGGCTTGGTCACCCGGTACAGCTCCCGCAGCGCCTCCTTCGGATCCTGCACGTTGCGCAGCCCGTACGACATCGTCACCGCATCGAACTCCGCGTCGTCGAACGGCAGCGCGGTGGCATCCGCCTCGATGAACGTGATGTTGTGCAGGTGCCCGTGCCGGCGTCGGCCCTCGGCCAGCATCCCCGGTGAGAAGTCGGCGGCGACGACCTGCGCGCCGCTCGCGGCCAGCGACGCGGAGGATGCCGCGGTGCCGGCGGCGAGGTCCAGGATGCGCTCGCCGCGCTTCGGTGCCACCGCCCGCGTGGTGGCGGCTCGCCAGAGCGCGTCGTTGCCGAATGTCATCACGGTGTTCGTGCGGTCGTAGCCCTTCGCGACCTGATCGAACATGCCGCTGACGCGGGACGGGTTCTTGCCGAGATCGGCGCGGTTCGGCTGCATGGTTCGATCCTAGGCGCGCGGCAGCGGGACCTGAGGCGCCGTTCGGCGGGCATAGACTCGCCGGGTGAACGCGAATCGTCCCGCGCCCGGCACACCGATGAGGCAGAGCTGGCGCAAGTGGGACGGCTCGCCCCACTGGGTCAGCGAGGTGGTCTACCTCGGCGCCGACGAGTGGGGCCACTGGATGGGCCAGCCGGTGGGCTGGCGCAGCAAGCGCCCCGGGGCCGACTTCGTGGCGGAGTCACCGAACGTCACGCTGCTGCCCAGGGACCGCCAGGACTGCGCCATCACGGTGCACCGCGGCCACCCGCGCGCACTGCGGGTCTACATCGACCTCGCATGGGATGCCCGCTGGAGCGATGACCCGCTCGTGATGACGGGCATCGACATGGACCTCGACGTGGTGCGCCGCCTGGACGAGCGCGGCACGTACATCGACGACCGTGACGAGTGGGCCGCGCACAGCATCCGCTTCGGTTATCCGGCCGACGTGATGACGCACCTCGAGGCGCGCGCCCTCGAACTCGAGCATCGGGTGCGCGCGCAGGCGGCGCCCTTCGACGACGCGACCGTCGACCCCTGGCTGGACCGCCTCATCGCGCTGGGCCTTTGACCGGGGCGTGCTGCTCGGCCTGTTACGGAACGGGGGCCGACACGCCAGATGTCGGACTGGATGCCGGGGTTGGTCCGACATCTGGAGTGTCGGCCCCCAGGACGCAACCCGCCACCGCCGGTGCCGTCCGCCCGGCGGCCGGTAGGCTGAGGGAGTGAGCAGCATCCGCCTGGTCGCGCACACCCGCGAGATCGACCCCGTCGAGGATCTGCTGGCGTACACCTCGCCCGCCAGGCCCCTGGCCTGGCTGCGCCGCGGCGAGGGGATGGTCGCAGCCGGCGACGGCATCGCGGCCGCGATCCGCATCCCCGCCGGCCAGGGCGGGACCCGCAGCGGCGTGCTCGCCGACGCGTGGCGCGCACTGGCCGCGCAGGCCGAGCAGGACGACGAAGTCGGCATCCCGGGCACCGGACTGGTCGCGTTCGGCGCCGTGGCCTTCGACGAGGACTCCGCCGCCGAGAGCGTGCTGCTCGTCCCCGACACCGTGATCGGTCGCCGTGACGGACGCAGCTGGGTCACCCGCATCCGCCGGGGGGATGACACCCGCCTCGGCGCTGAGGATCCCGGCATCCGCCCCGCCCCGACCGCCTACGGTCCGCACTGGGCGGGGCGGGTGGGCCCGGGCGCGCAGACGCCGCAGGCCTACCAGCAGGCGGTCCGCCTCGCGCTGGACGAGATCGCCGCCGGCGTCTACCGCAAGGTCGTGCTGGCGCGCGATCTCACCGGCACGGTCCCCGGCGACGCGGATCTGCGCCGCCTGGTGCGCGCGCTGTCGACCGGATACCCCGACACCTGGACCTTCGCGGTCGACGGCCTCATCGGCGCCAGCCCCGAGACGCTCGTCACCGCTCACCGGCGCGCGGTGACCGCGCGGGTACTCGCCGGCACGGCCGGTCGCGGCGCGGATCCGGATGCCGACGCGCGGGCATCCGCCGCCCTGGCCACCAGCGCCAAGGACCTCGACGAGCACCGCTATGCCGTGCAGAGCGTGCGGGCCGCACTCGAGCCGCACACTCGCGGCCTCAGGGCTGACACCGACCCGTTCGTGCTCGAGCTGCCCAACCTCTTCCACCTCGCGACCGACGTCGCCGGCGAGCTGACCGACGGCGCCTCGTCGCTCGATCTCGCGGGTGCGATGCACCCGACCGCGGCGGTGGCCGGATCGCCGACAGATGCCGCGATCGCCGCCATCCGCCGGCTCGAGCCGTTCGACCGCGGCCGCTACGCCGGGCCGGTCGGCTGGATCGATGCCGTCGGTGACGGGGAGTGGGCGATCGCCCTGCGCTGCGCGCAGTTCGCCGGTGCGCCAGATGCGGCATCCGCAGCTCGGCGGGTCACGGCATATGCCGGTGCGGGAATCGTCGCCGGCAGCGATCCCGAGTCCGAGCTGCTCGAGACGCGCGTGAAGTTCCGCCCCCTGGTGGACGCCCTCGCCTGAGCGGATGCGGCACCGCTGCCCGGCGCGGGTCGTGCCCCGGCGCAGGTAGGCTGGACGACGTGACTTCGAGCCCCGCTACCCCGGGCACGCGACTTGCGAGCCGACTCGGCCTCGCCGACCGCGTCTTCCTCGGCCCGTCGGCGCGTCGCATCGCCACGCGCGTCGAGCAGGGGCTCGACCTGGTCGAGGCGACGATCGCCGCCGAGGTGAAGGTCGCCGACTCGATCGCGGATGCCGCAGCCCGCTACCTCTACGAGGCCGGTGGTAAGCGCATCCGGCCGGTGCTCACGCTGCTCACCGCGCAGCTGGGCGAGGGCACCACCCCGGCCGTGGTCGACATCGCCACCGCGCTCGAGCTCACGCACCTCGGCTCGCTGTACCACGACGACGTGATGGACGGCGCCGACACCCGCCGCGGCGTGCCGGCTGCGCACGCGGTGTGGGGCAACAACGTGGCCATCCTGACCGGCGACATCCTCTTCTCGCGAGCGAGCCAGATCATGTCGCGTCTGGGCGATCGCGCGATGCGTCTGCAGGCCGACACCTTCGAGCGACTGGTGCTCGGGCAGCTGCACGAGACCGTGGGCGCTCAGCCCGGCGACGATCCCATCGACTTCTACCTGCAGGTGCTCGCCGACAAGACCGGCTCGCTCATCGCCGCCGCCACTCAGGGCGGCGCGATCTTCTCGAACGCACCCGAGGAGTACATCGAGCCGCTGCGCGAATACGGCGAGAAGGTCGGCGTCGCCTTCCAGCTGCTCGACGACGTCATCGATCTCTCAGCGGATGCCGAGGAGACCGGCAAGGTGCCCGGCACCGACCTGCGAGCGGGCGTTCCCACCATGCCCTCGCTGCTGCTGAACACCAGCACCGCGGCGGACGACGTCGCCCTCGCCCGTCGCATCGACGACGGCGTCGCGCGCATCGCCGAGGGCGCCGATGCCGAGGTGCTCGACGAGCCGCTCGCCGAGCTGCGTGACAACGACGCCACGACGCGCACCATGACTCTCGCCCGAACCTGGACGGCGGATGCCATCGCGGCGCTCGCGCCGCTGCCCAAGGGCACCGTGCGCGACTCGCTGACCCGGTTCGCGGAGACTCTCGCTGATCGCAGCAGCTGACGGAAGGAACCCATGACGAAGCTCAAGCTGGCCATCGTCGGGGCGGGACCGGCGGGCATCTACGCCGCTGACATCCTGCTCAAGGCGGAGCGCAAGTTCGATGTGTCCATCGACCTGTTCGAGCAGCTCCCCGCACCCTACGGCCTGGTCCGCTACGGCGTCGCCCCCGACCACCCGCGCATCAAGGGCATCATCACCGCCCTGCGCGACGTGCTCGACCGAGGCGACATCCGCCTGTTCGGCAACGTGCGCTTCGGCACGGACATCACCCTCGACGACCTCAAGCGCCATTACAACGCGGTGATCTTCGCGACCGGGGCCGTGCGCGACTCGTCGCTCGACATCCCCGGCATGGATGCGGATCACTCCTTCGGGGCGGCCGAGTACGTCAGCTGGTTCGACGGGCACCCCGATGTGCCGCGTGAGTGGAGTCTGGATGCCACCTCGGTCGGTGTCATCGGCAACGGCAACGTGGCCCTGGACGTCGCGCGCATGCTCGCCAAGCACGCCGACGATCTGCTCGTCACCGAGGTGCCTGACAACGTCTACCAGGGGCTGAAGGCCAGCCGGATCACCGACGTGCACGTGTTCGGCCGTCGCGGGCCCGCGCAGGTGAAGTTCACCCCGCTCGAGCTGCGCGAGCTGGGCGAGCTGCGCGACGTCGACATGGTCGTCTATGACGAGGACTTCGACTACGACGATGCCTCGCAGCAGGCGGTGGCCAGCAACAAGCAGGTCATGGTGATGGATCGGATCATGCAGTCGTGGCGCAAGCTCGACTCGGTCAACAACGCCGGCGGCACGGCGTCGCGTCGCCTGCACATGCACTTCTGGGCCCGCCCGGTCGAGGTGAAGAAGGACGAGAACGGGCGCGTCGCGGCGCTCGTCTATGAGCGCACGAAGTCCGACGGCGCCGGTGGCGCGGTGGGAACGGGAGAGCTGCGTGAGATCCCGATGCAGGCGCTGTACCGCGCGATCGGCTACTTCGGCTCGCCGCTGCCGGGCGTGCCGTTCGACAAGAAGCACGGCGTGATCCCGAATCGCGAGGGTCAGGTGCTCGAGACGAAGTCGAACCAGCGCGTGCCGGGCATCTACGCCACCGGCTGGATCAAGCGCGGCCCCGTGGGCCTGATCGGCCACACCAAGTCGGATGCCATGGAGACCGTGCGTCACCTCATCAACGACCAGGGGTCGTGGTGGCAGCCCGAGGACCCGTCCGACGACGCGATCCCCGCGCTGCTGGCCGAGCGCGGCGTGGCGTGGACCGACCTCGACGGCTGGCACCGTCTGGACGCCCACGAGATCGACCTCGGCGCGCCGCACGAGCGCGCGCGGGTCAAGCTCGTGCCGCGCGAGGAGATGGTGCGCATCTCACGAGGCGAGTGACGCCTCGCTGCGCGGCGCGCGGCATCCGGATCGACAGAGGTGACGGAGGGCGGACGTGAGCGAGTGGGTTGCCGACATCCTCGGCGACGGGTTCGAGCAGCTCACGCTGCCGTTGGGCGAGGATGCCGAGGGCGAGATCGTCGCCACGCTCGTGCGCTCCCTGCCCACGCCCACGCCATGGTGGCGCATCACCGGTGACCCGCGCCCCCTGGCCGGAGTGGACGTGCTGTACGTGCACGGCTGGTCGGACTACTTCTTCCAGACCCGCCTGGCCCGATTCTTCACCGACCGCGGCGCGCGCTTCTTCGCGCTCGATCTGCGCAAGTACGGCCGCAGCCTGCGCCCGGGCCAGACCCCCGGCTATGTGACCGACCTGGCTCAGTACGACGCCGACATCGAGGCGGCGCTGAACGCACGCGGCGACACCGTCGGGCGGCGGCTGGTGCTGCTGGGGCACTCCACCGGCGGACTCACGCTCAGCCTCTGGGCGGCAAGGCACCCCCGTCAGGTCGATGCAATCGTGCTCAACGCGCCATGGCTGGAGTTCCAGCTCGGAGCGGCCAGAGCGGCGATCACCCCCATGGTGGAACTGCAGGCCCGGCTGTGGCCGAAAGATGCCGCCCCGCAGGTCGATCTCGGCTTCTACACCCGCGCGCAACGTGAGGTCGCCGACCCCGACGACCCGGTCGAGGTCAACCTGCAGTGGCGGCCCGAGCAGGCGATGATCGCGCACGCCGCGTGGCTGCGGGCGGTCCTGGCCGGACACGCCGCGGTGTCGCGGGGCCTCGCGATCCACGTGCCGGTGTGCGTGCTGCTCTCCGCACGATCCGCGGTGCCGACGCGCTGGTCGGATGAGCTGACCTCCGCCGACAGCGTGCTCGTCGTCGACGACATCGCGCGGGCGGCCCTCAAGCTCGGGCGCTCGGTGACGGTCGAGCGCATCGACGGCGCGCTGCACGACGTGTTCCTCTCCCGCCGCGACGCGCGCGAGGACGCGTACGACCGGCTCGACCGCTGGATGCGCGGCTGGCACGCCGGCATCGGCCCCGGGCGCTGAGACGTCTCGTGCGTCGATCCGCCGCCCCGGTCCGCGCGCCTCGACGCGTCGACGCACAACCGATCCGGCGACGGCTCCGAACATCTCAGTGACCGCAGACGGAGGAGACCCATCGTGACCGATCGCACACGCAGTCGACGTTCCCGGGCGCTCGCCGCGCTCGCCGGCCTGATCAGCGGGGCGGTGTTCCTCGCCGCGGCCGAGCTGGTGGCGCTGCTGACCGCTCCTGAGGCCAGCCCCATCCTCGCCGTCGGCTCCTTCGTCATCGACGTGGTGCCGCAGCCGGTGAAGGAGTTCGCCATCGCGACGTTCGGCGCGTACGACAAGATCGTGCTGCTCGCCGGCCTCGCGGTCGCCGTCGTGATCGCTTCGGCCGTCGCCGGCGTGCTGCAGCGCATCCGGCCGCCCCTCGGAGTCGTGGTGCTCGTCATCGCCGGCGTCCTCTCGGCAGCGGCGACGCTCACGAGAGCCGACGCGGGCGCGCTGGCGGTCGCTCCCCCCGCCGCGGGAACCCTGGCCGGATCCGTGGTGCTCGTGGTGCTGTGCCGGCGGCTGCGCGCGGCCGAGCAGCCGGTGGCCGCCGCTGAGACGGCACCCGTGGCGGGGGCGGGGGGCGCGGATGCGGCATCCGCTCCTGCCGCGACATCCGGCATCGACCGGCGCCGATTCTTCCTCGTGGCCGGGGTCGCCGCGGCATCCGCGGTCGTGGTCGGGGTCACCGCGCGTGCCCTGAGCGTGGCGACCTCCTCCGTCGACGCGATCCGTCGGGGTCTGCGGCTGCCGGCTCCGCGGTCGAAGGTGGTCGTCCCGCCCGACGCCGACCTCGACATCCCCGGCTTGTCGCCGCTGTACACCCCCAACGAGGACTTCTACCGCGTCGACACCGCGCTGAGCGTCCCGACCATCGATCCCGCGGACTGGCGCCTGGTGATCGACGGGATGGTCGACGAGCGGATCGAGCTGAGCTTCGACGATCTCGTCGCGATGGGCCTTGACGAGTACTCCGTGACCCTGACCTGCGTGTCGAACGTCGTCGGGGGCGGGCTCGTCGGCACCGCGAAGTGGCTGGGTGTTCCGCTGCGCGAGGTGCTCGCCCTCGCCCGCCCGACGGGCGAGGCCGACATGGTGCTCTCCCGCAGCATCGACGGATACACCGCCAGCACCCCGCTCTCGGCGCTCACCGACCCCCAGCGCGATGCCATCCTCGCAGTCGCCATGAACGGCGAGCCGCTGCCGCTCGAGCACGGCTTCCCGGTGCGGATGGTGGTGCCCGGCCTGTACGGGTACGTCTCGGCGACGAAGTGGGTGACCGATCTGAAGGTGACCACGTTCGCGCAGGACGAGGCGTACTGGACGCCCCGCGGCTACAGCGCGCAAGCGCCCATCAAGTTCTCATCGCGGATCGACACGCCCCGCAGCGGCAAGCCGGTGCAGGCGGGTGGCGTCGTGATCGCCGGTGTGGCGTGGGCGCAGACGGTCGGGATCGAGCGGGTGGAGGTGCGCATCGACGAGGGCGAGTGGATGCCGGCGACCCTGTCGACCCCGGTCAACACCGACACCTGGGTGCAGTGGTTCCTCGAGTGGGAGGCGACGGCGGGAACCCACTATGTGGCGGTGCGTGCCGTGGACAGGAACGGGGAGATGCAGATCCAGGAGGCGGCGCCGATCGCCCCGAACGGTTCGACCGGGTGGCACCGCATCCTCATCACCGTGGAGTGAGGCGGCGGGCGGGATCAGGCGGTGAGCACGCCGTCGGTCTTCGCCTGCAGGAACTCCTGCAGTACGGCGAGCGTGCTCATGTCGTCGGCGAGCAGGCGCAGGCCGGGCTGGTCGAGCTCGATGAGCTCGGCGCGCGGCTCGAACGTCGCCACCCAGCGCGGCGAGCCGTCCTCCATGACCGGTCGGATGTGCGTGATGGTCGACGCGGTGCGGAAGGTCACGACGACGAGGGCCGAGTTCGGCCCGGCCTCGAAGTTGTCGTCGAGGATGACGATGTCGACCGCGTCGCGGGCGTCGAGAGCCCGCCATTCGGCGACCCATCCCTCGACGGTGGCCCTGTCACGGTACGGCATGCGATCCTCTCCAGTTCGGGCATCAGGCACCCATGTCGAACACTATCGCACCGCCCCGAGCGACCCGTGAGCGCCCTGCAGTGGTGTACGTCCGGCGAAAGGCGATTTCGCTTCCCGGCCTGACACGAGTGAAGGCGATCCCACTCGCATGATCACCCGGTCTACGCCAGCAGCGCATCGCAGCCGCTCCGAGAGACGGCTCTCGAGCATCTCCCGCGATTCGCGCCATCACGACATGCGCGTGCTCTTCGAGCATCCGATCACGCAGCGGCAGTTCGCGGACTGGACGACGGGCTACCGCACCTTCCGTGTCCGCGCCGTCGCTCCCCAGGGCTTCCGCGACTCGTTCGACGACCTCGAGTCGTGGACGGGTCCGAGCACCGCCGCGCGCGCCCTCGCCGAGCTCACGCTGTGGTTCCGGGTGCGCTCGGGCGCTGTCGCCGCGTCGAGGTGACAGCGCGCCGGTAGTGCCTGGATCGGTGGTCGAAGTGATCCTGCTTTGCCCGCCGTGCACAAGCCCCTGAACCGATCGACATCGCGCGCGTATGGTCGCACCCATGGGCGCCACTGACTCCGACTCCAACGCATTCATTCACATCGACGACGAGAGCGTCCTGTTGTCGCCGGACGAAGACATCGGCGAGCTCAAGCGCCGTATCGAGGCCGCCGCTGACCGCCCGCAGTTCGTCGACTTCCGCGCTGCCGATGGGACGAAGATGAACGTCCTGATGTCAGCAGAGCGGCGCGTGACCATCGCAGTCCCGGCAGCCGGGACGCCCGCCAGAGCCTACGCCGCCCTCGAAGTGCAGGAGCTTCCGCTGGGTCTGATGGATATCTGACGAAACCCACGGCGGGGGTTCAGATGGTGTCTTGACCGTCGCGGTATCACCGGTAGTTGATGAACTGCAGGTCGATGTCGAGGTCGCTGCCCTTCAGCAGCGCGATCACGGCCTGCAGGTCGTCGCGGCTCTTGGACTGCACCCGCAGCTCGTCGCCCTGGATCTGGCTCTTCACGCCCTTCGGGCCCTCGTCGCGGATGATCTTGCCGATCTTCTTCGCGTTCTCGCTCGAGATGCCGTCCTTGAGGCTGGAAGTCAGGCGGTACTCCTTGCCGCTGGCGACGGGCTCGCCGGACTCCAGGCTCTTCAGCGAGATGCCGCGCTTGATGAGCTTGGACTGGAAGACGTCGAGCACCGCCTTCACGCGCTCCTCGGAGTTGGCGACGATGACGATCTGCTCGCCGCTCCACGCGATCGAGGCGCCGGTGCCCTTGAAGTCGTAGCGCTGCTCGATCTCCTTGCGCGCCTGGTTGAGAGCGTTGTCCGCCTCCTGGTGGTCCACCTTGGAGACGATGTCGAACGAAGAGTCAGCCATAGCAACCACCATAGAGCGTGACTGACGGCACGCGCGGGTCAGTCGTCGTCGCCGTGGCCGGAGTGACCCTTCTGCTGCGACCGCGGATTCCCGTTGCCGTTCGCGTTGCCGGCATCCGTCCCGCCGTCCTGCGCGCGCTGCCCGGGAGCGCCCTCGCCGTCCGGTCCCTTGCCCTGGGAGGCCTGCTCGCCGCGGCCGGAGTTGTTCCCCGGGCCCGCGTTCTCGTTGCGCGTGGCTCCGGTCTGCACGGACTGCTCGGTCGTGCCTTCGTCCGTAGTGCCCGAGGAGGGAGCCGCCTGTTCTTCTGCCGGTGCCGGTTGCTCCGCAAGCGGAGCGGGCTGCGCGGGCTCGGGAGCCGCCGTCTCGGCCACCGTCTCCGTCGCCGGAGCAGACGTCCGGTTCACCGTCTGCGCGGGGCTCTGCGGTGACGGCGTCGCCATCCACGCCCCGGCGAGCACCGCCGACGCGGCCGCCGCCGTCGCGAGCACGCCGACCGCCCGCGCGCGCAGAGCAGACGGAGCCCGTCGCTCCGAACGGTGGTCTCGGGCGCTCGAAGCGCGTCGGCCGGCGTCGGGGGTGGCGCTCGATGGTGTCTGCTGCGCGGCGAGACGCGCGGAAGCCGGTGCCGCATTGACGTGCGCTGAGGCCGGCCGAGCGGGCGCCGTCATAGCCTCCGCCGCGAGAGGCAGTGCGCGGGTGGCCGCGGTGACCTCATCGTCGGCCTGCGCGGCGGCCGCGAGGGCGCCCGCCTCGGCGGCGACCTGTGCGGCGCTGGGGCGATCCTCGGGCGCGGTGGCGGTCATTGCGCGCAGCAGCCGTGCCCAGCCGGGGCCGAGCTCATCGGGGACGGCGGGCTCGCTCACCAGACGCGCCAGCGCGGTCTGCACGTCGCGAGTGCGTGGGAAAGCTGATTCGCCGGTGAGCGACTCGAGCAGCACCAGGCCCAGCGAGTAGATGTCGGCGGCCGGAGTCAATGGGTCGGCGCGCACCTGCTCGGGCGCCATGTAGGCCGCTGTGCCGATGGCGATGCCGGGGGAGGTGCGTCGCGCCGCGTCCGGATCGACGGCGATGCCGAAGTCGGTCAGCTTGGCCGCCCAGCGCCCGCGTCCCTGGGCTCTGGAGAGCAGCACATTCGACGGCTTCACATCGCGGTGCACGATGCCCCTGGCGTGCACCGCCCGCAGCGCGTCGGCGAGGTCGCCCGCGATCGCCGCCACTTCGGTGCGGGTGAGGGCCCCGTCTTTCAGGTGGGCGGACAGCGTGGGCCCGTCGACGAACTCCATGACCAGATAGCGCGGATGCGGCAGATCGAGTTTGGCGTCGTACAGGGCGACGAGGGCCGGATGCGAGAGGGATGCCAGCAGCGCCGTCTCGGCATGAATGCGCTCCGAGCCGAGGGCCATCTCATCGTCGGTGCGCAGCAGCTTGATGGCGACGGTGCGGCCGAGCAGCGTGTCCTGAGCGCGGTACACGAGAGAGGTGGCACCGCGGCCGACGCAGCCGTCGAGGCGGTACCGACCGTCGAGCAGGGGAGCGGTGGCGAGCTCGTCGACCGTATCCATCGGAAACTCCGGATCCCGTGCGGCTCGGGGCGCCGCAACTCGACCACGGTAGGCCGATCGCCGACGTATCGTCCCCCGGCTTGACTCTCCGGGCGGAACCTGCAATGGGGCCGGTGCCGGGCCGTGCCCTGCCCGCGCACACGACTTGCGTTGCAGAATGGAGCTTGCGTGCAACGGCCCGGTCTCGCGCTGTTCCGTCGGCAGCGGATGCCCTTCGCCCGCACCGTCTCCCGCCTCGTGGGAGAGGAGACACCATGACGAACCCCACAGACGACTACCTCGCACGCCTCGACCACGCGCTGCGCACGTGCCGCACGGCGTCGCCGTCGACATCCGCAACGGCATCGCCGAGGAGCTCACCGGTCTCGATCAGGATGCCGCGCAGCAGCGCATCACGAGGCTGGGCGATCCGGACGAGATCGCCCTGCTGCCACTCGTAGCGGCAGTGCTGCTGTTCGCCGTCTCGGCGATGACGGCATGGTGGGGCGGGAATCCGGCCGACGACGGCAACCCGCTGGTGCCCGTGGGCGGACTGGCGACGTGGCACTCCGCTTTGCTGCTGAGCCTCCTGCTGTTCCCGATCTCCGGGCTGTGGCTGCTCTGGCGCCTGCGTGGCCGACCGGCGCCCTGACCGCGACACGATCGCCGATGCCGCAGCCGCACGGCGTCCCGGCGTACGGTGACGACATGGCAGCACGAGTGGGCGGGCGCAGCGTGGCGATCAGCTGGATCGCCGGCGTCCTGTGCGCCGCCGTGGTCGCCGTGCTGCTCTGGCTCTCGCTTCCCGCCGGTCCCGGCCTGCTGTTCATGCTCGGGCACCTGCTCGACGGCACAGTTCCGCGGTGAGACTGCCGCGCTGAGGTCCGGTGTCGAGGTGAGCCGGAGGGCTCATCTCGGACACGTCGGCACGCCTTCCGGATGCTGTTCCCGCTCGGCGCTAGCCTCGGGATGCATCTATTCACGAGAGGCGACCCCATGAGCGACCCCGAGGTTCCCAAGAACGAGCAGCACCACGACGTGGATGACGTCGTCGGCCGCGCCAACGAGGGACTCGACGCCGCAGCCGCGGCCCGCGCCGACGTCCCGCGCGCGGATGACACCGCCGAGCCCGTCGACCCCGATATGGAGGCGTTCGCCGCCGCTGAGCGCGACCACCCCGGCACTTTCCAGGCGCCGGAGGCCCGCGAGGACGTGCCGAACCCCGAGCGCCGTGACGACGCGGTCGTCCACGAGCCGGCCCCGGGTCAGGATGCCGTTGCTCGCGACGAGGCTGCGGCCCAGACCGCCGTGCACCAGACCGCCGTGCACCAGGACGTCGTGTCCGAGCCCCTCGAGCGCCCTGCGGACGCTCCGCACGCCGACCAGGACGCGCACGACCTCGCAGGGGCTGATCGCCGTGTTCCCGAGGACGTCCACGAGAGCGGCACGCGCACCGTCGCAGATCCGGTCGCCCCCGGCACGTCCGAGCACACCCGCGTTCTCGACACCGACCAACACGGCCACAGCGTTGCGGACCGTGCGTACGCGAGCGCGAATCCGTCGGCCGAGACGCAGGTCGTCCCCGCCGAGCCGGTCGCCCCGCCTGCCGCTCCGCAACCGATCTTCGTGCAGGCGCCCGAGCCGCCGCGCGAGCTCGGCAACCGCGGTGCCGCGGGCGCCATCGGCCTGGTCGCTGCGGTCGCCTTCGCGCTGCTCTACCTCGCCGCGATCCTCGGCTTCGGCGCACTGCGCGGCGAGGTCACCGTCGAGAACATCGGCACCGCAGCGCTTGAGCCGCTGACCATGTGGTCGTTCTGGGTACCGGTCGCGGTGTTCTTCCTAGCGTTCTGGCTGCTCGGCGCGTTCCTCAACCGCGCGCGCTGGGGGCTGTGGGTCATCCTCGGACTGCTCGTCGCGGCCGCGACCTACGGCGGATACCTGCTGGGCCAGCTCTTCCAGGCGCCCTTCTGGCGCATCACCGGCACTCAGTCGGTCGAGCTGGTGAACGAGCAGCTGCTCGCCCCGCTCGCCATCGCGTGCTTCATCTTCGCCCGCGAGCTGACCATCTGGTTCGGCGCATGGGTCGCACGCAGCGGTCGGCGCAAGACAGAGCTGAACGCCGAGGCGCAGGCCGAGTACGAGCGCACCCTCGAGGCCGGCCCCGCGGCTCTGCGATGAGCGTAAGGTGACGGCATGACCAGCAGAGACCCCCTCGGACCCGAGCCCGAGGGGGTCTCCGCGGTCGTGGCGGGGCTGGTCGGCACGGTCTGCTTCGGCGCGTTCGCGATCCTCGGGCTGGGGATGCTGTCGTACTTCGCCGACATCGACATCATCTCGGTCGAGGGCCTCACCCTGTGGCCGGGCGTGGTCGGCATGGCAGTGGCGATCGCGGTCTTCGCCGCGCTGCTCGCCCCCGTGCTGGCGCGTCGGCATCCGCCGTTCGGGTCGGTCGTGCTCATCGCCGTCGTCACCGCACTCGCCCACCTCGGCGCGGTCTGGCTCTCGTCGCTGATCGGCGGGGCCGGGCTCGCGCACGCGGCGGCGGCGGTGTCGCAGCTGATCGTCCGCGGCTCGAGCGCCGTGCTCGTCGTCGTCGCCCTCATCGCCGGGTGGATCGCCGTCGCACTTCGGCGATCGCGCTCGGGCACCCCGCGGTGGCCGTGGGAGCGCGACGAGAGCGAATGACCGCCGTCGGAGCCGGGATGTACTGCCGCTCGGCGCTGTGAGCACATGTTGAGCGGCCTGCGGCCCTACTCTGTAACCGTGGAGAGGTCGCTGGAATCCCAGGTCGATCAGGCCGTCGGCGCCTGGCTGCGCTGGGTGCCGCGCTGGGAGCCCGCCACCCACCGTGGCCGCATCGCGCCGTGCCGGCGCTGTCTGGGCTCGCCGGTGCTGTCCGCCGTGGGCATCAGCGGGAACGTGCCCCACGGCGTGCAGCACGGTCTGTCCATTCGCATCAAGGCGATCGTCGACCAGTGCGTGGCCGAGTACACCGCCCGCAACCTCCCCCTGCTGCAGGCGGAGCTCGACCACCAGGCCGCGCGCAACCGCTCGCGCGCGTACCGCCCGGGGGAGGGGCTCGACCCGGAGTACGAGGGGATGCCGCTCGATCCCGATCCGGTGCCCGGCGCGCCGTTCCTCTTCACCGTCGCCGGTCTGGCCGACGAGGCCGCCGCCGAACTGCCACCGCTGCCACCCTTGTCGGAGGAGGCCAAGGCGGCGCTGCGTCAGGAGGTCGCCCTCGCCGACGAGTACGCGAACATGATCGGACGAGAGATCTGCGGCATTCTGCTGCGCCACCGCCTCGCGGTGCAGGCGGCGATCTCGCAGTACGTCGAACCGCAGATCGAGGCGATGCTCGCCGAGCTCAGCGAGGCCTTGGACTCGCCGTTCGACCCCGACACCCCGTAGCACAGAGCGGGCGGATCATTTGACCGACACGGCCCCGCGGCCTTAGACTTGATCGGGTGTGCGCATGACCGCGCACGCGCAGGGCGCCGGCACCGTCGGTTCGCCCCCACGGCATACCCATCACACCAAAAGCTCGGCTGATCTGTCGAGCCGGTGGGTCATGATGTGAAACCCATCACGCTGTCACCGTGCAGCACTATGAGGAGAGAACGTGCCAACTATTCAGCAGTTGGTTCGCAAGGGACGCACGCCCAAGGTCTCGAAGACCAAGGCGCCCGCCCTGAAGGCGAACCCGCAGCAGGCCGGCGTGTGCACCCGTGTGTACACCACCACCCCGAAGAAGCCGAACTCGGCGATGCGCAAGGTCGCCCGTGTCAAGCTGCGCAACGGCACCGAGGTGACCGCGTACATCCCCGGTGAGGGCCACAACCTGCAGGAGCACTCGCTGGTGCTCGTCCGCGGTGGTCGTGTGAAGGACCTCCCCGGTGTCCGCTACAAGATCGTCCGTGGTGCGCTCGACACCCAGGCAGTGAAGAACCGTAAGCAGGCTCGTTCCCGCTACGGCGCGAAGAAGGGCTGAGTCAGATGCCTCGTAAGGGACCCGCACCCAAGCGCCCCGTCGTCAACGACCCGGTCTACGGCGCACCGATCGTCACCTCGCTGGTGAACAAGATCCTCGTCGACGGCAAGAAGTCGCTCGCCGAGTCCATCGTCTACGGCGCCCTTCGCGGCGTCGAGGCGAAGAACGGCCAGGACGCCGTCGCCACCCTCAAGAAGGCGCTCGACAACGTGCGCCCCACCCTCGAGGTCCGCAGCCGCCGCGTCGGTGGCTCGACCTACCAGGTTCCCGTCGAGGTCAAGCCGCACCGCGCGAACACCCTCGCGCTGCGCTGGCTGGTCAGCTACGCGAAGGGCCGTCGTGAGAAGACGATGACCGAGCGCCTGCAGAACGAGATCCTCGACGCGTCGAACGGTCTGGGTGCCGCGGTCAAGCGCCGCGAGGACACCCACAAGATGGCCGAGTCGAACCGCGCCTTCGCCCACTACCGCTGGTAAGGGGCTGAGCGGATGCCGCCACCGCGGCATCCGCTCCCACTCTCTGTTCGTTCCTGAACCATCCCGGAGGAACCCCCGTGGCACAAGAAGTGCTCACCGACCTGAGCAAGGTCCGCAACATCGGCATCATGGCCCACATCGATGCCGGCAAGACCACCACCACCGAGCGCATCCTGTTCTACACGGGTGTCAACCACAAGCTCGGCGAGACCCACGACGGCGCCTCGACGACCGACTGGATGGAGCAGGAGAAGGAGCGCGGCATCACGATCACGTCGGCCGCCGTGACCTGCTTCTGGAACAAGAACCAGATCAACATCATCGACACCCCCGGTCACGTGGACTTCACCGTCGAGGTGGAGCGCTCGCTGCGCGTGCTCGATGGTGCGGTCGCCGTCTTCGACGGCAAGGAGGGCGTCGAGCCCCAGTCCGAGACCGTCTGGCGTCAGGCCGACAAGTACAACGTGCCCCGCATCTGCTTCGTCAACAAGATGGACAAGCTGGGCGCGGACTTCTACTACACCGTCGACACCATCGTGAACCGCCTCGGCGCGAAGCCCCTCGTGCTGCAGCTGCCGATCGGCTCCGAGAGCGACTTCATCGGCGTCGTGGACCTCATCGAGATGCGCGCGCTGGTGTGGCCGGGCGACTCGAAGGGTGACGTGACCATGGGCGCCTCCTACGAGGTGCAGGAGATCCCGGCCGACCTCAAGGACAAGGCCGAGGAGTACCGCCAGCAGCTGCTGGAGACGGTCGCCGAGACCGACGACGAGCTTCTCGAGAAGTTCTTCGGCGGCGAGGAGCTCACCATCGCCGAGATCAAGGGCGCCATCCGCAAGATGGTCGTCGCCAACGAGATCTACCCGGTGCTCTGCGGCTCCGCGTTCAAGAACCGCGGTGTGCAGCCGATGCTGGACGCCGTCGTCGACTACCTGCCCAACCCCCTCGACGTGGGCGCCATCGAGGCGCACGACCCGAAGGACGAGGAGAAGGTCATCGAGCGTCACCCCGACGCCAACGACCCGTTCTCGGCCCTCGCGTTCAAGGTCGCCGTGCACCCGTTCTTCGGTCGCCTCACCTACGTGCGCGTGTACTCCGGTCACCTGGACTCCGGCTCCGCGGTCGTGAACTCGACTAAGGGCAAGAAGGAGCGCATCGGGAAGATCTTCCAGATGCACGCCAACAAGGAGAACCCGGTCGACTCGCTCACCGCGGGCAACATCTACGCCGTCATCGGCCTGAAGGACACCACCACCGGTGACACCCTCGCCGACCCGGCCGCCCCGGTCGTCCTCGAATCGATGACCTTCCCCGAGCCCGTCATCGAGGTCGCCATCGAGCCGAAGACGAAGGCCGACCAGGAGAAGCTGGGCCTCGCGATCCAGAAACTCGCCGAGGAGGACCCGACCTTCCGCACCGAGCTGAACCCCGAGACCGGTCAGACGACCATCAAGGGCATGGGCGAGCTGCACCTCGACATCCTCGTGGACCGCATGAAGCGCGAGTTCAAGGTCGAGGCGAACGTCGGCAAGCCCCAGGTGGCGTACCGCGAGACGATCAAGAAGGCCGTCGAGAAGCACGACTACACCCACAAGAAGCAGACCGGTGGGTCGGGCCAGTTCGCGAAGATCCAGTTCAACATCGAGCCGCTCGAGCTCGACGCCGAGAAGACGTACGAGTTCGTCAACGCCGTGACCGGTGGTCGCGTGCCGCGCGAGTACATCCCCTCGGTCGACGCGGGCTTCCAGGACGCGATGAACGTCGGCGTGCTCGCCGGCTACCCGATGGTCGGCGTCAAGGCGACCCTCGTCGACGGTGCCGCCCACGATGTCGACTCCTCGGAGATGGCGTTCAAGATCGCGGGCTCGATGGGCTTCAAGGAGGCCATCCGCCGTGCGAACCCGGTGCTGCTCGAGCCGCTCATGGCCGTCGAGGTCCGTACGCCCGAGGAGTACATGGGCGACGTCATCGGCGACCTGAACTCGCGTCGCGGGCAGATCCAGTCGATGGAGGACGCCCAGGGCGTCAAGGTCGTGCGCGCCTCGGTGCCGCTGTCCGAGATGTTCGGCTACATCGGCGACCTGCGCTCGAAGACCTCGGGCCGTGCGGTCTACTCCATGGAGTTCGACAGCTACGCTGAGGTGCCCCGCGCCGTCGCGGACGAGATCGTCCAGAAGACCAAGGGCGAGTAAGCCCTGCCGCTCCCTGTGCCCCTGGCCCTTCGACAGGGTCAGGGGCCCAGGGAGCGGACACCCCACAACTTCACATTCACTCTCCACTAAACTGAGAAACCGAAATCCGTAGGGAGCCGGTCACAATCCAGTGCCCGGCCATCTCTACACGAACGTCCTGAGGAGGACCCAGTGGCCAAGGCCAAGTTCGAGCGGACCAAGCCGCACGTCAACATCGGAACGATCGGTCACGTCGACCACGGCAAGACCACGCTGTCTGCCGCCATCTCGAAGGTGCTCGCCGACAAGTACCCGTCGGACACCAACGTCCAGCGTGACTTCGCCTCGATCGACTCGGCTCCCGAGGAGCGTCAGCGCGGCATCACCATCAACATCTCGCACATCGAGTACGAGACCCCGAAGCGCCACTACGCGCACGTCGACGCACCCGGCCACGCCGACTACGTCAAGAACATGATCACCGGTGCCGCCCAGATGGACGGCGCGATCCTCGTCGTCGCCGCCACCGACGGCCCGATGGCTCAGACCCGCGAGCACGTGCTGCTCGCCAAGCAGGTCGGCGTGCCGTACCTGATGGTCGCGCTGAACAAGTCCGACATGGTTGACGACGAGGAGATCCTGGAGCTCGTCGAGCTCGAGGTCCGCGAGCTGCTCTCGGCTCAGGGCTTCCCCGGCGACGACGCTCCGGTCATCAAGGTCTCGGCTCTCGGCGCCCTCAACGGCGAAGAGAAGTGGGTCGACTCGATCCTCGAGCTCATGCAGGCTGCTGACGACAGCATCCCGGACCCCGAGCGTGACCGCGACAAGCCGTTCCTGATGCCGATCGAGGACGTCTTCACGATCACCGGTCGTGGCACGGTCGTCACGGGCCGCGCCGAGCGTGGCACCCTGGCCATCAACTCCGAGGTCGAGATCGTCGGCATCCGCCCGACCCAGAAGACCACCGTCACGGGTATCGAGATGTTCCACAAGCAGCTCGACGAGGCCTGGGCCGGCGAGAACTGCGGTCTGCTGCTGCGCGGCACCAAGCGTGAGGACGTCGAGCGCGGCCAGGTCGTGGTCAAGCCCGGCTCGATCACCCCGCACACGGAGTTCGAGGGCACTGCGTACATCCTGTCCAAGGACGAGGGTGGCCGCCACAACCCCTTCTACACGAACTACCGTCCGCAGTTCTACTTCCGCACCACCGACGTGACCGGCGTCATCACGCTGCCCGAGGGCACCGAGATGGTCATGCCCGGTGACACCACCGACATGAAGGTGGACCTCATCCAGCCCATCGCCATGGAAGAGGGCCTCGGCTTCGCGATCCGTGAGGGTGGCCGCACCGTCGGCGCCGGCACGGTGACCAAGGTCATCGCGTAAGCACCTGCTCCACTGAAGAGGGGTCGGGCCTTCGGGCCCGGCCCCTCTTCTGCGTGCGAGGGGGCCGTCGCGGCCGCGCCAGGCGCCTCGGTCCGGCCCGCGACACGCCCGGGTTTGCGGTGCCAGAATCCGCGTGGCAGAATAGTCAGGTTCCACATTTCTGCGCTCTTGATGCGCGGAATCACTGTCACGAAAGTGCATAGACGGCTCCCCGACGCGGGACGCAGGGTTCTAGGCCACGGGCAGCAGAACACCACTCCCACTCGAAGACGCGAGCATCATGTGCTGGCGTCTTCATGGTGAAAACAGAACAGCGGTGCGCAAGTGCCGAGGCGCGAACAGCGCCGTCGCGCGTCCAATGCCCCAGGGTCACCCGGCCCCGGACGGTACGACGCCTATAGAGAGAGAGCAGACAATGGCGGGACAGAAGATCCGCATTCGCCTGAAGTCGTATGACCACGAGGTCATCGACACGTCGGCACGCAAGATCGTCGACACCGTGACCCGTGCGGGCGCGACTGTCGTCGGCCCCGTGCCGCTTCCGACCGAGAAGAACGTCGTGTGCGTCATCCGGTCGCCCCACAAGTACAAGGACAGCCGCGAGCACTTCGAGATGCGCACGCACAAGCGTCTGATCGACATCGTCGACCCGACGCCGAAGGCCGTCGACTCGCTGATGCGTCTCGACCTGCCCGCCGATGTCAACATCGAGATCAAGCTCTGAGGTCCGCCATGGTTGACATCAACGCAAAGATTTCCAAGGGCATGCTCGGCACCAAGCTCGGCATGACGCAGGTCTGGAACGAGAACGGGAAGCTCATCCCCGTCACCGTCATCGAGCTGGCGCCGAACGTGGTCACCCAGGTTCGCACCCCCGAGAAGGACGGCTACAACGCCGTGCAGATCGCCTACGGCCAGATCGACCCGCGCAAGGTCAACAAGCCGCTGACCGCCCACTTCGAGGCAGCCGGCGTGACCCCGCGTCGCCACGTCACCGAGATCCGCACCGCGGATGCCGCTGACTACTCGCTCGGCCAGGAGCTCACGCTCGACGGCGTGTTCGAGGCCGGTCAGCTGGTCGACGTCGTCGGCACCAGCAAGGGCAAGGGCACCGCCGGTGTCATGAAGCGCCACAACTTCGCCGGTGTCTCGGCATCTCACGGTGCGCACCGCAACCACCGCAAGCCCGGCTCGATCGGCGCGTCGTCGACCCCGAGCCGCGTGTTCAAGGGCATGCGCATGGCCGGCCGCATGGGTGGCGAGCGCGTGACCGTCCTCAACCTCACGGTGCACGCCATCGACGCCGAGAAGGGACTCATGCTCGTCAAGGGCGCCGTCCCCGGTGCTCGTGGTCGTATCGTGTACGTCCGCAACGCAGTGAAGGGTGCCTGATCCCATGGCTGACTCCACTCTGGCAATCGACGTCCTGTCGGTCGACGGCAAGAAGGCAGGCTCGGTCGAGCTGCCCGCTGCGATCTTCGACGTCGAGACCAACGTCCCCCTGATCCACCAGGTCGTCGTCGCGCAGCTCGCCGCTGCTCGTCAGGGCACCCACGCCACGAAAACTCGTGGCGACGTGTCCGGCTCCGGCAGCAAGCCCTTCAAGCAGAAGGGCACGGGTAACGCCCGTCAGGGCTCGATCCGCATGCCGCAGCACCGCGGTGGTGGCACGGTTCACGGCCCGCAGCCGCGTGACTACTCGCAGCGCACCCCCAAGAAGATGATCGCCGCCGCCCTCCGTGGAGCGCTCAGCGACCGTCTGCGCGGACAGCGTCTGCACGCGGTGGAGGCGTTCGTCGCCGACAGCACCCCTTCGACCAAGGCCGCGGCCGGCCTGCTCGCCGCCGTCGCCCCGTCGAAGAACGTGCTCGTCGTCATCGAGCGCTCCGACGAGCTGACCAGCAAGAGCGTCCGCAACCTCGCGAACGTGCACCTGATCAGCTTCGACCAGCTGAACGCCTACGACGTGGTCGTCTCCGACGACATCGTCTTCACCAAGGCCGCCCTCGAGAGCTTCATCGCCTCGAAGACCGGTGCGACCGCAGAGGAGGTCTCGGCATGACCGAGCAGAACGTCCTCGCGACGGCCCTGAACAAGGACCCGCGCGACATCATCCTGGGACCGGTCGTCTCTGAGAAGAGCTACGGCCTGATCGATGAGGGCAAGTACACCTTCCTCGTCGACCCGCGCGCCTCGAAGACCGAGATCAAGCTCGCCATCGAGAAGATCTTCGGCGTCAAGGTCGCCTCGGTCAACACGATCAACCGCGTCGGCAAGGCCCGCCGCACCCGCTTCGGCACCGGCAAGCGCAAGGACACCAAGCGCGCGATCGTTGCACTGAAGTCGGGTTCCATCGACATCTTCACGGCAGTCGGCTGACCGGGGGATAAGGACAGATAATGGCTATTCGCAAGTACAAGCCCACGACCCCGGGTCGCCGCGGTTCGTCTGTGGCCGACTTCGCCGAGATCACTCGATCGACGCCCGAGAAGTCGCTGCTGCGTCCGCTCTCGAAGACCGGTGGTCGCAACAACCAGGGCCGCATCACGACCCGTCACATCGGTGGTGGCCACAAGCGCCAGTACCGCGTCATCGACTTCCGTCGCAATGACAAGGACGGCATCAACGCCAAGGTCGCGCACATCGAGTACGACCCCAACCGCACCGCGCGCATCGCGCTGCTGCACTACTTCGACGGCGAGAAGCGCTACATCCTCGCGCCGACGAAGCTCAAGCAGGGCGACGTCGTCGAGTCGGGTGCCGGCGCGGACATCAAGCCAGGCAACAACCTGCCGCTGAAGAACATCCCCACCGGTACCGTGATCCACGCGATCGAGCTGCGTCCCGGCGGCGGAGCGAAGATGGCCCGTTCGGCCGGCGCCTCGGTGCGTCTGGTCGCGAAGGACGGCCCCTACGCCCAGCTGCGTCTGCCCTCGGGCGAGATCCGCAACGTCGACGCCCGCTGCCGCGCCACGATCGGCGAGGTCGGCAACGCCGAGCAGTCGAACATCAACTGGGGCAAGGCCGGCCGCAAGCGCTGGAAGGGCGTGCGCCCGACCGTCCGCGGTGTCGCCATGAACCCGGTCGACCACCCGCACGGTGGTGGTGAGGGCAAGACGTCCGGTGGTCGTCACCCCGTCTCCCCGTGGGGCCAGGCTGAGGGTCGTACCCGTCACGCCAACAAGGAAAGTGACAAGTACATCGTCCGCCGCCGTAACGCCGGCAAGAAGCGCAAGTAGGAGTAGAGGAAGATGCCACGCAGTCTCAAGAAGGGCCCCTTCGTCGACGAGCACCTGCTTCGCAAGGTGGTCGGACAGAACGAGTCCGGTACGAAGAACGTCATCAAGACCTGGTCGCGACGCTCGATGATCATCCCCGCCATGCTGGGACACACCATCGCCGTGCACGACGGTCGCAAGCACATCCCCGTGTTCGTGACCGAGACCATGGTCGGCCACAAGCTGGGCGAGTTCGCGCCCACCCGCACCTTCCGCGGCCACGAGAAGGACGACAAGAAGGGCCGTCGCCGCTGACGCGGTGACGCTCTGGACAGAAACAGAGGAGGAGAAAAATGGTGGACTCCATCGCACGCGTCAAGCACATCCGCGTGACCCCTCAGAAGGCTCGTCGTGTCGTCGCGCTCATCAAGGGCAAGCAGGCGCAGGAAGCACTGGCCATTCTGAAGTTCGCACCTCAGGGTGCCAGCGAGCCGATCTTCAAGCTCGTGCACGCTGCCATCGCCAACGCGTCGGTCAAGGCCGACCGCGACGGCGAGTTCCTGGACGAGCAGGACCTGTACGTGAAGAACGCGTACGTCGACGAGGGCACGACGCTCAAGCGCTTCCGCCCGCGTGCTCAGGGTCGTGCCTCGCAGATCAAGAAGCGCACGAGCCACATCACGGTCGTGCTGGCCACTCCGGGGGTCGCTGACGCGGCCGCACCGGCGGCCCAGACGAAGAAGGCGAGCAAGTAATGGGCCAGAAGGTCAACCCGTACGGCTTCCGCCTCGGCATCACAACGGACCACGTGTCGCGTTGGTTCTCGGACTCGACCAAGCCGGGCCAGCGTTACGCCGACTACGTCGCCGAGGACATCAAGATCCGTTCCCTGCTGCAGAAGCAGCTCGACCGCGCCGGCGTCTCGAACATCGAGATCGAGCGCACCCGCGACCGCGTGCGCGTGGACATCCACACCGCACGTCCGGGCATCGTCATCGGCCGCCGCGGCGCCGAGGCCGAGCGCATCCGCGGCGACCTCGAGAAGCTCACCGGCAAGCAGATCCAGCTGAACATCCTCGAGGTGAAGAACCCCGAGGCCGACGCTCAGCTCGTCGCGCAGGGCATCGCCGAGCAGCTCTCTGCTCGTGTGGCGTTCCGTCGCGCGATGCGCAAGGGTCTGCAGGGCGCGCAGCGCGCCGGCGCCAAGGGCATCCGCATCCAGGTCTCCGGCCGCCTCGGCGGCGCGGAGATGAGCCGCTCGGAGTTCTACCGCGAGGGTCGTGTGCCGCTGCACACGCTGCGCGCGAACATCGACTACGGCTTCTACGAGGCGAAGACCACCTTCGGCCGCATCGGCGTGAAGGTCTGGATCTACAAGGGCGACCTCACCAACAAGGAACTCGCACGCGAGCAGGCCAACCAGAAGCCCTCTCGTGACCGTGGCGACCGTCGCCGTGCCCCGCGCAACGAGGCTCCGGTCGCAGAAGGAGCGTCGGCATAATGCTCATCCCTCGCAAGGTCAAGTACCGCAAGCAGCACCACCCGAAGCGCTCGGGCCAGGCCTCCGGCGGCACCAAGGTGTCTTTCGGTGAGTTCGGCATCCAGGCGCTGACCTCCGCGTACGTGACGAACCGTCAGATCGAGTCCGCTCGTATCGCGATGACCCGTCACATCAAGCGTGGTGGAAAGGTGTGGATCAACATCTACCCCGACCGTCCGCTCACGAAGAAGCCCGCCGAGACCCGCATGGGTTCGGGTAAGGGCTCGCCGGAGTGGTGGGTCGCCAACGTCAAGCCGGGCCGCGTCCTCTTCGAGGTCGCGGGCGTGAACGAGGAGCTCGCACGCGAAGCCCTCACCCGGGCCATTCACAAGCTGCCGCTCAAGGCACGCATCATCAAGCGCGAGGAGGGCGACGCGTAATGGCGATCGGCACCAAGGAGCTCGCATCCGCCGAGCTCGACACGTTCGAAGACCAGCGCCTCGTCGAGGAGCTGCGCAAGGCCAAGGAGGAGCTGTTCAACCTCCGTTTCCAGTCGGCCACCGGCCAGCTGGAGAGCCACGGCCGCATCCGCACCGTCAAGCGCGACATCGCACGCCTGTACACGGTGATCCGCGAACGCGAGCTGGGCATCCGTGCGACGCCCGCTCCGGTCGAGGCTCCCGCCAAGGCGAAGAAGAGCAAGGCCAAGAAGGCGGATGCCGCTGACGAGGCCGCTCCGAAGGAGGAGGCCGAGTAATGGCTGAGAAGAAGACTGCCGACGCCGTCGAGCACGCCGAGCACGACGTGCGCGAGGCCGGTGCCCGCGGTTACCGCAAGGCCCGCCGCGGCTACGTCGTCAGCGACAAGATGGACAAGACCATCGTCGTCGAGGTCGAGGACCGCGTGAAGCACCCGCTGTACGGCAAGGTCATCCGCGTGACCTCGAAGGTCAAGGCGCACGATGAGGAGAACACCGCCGGCATCGGCGACCTGGTCCTCATCAACGAGACCCGCCCGCTGAGCGCCACCAAGCGCTGGCGTCTGGTGGAGATCCTGGAGAAGGCAAAGTGATCCAGTCAGAGTCCCGCCTCAAGGTCGCCGACAACACCGGCGCGAAGGAGCTGCTCACCATCCGCGTTCTCGGCGGCTCGAGCCGTCGTTACGCCGGACTGGGCGACACCATCGTCGCGACGGTCAAGGACGCGATCCCCGGTGGAAACGTCAAGAAGGGCGATGTGGTCAAGGCCGTCATCGTCCGCACCGTCAAGTCGACTCGTCGTGCAGACGGCTCGTACATCAAGTTCGACGAGAACGCCGCCGTCATCCTGAAGAACGACGGGGAGCCCCGTGGCACCCGCATCTTCGGACCGGTCGGCCGTGAGCTTCGCGACAAGAAGTTCATGAAGATCGTCTCGCTCGCCCCGGAGGTCATCTGATCATGGCGAAAATCAAGAAGGGTGACCTGGTTCAGGTCATCACCGGCCGCAAGCAGGACAAGGGCGGCGACCGCGGCAAGCAGGGTAAGGTCCTCGAGGTCCTCGTCGAGCAGAACCGCGTCGTCGTGGAGGGCGTCAACTTCGTCACCCGCCACACCCGCGTCGGCCAGACCCAGCGCGGCACCAAGACCGGAGGCATCGAGACCGTCGAGGCCCCGATCCACATCTCCAACGTCGCCCTCGTCGACCCCTCGACCAAGAAGCCGACCCGCGTCGGCCGCCGCGTCGAGGAGCAGGTCAAGGACGGCGTGAAGCGCACGGTCCGCGTGCGCTACGCGAAGACGTCAGGTAAGGACCTCTGATGAGCGACACCACTGCCGTGGAGGCTGGCAAGATCCAGCCCCGCCTGAAGCAGAAGTACAACACCGAGATCAAGAAGGCTCTGCAGGAGCAGTTCGGCTACGCGAACGTCATGCAGATCCCCGGTCTGGTCAAGGTCGTCGTGAACACCGGTGTCGGCGAGGCTGCTCGCGACTCCAAGGTGATCGACGGCGCCATCGACGACCTCACCAAGATCACCGGTCAGAAGCCGATCGTGACGAAGGCCCGTAAGTCCATCGCGCAGTTCAAGCTGCGCGAGGGTCAGGCCATCGGCGCGCACGTCACCCTCCGTGGCGACCGCGCGTGGGAGTTCGTCGACCGCCTCGTCAACCTGGCCCTGCCCCGCATCCGCGACTTCCGCGGTCTGTCGGGCGACCAGTTCGACGGCAACGGCAACTACACCTTCGGTCTCCAGGAGCAGAGCGTGTTCCACGAGATCGATCAGGACAGGATCGACCGCGTCCGCGGCTTCGACATCACCGTGGTGACCACGGCCAAGACGGATGACGAGGGCCGCGCGCTCCTGCGCGCGCTCGGCTTCCCGTTCAAGGCCGCCGACGCCCCGGCGTAAGCGAAGAGCGCCGCACCTCGGGATGGGGAGGGATGCCGCACAGCATCCCTCCCCGCATCCCGTACAATTGAAGATTGTGTGTTCACGAAGGTCGGCGTCCGTGTAACGGGCGTCGAAACCTCTGATCGAAAGTAGATACTCATGACAATGACAGACCCGGTCGCAGACATGCTGACCCGTCTGCGCAACGCGAACTCGGCGCACCACGACTCCGTGACCATGCCGTCGAGCAAGCTCAAGACGAACATCGCCGAGATCCTCCGCCAGGAGGGCTACATCGCCGGCTTCGAGGTCACCGACGCGCGCGTCGGCAGCGACCTCACCCTGTCGCTCAAGTACGGTCCCAAGCGCGAGCGGTCCATCGCCGGCATCAAGCGTGTGTCGAAGCCCGGTCTGCGCGTGTACGCGAAGTCGACCGAGCTGCCCAAGGTCCTCGGCGGCCTGGGCGTTGCCATCCTGTCCACCTCCTCCGGTCTTCTCACCGACCGTCAGGCTGAGCAGAAGGGCGTGGGCGGAGAAGTTCTCGCCTACGTGTGGTGATCTGACATGTCGCGTATCGGACGACTTCCCATCGACATCCCCGCGGGTGTGACCGTCTCGGTCGACGGCCGCCAGGTCGCAGTCAAGGGCCCCAAGGGCGAGCTCTCGCTCACCCTGGCCAACCCCATCGAGGTCACGGTCGAGGAGAACCAGATCCTGGTCACCCGCCCCGACGACGAGCGCGAGTCGCGCTCGCTGCACGGACTGACCCGCACCCTCATCAACAACAACATCATCGGCGTCACCCAGGGTTACACCAAGGGCCTCGAGGTCGTCGGCACCGGTTACCGCGTGCAGCAGAAGGGCGGCTCGATCGAGTTCGCGCTCGGCTTCTCGCACCCGGTCCTCATCGACCCGCCCGCGGGCATCACCCTGACGGTCGAGGGCACCAACAAGGTGACCGTGAGTGGCATCGACAAGCAGGCTGTCGGCGAGGCCGCTGCCAACATCCGCAAGATCCGCAAGCCCGAGCCGTACAAGGGCAAGGGTGTGCGCTACGCCGGCGAGGTCGTGCGTCGCAAGGCCGGAAAGGCTGGTAAGTAACCATGGCTGTCAAGTCCAAGTCCGCCGCCCGCGCACGTCGTCACGCCCGTCTTCGCAAGAAGATCGTCGGCACCGACCTGCGCCCGCGTCTCGTCGTCAACCGCTCCGCGCGCCACGTGTTCGTGCAGCTGGTCGATGACGCCAAGGGCCACACCGTGGCATCCGCTTCCACGCTCGAGACCGACCTGCGCTCCTTCGACGGTGACAAGACCGCCAAGGCCCGCAAGGTGGGCGAGCTCGTCGCCGAGCGCGCGAAGGCCGCCGGCGTTTCCGAGGCAGTGTTCGACCGTGGCGGCAACCGCTACGCCGGTCGTGTCGCAGCCATCGCCGAAGGCGCCCGTGAAGGGGGGCTGGCACTGTGAGTGACATCAAGGAGAACCAAGTGACCGAAACCGCTCCTGCCGAGGCTCAGGCCGAGCCGCAGCGCGAGCAGCGTGACGGCCGTCGCGGAGGCCGCGACCGCGGTCAGGGCCGCGACCGCAACTCGCGCGACCGTGGCGACAACCAGTTCCTGGAGCGCGTGGTCACCATCAACCGCGTCTCGAAGGTCGTGAAGGGCGGTCGTCGCTTCAGCTTCACCGCTCTCGTGGTCGTCGGCGACGGCAACGGCCTGGTGGGCGTCGGCTACGGCAAGGCCCGCGAGGTGCCGCTGGCGATCTCGAAGGGCGTCGAGGAGGCCAAGCGCAACTTCTTCCGCGTGCCGCGCGTCGCCTCGACCATCCCGCACCCCGTGCAGGGCGAGGCCGCTGCCGGCGTGGTGCTGCTGCGTCCCGCCGCCGCCGGTACCGGCGTCATCGCGGGTGGTCCCGTCCGCGCCGTGCTCGAGTGCGCCGGCATCCACGATGTCCTGTCGAAGTCGCTCGGCTCGTCGAACACGATCAACATCGTGCACGCGACCGTCGAGGCGCTGCAGTCCCTCGAGGAGCCGCGCGCCGTCGCCGCTCGCCGTGGTCTCGACTACGACGCCGTCGTTCCGGAGATCATCATCCGCAACGAGGCGAAGGCCGCTGCCGCCGCCGCTGCGCAGAAGGTAGGTGCCTGATGGCTGCGCGCCTCAAGGTCACGCAGGTCAAGTCCAAGGTGAGTGAGAAGCAGAACCAGCGCGACACGCTGCGTTCGCTGGGCCTCAAGCGGATCGGCGACTCGGTCGTCCGTCCCGACGACGCGCAGACCCGCGGCTACGTCCGCGCGGTCGCTCACCTCGTCAAGGTTGAGGAGATCGACTAATGGCTGAGAAGAACGAAACCGTCGAGGCCGCCAAGGCCCCGAAGGCCGCCAAGGCCGCTCCGGCCACGGCAGCGAAGAAGGCCCCCGCGAAGAAGGACGCCGAGGCCCCGGCCGCGCGTCCCTCCGTGCTGAAGGTGCACCACCTGCGTCCGGTCCCCGGCGCTCACACCCCGAAGACCCGTGTGGGTCGCGGTGAGGGCTCCAAGGGAAAGACCGCCGGCCGTGGAACCAAGGGCACCAAGGCGCGCAACACCGTGCGCGCCGGCTTCGAGGGTGGGCAGATGCCGCTGCACATGCGCACCCCGAAGCTGCGCGGGTTCAAGAACCCGTTCCGCGTCGAGTACCAGGTCGTGAACCTGGCCAAGCTCGCGGAGCTGTACCCGCAGGGTGGCGACGTCACCGTCAGCGACCTGGTCGCCAAGGGCGCCGTGCGCAAGAACGAGAAGGTCAAGGTCCTCGGCGACGGCGACATCTCGGTCAAGCTCACCGTGTCGGTCGACAAGGTCTCGGGCAGCGCCGAGCAGAAGATCGTCGCCGCCGGCGGTTCGGTCAACTGAACCACCCGCTGTGAACGCGGAGAGGGGTCGGAGATTCTCCGGCCCCTCTCGTGCGTTACCCTGGACTTTCGGCCGTCCTTCGATGTTCGGCAATCCCTTCAGGAGGAACGCCCTTGTTTAGCGCCATTGCGCGAATCTTCCGCACGCCTGACCTGCGGCGGAAGATCCTTTTCACCATCGGCATCATCGCCCTGTACCGGCTCGGCTCCAATGTGCCGGCGCCCTTCGTGAACTTCCCCAACGTCGAGCAGTGCCTGGCTGCCAACGCCGGTACCGACGGCCTGCTCGGACTGGTCAACCTCTTCTCCGGCGGCGCGCTGCTGCAGCTGTCGATCTTCGCGCTCGGTGTCATGCCGTACATCACCGCGACGATCATCACCCAGCTGCTGCGTGTCGTCATCCCGCACTTCGAGACCCTGCATCAGGAGGGGCAGGCGGGCCAGAGCAAGCTCACCCAGTACACCCGGTACCTCACGATCGCCCTCGCACTGCTGCAGTCGGCGACAGTGGTCACGGTGGCGCGCAGCGGGCAGCTCTTCGGTCAGACGGATGTCGCGGCGTGCAACAACCTGCTCACGAACGACGTGTGGTGGGCGCAGGCGCTCATCATCATGGCGATGACGGCCGGCACGGGCCTGATCATGTGGATGGCCGAGCTGGTCACCGAGCGCGGAGTCGGCAATGGCATGTCGCTGCTCATCTTCACCTCGATCGCGGCGACCTTCCCGTCGTCGATGTGGGCCATCTGGGAGGCCAAGGGCTTCGAGACCTTCCTGCTCGTCATGATCATCGGCATCGTCGTGATGTCGCTGATCGTGTACGTCGAGCAGTCGCAGCGTCGCGTGCCCGTGCAGTACGCCAAGCGGATGGTCGGGCGTCGCACCTACGGCGGCACCAACACCTACATCCCGATCAAGGTGAACATGGCGGGTGTGATCCCGATCATCTTCGCTTCGTCGCTGCTGTACGTGCCCATGCTCATCGCCCAGTTCAACACGCCCGCCGACGGCAGCGAGCCGCCGGCCTGGGTGGCGTGGGTCTCGACGAATCTGGCATCGGGCGATCAGCCGCTGTACATGGCGCTGTACTTCCTGCTGATCATCGGCTTCACGTACTTCTACGTCGCGATCACGTTCAACCCGGTCGAGGTCGCCGACAACATGAAGAAGTACGGCGGGTTCATCCCCGGCATCCGCGCCGGACGACCCACCGCCGAGTATCTCGACTACGTGATCACCCGAATCACGTTCCCCGGTTCGCTCTATCTGGGCCTCGTCGCGCTGATCCCGCTGATCGCGCTGGCGACGGTGCAGGCCAACCAGAACTTCCCGTTCGGCGGGGCCTCGATCCTCATCATCGTGGGTGTCGGTCTCGAGACGGTGAAGCAGATCGACGCGCAGCTGCAGCAGCGCCACTACGAAGGGCTCCTCCGATGACAGCATCCGCCACGATTCCTGAGCGTGCCGAAGGACAGCACGAGTCGGCATCGGCTCGCCTTCTGATCGTCGGGCCGCAGGGCTCGGGCAAGGGCACCCAGGGCGTGCGTGTCGCGGCGGCGCTGAGCATCCCCGTCGTCTCCACCGGCGACATCTTCCGCGCGAACATCAAAGACGGCACCGATCTCGGCCGGCAGGTCACCGCGATCCTCGACGCGGGTGACCTCGTCCCGGATGAGCTGACCAGCGAGATCGTGCGCGACCGTCTCTCGCAGGACGATGCGGCACGCGGCTTCCTGCTCGACGGCTACCCGCGCAACACCGCGCAGGTGCACCACCTCGACGCGTTCCTCGCCGAGGGCGGCGCATCCCTGGCGGCCGTGATCCTGCTCGACGTGCCCCGCGAGGAGAGCATCGCCCGGCTGAGCCTGCGTGCGGTGGAGCAGGGGCGTTCGGACGACACCGACGAGGCCATCGCGCATCGCCTGGACATCTACGAGCGCGAGACAGCGCCGATCATCTCGGTGTACGAGCAGCGCGGGATCGTCGACCGCATCGACGGCGTGGGCTCGCTCGACGAGATCACCGAGCGCATCTCCGCCGCGCTGGCCGCGCGCGGCATCGGCCAGCTGGTCTGATCCGCTCGATGTTCCGCAGGTCGATCTACAAGACCCCCGCGCAGCTGCGCGCCATGGTCGAGCCCGGGCTGATCACCGCTGCGGCGCTCGACGCGGTGCGTCCACTCGTGCGGGCGGGCGTCACGACGGCGGAGCTGGATGCCGCGGCCGAGACCACGATCCTGGCTCGTGGCGCGGAATCGAACTTCCAGCTGGTGCGCGGGTACCGCCACACCACGTGCATCTCGGTGAACGAGCAGGTCGTGCACGGCATCCCGGGGGAGCGCGTCCTCGAGCCGGGTGACATCGTCTCGGTCGACTGCGGTGCTCAGTACCAGGGGTGGAATGGCGACAGCGCGGTCACTTTCGTGGTGCCGGACGACGCGCGTCCCGATCTCGTGGCGCGGCGTGAGGAGCTCTCGCGCGTGACCGAGGGGTCGCTGTGGGCGGGCGTCGCGGCGATGGCATCCGCCACCCACATCGGCCAGATCGGCGGGGCCATCCAGGACTACATCGAGGCGCAGGGCCTTTCGGAGGTGTCCGGTCAGACCTACGGCATCCTGCGGGAGTACGTCGGCCACGGCATCGGACGCAAGATGCACGAGTCGCCCAGCGTGTTCAACTACCGCACCCCGGATGCCGGCGCCGAGGTCCGCCCCGGACTCGTGCTGGCGATCGAGCCGATGGTGACCGCCGGAACCGAGACCACCTTCGTCGAGGACGACGACTGGACCGTCTCGACCATCGACGGCTCCGACGGCGCGCACTGGGAGCACAGCGTCGCCCGCCACGAGGGCGGCATCTGGGTGCTCACCGCGCCCGACGGCGGTGCGGACGGGCTCGCGCCCTTCGGCGTGACGCCCGTCCCGATCCCGTAGCGCAGGGCGCGGCGCGTCATCGGCCCGAGAAACCACATCCGGCGTCGGAAACCGCCTCTCGGCTGGTTTCGCGTGGCAGATATGGTTTTTCGCGCGGACGGGTCTTCAGGCTCGCGAGCTTGGCGGGCTCGCGCGAGTGCGCGATGGGCACGCCGGCGGCGCTCAACGCGTTCACGAGCGGAGTGACCCTCCACACATCGCCCAGATCCCAGCGCGCGAACGCATGCCCATGTCGTCGCAGCCTGTCCTCCCTGCGCTTCTCGTCCCGCAGGTGCTGCTCCGCCTTCCTCGGGTCGTCGAAGTCGTACTTCCCCCAGCCATCGGCTTCACCGATGGCGTTCACGGACGGAAACAGGAAGTCGACGCGATCGACTTCGTCCTCGTAATGGAACTCGCGCTGCAGCTTTGGGTGCTCGAAGCCGCACCAGGTGATGACCGCCCGGCTCACGCTTTCCGCAGGCGACTCCGCACCGCCATCTGCGTGGTCGAGCACCCAGGCCATCGGTCCGCGGCCGCGTCGATTCTGCTGTGAGAGCCCCAGGTCGCGTATCGCGTCCACACTGGTGAAGCCCTCCTGCCTGGGCGAGACGGCGGCATCGGCGACAGCGAGGCCCTGCGCGAGGGGGAGCACGCGAATCAGGTCCACGGCGGTGTCGAGGGGAGAGGTCGTGAGCACGCCCCGGACATTCCCGAACTCGCGCGGGTTCGCGCTCGTGTGCACCGCGACATCGCCGAACCGCCGGGATGCGGAGCGGCCCGCATCGTAGACGTGGATGTCCTTGGGCTCGTTGAAGTAAGGCAGCCCGAGCAGCACCGCGGCGGACTCGAGGCACAGGACGGCGTCGGGATGCTTGCGCGCGAACGCGTGCACACGGACGGCGTATCGCTGCCATGCCGGCAGGTTCTCGTACGCCGCGCGTTCGACATAGATCCCCGCGCGCACGCGGATTCTGCCATCTGTGGAGCCTTCGGGCGAGAGTGCCGCCTGTGCAGTACGAGCGCGCCAAGGTGAGAAACGACCTTGTGCGTGAGAATCCTCTTCGCGCGCGAGAAACCACGGCTGCGCTGGTTTCTGACGCGCAATGTGGTTTCTCGCTGGGGGAGCGCGGAGCGTGGTGGGGACGCGCACGGGAACGGCGGCGGGCTCACATGCGGGGCATAGTGAGCGGACGGCAGAATGGGTGGCGACAATTTTGCCATTGAAGATCGGACTGTCATGGCCCACGCCCAGAGCAAGCCCAACTGGTTCGCCATCGGGATCTCCATCGCCGTCGTCGTCGTGCTCGTCGTGCTCGGCATCGTCGTCGTCGCGCTGAACAACAAGGCCACGGATGCCGGCCCCGCGCCGTCCAGCAAGATCCTCGACGCCGAGACCGGTGCCATCACCTACGGCGACGGCAAGGACACCGTGGCCGTCTACATCGACTTCATGTGCCCCATCTGCAACGACTTCGAGCAGACCTACGGCGAGCAGCTGCAGAAAGCCGCCGAGGACGGGAAGATCACACTCGAATACCACCCGATCGCGATCCTCGATCGCTTCTCGCAGGGCACGGACTACTCCTCCCGCGCGGCCAACGCCGTGTTCTGCGTGGCCGAGAAGGCGCCGGACAAGGCCCTCGACTACATGAACACGCTCTTCGAGAACCAGCCCGAGGAGAACACTCCGGGACTCACCGACGAGCAGCTCGCCGACTTCGCGAAGCAGACCGGTGCAGACAAGGCCGCATCGTGCATCACAGAGGGCACCTACAAGAAGTGGGGCGCTGCGCAGGCCGTGCAGCACGAGATCAAGGGCACCCCGACCGTGGACATCAACGGCGAGCGGCTGGACTTCCAGAAGGGCGAGCTGCAGAAGATGATCGACCTCATCAGCTGACCCGCGTTTGCCGGATGCCCCGCGAGGGTATACCATGGAGCGTTGGTGCCTTGCGCCTGTTCTGGCGTGTCCGAACAGGCGGCACCACCACTCATCACCCACCCACCGCAGATCGACCGATCTGCAGAAGCGTCAGCGAGGCTATGGCTAAGAAAGACGGTGTCATCGAGATCGAGGGCGTCATTTCCGAGGCGCTGCCCAACGCGATGTTCCGCGTTGAGCTCAGCAACGGACACAAGGTGCTCGCCACGATCTCCGGAAAGATGCGGCAGAACTACATCCGCATCATCCCCGAGGACCGCGTGGTCGTGGAGCTCTCGCCCTACGACCTGACCCGCGGCCGGATCGTCTACCGCTACCGCTGATCGGTCGAGAAGTAACGGCCTGCCCCGTCGGGGCGGTACGAAGACAGCGATTAGGAAAATCATGAAGGTCAACCCCAGCGTCAAGCCCATCTGCGACCACTGCCGCGTGATCCGTCGTCACGGACGCGTCATGGTCATCTGCAAGTCGAACCCGCGTCACAAGCAGCGCCAGGGCTGAGACCGACCTCGTACAACTGAAAATCTGATACAGGCAGGTCGGATGCCGACTGCCGGGTTCTGCACAGAGCCCAGCAGACGGCGGACACCCCGGGGCGGAGGCCCGGGAACGGATTCTGCTCCACACCTCCATCACACTCCAGGAGAACCGCATGGCACGTCTTGCCGGCGTTGACATCCCGCGCGACAAGCGCGTGGTGATCGCCCTCACCTACATCTACGGCATCGGCCGTACCCGCTCCGTCGAGATCCTCAAGGCGACCGAGATCGACGAGTCGATCCGCGTCAAGGACCTCACCGACGAGCAGCTGGTCGCCCTGCGCGACCACATCGAAGGCAACTACAAGGTGGAGGGTGACCTGCGCCGCGAGGTCGCCGCCGACATCCGCCGCAAGGTCGAGATCGGCTCCTACGAGGGCCTGCGCCACCGTCGTGGCCTTCCGGTCCGCGGTCAGCGCACCAAGACCAACGCGCGTACCCGCAAGGGCCCGAAGCGCACCGTCGCCGGCAAGAAGAAGGCCCGCTAAGCGGCCAGGGAATAGGAGAACACTTTCATGGCTGCACCCAAGGCCGCCGCGCGCAAGCCGCGCCGCAAGGAGAAGAAGAACATCGCGCTGGGCCACGCCCACATCAAGTCGACGTTCAACAACACCATCGTCTCGATCACCGACCCGTCCGGCGCTGTCATCAGCTGGGCCTCGTCTGGTGGCGTGGGCTTCAAGGGCTCGCGCAAGTCGACGCCGTACGCCGCCGGCATGGCAGCGGAGTCCGCTGCTCGCCAGGCAGCCGAGCACGGCGTCAAGAAGGTCGACGTCTTCGTGAAGGGTCCGGGCTCGGGCCGCGAGACCGCAATCCGCTCGCTGCAGGCCGCCGGCCTCGAGGTGGGGTCCATCCAGGATGTCACCCCGCAGGCGCACAACGGCTGCCGTCCGCCGAAGCGCCGCCGCGTCTGATGCGCTGTCTGCCCCTCCCGAGCCGTCGTCGGCGCGGGAGGGGCGGACGTGCCCACGCTCTTCCACAACTTCAGACCTCACCACCCACATGTCATATAGCGGGCATGTGATCGAAAGGAACACATAGTGCTGATCGCACAGCGTCCCACTCTCACCGAGGAGAAGATCTCCGAGAACCGCAGCCGGTTCATCATCGAGCCGCTCGAGCCCGGCTTCGGATACACGATCGGCAACGCGCTGCGCCGCAGCCTGCTGTCGTCGATCCCCGGCGCATCGGTCACCACCATTCGCATCGACGGCGTGCTGCACGAGTTCAGCACGATCCCCGGTGTGAAGGAGGACGTCACCGAGATCATCCTCAACATCAAGCAGCTCGTCGTCTCGAGCGAGCGCGACGAGCCCATCACCGCGTACCTGCGCAAGACGGGCGCCGGCGAGGTCACCGCAGCCGACATCTCCGCTCCGGCGGGTGTCGAGGTGCACAACCCCGACCTGGTCATCGCGACGCTCAACGACACCGCGCGCTTCGAGCTCGAGCTCACCATCGAGCGTGGCCGCGGCTACGTCTCCGCAGCGCAGAACCGCAACGAGTACGCCGAGGCCGGCCAGATCCCGGTCGACTCGATCTACTCCCCGGTGCTCAAGGTCAGCTACCGCGTCGACGCCACCCGTGCCGGTGAGCGCACCGACTTCGACAAGCTCGTCCTGGACGTCGAGACCAAGTCGTCGATCCTCCCGCGTGACGCGGTCGCATCCGCGGCGAAGACCCTCACCGAGCTGTTCGGCCTCGCCCGCGAGCTGAACGTCGAAGCCGAGGGCATCGAGATCGGCCCGCCGCCGGTCGAGGCTGCACTCTCCAGCGAGCTCTCCATGCCGATCGAGGACCTCGATCTGTCGGTGCGCTCGTACAACTGCCTCAAGCGGGAGGGCATCAACACCGTTTCGGAGCTGGTCGCCCTTTCCGAGACGCAGCTGATGAACATCCGCAATTTCGGACAGAAGTCGGTCGACGAGGTGCGCGACAAGCTCGTCTCGCTCGGTCTGTCGCTGAAGGATTCGGTGCCCGGTTTCGACGGCGCCCACTTCTACAGCGCAGGCGAAGACGAGTCCTTCTGAAACCCGACATCTTCCTGATCAGGAGTTAGACGATTATGCCCAAGCCCAGCAAGGGTCCCCGCCTCGGAGGCGGCCCCGCACACGAGCGCCTGCTTCTCGCGAACCTCGCGGCCGCGCTGTTCACCCACAAGTCGATCAAGACGACCGAGACCAAGGCCAAGCGCCTGCGTCCGCTCGCCGAGCGCCTCATCACGCTCGGCAAGCGCGGCGACCTGCACGCGCGTCGTCGTGCGCTCACGGTGCTGCGTTCCAACAAGGATGCCGCGCACGTGCTGTTCAACGAGATCGCACCGCTGGTCGCCGAGCGTGAGGGCGGCTACACCCGCATCACCAAGATCGGCAACCGCAAGGGTGACAACGCGCCCATGGCCGTGATCGAGCTCGTCCTCGAGCCGGTCACCCCGAAGCGCAAGGCCGCCAAGCCCGCTGCCGAGACCCCGAAGGCCGAGAAGGTCGAGGAGGCTCCCGCCGAGGAGACCACCGAGGCTCCGGTCGAGGAGACCACCGAGGCTCCCGTGGAGTCCGCGGAGGAGACCACCGAGGCTCCTGCCGAGGAGAAGGCCGAGTAAGACCTTCCCCGCTTCGAAGAAGCCCGCCGCCCCTTCCGGGGAGGCGGGCTTCTTCGCGTGCACAGCAGGCCGGGGCCAGACCGGGCCCGACCCGATGGGCAAGACCGGGTCAGCGGCTCTCGCGCGCGCGCAGGTCCTTTCGAAGGAGCTTCCCCGAGCCGGACTTCGGCACCGCGTCGATGAACTCCACCCGCCGCACGCGCTCGTGCGGCGCGACCCTCGCCGTCACGAACTCCATCACCTCATCGGCGGTCAGCGCGGCATCGGGCTGCGTCACGACGAACGCCTTCGGCACCTCCTGGCCGTCCGCATCCGTCACCCCGATCACCGCGGCATCCGCCACTGCCGGATGCTCCAGCAGCACTGCCTCCAGCACCGCGGGCGCGACCTGGTAGCCCTTGTACTTGATCAGCTCCTTCAGGCGGTCGACGATGCGGAAGATTCCGTCGGCGGTCACCGTGGCGATGTCGCCGGTGTGCAGCCACCCGTCGGCGTCGAGCATCTCGGCGGTGGCGTCCGGTCTGTTCAGATATCCCACCATGACCTGGGGCCCGCGCACCCACAGCTCGCCGGCCGCGCTCGCGCCGCTGTGCGGCACAGTCACGTCCGTTCCCGTCTCCGGGTCGACCAGGCGCGCCTCGGTGTTCGGCACGAGCGGACCGATCGACGACTTGTCGATATCGGTGCGCTCGGCGGGGATGAGGTTCACCGCGGGGCTCGTCTCGGTGAGCCCGTAGCCCTGCACGACCTCGCACCCCAGCCGGCGGGCGACCGCATTCGCCAGGCCGCCGTCGAGGGGCGCGGCGCCCGAGAAGATCACCTTCACCGCCGACAGGTCGTACTGGTCGACGACCGGGTGCTTGGCGAGGGCGACCGCGATCGGCGGGGCGATGAACACCCAGGTGGTGCGATGCTCGGCGATGATGCGCAGGAACTCGATCAGGTCGAACTTCGGCATCGTGACGAGTCCCGCGCGCACGCGCAGCGCGAAGTTCAGCAGCACGGTCATGCCGTAGATGTGGAAGAACGGCAGCACCGCCAGGATCCGGTCGGAGCGGTCCACGCTCAGCATCGCCTGGGCTTGCGCGACATTGGCGATGAGGTTGCGATGCGTGAGCATGACGCCCTTGGGTCGCCCGGTCGTGCCGGAGGAGTAGGGCAGCACGGCGAGATGCGTGGCCGGGTCGAACGACACGTCCGGGGCGGTGTGCCCCTCGCCCAGCAGGTCGCGCAGGCTCGGGTGCCCCTCTGCACCGTCCAGCACGATGAGGTGATCGTCGGGCAGACCGCGGCGCCGCGCCGCTTCCTTCGCCCCGGCCAGCAGGGGACCGACCGTGACGAGCCACTGCGCGTCAGCGTCCTCGAGTTGGCTGGCGATCTCGTCTGCCGTGTACAGCGAATTGATCGTCGTCGCCGTGGCACCCGCGCGCAGGATGCCGTGGAACACGGTGGCGAAGGCCGGGACGTTCGGGCAGAGCACGGCCACACGATCGCCCACCCCGATGCCCCGAGCGGCCAGCGCTCCGGCGAACAGATCGATCTGACCGACCAGCTGCCGGTAGGTCGTCTCGGTTCCCGACGTGCCGTCGACGATCGCGATGGAGTCGAGCGCGGCATCGTCGAGATCCGCGAACAGGTAGTCGAAGATGGCGACCGCGGGGATGTCGACGTCGGGCAGGCTGCTGCGAAGCATGTGATCTCCTTCGATCAGAGCGGCGGCTTCTGGGTGTCAGTCTCGCACGGCTTGAGACACCGTCTCAATGGTCCGGTAGCGGGTGCCGGGGCGGCCCTTGGTGGAGTAATCCAGGGCGCGCACCGCGCGACCCGTGCTCGCGAGGTGCTCGAGATAGCGCCGCGCGCTCACCCTGGACATCCCGAGCACATCGCCGAGTTCGGCCGCTGACGTGTCGGGGTGCTCGTCGAGTGCGATGACGACCCGGTCGAGTGTCTCGGCGCTGAGCCCCTTGGGAAGGCCGGCACGGCGGCGGAACGCGATGATGGCATCCGCCGCCTCCACCCGGCGCACGACGTCGTGCAGTTCCGTGTGATCGCGTAGCAGCAGGGTGGCACCCACCGCTTCGCCGTCCAGCCGCGCACCGGTGCCGCGAGCGACCAGCACATGGCTGCCGACGATCACCGGACGCCCCGCATCCTCCCCGTCGCGCAGCACGGCGAGCAGCTCGTCGTCGAGCACGTCCGCCGCCCGCGCACCGGTCAGGACTCCGTCATCCGCCCCCAGCAGACGGGCAGCGGCGTCATTGGCCAGCGTGATCGTCCCCGAGGAGTCGACCGTGATCACGCCCTCGCTGAGGCCGTGCAGCGTCGTCTCCTGGTTGCGCACCAGAGCGGTGATCTCATGCGGCTCGAGCAGGTGGATGCGTCTGCGGATCACCGCCGTCACCCACGCAGAGCCGAAGATGCCCAGCACCACCGCGACCAGCATCGCGCCGATGATCCACGTGAGATTGCCGACGAACTCTCCCGTGCCCTGAGACTCGAGGATGCCGACCGAGACCGTGCCGATCACCTCGGAGCCGTCGAAGACCGGCCCCTTCACGCGCCACGACGGGCCGAGCGTGCCGGTCTGCGTGCCCATGTAGATCTCACCGGAGAGCGGCACCGACGCATCGGTCGACACCTTCTGGCCGATCCGCTCGGGATTGGGATGCGAGAAGCGGATGCCGTCGGCGTCGGCCACCACGACATAGGTGAGGTCGGATGCCCGGGGTGACCCGACGACCCTGGTGGCCCAGCCGTTCGCGGCCAGCGCCTACGCGGTGCTCGCGGCGCTGGTCGCGGGCGGACTCTGGCTGCGGCGGCGTCAGCGCCGCTACGAGCAGGCGCTGACCGAGTCGATCGCCGTGCCGATCAAGGCGGATCAGGAGGTCTGAGGAGGGCCACCACCGTGCCCGAGCAGGGCACGGATCAGGAGCGCGGGGCCGCCGGCGATACGCTGGACTGCGTGAACGCAGAGCAAGAGGCCATCGTCCGGGGGCCCCGCGCCTACCTCACCTTCATCGGCATCGGCCTCACGGCGGGACTGCTGTCGGGACTCTTCGGGGTCGGCGGCGGCACGGTGATCGTTCCCTTGCTCGTGCTGCTGCTGAGCTTCGATCAGCGACGTGCCGCCGGCACCTCGCTCGCGGCCATCGTCCCCACCGCGGCGGTCGGCGTGATCTCGTACGCGGCATCCGGCTCGGTCGCCTGGATCCCCGCGCTGATCCTCGCGGCGGGCGCCGTCGTCGGTGCGCAGATCGGCGCGCGGCTGCTGCCGCGGGTATCCCAGAGTGCCTTGCGCTGGGGCTTCGTGGTGTTCCTCGTGATCGTCATCGTGAGCCTGTTCCTGGTCATCCCCTCGCGGGCAGCCGAGTTCGAGCTGAACTGGCTGAACGGCGTCGGCCTGGTCCTGGTCGGAGTGGTGACCGGCGTCATCGCCGGGCTGATCGGAGTCGGCGGGGGAGTGATCATCGTGCCCGTGCTGATGCTGGGCTTCGGCACGAGCGATCTCGTCGCCAAGGGGACCTCCCTGCTCATGATGATCCCCACTGCGGTATCCGGCACGGTCGGCAACCTGCGCCACCGCAACGTCGACCTGCTCGCCGCCGCGCTCATCGGCGTCGCCGCGTGCACGACCACCGCAGTCGGGGCATGGCTGGCGACGCTGATCGATCCGCTTCTCGGCAACATCCTGTTCGCTGCCTACCTCGTGGTCATCGCGGTGCAGATGTCACTCAAGGCGCTGCGCAGCCGCGGACGCTGAGGGTTTTCGCTGGGAGCCCGCGAGGGGGCGGGCAGGCACGCGGCGGATAGGATCGTGAGGTGCCCGTGAACAGTGAACTGGTCGGCAGGGAGTTCCCACCGACCGCCCCGTACCTCGTCGGTCGAGAGAAGGTGCGCGAGTTCGCGCGTGCGGTCTTCGCCGACGCGCCCCAGCACACCGACGTCGCCGCAGCGCAGGCCGCCGGCTACTCCGATGTGGTGGCGCCGCCGACCTTCCCGATGGTCATCCAGGACCTCACCCTGCAGCAGCTGCTCAGCGAACCCGACTCCGGCATCGTGCTCTCGCGCACGATCCACGCCGAGCAGCGGTTCCGCTACAGCCGTCCGATCGTCGCCGGCGACGAGCTCACCGCGCAGCTGGTCGTGACCGGCATTCGCGCGCTGGGCGGCAACGCCATGATCACCAGCCAGGCGACGATCACTGACGCCGCCGGTGATCACGTCGTCACCGCCACCAGCGTGCTGCTGGTCGGGGAAGAGGGAGCGCAGTGATGGCCGAGTCCGTCTTCGCGGTCGGCGATGTGATCGCCGAGCGCAGCGTGCATCTCACTCGTGAGTCACTCGTGCGCTACGCCGGAGCCTCCGGCGATTTCAACCCGATCCACTACCGGGACGACATCGCGACCGCGGTCGGTCTGCCCGGTGTCCTCGCGCACGGGATGCTGACGATGGGCCTGGCATCGTCGGTCGTCGTCGCCGCGCTGCCGGCCGGCGTCCGCGTGCTCGAGTACGGCGTGCGCTTCACCAAGCCCGTCCTCGTCGACGCCGAGACCGGTGCTGACGTGCACGTCGTCGGCAAGGTCGGCGCGGTGGACGATGAGGCGGTGCGGGTGGACCTGACCGTCCGCTGCGCGGACACGACCGTGCTGGTGAAGGCACAGCTGCGGGTCGCGGTCTGAGATGGCATCCGTCGAGATCGTCGAGATCGCTCCCGTTGCGCTGCGCGAGCTGACCACGCTGCGCACCGGGGCTGCGCCGCAGCGGATGCTGCAGGCGAGCACCCGCGAGGAGCTGCTGGCCGCTCTGGACGACGTGTGGAAGTCCGGTGAGGACTGGTTCGTCCTCGGCGGAGGATCGAACCTCTTCATCGGCGACGACCCGTTCGAGGGCACGGTCATCCGCGTGTGCACGCAGGGCATCGAGGAGCTCCCGTCGCCGCACGAGGGACGCATCCGACTGCGCGTGCAGGCCGGGCACAACTGGGACGCGCTGGTCGCGTATGCAGTCGAGCGCGGCTACGCCGGAATCGAGGCGATGAGCGGCATCCCGGGCACTGTCGGCGCCGCGCCCGTGCAGAACGTGGGTGCGTACGGGCAGGAGATCCAGGAGACGCTCGTCGAGGTCGAGCTGATCGACGAGCACGCCGAGGCGCCGATCGTCGTTCCGGCGGCCGATCTCGCACTCGGTTTCCGCACCTCGGTGCTCAAGCATCACTACGGCGAGGCGCAGGGTCGTCGCGCTGTCATCCTCTCCGTGACGCTCGACCTCGCCGTCACCGCAGACAAGGGGCGCGTCGTGCGCGGGGACCAGCTGCGTCGGGCTCTGGGGCTGGTCGACGAGGCGCCGGTGCCACTGGAGTGGGTGCGCTCGCGCATCCTCGGGACGCGCGCGGTGAAGGGGATGCTGCTCGACGCGGACGACCCGGACACGTGGAGCGCGGGCTCGTTCTTCCAGAACGCGATCGTCCCCGAGCCGGTCGCGCGCACGCTGCCGCCGGAGTGCCCGCAGTGGCCGGTCGAGCCGGACCTGGATGCCGTGACGGTGATCCCCCTGGAGTCGTACTTCGGGCTCGCGCCGCGCAAGGAGCGCGCGCCGGGCGCCGTCAAGGTCAGCGCGGCGTGGCTGATCGAGAACTCCGGGATCGGCAAGGGGTTCCGCCTGCCGCAGTCCCGCGCCGGACTGTCGACCAAGCACGCGCTCGCCCTCACCAACCGAGGCGGCGCGACTGCCGCCGAGCTGAGCGAACTCGCGCGCTTCATCCAGAGCCGTGTGCACGCGGAGTTCGGGCTGCTGCTGCAGCCCGAGCCCGTGCTCGTGGGAGTGGAGCTGTAGACGCCCAGACGCAGCGGCGTACACTCGCCGGATGAGCGGACTCATCCCGTACCTGTTGTTCCCCGGCAATGCCGCCGAGGCCCTGTCGTTCTACGCGTCGGTGTTCGGCGGTGAGACGCGGCTGTTCACCTACGCGGATGCCGGGCGCGCTGATGGGCCCGGCGACGCGATCGCTCACGGCATGCTCGTGGACGGCCCGGTCGAGCTGGCTGGAGCGGATGCCGCTGCCGGCGAGAGCACGCTCGAGATGACCGGCATGTTCTTCTCGCTGCTGGGCACGGCCGATCCGGCCACGCTCGCATCATGGTTCGCCGCGCTCGCCGAGGGCGGCACCGTCATCGATCCGCTGCAGAAGCGCCCGTGGGGCGACCATGACGGCACGCTCGTCGACCGGTTCGGGGTGCCCTGGCTGATCGGACATCAGGGCTGAGAACGGTCGACACCCCCACTTCGCGCCGACACCCCCAGGTACGGATGTCCGCACCTGGGGGTGTCGACGGCAGATAGGGGTCTCGGCGCCCGAGGTCAGGCGGAGAACAGGGCCTGCAGGCGCTGCACGCCCTCGAGCAGCTGGACGTCTCCCAGGGCGTACGACAGGCGGAGGTACCCCGACGGGCCGAAGGCCTCACCGGGCACGACCGCGACCTCGGCCTCGTCGAGGATGAAGTCGGCGAGCTCGAGCGAGGTGGTCGGCGTCACCGTGCTGCCGTCGCGCCGCGTCCAGGTGCGACCGAGCAGGCCCTGCACATCCGGATAGACGTAGAACGCGCCGGTCGGGGTGGGCACGACCATGCCGTCGATCTTCGACAGCTCTGCCACGATCAGCTTGCGACGGCGGTCGAACGCCTCGCGCATCTTCTCGGCCTCGTCCTGCGGGCCGTTCAGTGCGCCGATCGCGCCACGCTGAGCGACGTTGTTCACGTTGCTCGACAGGTGGGACTGGAGGTTGGCGGCGACCTTGATGGCATCCGCCGGTCCGACCATCCAGCCCACCCGCCATCCGGTCATCGCGTACGTCTTCGCGACGCCGTTGACGAGGATCGTCTGCTCGGCGATCGCCGGCAGCGCCTCGACGATCGACGTCGCCTTGACGCCCTCGTAGGTCAGGTTCTGGTAGATCTCGTCGCTGATGACCCAGATGCCGTGCTCGAGCGCCCATTCGGCGATCGCCTTCGTCTCCTCGGCCGAGTAGACCGACCCGGTCGGGTTGGACGGTGAGACGAACACCAGCACGGTGGTGCGCTCGGTGCGCGCGGCCTCGAGCTGCTCGACGGTGACCTTGTACTCCTGGTCGGCGCCGGCGAAGACCTCGACGGGCACGCCGTCGGCCAGCTGGATGGCCTCGGGGTAGGTGGTCCAGTACGGCGCGGGCAGCAGCACCTCGTCGCCGGGGTTCACGACCGCCTGGAAGGCCTGGTACACCGCCTGCTTGCCGCCGTTGGTGACGATGATCTGGGCGGGCGAGACCTCAAGGCCGGAGTCGCGCGCGGTCTTCGCGGCGATCGCCTCGCGCAGTTCGGGCAGGCCGGCGGCGGGCGTGTAGCGGTAGTTCGCGGGATCGGCGAGAGCCTTCGCCGCCGCGTCGACGATGAACTGCGGCGTGGCGAAGTCCGGCTCGCCTGCGGCGTACGAGATCACCGGCTTGCCCTCGGCTTTGAGAGCCTTGGCCTTGGCATCCACCTTCAGCGTGGCGGACTCGGCGATGGCGGACAGCTTGCGGGACAGGGGAGCGCGTTCGGTCACGACTCCGATCGTACTCGGGCGGTCGCCGAGACGACACCGGCCGTGCCTCTCCTGCCGTCGGTCTAGCCGACGTCGCACTGGCAGAAGTCGGCGAAGCGGCGGACCGGACGCCGCGGATCGGTGATGTCGATGATCGCGTCCGCATCCGTGTTCGCCATCTCGCCTCCATCGGCGAGCCAGATGCTGAAGTGCCACATCCACCGGGTGCGCTCGGCGAGCAGCGACGCATCTCCGCAGACGATGGTCACGGCGTTGATGCCGGCATCCCGGATGGGCACGACCACCTCGCTTCGCAGCTCACTCTCGCCGCGACCGCACTGAAGGGTGACGGCCGCAGCAACGCCCTGCGTGCGCAGAGCCGCCGCGAGCTCGTCGGCGAGATCGGCGGAGCGCGCGGCATCCGTCGCGGCGACAGCCAGCAGCCGGGCGCCCCTGCGGTAGTTGTGCAGGAACTCGCGCGCGATGTCGTCTTGCGGCGTCCGTGATCCGATGGTGGTCCCGCTCATGCGACCAGGGTACGCCCGCCGTGCGCAGCGGTGGACCGGTCAGCGCTCGACGAGCACACCGTCCTCGTCGGCATACAGTCGAGCCCCCGGGCGGAAGATGACGCCACCGAACTCGACGGTGACGTCGGTCTCACCGGCGCCCTGCTTGCCGCTCTTGCGCGGGTTGGTGCCCAGCGCCTTCACTCCGAGCGGCATCCGTCCGATCGCGGCGCTGTCGCGCACGCAGCCGTTGATCACAACGCCCGCCCAGCCGTTGTCCACCGCCAGCTGCGCGATCATGTCGCCCATCAGCGCGGTGCCGTACGAGCCGTCGCCGTCGACGACGAGCACGGCACCGTCGCCTGGGGAGGAGAGCAGTGACTTCAGCAGCACGTTGTCCTGAAAGCAGCGGACGGTGCGGATCGGGCCCTCGAACGCGGTGACGCCGCCGAAGGAGCGCAGCTGCAGAGGAAGCGACTGCAAATCGTCGCCATGCTGGTCGTAGAGATCGGCGGTGGAGGTCATGGTCAGATCCTACGAGGCGGGGGAGTGGGGGCGGATGCGCTTCGACAGGCTCAGCGTCCCATCTTGGTCCCTGAGCCCGTCGAAGGGCGGTCAGTGGAACTGGTTCATCGTGTTCTGCGCGCCACCGGCCTTCAGCGCGGCCTCGCCGGCGAAGTACTCCTTGTGGGTGTCGCCGAGGTCGGAGCCGGCCATGTTCTGATGCTTGACCGTGGCGATCCCGCCGCGGATCTCGCGACGCTGCACGCCCCGCACGTACGCCAGCATCCCCTCGTCGCCGAAGTACCCCTTCGCGAGGTCGTCCGTCGACAGCGCGGCCGTGTGGTACGTCGGCAGGGTGATGAGGTGGTGGAAGATGCCGGCCCGAGCCGAGCCGTCGCGCTGGAAGGTGCGGATCTTCTCGTCGGCCAGCGCGGCGAGCTCGGTGTCGTCGTACTCGACGCTCATGAGCTTGTCGCGGTCGTACGCCGACACGTCTTCGCCGCGCTCGGTGACCAGGTCGTACGCCTGCTGGCGGAAGTTCAGCGTCCAGTTGAACGACGGGCTGTTGTTGTAGACCAACTTCGCGTCCGGGACCACCTCGCGGATGCGATCGACCATGCCGGCGATCTGCTCGACGTGCGGCTTCTCGGTCTCTATCCACAGCAGATCAGCGCCGTGCTGCAGCGAGGTGATGCAGTCCAGCACCACGCGGTCCTCGCCGGTGCCGGGGCGGAACCGGTACAGGTTGCTCGCCAGGCGCTTGGGGCGCACCAGCCGGCCATCGCGCTTGATCACCACATCGCCGTCGCCGAGGTCGTCGGCGGCGATCTCGTCGACGTCGAGGAAGGAGTTGTACTGGTCGCCCAGGTCGCCCGGCCCGTGTGAGACGGCGATCTTCTGGGTGAGCCCTGCGCCGAGCGAGTCGGTGCGGGCGACGATGACACCGTTGTCGATGCCGAGCTCGAGGAAGGCGTAGCGCACCGCGTTGATCTTCGCGAGGAAGTCCTCGTGCGGCACGGTGACCTTGCCGTCCTGATGGCCGCACTGCTTCTCGTCCGACACCTGGTTCTCGATCTGGATGGCGCAGGCGCCCGCCTCGATCATCTTCTTGGCGAGCAGATACGTCGCCTCGGGGTTGCCGAAGCCGGCGTCGATGTCGGCGATGATCGGCACGACGTGCGTCTCGAAGCCGTCGATCTGCGCCTGGACGAACTCGGCAGCGGTCTCATCGCCGGCAGCCCGGGCGGCGTCGAGCTGGGTGAACAGGAGGTCGAGCTCGCGGGCATCCGCCTGCCGGAGGAAGGTGTAGAGCTCCTCGATCAGCGCGGGGACGGCAGTCTTCTCATGCATCGACTGATCGGGGAGCGGTCCGAACTCCGAGCGCAGGGCCGCGACCATCCATCCCGACAGGTACAGGTAGCGCTTGTTCGTCGACTTCATGTGCTTCTTGATCGAGATCATCTTCTGCTGGCCGATGAAGCCGTGCCAGACGCCGAGCGACTGGGTGTACAGCGAGGAGTCGGCGTCGTACTCCTGCATGTCGCGGCGCATGATGTCGGCCGTGTACTGCGCGATCTCGAGCCCGGTGCGGAACCGGTTCTGCGCGCGCATGCGCGCTGCGGATTCAGGGTCGATGGCAGACCAGCCGGAGCCCTGTGCCTCCCTGAGCCGGCGGATGGCGTCGATGTCGTCCTGGTAGCGGGTCATGGTGCGTCCTTCGTGTGGTGAGCGGGCGGTCAGTCGTTGTCGGTCAGGTAGCGGGCGTACGCCGGCAGGGTGAGGAATGCCGGGAACTCGGGCTGCAGCGTGACCTGGCGGAAGATCTCGGCGGCGTCGTCGAAACGGTCTTTCCGGGCCCCTGAGCCTGCCGATGGGCGGCTCTCGGCGAGCACGTCGCGGATCAGACCCTCGACGTGCTCGACGGTGATCGCGGTGCTCTCTGCGGTGCGGCGGTCCTGGTGGATCCACTGCCACACCTGGGACCGGCTGATCTCCGCGGTCGCGGCGTCCTCCATCAGTCCGTCGATGGCGACGGCGCCCTGACCGCGCAGCCACGCCTCGAGGTAGCGGATCGCCACCGACACGTTCTCGCGGACGCCGGCGTCGGTCACCGGGCGGCCGATGCGCAGGTCGAGCAGCTGAGCCGCTGTCACCTCGACGTCGTCGCGCCGGCGGTCGAGCTGGTGCGGGCGCTCGCCGAGCACGGCGTCGAACTCGGCCCTCGCCGTGGAAACGAGGTCAGGATGCGCCACCCAGGTGCCGTCGAATCCGTCGCCGGCCTCGCGCCGCTTGTCTGCGGCGACCTTCTCGAGCGCGCGCTCGGTGGTCTGGACGTCGCTCCGATTCGGGATGAAGGCGCTCATGCCGCCGATCGCGTGCGCCCCGCGCCGGTGGCAGGTCTTCACGAGCAGCTCGGTGTACGCCCGCATGAACGGCACCGTCATCGTGACCTCACTGCGGTCGGGCAGCACGAATCGTGCCCCGCGCCCGCGGTAGTTCTTGATGATCGAGAAGATGTAGTCCCAGCGTCCGGCGTTGAGGCCCGCGCAGTGATCGCGCAGCTCGTACAGGATCTCGTCCATCTCGAAAGCGGCCGGCAGAGTCTCGATCAGCACCGTCGCGCGGATGGTGCCGTGCGGGATCCCGATGTACTCCTCGCTGAACGAGAAGACGTCGTTCCACAGCCGGGCCTCTTCGCGCGATTCGAGCTTGGGGATGTAGAAGTAGGGTCCGCGGCCGGCGTCGATCAGCGCCTGCGCGTTGTGGAAGAAGTAGAGGCCGAAGTCGACCAGTGCAGCGGATGCCGCGAGCCGGCGGCCCGAACGATCGGTGAACTCGATGTGCTTCTCGCTCAGGTGCCACCCGCGCGGACGCATCACGATCGTGGGCGTCCGCTCGGCCAGGACGCGGTACTCGCGACCGTCGGCGCTCGTGTGGGTCAGCTCACCGCGGATCGCATCGCGCAGCGACAGCTGGCCGCCGATGATGTTGCGCCACGTCGGGCTGGTCGCATCCTCGAGATCAGCCAGCCAGACCTGGGCGCCGGAGTTCAGTGCGTTGATGGTCGTCTTCGGGTCGCAGGGGCCGGTGATCTCGACGCGACGGTCCTCGAGGCCGGGCCCGGCGCCGACCACGCGCCAGTCGTGGTCGTCGCGGATGTACGCGGTGTCGTCCCGGAAGCGCGGGTCGTGACCGTTGCCGATCTCGAACCGTGCCCGCTGCCGGTCCGCGAGGCGATCGTGGCGGCGTCCGCTGAATCGGTGGTGCAGCTCGGTGAGGAACGCGACCGCCGCCGACGTGAGGATCTCGTCATAGCGGTCGTGTCGGTGCCCTGTGATGTGCAGGATGGGACCGATGCGCGGGAGGACCGCAGCGTCGACGGTCCGGGTGGGGGCGGTGGCAGTGGAAGTGCTCATGTTCAGTCTCCTCTGTGGGATGTCGGTCGGCCGGGCGGTCGGCTGTTGACATCCACTTTCTGTGAAGAACTTCATGTGCACCGACCGATCATGGTGAGAAGTTCGGGCAAAATTCTGCTTATGTGACAGACTGCATCCATGATCTCTACGTCTCAGAGACCTGAGCCGGAGGCCGATGCGCTGACCATCGGCCGGCGCATCCGCCAGCTGCGCACCGCGCGGGGGATGACGCTGGAAGAGCTCGCGTCGCGAATCGACCGCGCCCCCAGCCAGCTGTCGATGTTCGAGACGGGCAAGCGCGAGCCGAAGCTCACCCTGCTGCAGACGATCGCCAAGGTGCTCGGCACGACTCTCGACGGCCTGCTCGAGGGCGAGCCCCTCGACGAGCGCGCAACCCGCGAGATCGCGCTGGAGCGCGCCATGAAGGGGCAGACCTTCCAGGCCCTCGGCATCCCGTCGTTCCGGATCGGCAAGTCGCTTTCCGATGAGGCGATCGATGCCATGCTGGCGCTGCACGGCGAGATCGAGCGGCTACGTGACGAGCGTGCCGCGACCCCGGAGGAGGCGCGGCGCGCCAACCTCGAGTTGCGCCACCTCATGCGGCGGCAGGACAACTACTTCGCCGATCTCGAAGCACAGGCACGTGAGATCCTCGACGCCGTCGGCCACCCGGGCGGACCGCTCACCCAGCGCACCGCGTCGGAGATCGCCGCGCACCTCGGCTTCACCCTGCACTACGCGCGCGATCTGCCGCAGTCCACGCGCAGTGTGGCCGATCTCGCGCACGGCCGGCTGTACCTCTCCAGCAGCGTCGCGGCGAAGGGCGATGCGCGCACGGCGGTGCTGCAGGCCCTGTCCAGTCGCATCCTCGGACACTCCGAGCCGCGCAGCTATGCCGAGTTCCTGCGCCAGCGCGTCGAGACGAACTATCTCACCGGCGCGCTGCTCGTGCCCGAGGCGCATGTCGTGCCCGTGCTGCAGGACGCCAAGCACCGCCGCGCCATCTCGGTGGAAGACGTGCGCGACGCCTACTCCGTCTCGTACGAGACCGCAGCGCACCGGTTCACCAACCTGGCCACCCGGCACCTGGGCATCCCGGTGCACTTCCTCAAGGTGCACGAGTCAGGCACCATCACCAAGGCGTACGAGAACGACGACGTGAACTTCCCGACCGACCGCCTCGGCTCGATCGAGGGTCAGATGTGCTGCCGCCGGTGGACGAGCCGCGAGGTCTTCGACGTCGACGACCGCTTCAACCCGTACTACCAGTACACCGACACCGGCAACGGCACCTACTGGTGCACCGCCCGCGTCGAGCCGTCGAGCGAAGGGCTGCACTCGGTGAGCGTGGGCGTGCGCTTCGACGACACGAAGTGGTTCGTCGGCCGGGACACCACCAACCGCGGAGTGTCGAAGCATTCCGTCGAGACGTGCTGCCGGCGCGCCCCCGCCGAGCTCGAGCAGCGCTGGCGCGACCAGGCGTGGCCGAACGTGCGCACCCCGCGCACCCTGCTGGCCACGCTGCCGACCGGGTCGTTCCCCGGCGTCGACACCACGGACGTCTACGAGTTCCTCGAGGCGCACGCGCCGCGCTGAGATCGCGCTGTCACCCGGCCGCGCGCAGCGTCGCCCACAGCTCCGCCCGAGCGGGGAAGGATGCGAGGTCGGTGCCGAGCAGAGCCGCGGCCTGCGCGATGCGGCTGCGCAGCGTATGCCGATGGATGCCGAGTGCGGCAGCGGTCTGCTCACCTCGGGCGTCGTGTTCGAGCCACGCGCGAAGGGTGCGCTCCAGGTCGGCGCCCGTGGTCGCATCGTGCGCGCGCAGTGGTGCGAGCCTCGTGCGGGCCAGCGTGCGCGTCTCGGCCGAGACGAGAGCGTCGAGCACTCCGCCTGATTCGACGTCGTGGTACTCGATCACGCCCGCGCCACCCGAACGCTGCGCAGCGGTCATGGCCTGCGCGTGCGCATGCGAGAACGCGGCGTACTCGGCCGGTTCGGACACTCCGATCCGGATGCCGAAGCGATCCGCCACCTGATCGAGCAGGCCGCGCGAAGACGCGCCCAGGCAGATCGTCAGCCCGTCGGCATCCTCCGCCACGAACGACACCGTGCCGCCGACCGCCCGCTGTCGCTCGAACCAGCCGACGATCGCATCGACCGGCGCGTCGGCGATGGTCGCGACGACCATCGGCGCAGGCGGCAGGGCGCCGAGCGTGCGCCGGGCGAGTGTGGGGTCGTCCGCCCGGAGCGAGGCGAGCAGCTGAGTGTGCATGCGGCGACGCCCGCGAGCGAGCTGCTCGCTCTGCTCGAGCGCGAGGCCGGCCATGGCGATCGCCGTCGTGATGACGGCGCGCGCCTCGGCGTCGATGGGGCTGAGGTCGGCCGCGATCACGCCCTTCAGCTGCGAGCTGCGTCCGAGGGTGAACAGCGTCACCGTGCGCTCGCCCTCGTCGAGTGAACGCGTCGCGGTCGTTCCCCTGCCGAGCAGGTCGGCGACGGCATCCGCCACGGCATCGGCACCGCCCGAGAGAGCGGCCGGATGCTCCTGCGCAATCGTCCCACTCGAATCGAACAGCCCCACCCAGCAGTCCAGCCGCCGAGCCAGTTCCGCGAGCGTCGCCTCCAGGCCGCGGGGCCGCAGCGCGGCCACGGCCAGGGCGCGCTGCACCTCGAGCGCCCAGGTGCGCCTGGCGTACGTATGCGAGGCCGTCGCCTCCGCATGCACTCGGGCGACGGCGAGGAAGGGGATGTCGTAGGGCACGTCGAACAGGACGAGCCCGGCCCTCGCGCACGCGTTGACGAGCTCGTCGGGCGGTCCGACCCGGTGCACACCCGACCCGAAGCCCAGCCCCCGCACGCCGCGGCGCACGAGACGCGTGACGTAGTCCGTGACCCCGGCCTCGTCGTGGTCCGCGAACTGGCTCCCCGTGGTCATCAGCACGAGATCATCCGCGAGGAACGGCGTCGGATCGACGAGATCCGAGCTGTGCACCCCGCGGACGGGGAGGTCGAGCGCCCCGTCGGCCAGAGAGGGCCCGGCAGACACCAGACTCAGACGCAGATCCGCATGCTCGAGCAGGGTGCGCAGCGTGGGCGGGCTGGCGATCTCCATGAAGGCACCATCCCTGTTGTACGGTGTGGCGAATCGACCATCACAAGTGTACGCTTCGGCGAATGCGGCGCGGAGTCGCGAGTCGTAGCCTCGCCTCATGACCCTCATCGACGAGACCTCCACGACACCGACCGGCGGACCCACCCTCGAGCAGGTCCGTCGCATCGTCACCGAGCTGCCCGGGCCGCGCTCGGCCGCCATCCTCGCCCGCAAGGCCGACGCGGTCGCCGCCGGTGTCGCGCACTCCATGCCCGTCTCGGTCGTGGCCGCCGGCGGCGGTGTCGTCGTAGACGCCGACGGCAACTCGCTCATCGACCTCGGCTCCGGCATCGCCGTGACCAGCGTCGGCAACGCCCACCCCAAGGTCGCCGCAGCCGTCGCCGCACAGGCCGCGCAGTTCACGCACACCTGCTTCATGGTCTCGCCGTACGAGTCGTACGTCGACGTGGCCGAGGCCCTCAACCGGCTCACGCCCGGTGAGTTCCCGAAGAAGACCGCCCTTTTCAACTCCGGTGCCGAGGCGGTAGAGAACGCCGTCAAGATCGCCCGCAAGCACACCGGGCGCCAGGCTGTCGTCGCCTTCGACCACGGCTACCACGGCCGCACCAACCTCACCATGGCGCTCACGGCCAAGTCGATGCCCTACAAGGCAGGCTTCGGTCCGTTCGCCCCTGAGGTCTACCGCGTGCCCGGGTCGTACCCGTACCGCGACGGCCTGACCGGCGCCGAGGCGGCGAAGCGCGCCATCACTCTCATCGAGAAGCAGATCGGCGCTGACAGTCTCGCCGCCGTCATCATCGAGCCGATTCAGGGCGAGGGCGGATTCATCGTCCCCGCCGACGGGTTCCTCGACGCGATCGTCGCCTGGTGCCGGGACAACGGCGTGGTCTTCATCGCAGACGAGGTGCAGACCGGCTTCGCCCGCACCGGCGCGATGTTCGCCAGCGAGATCTTCGGCATCGAGCCCGACCTGATCACCACGGCCAAGGGCATCGCCGCCGGCCTGCCGCTCGCGGGCGTCACCGGCCGCGCCGAGATCATGGACGCCGCGCACGCCGGCGGCCTGGGCGGCACCTACGGCGGCAACCCGATCGCCTGCGCCGCGGCGCTCGCCGCGATCGACGCGTTCGAGAACGACGGGCTCGTCGAGCGCGCCCGCCAGATCGGCGAGGTGCTCACCACGCGTCTCCGTGCGATCCGCGAGAGCGACCCGCGCCTGGGTGACATCCGCGGTCACGGCGCCATGATCGCTGTCGAGTTCGTCGACGGCGAGACGGGCGCGCCGGATGCCGCGCTGACCGCCGCCGTCGCCAAGGCCTGCGTGGCCGAAGGCGTCATCATCCTCACCTGCGGCACCTTCGGCAACGTCATCCGCTTCCTGCCGCCGCTGTCGATCGGCGACGACCTGCTGAACGAGGGCCTCGACGTGCTCGCCACCGCGCTCCAGCGCGCCTGAGACGGTCGGCCGCGACCCTGGTCGGGGGATCAGGGGTCGCGGCCGACACACATTCGACACCATTCCGCATCAAAGGAGATCATCCATGGCAGAGCACGAGATCACGCGCGACGTCGTCATCGTCGGCGCGGGAGCCGCCGGCACCACCGCGGCGAACGAGCTGCGCAAGGCCGGCTTGACGGTCGCGGTGCTCGAGGCGCGCGACCGGGTCGGGGGACGCCTGTGGACCGACGAGATCGAGGGCGCGATGCTCGAGATCGGCGGCCAGTGGGTCTCGCCCGACCAGGATGCGCTGAAGGAGACCATCGTCGAACTGGGCCTGGAGACCTTCGACCGCTACCGCGAGGGCGACAGCGTCTACGTCGGACCCGACGGCACGCTGCACCGCTTCACCGGTGAGATGTTCCCCGTGTCGGCTGCGACCGAGGCGACGATCGCGGAGATCACCGAGCGCCTCGACGCGATGGTCGCCGAGATCGACCCCGACCGCCCCTGGGAGCACCCCAACGCCGCAGAGTGGGACTCCGTCACGTGGGACGCCTGGCTGCGCCAGCAGACCGACGATGACGAGGCCGTCCGCAACCTCGCATTCGCCACCGGATCCGCCATGCTCACCAAGCCGACCCACGCGTTCTCGCTGCTGCAGTCGCTGCTGATGGCGGCGTCCGCCGGCTCGTACTCCAACCTGGTCGACGCCGACTTCATCCTCGACAAGCGCGTCGTGGGCGGCCTGCAGCAGGTTCCGCTGCTGCTCGCCGAGCGACTCGGCGATGACGTCTTCCTGAACCAGCCCGTGCGCACGCTCGAATGGTCGGACGAGGGAGTCGTCGCGCACGCGGACGGCATGACCGTCCGCGCACGGCACGCGATCCTCGCGCACGCGCCCGTGCTCTACGACCGCATCACGTTCGTGCCGCCGCTGCCTCGCCGCCAGCACCAGCTGCACCAGCACCTGTCGATGGGCTTCGTGATCAAGGTGCACGCCGTGTACGACCGCCCGTTCTGGCGCGAGCAGGGCCTCAGCGGCACCGCGTTCAGCCCGTACGAGCTCTCTCATGAGGCGTACGACAACACCAACCACGGCGATGAGCGCGGCACGCTGGTCGGCTTCGTCAGCGACCAGAACGCCGACGACCTGTTCACCCTGGGCGCCGAGGAGCGCAAGGAGCGCATCCTCGAGTCGCTGTCGCACTACTACGGCCCCGAGGCGAAGACCCCGGTCGTGTACTACGAGAGCGACTGGGGCAGCGAGGAGTGGACCCGCGGCGCCTACGCCGCGAGCTTCGACATGGGTGGTCTGCACCGCTACGGCGCCGACCTGCGCGCCGCGGTCGGTCCGATCCACTTCGCCTGCAGCGACATGGCGGGCGCCGGGTACCAGCACGTCGACGGCGCGATCCGCATGGGCCGCCTCGCCGCCGCGCAGATCCTCGAGACGGCCGGCACCGGAAGCAGCGGAGCATGAGCGGGTCGATCGTCGTCGGGTACACGGCGACGGATGAGGGCGCCGACGCCCTCGCTCTCGGCGCGCGGCTGGCGCGCAGCATCGACGCGCATCTCGATCTCGTCATCGTGCTTCCGCCCCAGGGAACCCGCAGCGCGGCCGTGGTTCCCCCGGAGCGCGCCTTCGAGGCGCATGTGCGCGCCCAGGCCGAGGAGTGGCTGGGGGCAGCCGTCGCCCAGGTGCCCGCTGACGTCCGCTGCCTCGGGCACGTGCGCTTCAACGAATCCTTCGCCGAGGGCATCATCGCCGCGGGTGAGGAATTCGACGCCCGGCTCGTCGTCGTCGGCGCGGCCGACGGCACGACCCTCGGCCGCCACCGCCTCGGCTCCGTCGCCTCGGAGCTCGTGCACTCCTCGCCGATCCCCGTTGCGCTGGCGACTGCCGGCTCGCGTGACAACGCCGACGCCGAGACGCCGATCCCGCGCGTCACGGCGGCCGTCGGCACCCGCGCCGGAGCGGACGCCGTGGTCGACGCGGCCGCGCGACTCGCGGCAGCGGCCCACGGCACCCTGCGACTGGTCTCGCTTGTGCCGTTCGACGTGCCGGCCGGCCTCGACACCGGAGCGATCACCCTGGCGCAGAACGCGCATGGGGAGGACGTGCTCGCTCAGGTGCGGGCGACTCTTCCCGAGGGCGTCGCCGCCGAGGTCGAGCGCGCGACAGGCGACAGCGTCGAAGACGCCGTGGCGCACCTGCGCTGGCATCCGGGCGAGGTCGTCATGGTCGGCTCCAGCCGGCTGGCGCAGCCCCGGCGTCTCTTCCTGGGCTCGACCGCCGCGAAGATGCTGCACGAGCTCCCCGTACCCATGATCGTCGTCCCGCGCACCCGCGCTGAAGCAGGAGAACAGTGATGTCCAGCACCGATCGGGCGATGGCGCCCGACTCCGGAGTCACGACCGGAATCTCCCGCAAGGGCCTGAGCGTCGGCACCGTCGGCGTGCTCGGCGCCCTCGTGATGGGCATCTCGTGCATCGCCCCGGCCTACACGTACACCGCCGGCATCGGCGGCGCCGTCGGCGCCGTCGGATTCCAGGTGCCTGCCATCCTGCTGCTCGGCTTCATCCCGATGCTGCTCGTCGCCTTCGGGTACCGCGAGCTCAACAAGGTCATGCCCGACTCCGGCACGAGCTTCACCTGGGCCACCCGCGCGTTCGGGCCGTACGTCGGGTGGATGGCCGGGTGGGGTCTGATCGTCGCGACGATCCTCGTGCTGTCGAACCTCGCCGGCATCGCCGTCGACTTCCTCTTCCTGCTGATCTCGCAGATCTCCGGCAACGAGGAGATCGCATCCATCACGCGCAACCCGTTCGTGAACGTCGCGGTGTGCCTGATCTTCGTCGCCCTCGCCACCTGGGTGTCGTATCGCGACGTGTCGACCTCGCAGAAGCTGCAGTACGGCCTCGTCGCGTTCCAGGTCGCGATCCTCGTGCTCTTCGCCGTGATGGCGATCGTCGAGACCGTGCAGGGCGGGGCCTTCGAGGCGAACCTGCCGGAGCTCGCGTGGTTCAACCCGTTCGAGATCCAGGGCGGGCTCTCGATGATCGTGATGGGCCTGTCGGCGTCCGTGTTCATGTTCTGGGGGTGGGACGTCACCCTCACGATGAACGAGGAGGCGAAGGACCCCGAGCGCACCCCGGGACGAGCCGCCATGCTCACGGTGGTCTCGATCATCGCCATCTATCTGCTGCTCACCATCAGCAGCCTGATGTACTCCGGCATCGGCGACGAGGGCCTGGGCCTGACGAACGAGGACATCGGCGGCAACGTGTTCTTCGCGCTGTCGGGACCGGTGATGGGCGGTCTCGCCTTCCTGCTCTCCCTCGCCGTGCTCACCTCATCTGCCTCGTCGCTGCAGTCGACGTTCATCTCGCCGGCGCGGACCCTGCTCGCGATGGGCCACTACGGCGCGATGCCGAAGAAGTTCGCGCGCGTCAACCCGCGCTTCTTCACCCCGGGCTACGCGACGATCGCCTCCGCGTTCGTCGCGGGCGGGTTCTACGCCGTGATGCGCTTCCTCAGCGAGGACGCGCTGTGGGACACGATCCTCGCGCTCGGCATGATGATCTGCTTCTACTACGGCATCACCGCCCTCTCGTGCGTGTGGTACTTCCGCCGCCAGTGGTTCGACTCGGGCAAGGACTTCTTCTTCAAGTTCGCCAGCCCGCTCGTCGGCGGCGTCATCCTGCTCGTGCTCTTCGTGATCACCGCGGTCGACAGCCTCGCGCCCGACTACGGATCGATCGCCATCGGCGTCGGAGCGAACGGCGAGGGCGGCATCGGCATCGTGTTCTTCATCGGCGTCGGCCTGCTCGTCTTCGGTGCGGTGCTGATGTTCGTGCAGAGGATCTTCGCCCCTGCCTTCTTCCGCGGTGAGACGCTGGGTGTGGACGCCCCGCCGAGCGCCCGCCAGCGCTGACCTTCCCTCCCCACAGAATCGAGATGAACATGACACTCGCAGCGAACGAGCAGGAACTCCTCTCCCGCGTCCCCGGCGGCCTCTTCATCGGGGGACAGTGGACGGATGCCGAAGAGGGACGCACCTTCGATGTGCGCGACCCCGCGACCAACGAGGTGATCGCCTCGATCGCCGACGCGACGCCCGCTGACGGCATCCGGGCCCTCGACGCCGCCGTCGCCGCTCAGGACGCCTGGGCGGCGACCGCTCCGCGCACCCGCAGCGACATCCTGCGCCGTGCCTTCGACCTCGTGCAGGAGCACAAGGAGGATCTGGCGCTGCTGATGACCCTCGAGATGGGAAAGCCCCTGGCGGAGGCCCGGGGCGAGGTTGTCTACGGCGGCGAGTTCCTGCGCTGGTTCAGCGAGGAGGCGGTGCGCATCGCCGGCCGCTACGGCAGCAACCCCGAGGGCACCGGGCAGATGATCGTGTCGCAGCGGCCGGTCGGACCGTCGTTCTTCGTCACCCCGTGGAACTTCCCGTTCGCGATGGCCACGCGCAAGATCGCACCCGCGCTCGCGGCCGGCTGCACCGTGATCATCAAGCCGCCGGCACTGACCCCGCTCACCACGATCTTCTTCACGAAGCTGCTGGAAGAGGCCGGGCTGCCGGCCGGTGTGGTCAATGTGGTGCAGACCTCGCGCTCGGGCGCGCTGTCGGGCCCGATCATCGCCGACCCCCGGCTGCGCAAGCTGTCGTTCACCGGGTCGACCGAGGTGGGCCGCAAGCTCATCGCGCAGGCCGCTGACGGCATCCTGCGTGTCTCGATGGAGCTGGGCGGCAACGCCCCGTTCGTGGTGTTCGAGGACGCGGATCTCGACAAGGCGGTCGACGGCGCGATGGCGGCCAAGTTCCGCAACATCGGCCAGGCGTGCACCGCAGCCAACCGCTTCATCGTGCACCAGGACGTCGCCGAGGAGTTCGCCCGCCGCGTCACCGAGCGCGTGCAGGCGATGAAGATCGGCCGCGGCACCGAAGAGGGCGTCGCCATCGGCCCGCTGATCGACGAGGATGCCGTCGCCAAGGCGCAGGAGCTCGTCGGCGACGCGGTCGACCGCGGCGCCCGTCTGCTGGCGGGCGGCGAGGCGCTCGAGGGCACCGGCACGTTCTACCAGCCGACGGTGCTCACCGACGTCGTCGCGGGCAGCGCGATCCTGCGCGAGGAGATCTTCGGACCGGTGCTGGCGATCGCGACCTTCGCCGACGAGGCCGAGGCCGTGCGTCTCGCAAACGACACCGAGTACGGACTGGTCTCCTACGTGTTCACCGAGGACCTCGGGCGCGGCCACCGCATGATCGACGCGCTGGAGACGGGCATGATGGGCCTGAACGTCGGCGTCGTCTCCAACGCCGCGGCTCCGTTCGGCGGTGTGAAGCAGTCGGGCGTCGGCCGCGAGGGCGGCGCCGAGGGCATCCACGAGTACCTGTCGACCAAGTACACCCTGATCCCCAACGCCTGAGCCCGCTCCGGCGAGAGAGAAGAGGAACTGAAATGACCGACTACGCCGTCGTCAATCCGGCCACCGGTGAGACCGTCGCCGACTACGACACCGCCACCGACGAGCAGATCGAGCAGGCGGTCGCCACCGCCGCGGCGGCTGCGAAGACATGGGGTGCCACGGCTCCCGCCGAGCGCGCCGAGGTGATCCGCCGCATCGCCGAGCTGCACCGCGAGCGCAAGGACGAGCTCGGCGCGATCATCGTGCGCGAGATGGGCAAGCCGATCGCGGCTGCCGTCGGCGAGGTGGAGTTCGCCGCGGACATCATCGAGTACTACGCCGACAACATCGATGTGATCACCGCGGACCAGCCGCTGCAGATCCTCGGTGAGGGCGACGCGGTCGTGCGGCGCGCGCCCCTGGGCGCGCTGCTGGGCATCATGCCGTGGAACTTCCCGGCGTACCAGGTGGCCCGCTTCGCTGCTCCGAACCTCGCGATCGGCAACACGATCATCCTCAAGCACGCCCCGCAGTGCCCGCAGTCCGCTGCTGCGATCGCCGACATCTACCGTGACGCAGGGCTGCCCGACGGCGCGTACGTGAACGTGTACGCGACGAACGAGCAGGCCGCGAAGATCATCGCCGACCCCCGCGTGCACGGCGTCTCGGTCACCGGATCCGAGCGGGCCGGCGCTGCGGTCGCCGAGGTCGCCGGACGCAATCTGAAGAAGGTCGCGCTCGAGCTGGGCGGATCCGACCCGTTCATCGTCCTCTCCACCGACGACCTGGATGCCGTCGTGCAGCTGGCCGTCGATGCGCGCCTGGACAACAACGGCCAGTCCTGCAACGGCGCGAAGCGCTTCGTGATCGTCGACGAGCTGTACGAGCAGTTCACCGAGAAGTTCGTCGCATCGCTCGCCGCCGTCTCGGCGGAGGACCCCACTCAGGAGGACACCGTGCTCGGCCCGCTGTCGTCGCTGGCCGCCGCCGAGCGGCTGCAGCAGCAGGTGGACACCGCTGTCGAACAGGGCGCGACCCTGCTCACCGGCGGCACCCGCGAGGGCGCGTTCTTCGCCCCGACCGTGCTCGCCGATGTCACCCCGGAGATGGACGTGTATCGCGAGGAGCTGTTCGGTCCGGCCGCGGTGGTCTACCGCGTCGCGGATGAGGACGCCGCGGTCGAGCTCGCGAACGACACGACCTTCGGCCTGGGCTCGTACGTGTTCACCACCGACTCCGAGCAGGCCGAACGGGTCGCGAACCGGATCGAGGCGGGCATGGTGTACGTGAACATCGCTCTCGCCGACAGCCCCGAGCTGCCTTTCGGCGGCGTCAAGCGCAGCGGCACCTCGCGCGAGCTGGGGCTGCTGGCCGCCGACGAGTTCGTCAACAAGAAGCTCATCCGCCGCGCCTGAGCATCGCCGTCGTCCCTTCGACGCGGTACGGGTGGCATCCGCCCGTACCGCGCCGTCGTCTTCGGGGATACCCTCGAGGCAGGCGGAAGGAGCGCGCGATGAGCACCGAGGATCCGGTCGTCCGGCTCAGCGAGCAGGAGTGCTGGCAGCGACTCGAGACGGCCGAGGTCGGGCGTCTCGTCACCAGGGTGGGCGATGTCATCGACATCTTCCCGGTCAACTACGTCACCGACGGGCACTCCCTCGTCTTCCGCACCGCCGAGGGCAGCAAGCTCGTCGAGCTCACGATCAATCAGGATGTCGTGTTCGAAGTCGACGAGCACACCGAGGCCGACGCGTGGAGCGTGATCGTCCGCGGGCGCGCACGCGTGATCGACGACCTCGCCGAGCGCGAGGCGGCGGATGCCCTCGGGCTTCGGCCCTGGGTGCCGACGCTGAAGTACAACCACGTGCGCATCACCCCCGCGACGCTCAGCGGACGCGCATTCGCGCGCTCCGGCGAGCCCGAGCGCTACGGCGTGGCCGACTACTGAGCGCCCCCGGGGCCCACGACAGCGCTGCGACGCACGCGGGCGTCACCGTCGGTTCGGTCGCGCGGCGCGGATGCCGTACACTTGAGGGGCAGTCGTCTGCATCCTTCATCGTGCCCATGCCGGTGCGCGAGGATGCGGGCCCCGAGGCCTTCCGGCCTCTAGGGCGGTAGCTCAATTGGCAGAGCAGCGGTCTCCAAAACCGCAGGTTGCAGGTTCGATTCCTGTCCGCCCTGCGCGTCAGCGCGCGAGCTGACACACGAAAGGTACGTGCAGGATGGATCAGGACGACGTTCGCGGCGATGTCGCTGCCGCAGGCCCCTACGCCCTGCGCGACGGCAAGCTCGGTTTCTTCGGACGCATCGCCCTGTTCTTCCGTCAGGTGATCAGCGAGCTGCGCAAGGTCGTCACACCGACCCGCAAAGAGCTCATCAAGTTCACCACCGTGGTCTTCGTCTTCGTGCTGATCGTGATGGGTCTGGTCTACGGACTGGACTGGATCTTCGGAACCGGAGCGCACTACGTGTTCGGGGTTCCGCTCAGCGACTGAAGCCCACGTCGACGTCCCGGTGCGCCCGGGCGCCGCAGCGATTGGAAAGAAGCAAAGTGCCTGACAAGTATTCCGACGACGCAGACTGGGCGACCGCCGCAGAGCAGTCCAGCGAAGAGGACGAGGCCCAGGAGGGCAACCCCCTCGCTGCGCAGGAGAAGTCGTCCACGCCGGCCGAGCACACCGCCCTGCACATCGAGGGCGATGCGGAGGTCGTCGAGGAGTACGACGACACCGATGACATCGAGATCCAAGACCCGGAGGCGGATGCGATCGTGAACGACGCTCTCAACCTGGATGAGGCGGCGGAGGCCGAAGCGGCCGCCGAGGTCCTCAACGACGCCGTGGCGGAGGAGACCGCCGAAGCCGAGGCTGCCGCTGCGGACGAGGTCACCCCCTACGACGGCCCCGAGGTCGACGCGGACGACGCCGAGCCCGTCGCCGACGAGGACCCGTACGAGGCGTTCCGCGCCGATCTGCGCATGCTGCCGGGCAAGTGGTACGTCATCCACTCCTACGCCGGGTTCGAGCGCAAGGTGAAGGCCAACATCGAGCAGCGCAAGTCGACGCTCGAGGTCGAGGACGACATCTACCAGATCGAGGTCCCGATGGAGGACGTCGTGGAGATCAAGAACGGCCAGCGCAAGATGGTCAACCGCGTGCGCATCCCCGGCTACGTGCTGGTGCGCATGGAGCTCAACGAGGACACCTGGTCGGTCGTGCGCCACACGCCCGGTGTGACCGGCTTCGTGGGCAACGCCCACAACCCGACCCCGCTGCGCTTCGAAGAGGCCTTCAACATGCTGAAGTCGCTCGTCGAGGTCAAGGACGTCCCCACCGCGAAGTCCATCGCCGCCAAGGGCGGCGTCGCCGTGGCGCGCCCGATGGCCGCCGAGGTCGACTTCGAGGTCGGCGAGACCATCACGATCAAGGAGGGCTCGTTCGCGGGCCTGCCCGGAACGATCAGCGAGATCAACGCAGCCAGCGGCAAGCTCACCGTCCTCGTCTCGCTCTTCGAGCGCGAGACCCCGGTGGAGCTGTCGTTCGAGCAGGTCACCAAGATGCTCTGACCCCGTCATGGGGTAGTATCAAGAGGTTTGCGCGGCGCCTCGGCGTGCGCGTGAGACACCGCGGTCCGGAGATGCCGGACTCGCGGGAGAAGCGGATGCCGTGGCATCCGCCTCGATGAAAGGAAAGAGAATGGCACCGAAGAAGAAGGTGACCGGCCTGATCAAGCTTCAGATCAATGCCGGTGCAGCCAACCCGGCGCCGCCGATCGGCCCCGCGCTCGGTCAGCATGGCGTCAACATCATGGAGTTCTGCAAGGCGTACAACGCCGCGACCGAGTCGCAGCGTGGCAACGTCATCCCCGTGGAGATCACCGTCTACGAGGACCGCAGCTTCACGTTCGTTCTGAAGACCCCGCCGGCAGCAGAGCTGATCAAGAAGGCCGCAGGCGTGGCGAAGGCTTCGGCCACCCCGCACACGGTCAAGGTCGGCAAGCTCACCAAGGAGCAGGTCCGTCAGATCGCAGAGACCAAGCAGCCCGACCTGAACGCGAACGACATCGACGCCGCGTCGAAGATCATCGCCGGCACCGCCCGTTCCATGGGCATCACGGTCGAGGACTGAGGGGAATAATCATGGCCAAGTCCAAGGCATACCAGGCTGCCCTCGCGAAGATCGAGGCAGACCGTTTCTACACTCCGAGCGAGGCTGTCGCCCTCGCCAAGGAGACCGGTTCGGCGAAGTTCGACTCGACCGTCGAGGTCGCGCTGAAGCTCTCCGTCGACCCGCGCAAGGCCGACCAGATGGTGCGCGGCACCGTCATGCTGCCGCACGGCACCGGCAAGACCGCCCGCGTCATCGTCTTCGCCAACGGCCCGGCTGCTGAGGCCGCCATCGCCGCCGGCGCTGACGAGGTCGGCAGCACCGAGCTCATCGAGAAGGTGGCCGGCGGCTGGACCGACTTCGACGCCGCAGTGGCGACCCCCGAGCTCATGGGCCAGGTCGGTCGCCTCGGAAAGGTGCTGGGCCCGCGCGGTCTGATGCCGAACCCGAAGACCGGCACCGTGACCCCCAACCCGGCCAAGGCCGTCGAGGAGATCAAGGGCGGAAAGATCGAGTTCCGCGTCGACAAGCACGCCAACGTGCACTTCATCGTCGGCAAGGCGTCGTTCACCGCTGAGCAGCTGAACGAGAACATCGACGCTGCTCTCGAGGAGATCGTGCGCCTCAAGCCGTCGAGCTCGAAGGGCCGTTACATCCAGAAGGGCGCCGTGTCGACCACGTTCGGCCCCGGCATCCCGCTGGACGTCAACGCCATCTGACGCTGATCGACCGGGCCGCTGGGCCCATCGATGCAAGACCCCCGCCGGTTCACGGCGGGGGTCTTCTGCATCTCGCGGCGGATCAGGTGTGCAGGGCGGGGAGGACGAGCGACACGGCCAGCGTGGCCATCACCACCGCGATCACCCCGTCGAGGATGCGCCACGAGCGCTGCGTGCGCAGCCAGCGGCCGAGGAAGCGCGCGCCGAACCCCAGTGCGGTGAACCACAGCACGCTCGCGAGCACCGCCCCCGCGGCGAACAGCCAGCGGTCCTCGCCATGGGTGGCGGCGATCGAGCCGAGCATGAGCACGGTGTCGAGATAGACATGCGGGTTCAGCCACGTGAGCGCGAGCGTGGTGAGGGCGACGGGAGCGAGCCGTGACGCCGGCCGGGTCAGAGTGATCGTGGACTCTCGCCGCGTGACATCCGCCCTTCCGTCGGCGGCGGTGCTCGCACCGGCGTCCTCCGCGATGAGGGACTCGCCACCGCGCCAGGCTCGGCGAGCTGCCAGAAGGCCGTAGGCGAGTAGGAAGAGACCGCCCGCCCAGCGCGCGAGCACGGTGAGCCACGGCGCGGCGGAGATCAGGTAGCCGAGACCGGCGACGCCCGCGACGATGAGCACTGCGTCGGATGCTGCGCAGATGACGACGACGGTGAGGACGTGCTCGCGGCGGATGCCCTGACGCAGCACGAAGACGTTCTGCGCCCCGATGGCGACGATGAGCGAGAGGCCGAGTCCGAGACCCGCGAGGACGGTGAGCACAGAGCAACGCTACGGCCATGCACTCTGCAGCACCAGCGAAGATCTCTTGCCTCGCGTTAGCATGTCTTACGATGAGGATCGACCCGGACCTGGCGGCCACCGTCGCGGCCGTCGCCGATGAGGGCACGCTCGAGGCAGCATCGCGTCGGCTGCGGATCACGCCGTCGGCGGTGAGCCAACGGCTCAAGACGCTCGAGCAGCAGCTCGGCCGCGTTCTCGTCGTGCGCGCCAAACCCGCGCGGCTGACCGAGGCGGGGGAGGCCGTGGTCCGCCTGGCCCGGCAGGTCGCGCTGCTCGAGCACGATGCGCTCAGCGGCCTCGGCCGCGACGAGGACGGTGGGCGGATCAGCATCCCCCTGGCCGTCAACGCCGACTCCATGGCGACCTGGTTCCTGCCGCCGCTGGCACGCCTCTCCGCCGAGCACGCCATCGACTTCGACCTGCACCGGGATGACCAGAATTTCACAGCGCGGCTGCTCGAGTCCGGAGCGGTGATGGCGGCGGTGACCAGCGAGGAGGCACCCGTGGCCGGATGCTCGGTGTCGCCGCTCGGAGTGCTCGAATATCGCGCGATGGCGGAGCGGCGCTTCGCGCAGAGGTGGTTCCCGCAGGGCGTCACCCCGGCCGCGCTCGCCGCGGCGCCCTTCGTCGACTTCGACCGGCGGGACACGCTGCAGCAGCAGTGGCTGGAGAGGATGGGCGTCCCCCACCACGGGGTGCCACGTCACTACGTGCCCGCTTCGCACGATTACGCGCTCGCCGTCGAGCTGGGCCTCGGGTGGGGCATGGTGCCGCTGCCGCAGCAGACGAGCCGCCTTGTGCCGCTCGGAGGGCCGGCGCTGCACGTCCGCCTGCACTGGCAGCAGTGGAACCTTCGCTCCGCACTGCTCGACACGATCGCCGCCGAGGTGGCGGGGGAGGCGCGCCGGGTCCTCACGTGAACGCGGGGCGGTCGGCCGGTGACCTGTGAGCCTGCGAGCCTGTCAGTCGGAGAGTGCGAGGGCGCGGAACATGTCGCGTTCGCGCAGCGCAGTGCGACGGCTCGGCGCGAGCGGCGCGCGGGTCGGCGGAGCCTGGCCGGTGGTGCGGCGGTAGAGCTCGTCGATCAGGCGGGTCGCGAGCGCGACGAGCTGTCCGATCTCCTTCTCGTCGCGGTCGATCCACACCGAGCGGGGCTCGTCGTGGATCGGGTTGAAGTCGTCGTGCTCCTCCCATACGAACAGCGTGCGCTCGGCGCCCAGCACGTGCTGCTGCCACCAGACCTGACGCAGGTAGGTGCGGGGGATGGTGCGCCACGACTTGTTCGTGGTCTTGATCTCGGCGAGCAGCACGCGTCCGTCGCCGTCCACGCACACGCCGTCCGGGGTCGCGAGGTGGCGCTTCTCCACCTGCGCGTGGAACAGCGCCGACGAGGGCAGGATGCCGTGGGTCGCCGCCACCCACGCGGCGATCTCCGGCTCGCGGCGGCGTCCGTGATCGGTGTACGCGTTGCCGCCGAACCGCGGACCGGCGCCGAGCTTGGCATCCGCAGCGCGCGTGATGGAGGCCTCACCCGACAGCCCCGCGACGTCGGTCGCGGTGATCCCGCGCGCTCGCGCCCGCAGCCACGCGACCCGATCGCTCGAATCCGCGATGATGCGCGCCTGCAGTTCGGGTGTCACCGGAAAAGCCTAACCCTCGCGCCCCGGCATCCCCTCCTCCCACGCCGCCCCCGGCTATGGCATTCGAACAAGACGTGCTCCTCTCGCGCATCCGTCGAGCGGAGTCCGACGCGCTGCTGCCCGACCTCGTCCGCTCCCGCGAGAATCTCATGCTCGACGGCTGGACCGATCGCGAGATGGCACGCGCCGTTGTGGAGGGCGTGATGCTGCATCTGCGACGTGGTTGGTACATCGACGCTGACACCCATGCGTCGTTGACTGCGCAGCAGCAGCATCGCGCGCAGATCACGGCGGTCGCGCGGGACGGTCACGGCGGGGCCGCGATGTCCCACACCATCTCGAGCGCGCCGGCCTGACGAACCGGCTTGACGGCAACGCGGGAGCCCGTGGGATCCGGCCGGCCCGCTGGGTGTCGGAATTCGCGGACGGACGCGCGCAGCTGCCGGGCGAGAGCGTGAGCAGGCTGCAGCTTCACCGGCTCGGCTTCCCGGCTCCGGACCTGCAGGTGCCGGTACGCGGCCCGAAAGGGAACATGTACTACGCCGACTTCGGACTCGATGGATCCGAGGCACGACTGGTCGTCGCGTCGCCCGCTGGGGCATGGCCGACATCCGCACGCCCGAGAAGCTGGCGACGCGTCTGGCGCACTTCCACATCACCCCGCCCTGACACCCGTCCTTCCCCGCACTAGCCGACGAAGAACACTGCGGGGATTTGGGGGAGAGGGGCGGATGCCGTAGAGTGGGGCATAACCGAAGACCGCCGGTCATCGTCGTGTGCGAATGCGACGATCGAAGCACTGCTCAGCAGGGGCCCGCGCAGGTGTGCGAATACTTCTCGAAGCTCCGTGCGCTTGCGCCGGAGCTTTTCTCATGCCGTGGGGCGGTCGAGGTCGACGCCCCGCATCCGCGTGGCGTCCGTACACGTAAGGAGTGACCATGGCGCAGAAGGATGCAACGGTTGCCGAGCTCACGAAGTCTTTCGAGAGCTCGAACGCCGTCCTGCTGACCGAGTACCGCGGTCTGACGGTTGCCCAGCTCAAGGAGCTGCGCAGCAAGATCCGTCAGGACGCGGAATACGCCGTGGTGAAGAACACGCTGACCAAGATCGCCGCGAACAACGCGGGGATCACGACGCTGGACGACGGCTTCAAGGGCCCGTCGGCCGTCGCGTTCGTGCACGGTGACTTCGTCGCCACTGCCAAGGCTCTTCGTGACTTCGCCAAGGCCAACCCGCTTCTCGTGATCAAGGGCGGCGTCTTCGAGGGCAAGACCCTCGACGCCGCCGAGGTCGACAAGTACGCCTCGCTCGAGAGCCGTGAGGTTCTGCTGGCGAAGGCAGCGGGCATGATGAAGGCGACGATGGGCAAGGCTGCCGCCACCATCGACGCGCTTCGCGAAAAGCTGGAGACCGCAGAGGCCGCGTGAGCGTCCGGCGATTTCCTCACACCAACCCCATTCATTAGGAGAAAACATCATGGCGAAGCTTTCCACTGAGGAGCTGCTGGAGCAGTTCGCAGGCCTCACCCTCGTCGAGCTCAGCGATTTCGTGAAGGCGTTCGAGGAGAAGTTCGACGTCACCGCGGCCGCCCCGGTCGCCGTTGCCGGCGCTGCCGGTGGCGCTGGCGCTGCTGAGGCCGAGGAGGAGAAGGACTCGTTCGACGTCATCCTCGAGGCTGCCGGCGACAAGAAGATCCAGGTCATCAAGACCGTCCGCGAGCTCACCTCGCTGGGCCTCGGCGAGGCCAAGGCCGTCGTCGACGGTGCTCCGAAGGCCGTCCTCGAGGGCGCCAACAAGGAGGCCGCCGAGAAGGCGAAGGAGGCCCTGGAGGCCGCCGGCGCCACGGTCACCCTCAAGTAATACCTGCGCTCTGCGCGTCGAAGGCCCCGGGATCCGTCCCGGGGCCTTCGCTGTGCCCGCGCGGGAAACGGATCAGACGCGGGGAGCGGCGGTGGAGGAGCGCACCACGAGCTCGGATGCCAGCGTGTGCTGTGCGCCGCCGGCGTCGCCGGCATCCATTCGCCGCCGCAGCAGCTCCACGGCGGCGAGCCCCTGCTGCCGCGGCTGCTGACGCACGGTGGTCAGCGAGAACATCCCCGAGTGCAGGTGGTCGTCGATGCCGACCACGCTCAGCTCGGCCGGCACCGACAGACCCAGCCGTCGTGCCGCGATGATGCCGCCGATCGCCGCCTCGTCGCAGACAGCCACGAACGCGGTCGGACGCCGGGTGCGATCGCCCAGCATCCGCACCCCGGCCTCGTACCCGCCCGGCATCGTCGCCTCCCCTGGGGCGTGCCGGGTGAGGGATGCCAGTCCCGCGGCGTCCATGGCTGCACGATACCCGCGCAGTCGCCGCGCGTCGCCGTACGCGTGCGTCGCGGCGTCGTCCCGGCCGCCCAGGAACGCGACGTCGCGATGGCCCAGGTCGATGAGGTGCTCGGTGGCGATGCGGGCGGCGGCCTCATCGTCGATGGACACCGCATCGGTCCCCTCGCTGAAGGCGCCGACGCTGACCAGAGGAGTGGCCACCTGCACCAGTCGCTCCAGCTCGTGCGCACTGGGCTGGATGCCGACGGCGATGATCCCGTCGAGGCGACGCCGCGGCAGGACCTCGGAGAACAGCCGTGCTCGCGCCGCGGTGCCCTCCCCGATGCCGTACAGCACGAGGTCCTGGCCGGCATCCAGCAGGCCCTCCTGAATGCCCGCGAGCAGCTCGGAGAAGAACCACCGATCCAGAGCCGGCATGATCACGCCGACCGACAGCGAGCGGCCCGTGGCGAGCGTCGTGGCTGAGGAGTGTGCCACGTAGTGCAGGTCGCGTGCCGCTGCCTGCACCCGGTTGCGCGCCGCCTCGGACACATATCCGCCGCCGCTCAGCGCCCTACTGGCGGTGGCCTTGGACACGCCGGCGCGCTGGGCGACATCGGCGATCGTGCTCATCTGCTTCCTCCGGAACTCGGCGTCGCCAGCGTACCGAGTTCGCGCGTGGAAGGGAACCGGTTCCACACGCTACGCTTTGGGAGCGCTCCCAGCGCGGGGATCACGTCTGCACAACGGTTGTGTGAATGTCTCCGCGTGGCATTGTGCCGGGGCGTCCGGGGCAAGTAGGTTGTCCTGGAATCGGTTCCTCAATGCTGCGGGATTCTCCGCCGACGAGGACCCGGACCACCTGAAGAGGAGAAAACACATGGCTCTGTCACAGCGATACCGCCTGCTTGCTCCCCTCGCCCTGGTCGGAGCGGCAGCGCTCGTACTGACCGGGTGCGCGGAGGCCTCCCCCGGCGACGGAGGTGGGGGAAGCGGCGACGTCAAGGGCAAGACCGTTCGCATCTCCGGCGGCATCACCGGATCCGAGGCCGATGACCTCAACAAGAGCTTCGAAGCGTTCGAGAAGGACACCGGAATCAAGGTCGAGTACACCGGCGACAAGAGCTTCGAGGGCAACATCGTCACCAAGGTGACCGGTGGCGACGCTCCCGACATCGCGGTCGTGCCGCAGCCGGGTCTGCTGAAGACGCTGGTCGAGACCGGCAAGGTGAAGGAGGCGCCCGAGAGCGTCTCCAAGGCGGTCGACGAGAACTGGTCGAAGGACTGGAAGGACTACGGCACCTTCGACGACACGTTCTACGCGGCGCCGATGCTGGCGAACCTGAAGGGCTACATCTGGTACTCGCCGGCGAAGTTCAAGGAGTGGGGTGTCGAGATCCCCAAGACGTGGGACGACATGATCGCCCTCACCGACACGATCCGTGAGAAGTCAGGCGAGGCGCCGTGGTGCGTCGGCTTCGCCTCCGGTGACGCCTCCGGCTGGCCGGGCACCGACTGGATCGAGGACCTCGTGCTGCGTCAGTCCGGCCCGGACGTCTACGACGACTGGGTGTCGGGTAAGGTGAAGTTCACCGACCCGGACATCAAGAAGGCGTTCGATGCCGTCGGCTCGATCATCCTCAACCCCGACTACGTCAACGCCGGCTTCGGTGACGTGAAGAGCATCAACTCGACCGCCTTCGGCGACGTCGCGGCAAAGGTCGCCGACGGCAGCTGCGCGCTGACCCACCAGGCGTCGTTCCTGTCGGCGAACTTCCTCGACGTCAAGAACGCGGACGGCAAGACCCCGACGGTCGCGCCCGACGGTGACGTGTACGCGTTCATCATGCCGGGCTACACCGAGGGTGAGCTGCAGGTCGAGGGCGGCGGCGAGTTCGTCGCCGGCTTCAACGACGACGCCGCCACCGTCAAGGTGCTGGAGTTCATGGCATCGCCCGAGTTCGCCGATGCGCGCGTGAAGCTCGGCGGCGTCATCTCGGCGAACAAGAAGGCCGACCCGAGCAACGCGAGCAGCGAGTTCCTGCAGGAGGCCATGCAGATCCTGCAGGACGAGTCGACGGTCTTCCGCTTCGACGCGTCCGACCTGATGCCGTCCACCGTCGGCTCCGGCTCGTTCTGGAAGGGCATGGTCGACTGGGTCGATGGCAAGCCCACCGACCAGGTGCTGAACGACATCCAGGCCGGTTACGAGAACTGATCGACCGCGCTAGTCTGAGCGCAACTCGCTGGTGAGGCCGGGGCCGGGCAGAGATGCCCGGCCCCGCGTCCGCACCTCGCCAGGGGCCGTGCCCGTACGGCTCCACCGCAGCGACGGCCGGCAGTGCAGCCGGACGGCGCCGTGAGAGAAGGGGATCCCATGACACTGACCACCCTCGATGACCAGGAGACGACCGCGCTGCCTCAGACGACGCATGGCGTGGACGGCAAGGGCCGCGCGATCACCCGCGTCGTGGTCGTCGCCGGCTTCATCCTGATCGCCGCGCTGCTGTTCCTGCTGATCATCTCCACCCCGGTCGAGGACCCCGCCCGGATCGCCCTGGGGCCGATGTCACTGAACACGTTCTTCCTGTGGATGGGAGACCTACATCCGCTGCTGCAGATCCCCGTCGTGCTGCTGGTGTTCGGCCTCGTGGTCGGCATCGTCCTGGTGCTGATCGAGTACGCCCCGCGTCCCGGCCGCGGCTACTTCATCATGCGACTGGTGGCCTGCCTGCTGATCCCCGTGCTGGCGTTCATGCTGCTGCGACCCTACTCGAACGCTGTGCTCTACGTCGTGGCGATCGCGCTGCTGAGCGGCGCGCTGCTCTTCTTCGCCGACTATCGCTCGCGGCAGGGCGCCGGCTACCTGTTCCAGCTGATCCTGTTCATGGCGCCGGCGGCGATCATGCTGCTGACCGGTCTCATCTATCCGGCCGTCGCCACGTTCTTCAAGTCGTTCTTCGACAAGAAGGGTGAGCAGTTCGTCGGTCTGGAGAACTACATCTGGGTGTTCACGAACCCGGTCGGCACCTGGTCGGTCGTCAACACGCTGATCTGGGCGCTGCTGGCACCTACCATCTCGGTCGCCTTCGGCCTTGCGTACGCCGTCTTCATCGACCGCGCCCGCGGCGAGAAGGTGCTCAAGGTGCTGGTGTTCATGCCGGTCGCGATCTCGTTCGTCGGCGCCGGCATCATCTGGAAGTTCATGTACGACTACCGGCAGGGCGACCAGCTGGGCCTGCTGAACGCCATCGTCACCGCGTTCGGCGGCGACCCGGTCAACTGGCTCGCCGTGCAGCCGCTGATCAACACCTTCATGCTGCTGATCGTCTTCATCTGGACCCAGACGGGCTTCGCGATGGTGATCCTGTCCGCCGCGATCAAGGCGGTTCCCGCCGAGCAGCTCGAGGCCGCGGAGCTCGACGGCACGAACGCGTGGCAGCGGTTCACGAACGTCACCGTGCCCGGCATCCGCTCGTCACTGATCGTCGTGCTCACGACCATCACGATCATGTCGCTCAAGGTCTACGACATCGTCGCCGTCATGACCGGCGGACGCGACAACACCACCGTGCTCGGATTCGAGATGGTCAACCAGCAGCAGCGCTTCCAGAGCTACGGGCACTCGTCGGCCCTCGCGGTCGTGCTGTTCATCTTCGTGCTGCCGCTGATCATCTACAACGCCCGGGCGATGACCAAGCAGAGGGAGATCCGCTGATGAGCACCACTGAAGCCGTCGTGATGGACACCCGCACCAAGGGCCAGATCGCCCGTGAGACGCGCCGCAACGAGGCCATCGCGCACAAGAAGCTCACCTCGAAGGGCGCGACGATCGCGGCGGTCATCATCGCCGTGTTCTGGACGATCCCGACCTTCGGCCTGTTCGTCACCTCCTTCCGCCCCGGCGCCGACACCCAGTCGACGGGCTGGTGGACGGTGTTCACCGATCCGCAGTTCACGCTCGAGAACTACTTCGAGGCGCTCACCGCGGGTGGCACCTCGACCACGCTCGCGACGGCGTTCGTGAACTCTCTGGCCATCACGATCCCCGCCACGGTCTTCCCGATCGTGATCGCCTCGCTCGCGGCCTACGCGTTCGCATGGATCGACTTCAAGGGTCGCAACATGCTGTTCGTGTTCGTCTTCGCGCTGCAGATCGTGCCGCTGCAGATGGCCCTGGTGCCGCTGCTGAGCCTGTTCTCAGAGGGCCTGACGATCAACGATGTCGCGATCTTCCCCGGCTTGACGCTCAATGACGTGGAGTTCAGCTTCGCGCGCGTATGGATCGCGCACGCGATCTTCGCCCTGCCGCTGGCGACCTTCATGCTGCACAACTTCATCGCGGAGATCCCGGGTGACGTCGTGGAGGCCGCCCGAGTGGACGGCGCCGGTCACGGTCAGGTGTTCTTCCGCATCATCCTGCCCCTGGCGATGCCCGCGATCGCGTCGTTCGGCATCTTCCAGTTCCTGTGGGTGTGGAACGACCTGCTCGTGGCGACCATCTTCGCCTCACCGGGCGCGCTGCCGATCACCCAGGCCCTGAACTCGCTGTCGGGCACCTGGGGCAACCGCTGGTTCCTGCAGTCCGCGGGAACCTTCATCTCGATCATCGTCCCGCTGATCGTGTTCTTCGCTCTGCAGCGCTTCTTCGTGCGCGGACTGCTCGCGGGCGCGACCAAGGGCTGAGACCGAGGGCTGAGTCCAAGGGCTGAGACCCGCGCGGCCGAGGGGCCGCGCTCAGCCCGCGATGACCAGCAGCACGTGCGAGGGTGCGTCGGCCTCCAGCTCGTGCAGCACCCCGGCGGCGACGTGGATCGTGCCGCCGGGGGAGAGCACCTGCTCGGTCCCGGCGACGCGGAACCGGATGCCACCGGCCAGCACCTGCACCAGGATCGGCCCGGGCGCGCGGTGCTCGCGCAGCACGGCTGCCGTGTCCATGGCCAGCAGCCGGACCCGCAGGCCCTCCGCGTCGAGGACGCGGTGCGGTCGAACCCGCCCGGGCTCGATCGGATGCGCGGCGATGATCTCGGCGCTCGAACCGCCGAGGAGGACGAACGGATCGGGGTTCATGACCCGAGGATATCCACCCGGCGGGCACAATGGGACGATGAGACCACCCACGCCGAGTCGCCGTTCGCTGCTGTTCGCCGGGAGTCTGCTGCTCGCGCTCGCCGCGGTGGTCGGCGTCCTGGTGGTGCTGGTGCCCGAAGGCGCGACCGACGGACTCGACCTGTTCTGGAACGACCTCATGGCAGGCGTTCGCCAGGATTGGATGCTGTCGGGCGCATACCTGCTGAACTGGATCGGCGGTGGATGGGTCGCGATCCTGCTCGTCCCGCTGCTCATCGTGCTGCTGCTGGTGCTGCTGCGCCGCTGGCGAGCGGCGGTGTTCGCCGCCGCGGCGTTCGCCATCAGCGCCGGTCTGACCCAGCTGCTCAAGGAGATCTTCGCCCGCGCACGGCCCGACGACATGCTCGTGACCTCGGATTTCGGCTCATTCCCATCCGGGCATACGGCGAACGCCGCGACCATCGCCGTGGTGGTGTGGTTGGTGTTCCCTCGGGTGTGGGTCGCAATCGTGGGCGCGCTCTGGGTGGTCGCGATGGCGCTCTCGCGCACGATCCTGGCCGTGCACTGGATCACCGACACGGTGGGTGGGGCGCTGGTGGGTGCGTCGGCGGCTCTGCTGGTCGCAGCGGTGCTGCAGTACTGGGCGACGATAGGCTGGATGGCTCCGTCCGACCCGCCGGTGGAGACATCGCCGGGTGGGAACTTCCCGTCCGCATCATCCCCGTCCGCATCGAGGAGGCGCCGTGCCGCAGATCCGCCCGTATCGTGACGCCGACCGAGACGCGCTCTACGACATCTGCCTGAGGACAGCGGATGCCGGAGGAGATGCGACCGGACTCTTCGCCGACGAGCGCCTGTGCGGTGAGGTATTCGCCGCGCCGTACGCGGTGCGGCATCCGGACCTGTGCTGGGTGGTGGAGTCCGACGACGGTCGCACCGTGGGGTACATCGTCGCAACCGACGACACCGACGGCTTCGAGCAGTGGTTCCGCGACCAGTGGTGGCCGCCACGGCAGGGTCGCTACCCGCTGTCGGGCCTGCCCGAGCCGACGCGACAGGACGGCACGATCATCTACGCCGCGAACCGCGCTCCCGGGCGCGAGAGGCATGCCGCGCGCTATCCGGCGCACCTGCACATCGACCTGCTGCCCGAGACCCAGGGACAGGGGCTGGGGCGTGCCCTGATCGAGACGCTGTTCGCCGAGCTGCGTTATCGCGGCGTGCGCGGACTGCACCTCGGCATGAACCCCGCGAATGCCGCGGCGGGCGCCTTCTACGCGCGCATGGGCCTGCACCGAATCGACTCCGGTCCCGACACCGCGATGTACGGCATCGCCTTCGCCGACTGAGCCGGCAGCCGATCGGGACGCGCGGTCCGAACCGGCGTGCGCGATCGGATAAGATGGACAGGTTGTTTCCTGGTGACGTGTCCGAGCGGCCGAAGGAGCACGCTTGGAAAGCGTGTGTTGTGCAAGCAACCGAGGGTTCGAATCCCTCCGTCACCGCCAGAGCGCCGAAGGCCCCCACGACGTGGGGGCCTTCGGCGTGTGGGGAACGGTGCCCCTCCCAGACAGCCCCGTCGGGTGCGACGTAGAATCGCCTGGTGCCCACCGCCAAGATCGTGCTGTTCTACGCGTTCGCGCCGCTCGCCGATCCGCAGGCGATCCGGCTCTGGCAGCGCGACCTCGGTGAAGCGCTCAAGCTGCGCGGCCGGGTGCTCATCTCCGCGCAGGGCATCAACGGCACCCTGGGGGGCGACCTGCCCGCGGTGAAGAAGTGGGTGCGCCGGTTCCGCCAGCATCCGGCGTTCGCCGACGCCGACATCAAATGGAGCGAGGGCAGCGCCCTCGACGCGCGCGGGTACAGCACGGATTTCCCCAAGCTCAGTGTGAAGGTGCGCGACGAGATCGTCTCGTTCGGTGCCCCCGGGGAGCTTCGCGTCGACGCGGATGGCGTGGTGGGCGGAGGCGCTCGCCTCGACCCTGAGCAGGTGCACCGGCTGGTCGCCGATCGAGGGGACGAGGTCGTCTTCTTCGACGGCCGCAATGCGCTCGAGGCTGAGATCGGCCGATTCCGGGATGCCATCGTGCCGCCGACCGAGACCACCCGCGACTTCGTGCGGCTGCTCGACGACGGCGTCTACGACCATCTCAAGGACCGGCCGGTCGTGACGTACTGCACGGGCGGCATCCGCTGCGAGGTGCTCTCGAGCCTGATGGTCGCGCGCGGCTTCGGCGAGGTGTACCAGCTCGACGGCGGCATCGTGCGCTACGGCGAGAAGTACGGCGATGAGGGGCTGTGGCAGGGCTCGCTGTACGTGTTCGACCGCCGCGGCTCCGTCGCATTCAGCGACAGCCCCGCCGTGATCGGCACGTGCGCCGGATGCGGGGCGGCGACGAGCCGTACCGCGAACTGCCCGGACCCCTCGTGCCGGCGCCAATTCGTCGTCTGCGAGGCGTGCGAGAGTGTCCGCTGCCGGGATCACGGCGGCGCCGACGCGACCGCCCGGCCTACCGTCGGGGCAACAGCGAGCGCGGCACCAGTCGCGCCGTCAGCCGGCGCCGGCCGCTGACGCCCGCCTCCAGTCGCGCGAGCACCTGCTTCAGCGGCGCGCTCAGGTCATCGCCATCCGGCATCCGCTCGGCGTAGCTGCGCCGTTCGACGCCGTCCACGAGCATGTGCAGCGCGTCGGGGTCGGCGCCGCGGGCGTCGACGAGCACCCGGGCCCGCACTCTGGCGGTCTCCGCCTCGTGCATCGGCAGCCCGAGGTCGATGATCGTGTCGGTCAGCTCCTGCCAGGCGCTCAGCGCATCACCGTGCCGGGCGCGCTCGAGTCTGCGCATGCGGCGCACCGCGCGGACCACGGCCGGCAGCAGCAGCACGATCAGCGCTGCCGCTCCGCCCAGCACGACCGGCGTCGGGTCGAGCCGGCGCAGCGCCGCGCCGTTGCCGGTGTCCGCGCCCTCATCCCGGCGGTCCGGACCGGCGCCGGGCGACGACGAAGGTGCGGGACTGGCCGCCGATGACGGCTGCGGGGCCGTCGGCGCCTCGCCGCCGCCACCGGCTGCCGCCGAGGCGAACTCGGTGGGCGTGCCCAGCGTCGCGGTCGGCTCGAACGGCACCCATCCGATTCCGGAGAAGAAGACCTCGGGCCACGAGTGCAGCTGGTCGCTGGAGACGGAGTACACGCGGTCATCGCCACGCTTCTCGTCGGTGGCGGTGCCGGGAAGATAGCCCACCACGATGCGCACGGGCATGTCCAGCGTCTGAGCCATGAGAGCGAAGGCTCCGGCGAAATGGATGCAGTAGCCGCTGCGCACCTCGAGGAATTCCGCGACAGCGTCCGCACCGGTCCCGTCGAAGCCGTCCTCGACGGGAGCGTCCAGCGAGTACTCGAACTCCGAACGGAACCAGGTCTGCAGGGCGATGAGGCGGTCGTAGTCCGTGTCGGCCGCAGCCGTCACCTCGCGTGCCAGCTCGCCGATCACCGGGGGCAGGTCGACCGCGGGGGCGCTCACCAGCTCCGCACCGGCAGCGGGGGCCGAGCGGATCTGCTCGAGCGTGGGGGCGGGGACGGCCATCTGCACGGTGTAGTCGGCGCCGGCGGCGTCCTCGGTGGCGCTCAGCACCGTGCGGTTCAGCGGCATCGCCCGCCAGCCGCGACCGAGGCCGGTGATCCGCTCGGCGGCGTACGGCACCGGCAGGCGGTCGCTGGACACCCCGACGACGCGGATCGAGACCTCGTGCTCGATCGAGCCGATAGGATCGCGCCAGGGCCGGTCGCCGAATCCCTCGTCGACGGGTCGCTGCTCCGAGCGGTCCGGCCGCCAGATGTCGCCGTCGAAACGAGAGAGGGTGGCCAGACGCAGATACGGAGGGGCGCTCGCCGAGGTGACCAGCGTGAGCGCCTCGACCCCCTCCGGGCGACGCAGATCGTCGCCGAGGCGCAGGTTCGCGCTCACGGTCATCATCGGCCCGGTCCCTGGCAGGGCCGAGCTCAGCGGCAGCACGGGGGCGACCGCGAGGCTGAGCGCGATCGCCGCGGTGCCGATCACGCTCCCCATGAGAAGCGGCGAATGGCGCGGGCTGTCGCGGTCATGGCGTGCACCGAGGCGCAGGATGAGCAGGATCATCACCGCCTGCAGCAGGAACCACGCGAAGTTGACCGAGCCGAAGCTGAGCAGCATGGGCACCGCGCCCACGACCGAGGTGAACAGCACAGCCAGCATGATGAGCCGCTGGGCGAGGAGGTGATCGATGAGCACGGCGACCACGGCGAAGGCGAGGCCCATGGCCGTCGTCATCGACGCCGTCGCGGCGATCGGCGCGACGCCCTCGGAGATCTCCTCCAGTGCCCGCTGCAGGCGCAGACCGACCAGCTGCGCGGTGGCGGCAGTGGGGACCACCCCGAAGCGCGCGGTCTCGGCGGCCAGCAGCACCGTGCCGGTGACGGCGAGCACCAGCAGCTGCAGCAGCAGCGCGGTGAGCGAGCGAGCGCCGCTGCGCGCGCGCGCCGACAGCGCCCGCGCCACGGCGCCGGAGACGGCGGCGACCACCACCATGGCGCCGGCGACGAACGTCCACGCTCCCGGCAGGATCGCGCCCGTGTACGGCCACAGCGCGACGAGCGCGGCCGCGGCGGCGAGGATCGCGGCGCCGCCGGGGCGAGGCGCGCGCGGTGGCGTCGGCGTGCGCTCAGCCATGGGTCATCCGCGCGCTGGGGATCGCTGCGGCCCATGCGTCGGCGAGGTCGCTGCCGGAGTCGAAGGCCGCGGTGTGCCACCCGTGCGCGGCCGCCGCGGCGAGAGCGCCTCGCGTCGCACCGGCGGCGAGGAGCATCGGTGCCGCCGCTCCTGCGGTGCTCAGCCGGTCGGCATCCGCATCGCTCAGCTGTCCGGTGATCACGACGAGCGGGCCCGGCGCCGCTGCCCCGACGACCGCACGCAGATCGCGTGCTTCTCCGCGCGGGGCGACGCTGGCCAGCGCCACCATCAACCCGTCCCGGTCGTCCTCGTGCCCGCGCAGCGCGCCGAGCAGCACGCCGGCGCTGTCGAGCACGTCGACGCTGTATCCGTCCTGCACGAATCGCAGGGCCGCCGACGCGCACAGCGACACGGCGGTCTCGAACAGGGCGTCCGGCGCTGCACCGGGCCCTTCCGCACGAGCCCACCGCGAGGCGGCGCGGTCGAGCACGACGACGGCGTCAGGTGACGCCTCCTCCTCCTCCTGGCGCACCATCAGATCGCCACGATGAGCCGTCGCGCGCCAGTGGATGCGGCGGCGGGAGTCGCCGGACGCATACGGACGCGGGATGAGGTTGTCGGCACCCTGCCCCAGCCGGGTCGAGCGGGTCTGGGCGGTGCCGCCGGCGGCCCCGACCTTCGTGGGCAGCGGTAGGAGGGCGAACACCTGCGGCACCACCGTGATCAGCCGGGTCTGGCCGAACGCCTGAGTGCGCTGCGCGAGCCCGAAGGGGTCCGCCGTGCGCAGCACGAGCGGCCCGAGAGTCGCGGTGCCCCGTCTCACGCCCTCGAGCTCGTAGTGCAGCATCCGGGTCTCGTCGGGGTACTCGCCGCTCGCGTCGCCATGCACTGCCTCGGGAAGGGTGTCGTACCAGCGGCCACGCGGGATGCCGGGCGCGTAGAGGTCGAAGCGCACACTCACCTTCGACGTCTCGCCGACGGCGAGCAGATCGGTCGAGATGTGCCGCGACACCTCGCCGCGCCGGCGCGGCACCCGCACGAACAGCAGGCTGAGCAGCGGCAGCACGCTCAGCAGCACGCCGATGTACAGCAGCGGTCGCGCTGCGAGTGCACTGCCGGCGATGCACAGCACGATGCCGCACAGCAGGCAGGCCACCCCCCGGGCGGTGAACGGACGGCTGCTCATGGGTGCTCAGACGCGCGCAGCGAACGGCACCGGCACCCGCGAGACGATCTGGCGCAGCGCCGCCTCGACCGGCTGCGCACCGGCGCGGTGCACGCCGCGCGCCGCCAGCAGCCGGTGCGCGAACACGGGGATCACGAGATCAGCGAGATCGTCGGGAACCACGTAGTCACGGCTGTCGAGAGCGGCCACCACCTTCGCCGCGCGCACGAGCTGCAATGTCGCGCGCGGGCTCGCGCCCAGATGCAGACTGGGGTCCTGGCGGGTGGCCTGCGCGAGCGCGACGGCGTACTCCTCGAGCGAGGGGGCGATGTGCACGCGACGCGCCCAGTCGATCAGCAGCCGCACGGTCGCCGCGTCGGTGACGGCGCCCACTCGCGACAGCGGGTTCGCACGGTCGCGCTGGCGCAGCATGAGGGTCTCGGCGGCCGCATCCGGGTAGCCCATCGAGATGCGCATCATGAAGCGGTCGCGCTGCGCCTCGGGCAGAGGGTAGGTGCCCTCCATCTCCAGTGGATTCTGCGTGGCGACCACGAGGAACGGCTCTGGCAGCAGGTGACTGGCGCCGTCGACGGTGACCTGGTGCTCCTCCATCGCCTCCAGCAGCGCGGACTGCGTCTTGGGCGAGGCGCGGTTGATCTCGTCGGCGATCACGATGTGCGCGAAGATCGCGCCCTGCTTGAACTCGAAGTCCCGGCGCACCGGGTCGTACACGGCGACGCCGGTGACATCTCCGGGCAGCAGGTCGGGGGTGAACTGGATGCGGCGCACGGTGGCGTCGACGCTGGCCGCCAGAGCTCTGGCGAGCATGGTCTTGCCGACGCCCGGCACATCCTCGATCAGCAGGTGCCCCTCCGCGAGCAGGCACACCAGTGCGCTGCGAACGGCGTCGGGCTTGCCGTCGATCACCGAGGACACCGAGGAGATGATGCGGGAGGTGTGCTGGGCGAACTGCTCGGCGGTGAGCGATCCGGGCGTGGGCGATTCAGCGGTGATCGACGGCGCGGTGTGCATGCGGACCCTCTCGTGCGCGACGGTGCGTCTGATGATCGTAACGCCGTTCGCCGGCCGGGGAGGCGGCCGGGATCGCCCGGTCCGGGTGCGGTGCTGCGTTCGGGTAGACTGGTCGACGGCTCTCCGCGTGACGGCATCCAGGCCAATCCCCCAGGACGGAAACGTAGCAAGGGCAACCGGGCTCTGTCGGGTGCGCGGAGAGTCTTCTCTCTTCCGGCCGACGCTCGGCCCGCTCACCGGATGCTCTGCGAGGATCGTGTCGTGAACGCCCCCGCCACGCGCCGCTCGTCGGCCGGCCCCTTCCTGGCGCCGGTACTGCTGCTGGCGCTCATGTGGGCCATCCATCTCGCCGACGCCCTGCTGCCCGGCTCGTTCACCGGGTGGGGACTGCGCTCGTGGGATCCCGCCAGTCTGCCGGGCCTCGTGCTCGGCCCGCTGCTGCACGCCAGCTGGATGCATCTGATCAGCAATACGCTGCCGCTGCTGGTGCTCGGCTGCCTGGTCGCCGTCGAGGGCGCCGGCCGGTTCTGGGCGGTCACCGCCGTGGTCGCGGTTGTCGGCGGGGCGGGAACCTGGCTGCTCAACGACCCTGGCACCCTCACCGTCGGGGCCTCGGTGCTCGTCTTCGGCTACTTCGGCTACATCGTGCTGCGTGTCTTCGCGCCGGGCCCGGGGGCGCATCGCATCGCCTACGCCGCTATCGCCCTCATCGTGCTCGTGCTGTACGGCACGACGGTGCTCACCGGCATCTTCGGCGCAGCGGCCGGGGTGTCGTGGCAGGCGCATCTGTTCGGCGCGGTCGGCGGCGGCATCGCCGCTCTCGCCGCGCGCCGTGGGCCGAGAGCCCCGCGCGAGATTCGCGCATGACCGCCGCCCGGCGGCGAGGGCGAGCCCGTCGGCGCGCGCGTCGCCGAGCCCTGCGGGTCGCCGCGATCACCGCAGCCGTCACGGTGGTGGCCTCCGGGCTGCTGGCCGTGCTGGCCCTCGTGACCGCACCCGCCCCGGAGGGCTACTGCCTGGACGAGCCGCAGACGTATCCCGCCTTCGGCGTGCAGGGGTGGCGTGGCGAGCAGCTCGAGAACGCCGCCGTCATCGTGCGCGCCGGGCGCGATCTGGGCTTCGCCCGCGACGGGCAGATCCTCGCCGTGATGGCGGCGATGGGCGAGAGCTCGCTGCGCAACATCGACTACGGCGACTGGGAGACGTCCCGCGTCTCGAACCCGGACGGCAGCCGCACTACGAGCATCGGATTGTTCCAGCAGCAGGAGTGGTGGGGCAGCTCGGCCGAGCGGATGGACCCGGCAACGGCCGCGACGATGTTCTTCCGTCGCCTGCAGCGCGTGCCCGACTGGCAGAGCCTCGAGCCCTCGCACGCCATCAACCGGGTGCAGATCAATGCCGATCGCGAGCACTACGCGCGCTTCGCCGATGACGCGGCGGCGGTCGTCGATGCCCTCTCGGGGTCCTGCTCCGGCGGATGATGCTGCGGCGCCCGCGGAACCGACATCAGTAGGCTGAGGGGGTGGCACGGAGCATCTACATCACGTCGGCCGAGGGGCACACCGGCAAGTCCACGATCGCGCTCGGCGTGCTCGACGCGCTGATGCGCGTGTCACCGCGCGTCGGGGTGTTCCGGCCCATCACCCGCTCGCGCGACGAGCGCGACACCGTGCTGGAGCTGCTCCTGGCGCACGACGGGGTGCAGCTCGACTACGCGGACTGCATCGGAGTCACGTACGACGATGTGCGCCGCGACCCGGAGGCCGCGCTCGGCGAGATCGTCGAGCGCTTCAAAGCCGTCGAGGGCCAGTGCGATGCCGTGATCGTCGTCGGCAGCGACTACACCGACGTGGCAGGTCCCGCCGAGCTGGGCTACAACGCGCGCATCGCGGCGAATCTCGGCGTGCCGGTGCTGCTGGTGCTGTCTGGTCGCGACAGCCAGAACCAGGCCGAGCAGCTGGGCACGACCACGCCCCGCACCCCCGCGCAGGTGCAGCAGATCGCGTCGCTCGCGATGGCGCAGCTCGCCGCGGAGCGTGCGGAGCTGTTCGCGGTGATCGTCAACCGCGCGGAGGCCGACGCGCTCGCCGAGATCATCGAACGCGTAGAGGACGGGCGCACCCCGGTGTGGGCGATCCCCGAGGAGCGCTCGCTGGTCGCCCCATCCATGCGCGGAATCCTGCGGGCGGTGGACGGGCGGCTGGTGCGCGGCGGGGAGCAGCTGCTCGACCGCGAGGCGTACAGCGTGGTCATCGCGGGCATGTCGATGGTCAACGTGCTGCCCCGGCTCACCGAAGGCGCCGTGGTCATCATCGCCGCCGACCGGACCGAGACCCTGCTGGCGACCGTGCTGGCGGCGGCATCCGGAACCTTCCCCGAGCTCGCCGGCATCGTGCTCAACGGCCCCTTCGAGCTGCCCGAGACGATCCTGCGGCTGATCGACGGGGTCGAGCTGCCCGTCCCGATCATCGCGACCGACCTCGGCACCTACGACACGGCGGTGCGGATCATGACCTCCCGGGGACGGATGACCGCCGAGTCGACGCAGCGCTATCAGACCGCGCTCGGGCTCTTCCAGCAGCACGTAGACATCTCGGAGCTGACGATCGAGATGGGGCTGGCCGAGTCGACGGTGATCACGCCGCTGATGTTCCAGTACGGTCTCATCGAGCGTGCGCGCAGCGAGCGCAAGCGGATCGTGCTGCCGGAGGGCGGCGACGATCGCATCCTGCGCGCGGCGTCGATCGTGCTCGCGCGCGGCATGGCCGATCTGACCATCCTCGGCGACGAGGCCGAGATCCGCGCGCGCGCCGCCGCCCTGCGCCTCGACCTCTCCGCCGCCCAGGTGCTCAGCCCGACCGACCCCGCGCTGGTGGAACGGTTCGCGGAGGAGTACGCGCGACTGCGCGCGCACAAGGGCGTCACGCTGCGTCAGGCGGCCGACACCATCACCGACGTGTCCTACTTCGGCACGATGATGGTGCACCTCGGCCTCGCCGACGGGATGGTCTCCGGCGCTGCGCACACCACCGCCCACACGATCCGTCCCTCGTTCGAGATCATCAAGACCAGACCCGGCGTCGAGGTCGTCTCCAGCGTGTTCCTCATGGCTCTCGCGGATCGCGTGCTCGTCTACGGCGACTGCGCGGTGATCCCCGACCCGACCAGCGCGCAGCTGGCCGACATCGCCATCTCCTCTGCCGCGACCGCCCGCCGATTCGGAATCGAGCCGCGGGTGGCGATGCTGTCGTACTCGACGGGGGAGTCCGGGTCCGGAGCCGACGTCGAGAAGGTGCGCGCGGCGACCGCGCTGGTGCGCGAGCGGATGCCGTCGCTGCCGGTCGAGGGACCCATCCAGTACGACGCCGCCGCCGATGCGGCGGTCGCCAAGACGAAGCTGCCGGAGTCCGCCGTCGCCGGGCGGGCGACCGTCTTCGTGTTCCCGGACCTGAACACGGGCAACAACACGTACAAGGCCGTGCAGCGCTCGGCCGGGGCGATCGCGATCGGGCCGGTGCTGCAGGGGCTGAACCGTCCGATCAACGACCTCTCGCGCGGCGCGCTGGTGGACGACATCGTGAACACCGTCGCGATCACCGCGATCCAGGCACAGGGAGATCAGGCGTGAGCGTCGTCCTCGTCATCAACAGCGGCTCCTCGTCGCTGAAGTACAGCCTCATCGATCCGCAGCGTGAGACGGAGCTGGCGAGTGGCCTCATCGAGCGGATCGGTCAGGCGACCGGAATCGCCGGTCACGTCGTGCGCACGCTCGTCGAGCCGGGCCAGCCGGCCCCCGCCCTGCTCGACGTGCGCCACTCCGAGGAGCGGCCCATCGCCGACCACGACCAGGCCTTCGCCGTCATGCTCGAGCAGTTCGCCGCGCACGGACCGAGCCTCGATGAGAATCCTCCCGTGGCGGTCGGCCACCGCGTGGTGCACGGCGGCGCGCGATTCTTCGAGCCCACTGTGATCACCCCTCTGGTGGAGATCAACATCGAGGACCTCAGTGTGCTCGCGCCGCTGCACAATCCCGCGAACCTGGCCGGCATCCGCGCGGCCCGCGCGACCTTCCGCAACGTGCCGCACGTCGCGGTGTTCGACACCGCCTTCCATCAGACGCTCGCACCCGCGGCCTACACCTACGCGCTCGAGGCGCACACCGCACGCGAGCACCGCATCCGTCGCTACGGGTTCCACGGCACGAGCCACAAGTACGTCTCTGCGGCGGCAGCGGTGTTCCTGGACCGCGATCCGGCCGACCTGCGCCAGATCGTGCTGCACCTCGGCAACGGCGCGTCGATGACCGCCGTCGAGGGCGGCCGGTCGGTGGAGACCTCGATGGGATTCACACCGCTGGAGGGACTCGTGATGGGCACGCGGACCGGCGACATCGATCCTGCCGCGGTGTTCCACCTCGCCCGGCGTGCGGGGCTGGACACCGACGCCCTGGACGACCTGCTCAACAAGCGCAGCGGTCTGCTGGGCCTGGCCGGGCACAGCGACATGCGCGACATACTCGCCGGTCGGGCGACGGGCGACGAGCCGGCCACGCTGGCCTACGACGTGTACATCCACCGCCTGCGGGCCTATCTCGGCGCCTACATCGTGCAGCTGGGCGGGGCGGATGTCATCGTGTTCACCGCGGGTGTCGGCGAGAACGCGGCCGACGTCCGCGCGGACGCGCTCGCCACCCTGGGATTCCTCGGCGTGCGGGTGGACCACGAGCGCAACGCGGCGCGGGGGCGCGGCATCCGGCGCATCTCCGCGGACGACTCCACGATCGAGGTGCTCGTGGTGCCCACCGACGAGGAGCTCGAGATCGCGCGCCAGACCCTGTCGGTCATCTGAGGATCGCATCGCACGCGCGTCGGCCTCACTAGGCTGGTATGCGCCCGCCCGGCCGCGCAGGCAGGACTCCCAACGCACTGCCCGCAAGACTCCGGCACGCCCGATTCCGTCCACCCCTGACTCTGGAGATCCCGTGACACAAGCGCTTCCCGACCTGCATCGCGCCGCCGGGGTGCTCTTCGACCTCGACGGCGTGCTCACCCCGACCGCCGAGGTGCACATGCGCGCCTGGCAGAAGGTGTTCGACGAGGTCTTCGCCAAGTGGGGCATCGAGACGCCGTACACCGACGCCGACTACTTCGCCTACGTCGACGGCAAGAAGCGCTATGACGGCGTCGCGAGCCTGCTGCGCAGCCGCAACGTCGAGATCCCGTGGGGCCAGGTCGATGACTCACCCGAGGCAGAGACGATCTGCGGCGTCGGCAACCGCAAGAACGCGGCGTTCATCGCGGTGCTGCGCAGCGAGGGGATCGCCGCCTTCGACGGCTCGCGCGCGCTGCTGGAGAGCCTGCGCGACGCGGGCGTGCCGATGGGGGTCGTCTCGAGCTCGAAGAATGCGGGGGAGGTGCTCGACAGCGCCGGCATCCGCGACTTCTTCCGCGTCGTCGTCGACGGACTCGTCGCCGAACGCGACCATCTCGCCTCGAAGCCCGCTCCCGACATGTTCCTCGATGGCGCGCGGATGCTCGACGTCGACCCTGCTGCCGCCGTAGCGGTGGAGGATGCCGTCTCGGGCGTCGCCTCGGCGGCCGCCGCCGGGTACGGGGCCGTCGTCGGTGTGGACCGCGGGGCCGGCAGCGACGCGCTGCGCGAGGCCGGCGCGACCTGTATCGTCGATGACCTCGCCCGTCTGCTGCCCGACGCCGACGGCCGCTGAACACCCGCCTGCACGCACCCTGAACCTGCCGCGCGCCCGACTCTGCCCGCGCGCCCACCCACCTCACCCGGAGAGAGCATGATCGACCGCGACCGCTACCCCGTCGACCCCTGGCGTCTGATCGAGGCGAGATACGACGAGGGCGGTGTGTCCGAGACCATCTTCGCGGTGGGCAACGGCTACCTGGGACTGCGCGGCAACCACATCGAGGGCCGTGGCGCACACGAGCACGGCACGTTCATCAACGGGCTGCACGAGACCTGGCCGATCCGTCACGCAGAGCAGGCGTACGGATTCGCAGAAGTCGGCCAGACGATCATCAACGCACCGGATGCGAAGGTGATGCGCGTCTACATCGACGACGAGCCGCTGTCGTTCGACGAGATGGAGGTGCACGAGTACTCCCGCAGCCTGGACATGCGCACCGGCGTGCTGGAGCGCAACGTGGTGTGGGTGACGCCGTCGGGCAAGCGCGTGCGGATGCGCGACGAGCGCATGGTGAGCTTCGACGAGCGTCATCTGGCCGTGCTGCGACTGGAGCTAACCGTCGAGAACGCGGACGCACCGGTGACCATCAGCTGCCAGCTGCTGAACCGGCAGGACGGTGCGGGCATCTACGCCGGCGACCCGATGGTGTCGCGCACCACGGGTGCCGCCGGATTCGATCCGCGTAAGGCCGAGAAGATCAGCGAGCGCGTGCTGCTGCCGGTGGAGTACTGGCAGGACGGCCTGCGCTCGGCGCTGTCGTACCGCGTGGCCGACTCCGGCATGACCGTGGCCGTGCTGGCCGATCACATCATCGAGACCGAGAACGACTACAGCGCCCGTTCGCTGGTCGAGCCCGACATCGCCAAGAACGTCTTCCGCGTGCAGGCCAAGGCGGGCGTACCCATTCGCATCAGCAAGATCGTCAGTTACCACACGTCCCGTGGCGTGCCGCCGCGCGAACTGGTCGACCGCTGCCGCCGCTCGCTGGACCGGGTCGGCGTGGAGGGCGTGGATGCGCTGTTCGAGGGACAGCGCGAATGGCTGCGCGCATTCTGGGACCGCTCCGACGTGCGCATCGCCGGTCATGACGACCTGCAGCAGGCGATCCGCTGGTGCCTGTTCCAGCTCGCTCAGGCCGCCGCCCGCGCGGACGGCAACGGCGTGCCCGCGAAGGGGCTGACCGGGTCGGGGTACAGCGGCCACTACTTCTGGGACACCGAGATCTACGTGCTGCCCTTCCTCACCTACACCTCGCCGCAATGGGCGAAGAACGCGCTGCGGGCCAGGGTGATGATGCTGCCGGCAGCGCGACGACGGGCCGCCCAGCTGAATGAGGCGGGCGCGCTGTTCCCCTGGCGCACCATCAACGGCGAGGAGGCGTCGGCGTACTACGCCGCCGGCACCGCGCAGTACCACATCAACGCCGACGTGAGCTTCGCCCTGGGCAAGTACGTCCTCGCGACCGGCGACCGGGATTTCCTGCGCCGGGAGGGGGCCGATATCGCCGTCGAAACGGCACGGCTGTGGGCCACGCTGGGATTCTGGCGCGGCACCAACGGGGACTCTACCTTCCACATCCACGGGGTGACCGGGCCGGACGAGTACACCACGGTCGTCAACGACAACCTGTTCACCAATGTCATGGCGCGCTACAACCTGCGCTTCGCCGCGCGCGTGGTCCAGGAGATGGCCGCGGACGATCCCCCGGCGTACGCGGCACTGGTCGACCGCACCGGACTGGATGCCGGCGAGCGCGAGGCGTGGATGCGCGCGGCCGAGGCCATCCACATCCCGTACAGCGATGCGCTGGGCATCCACCCGCAGGACGCCTTCTTCCTCGAGCGCGAGGTGTGGGACCTGGAGGGGACCCCGGCGAGCATGCGGCCGCTGCTGCTGCACTACCACCCGCTGGTCATCTACCGCTTCCAGGTGCTCAAGCAGGCCGATGTGGTGCTCGCTCTGTTCCTGCAGGGCAATCACTTCACCGACGAGGAGAAGCTCGCTGACTTCGACTACTACGACCCGCTGACCACGGGCGACTCCACGCTCTCGGCCGTGGTGCAGTCGATCATGGCGGCCGAGGTCGGCTACCAGGATCTCGCCAGGGAGTACTTCGAGCAGGGACTGTTCGTCGACCTCGGCGATCTGCACAGCAACGCCGCCGACGGCGTGCACGTCGCCTCCACCGGCGGCATCTGGACGGCTCTGGTGAGCGGTTTCGGGGGCATGCGCGACCACGACGGCGCGCTGAGCTTCGACCCGCGCCTGCCCGCCGACTGGCCCGAACTGACCTACCTGCTGCAGTGGCACGGCTCGCGTCTGCAGGTGACCGTCACCGCGGACGCCCTGCGCGTGGAGGTGCGCGAGGGGGAGCCGGTGATGTTCACGGTACGCGGCGCCGCGCAGCGGGCCTCGGTGGGGGAGGCGGCCATCGTGGCGCTCGCCGATCAGGGCCCGGTGCGACACGGACGGCCCACCCTGCGTCAGATCGAGGATGCGCGTCGCGACGACGGCACGCGCCTGTCGGCGTCCGTGCCGGTCACAAGCACGTCGATCCCCATCATCGAGGCGTACGAGGACTGATCCGGCGGCCGACGACGGCATCCGGATGTCGGCGGCACGCCGTAGGCTGGATGGGTGACGACAGCCCTCTACCGCCGCTATCGGCCCGAGTCGTTCGGGGAGATGATCGGCCAGTCCCAGGTGACCGATCCGCTCATGACCGCGCTGCGCGGAGACCGCGTCGGACACGCGTATCTGTTCTCCGGTCCCCGCGGGTGCGGCAAGACCACCTCGGCGCGCATCCTGGCGCGCTGCCTGAACTGCGCTGAAGGGCCGACCGACACCCCGTGCGGCGTCTGCCCGAGCTGCGTCGAGCTGTCGCGCTCGGGCGGCGGCTCTCTCGACGTGGTCGAGATCGACGCCGCCAGCCACAACGGCGTCGACGACGCCCGAGATCTGCGCGAGCGCGCCACCTTCGCGCCCAGCCGCGACCGGTACAAGATCTTCATCCTCGACGAGGCGCACATGGTCACCCCGCAGGGCTTCAACGCCCTGCTCAAGCTGGTCGAGGAACCGCCTGCGCACGTGAAGTTCATCTTCGCGACCACCGAGCCCGAGAAGGTGCTCGGCACGATCCGCTCGCGCACGCACCATTACCCGTTCCGGCTGGTGCCGCCGGCGGCGATGCTCGAGTACGTCGAGAAGCTGTGCGAGGAGGAGGGGGTGCAGGTCGAACAGGGCGTGCTGGCCCTCGTCGTGCGCGCCGGGGGCGGCTCGCCGCGCGACACCCTCTCGCTGCTGGACCAGCTGATCGCAGGGTCGGATGAGGGGAACGTGACCTACGAGCGCGCCGTGGCGCTGCTCGGCTACACCCATGCCGCGCTGCTCGACGAGATCGTTGCGGCGCTCGCGGCAGGCGACGCGGCTGCCGCCTTCCCCGCCGTCGATCGTGTGGTGCAGACCGGCCAGGACCCGCGCCGCTTCGTGGACGACCTGCTCGAGCGGCTGCGGGATCTCATCGTGATCGACGCCGTCGGCGAGGGAGCGTCGGCGGTGCTGCGCGGCATCCCCGCCGACGAGATGCAGCGGATGCGCGAGCAGGCGAGCGCGTTCGGTGCAGCCCGGCTCTCGCGCACCGCCGATCTGGTCAGCCAGGCCCTCGACGACATGACCGGGGCGACCTCCCCGCGCCTGCATCTCGAGCTCATGGTGGCGCGGGTGCTCGCCGCGGTGCAGACGGATGCCAACGGCGCGCCGGCGGCTGAGCCGCAGACCGCGCCGGGCCGTGCAGCTGAGCCGGCGACCGCGCCGGGCCGTGCAGCTGCGCCGGCGGCCGCGCCGGGCCGTGCAGCTGCGCCGGCGGCCGCGCCGGGCCGTGCAGCTGAGCCGGCGGCCGCGCCGAAGGAGGCGCCCACTGCGCCGGTGATAGCGGACCCGATCCGGGAACCGGCCTCGCGCGACGAATCCACCGCACGAGTGGAGCCCGCCGCACCGGCATCCGAATCCCCGACGACATCCGAATCCGCACCGGCTTCCGAGTCCGCGCCCGCGTCGGAATCAGCGCCGGTCGCGTCCGCCCCGGCACAGTCGGGTGCGCCGAGCGGTCCGGTGACCTTCGAGCGGCTCACGGCCGCCTGGCCGGCCGTGCTCAAGCGCCTCGAGACGGTCAGCCGAGCGGCGTGGCTGATGGTGACGGCCGTCCAGCCGCTCGCGTTCGACGAGACGGGCAGCGTGCTGACGCTGGGCTTCTCCAGTCCCGCCGACCTCTCCCGCTTCAAGGGCACCGTACCCGGCAGCGGCCCCTCCGACCATCTGCGCGGCGCCATCGAGCAGGAGCTCGGGGTCACGGTGAAGTACCGTCCCGCACCGCTGCCCTCCGGCGGGGGAGGCGCACCGCGGCCCTCGGAACCTGCGGCGCCCGCCGGGCAGAGCGCAGCCGGGCAGAGCGCCGGGCCCAACGGACAGACCACGGGCAGCGCCCAGGGCGATGACGCGCCGGCTGCCGGATGGGCCAATCCGATGAGCGGTCCCCAGTCGCTCGACACCGCTTCGGGCCGGTCCGCCGGCGAGGCGTCCGCGCACTCGGGCCGCCCGGCGTCGGCCGCGGTCACCGAGTGGGCAGTCGCCCCGATTCCGATCTCTGCGCCCGACTCCGCCCCCGCATCTGCGCCCGACTCCGTCCCGGCATCCGCGGTGTCGACGCTGGTCGCCGAGCCGCCCGCTCCGCAGTTCCCCGTCGACGAGGAGCCGGCGGAGCTCGAGGCGGCAGCATCCGCTCCCGTCGCTCCCCGTGACGGCGAGATCGATGCAGCGCCGTACGACGATCACCCACCGTACCACGACGAGCCGCCCTACGACCCGGAGTACGACGAGCCGCGCGGCGCCGGCGGCGCACCCGCGCCCACCCGCCCTACGGCACCACACGCCGCGCCGTCCACATCCGAGGTCGTCGCGCCCCTGCCCAGCGCGGCCGAGCCGACCGGCCCCGCCGCCATGGCGACCCCGCCGGCCGCTGCCGCCCGCCCCGCCTCGGACGGCGTGGAGCGACGCGGGGAAGCCGTGATCCGCCAGGTGCTCGGCGCGAAGTTCCTTCGCGAGGAGCCCTACCAGCCCCCGACGAGGTTCAACTGATGTACGACGGCATCGTCCAGGAGCTGATCGATGAGTTCGGCCGGCTGCCCGGGATCGGCCCGAAGTCCGCACAGCGCATCGCGTTCCACATCCTGCAGACGCCCTCCTTCGATGTGGCGCGCCTGTCGGAGCTGCTCACCGAGGTGCGCGCACGGGTGCGCTTCTGCGAGGTGTGCGGGAACGTCTCCGAGCAGGACCGCTGCGCGATCTGCCGCGACCCGCGCCGCAACCCCGAGCTGATCTGCGTGGTCGAGGATGCCAAGGACGTCGCCGCGATCGAGCGCACCCGCGAGTTCCGAGGGCTGTACCACGTGCTCGGCGGGGCGATCAGCCCGATCGCCGGGGTGGGCCCCGACGATCTGCGCATCGCGCAGCTGATGACCAGGCTGGCCGACGGCACCGTGCAGGAGGTCATCCTCGCCACCAACCCCAATCTCGAAGGCGAGGCGACCGCCAGCTACCTCAGCCGACTGCTCACCAGCATGTCGATCACCGTCTCGCGGCTGGCATCCGGCCTTCCCGTCGGCGGCGACCTGGAGTACGCCGATGAGGTGACACTGGGGCGGGCATTCGAGGGACGCCGGCGCCTGTGAGCGCCGCCCACACGGGATTCACGCGCCGCGGCTGGATCCTGTTCGCCGTCATGGCGTTCGTCTGGGGCATCACCTACCTGCTGATCAAGGAGGCCGTGCACTCGTACTCCCCGCCGGCGGTGGTCGCCGGGCGCACCCTGCTGGGCGGACTGGTGCTGCTGCCGTTCGCGCTGCGCAGCGGCGCTCTGCGCGCGGCGTGGCGGCACTGGCCGTGGGTGCTGGCCTTCGGTCTGGTCGAGATGGCGGGACCGTTCCTGCTGCTCAGCCACGCCGAGACGCAGCTGCCCTCCGGCCTGACCGGGCTGCTCGTGTCGACGGTGCCGCTGTTCGCGGTCATCATCGCCCTGCTGCGCGGCGACCGCTCCGCGCTCGCCCCGGTGCGACTGGGCGGACTGCTGCTGGGCTTCGCCGGCGTGGCCGTCGTCGTCGCCGGTCCCGGGCTGTTCCCGCACGAGCCGGGCAGCGTCCTCGCGATCGGCGAGATCATGCTCACCGCCGTGCTGTACGCGATCGCGCCGTTCATCATCGCGCACAAGCTGCACGACGTGCCCTCCATCGGCACGATCACGCTCGCCCTGTTCGCGATCGGGATCGGATACCTGCCGCCGGCGCTGCTCACCCAGCACGACCCGCCCACGGTGCGCTCCACGGCGGCGCTGCTGCTGCTCGGCGTGGTGTGCACGGCGCTCGCCTTCGTCGCCTTCTTCGCCCTCATCCGGGAAGTCGGCCCGGTGCGTGCGCCGCTGTTCACCTACATCAACCCCATCGTCGCGATCGTGCTGGGCACCGTCCTGGTGGCCGAGCCGATGACACCGGGCCTGCTGATCGGGTTCCCGGTGGTGCTGGTCGGATGCTGGTTCGCCGCGACCGGCGGTCGCCTGCGCCCTCGCGCCGCTGAGCTCTGAGCGGCGCTCACCCGCACGTCACATACGGTGAACGGCATCCGGGCCGTCCGTACAATATCGGTGGGCGGATCCGCCCACCGTCCTCGGGAGTGATCGTGGCCCTGATCGTGCAGAAGTACGGCGGTTCGTCCGTCGCCGATGCGGAGAGCATCAAACGCGTCGCCAAGCGCATCGTCGACACGCGTCGCGCGGGGCACGACGTCGTGGTCGCGGTGAGCGCCATGGGCGACACCACCGACGAGCTGCTGGAGCTGGCGCACGAGGTCGCCCCGATCCCCGCCCCGCGCGAGCTCGACATGCTGCTCTCCAGCGGTGAGCGCATCTCGATGGCGCTGCTGGCGATGACCATCCACTCGATGGGCTTCGAGGCGCGCTCGTTCACCGGCAGTCAGGCCGGCATGATCACCGACTCCCACCACGGCAAGGCGCGCATCGTCGACGTCACCCCCGTTCGCGTGCGCGAGGCGCTCGACGAGGGCGCGATCGTCATCGTCGCCGGCTTCCAGGGGTTCAACCGCGACACCCGCGACATCACCACTCTGGGCCGTGGCGGCTCCGACACGACCGCCGTCGCCCTCGCGGCCGCGTTGAACGCCGACGTCTGCGAGATCTACAGCGACGTCGACGGCATCTTCACCGCCGACCCGCGCGTCATCCCGCTGGCGCGCAAGCTCGACCACGTCTCCAGCGAGGAGATGCTCGAACTCGCCGCCAACGGCGCCAAGGTGCTCTACATCCGCGCCGTCGAGTACGCCCGCCGTCACGGCGTGCTCATCCACGCCCGGTCGACGTTCTCGTCGGCCGAGGGCACGTACGTTCTCGGCGAGGGCATGAAGAACCCCCGCGCCACCGAGGGAGAAGCCATGGAAGAACCCATCGTCGCCGGCGTCGCCACCGACCTCAGCCAGGCCAAGATCACCGTCGCCGGCGTGCCCGATGTGCCGGGCAAGGCCGCGGAGATCTTCAAGATCGTGTCCAAGTCGGGCGCGAACGTCGACATGATCGTGCAGAACGTGTCGGCGGCTTCGACCGGACGCACCGACATCTCCTTCACCGTGCCCAAGGCCGACGCCGCCGCGACCATCAAGGCGCTCGCCGCCGAGCAGTCCGAAGTGGGCTTCGAGAACCTGCTGCACGACGACCAGATCGGCAAGCTGTCGGTGGTCGGCGCGGGCATGCGCACCCACTCGGGCGTCTCGGCCATCCTGTTCGAGGCGCTCAGCGAGGGCGGCATCAACATCGAGATGATCTCCACCTCCGAGATCCGCATCTCGGTCGTGCTGCGTGACACCGACATCGCCGAAGCCGCCCGCACCGTGCACAGCGCCTACGGCCTCGACAGCGAGATCGAAGCCGTCGTCCACGCCGGCACCGGTCGCTGAGCACCGGTCGGTGAGCACCGGTCGGTGAGCACCGGTCGCTGAGCCCGGTCGGCCACGCGGTCGTGACCCGCGCGACATCCGGCGGTGAAACGACGCGACCAGGACCGGCGGCCAGCCGGTAGACTCACCGCAACCCTGACATCGGCGCCAGGCGCAGCATCCGCACCCTGGGGCTGAGCCTGGCGCACCGCCTTCACGCCAAGGACCCTCATGACCCGTATCTCCGATTCAGGATTCTCGATCGCCATCGTCGGCGCCACCGGACAGGTCGGCACCGTCATGCGCGGCATCCTCGCCGAGCGTGCGTTCCCGGTGCGCGAGCTGCGCCTGTTCGCATCGGCCCGCTCGGCGGGCACGACCATCGAGTTCCAGGGCGTGGAAGTCGTCGTCGAAGACGTCGAGACCGCTGATCCGGCCGGCATCGAGATCGCGCTGTTCTCGGCCGGCGCCACCGCCAGCCGCGCCTACGCGCCGCGCTTCGCCGCGGCCGGTGCGGTGGTCGTGGACAACTCCAGCGCGTGGCGCACCGACCCCGAGGTGCCGCTGGTGGTCAGTGAGGTCAATCCGGATGCCATGGACGAGCGTCCCCGCGGCATCATCGCCAACCCGAACTGCACCACCATGGCGGCGATGCCCGTGCTCAAGGCGCTGCACGACGAGGCGGGCCTCGAGCGGCTGATCGTGAGCACCTACCAGGCGGTCTCCGGCTCGGGCATCGCGGGGGCTGAGGAGCTGCTCGGACAGGTCGAGGCTGTGCTCGCGCAGGGTGACACGCTGCGCCTCGTCCACGACGGATCCGCGGTGGCGTTCCCCGACCCGGTCAAGTACGTCGCCCCGATCGCCTTCGATGTGATCCCCCTGGCCGGTGCCGTCGTCGATGACGGCGAGAACGAGACCGACGAGGAGAAGAAGCTGCGCAACGAGAGCCGCAAGATCCTCGGGCTGCCCGGGCTGCGCGTGGCCGGCACGTGCGTGCGCGTTCCGGTCTTCACCGGTCACTCGCTGTCGATCCACGCCGAGTTCGCGAACAACATCACCCCCGAGCGGGCTCGCGAGGTGCTGGCATCCGCTCCCGGCGTGGCTCTCGAAGAGGTGCCCACGCCGCTGCGCGCCGCGGGCGACGACCCGAGTTTCGTCGGCCGCATCCGGGCCGACCAGTCCGCACCCGAGGGCAGGGGACTGGTGCTCTTCATCAGCAACGACAACCTCCGCAAGGGCGCCGCGCTGAACGCCGTGCAGATCGCCGAGGAGCTGACCCGCCGGCTGACTCCGACGGCGGTCTGAACGCCGGGCCGCTGCCGCGCGGAGGCGCCGGCTGCGGCATCCGTCCGGTGCCCACCGCGGCATCCGCCAGGCGGAAATCCGCCGCCATCCGGACGACTAGACTGTTCGGGTGACTGAAACCGTCGATGTCGTTCTGATCGGTGGGGGCATCATGTCCGCCACGCTGGGTACGCTGCTGCACGAACTGCAGCCGGACTGGAAGATCGTCGCCTACGAGCGACTCAGCGACGTCGCCGAGGAGAGCTCCAACCCGTGGAACAACGCGGGCACCGGACACGCCGCGCTGTGCGAGCTGAACTACATGCCGCAGGGCAAGGACGGCTCGCTCGATCCCGCCAAGGCGATCTCGATCAACGAGCAGTTCCAGCAGAGCCGCGAGTTCTGGTCGACGCTGGTGGAGCGCGGTGTGCTGGACGGACCGTCCACGTTCATCAACTCCGTGCCGCACATGACCTTCGTACGCGGGGAGAAGGACGTCGCCTTCCTCAAGGCGCGCTACGGGGTGCTCAAGCAGCAGCCGCTGTTCGAGGGCATCGAGTACAGCGAGGACTCGCGCGTCATCAACAAGTGGGCGCCCCTGCTGATGCAGAAGCGCCGCAAGGGTGAGCCTTTCGCCGCGACGCGGGTTCCCTCCGGCACCGATGTGGACTTCGGCTCGCTGACCCGGCAGTTGTTCGGGCATCTCGCCGCCTCCGGCGTCCAGGTGCGCACGAACCACGAGGTGCGCAGCCTCAAGCGACAGGACGACGGCAGCTGGCTCGTGAAGTACCGTCACGTGATCGGGCGCACCCCGGGACAGGTGAAGGCGCGCTTCGTGTTCGTCGGCGCCGGCGGATGGGCGCTGAAGCTGCTGCAGAACAGCGGCATCCCCGAGATCAAGGGCTACGGCGTCTTCCCGATCGGCGGGCAGTGGCTGAAGACGACCGATCCGAAGCTCGTCTCGCAGCACCAGGCGAAGGTGTACTCGCAGGCGGCCATCGGCGCACCGCCGATGTCGGTGCCGCACCTGGACACCCGCGTGGTCGGCGGCGAGAAGTCGCTCATGTTCGGGCCGTTCGCGACGTTCAGCCCCAAGTTCCTCAAGCACGGGTCGATGCTCGACATCATCACCCAGGTGCGCCCGCACAACCTGTGGCCCATGCTGCGCGTCGCCTTCGCGAACCCCGATCTCATCACCTACCTCATCAGCGAGCTGCTCAAGAGCCACGGCAAGAAGGTCGACAATCTGCGCACCTTCGTGCCTACCGCGCACGACGAGGACTGGGAGCTCATCCAGGCCGGCCAGCGCGCGCAGGTCATGAAGAAGGACCCCCAGAAGGGCGGCGTGCTGCAGTTCGGCACCGAGGTCGTCGCCGCCGAGGACGGCAGCATCGCCGGTCTGCTCGGCGCGTCCCCGGGCGCATCCACCGCCGTGCCGATCATGCTCGGACTGCTCAAGCGCTGCTTCCCCGAGCAGTACCCGGACTGGGAGGGCCCGCTGAAGGAGCTCATCCCCACCATGGGGCACCGGCTCAACGACGATGTCGCTGCGGCCGAGAAGTCGATGAGCGCGACGGCATCCGTCCTCTCGCTCACGGCCTGAGCACGCGACCGTGGCGAAGCTGTACTTCCGCTACGGCGCGATGAACTCCGGCAAGTCCACGGCGCTGCTGCAGGCGGCGTACAACTACGAGGAGCGCGGTCAGCAGGTGCTGCTGGCCAAACCCGCGATCGACACGAAGGGCGCCTCCCAGATCGAGAGCCGGCTGGGGATGACCCGCGAGGTCGACTTCCTCATCGGACCGGACGACGACGCCAGGGCGCTCTTCGCACAGGAGCGCGAGCGGGTGCGTGCCCAGCCCGCCGAGGAGCTGCTGCCCGCGGGGCCCAGGGATGTCGCCTGCCTGCTCGTCGACGAGGCGCAGTTCCTCACCGCCGAGCAGATCGACGACCTGTTCCGGATCGCGGTGCTAGACGGCATCCCGGTGATGGCCTACGGCATCCGCAACGACTTCCGCACACATGCGTTTCCCGGTTCGGCGCGGCTGCTCGCGATCGCGCACACGCTCGAGGAGCTCAAGACGATCTGCCGGTGCGGCCGCAAGGCGGTCTTCAACGGGCGTCTGGCCGACGGGCGGTTCGTGTTCGCCGGTTCGCAGGTGGCGATCGACGGAGCCGAGGTGACCTACGAGTCCCTCTGCGGCAACTGCTACCTCGCCGAGTCCGCCGGGGCCCTGGGCTGACGCCGACCCCGCCCCGTGCCTGGGGGGTCAAAAAACGCCGCATGCCACCCCGCGCACCCGACACTTCCTGACCCCACTCTCGCCGCCCGCGGGGGAGGGGGGTCAAAAAGTGTCGAGTGGGTGCGCTCCCATGCGGCACTTATTGACCCCTCTGGACTCGGAGGGATGCGGTGCTTGCGTGGTCTGACCACAGGGAATATGCTGTGGTCAGACCACAGGAGGACGGATGCCGGCCACGACCGCCAGCCCGCGCGCGTGGCGCACCGTGCTCGAGCGCATCGAGAGCGATCTGCTCGAGGGCCGACTGCGCCCGGGGGAGCGACTGCCCTCCGAGCGCGACCTCGCGACAGAGCTCGGCGTGGGGCGTTCCAGCGTGCGTGAGGCGCTGCGTGTGCTCGAGGTCATGGGGCTCATCCGCACTGCTGCCGGGTCCGGTCCCCAGGCAGGCGCGATCGTCGTCGCCACCCCTGACGGAGGCATGTCCACGCTGCTGCGCCTGCAGGTCGCCGCGCAGGGCTTCCCGCTCGCCGATGTCGTGCAGACCCGCATCGTGCTCGAGGATGCCGTGGTCGCGCGGCTGAGCGCAGACGCCGACCGCGACCTCGACGCCGTGCACGCGCTGCTGGCGGCGATGGGCGCCGACCAGCTGCCCGCCGCCGACTTCCTCGCCCTGGATGCCGGGCTGCACTACGCGCTCGCCGAAGCGTCGGGCAACACGGTGATCTGCGCGATGATGGCCGGCCTGCGCACCGCGATCGAGTCCTACGTGCGCGCCGGCGCGGACCGGATCGAGGACTGGGATGCCATGGCGACCCGTCTGCGCGCGGAGCATCACGCCATCGTCGACGCGATCGAGGCCGGCGACACCGCCGCAGCGCGCGCCCTTGTGCGCACCCATATCACCGACTACTACACCGCGGCCGGGCTCGTGCCTGCCGAACATTGATCCGAGAACCGAGAGGACAACGCTGATGGTCACCCGCCAGCTGCCCAAGCCCGCCGAGCTCTTCGAGCTCATGCAGTTCAAGAAGCCCGTGCTCGACGGGCGCAGACGCCGCCTCGACGCAGCGCTCACCATCGACGACCTGCGCCGCATCGCCAAGCGGCGCACACCGAAGGCGGCGTTCGACTACACCGACGGCGCCGCGGAGGGCGAGCTGTCGCTCGCGCGGGCGCGACAGGCGTTCCAGGACGTCGAGTTCCACCCCGGCATCCTCCGGCCTGCACCCGACGTCGACACCACGGTCGAGATCCTCGGCGGTCCGGCCGCGCTTCCGTTCGGCATCGCCCCGACCGGCTTCACACGGCTGATGCAGACCGAGGGAGAGATCGCCGGTGCCGGTGCGGCGGCCGCCGCCGGCATCCCGTTCACCCTGTCCACCCTGGGCACCACATCCATCGAGAGCGTGAAGCAGGCGAGCCTGCAGGAGCCGCACCCGCCGGTTCCCCCACGCAACTGGTTCCAGCTGTACGTCATGCGCGACCGCGAGATCTCGTACGAGCTGACCCGTCGGGCGGCGGCGGCTGGATTCGACACGCTGCACTTCACCGTGGACACGCCGGTGGCAGGTGCGCGGCTGCGCGACAAGCGCAACGGCTTCAGCATCCCTCCGCAGCTCACGCTCGGCACGATCATCAACGCCATTCCGCGTCCGTGGTGGTGGTTCGACTTCCTCACCACACCCAAGCTCGAGTTCGCCTCGCTGAGCACCACGGGTGGCACGGTGGGAGAGCTGCTGGATGCCGCGATGGACCCGACCATCAGCTACGACGACCTCGCGGTGATCCGTGAGCTGTGGCCGGGCAAGATCGTGGTCAAGGGTGTGCAGAGCGTGGCGGATTCGCTGCAGCTGCGGGATGCCGGCGTGGACGGCATCGTGCTCTCCAACCACGGTGGCCGCCAGCTCGACCGTGCGCCGATCCCGTTCCACCTGCTGCCCGAGGTGCGCAAGGCGGTGGGGGAGGACTTCACCGTGATGGTCGACACCGGCATCATGAACGGCGCCGACATCGTGGCATCCGTCGCGCTCGGCGCGGACTTCACGCTCATCGGCCGTGCGTACCTGTACGGGCTGATGGCGGGTGGACGTGCAGGTGTCGACCGCACAATCGAGATCCTGCGCAGCGAGATCGAGCGGACCATGCGCCTGCTCGGGGTGGCCACCCTGGCAGAGCTCGAGCCGGCGCACGTCACGCAGCTGACCCGCTTGGCGCCGCTGCCGCGCTGACCGGTGCCCGCACCGCCCGCACGAGGGGTCAGAAAATGCCGCATGCGACCCTGCGCATGCGGCATTTTCTGACCCCCCTCGGCGTCACATGAGGGGGGGGAGGGGGGCAGTCAGCGCGAGACGGGGGCGGGCAGCTGCGCGATCAGCGCGTCGAGCTTCGCGGCCGTGTCCTCCCAGCCCTCCACCGCCACCGAGGGCACGCCGAGCGCGAGGACGGGGTAGTCGTTGCCGCCCTCGTCGAGTCGATCGCCGTAGAAGAGCATGTCGACCAGCGCGATGCCGGTGTGCTCGACGAGCTTCTGCATCCCGTACGCCTTATCGATCCCGGCGCGGGTGATGTCGATCGAGGTGGAACCGCCCGAGCGCACTTCCAGACCGGGCAGGCGCGGAGCCACCGCGTCGCGCAGCGCTGCTCGTCGCTCGCCGGTCGGATCCCAGGAGTGCTTCGCGTCGCGCGGTGCCTGCTGCCCCAACGCGGAGAAGGTGATCTGCGATCCCCGGTCCTCGAGGATGTCACCCCACGGCTGCACCTCCCACAGGCCCAGCCGCTCGGCCTCTTCGCGCAGCGCGGTCAGAGCGGCGTGCTTCTCCTCTGCGGTGAGGTCGTGCGAGTAGACCGCGGTGTAGCCCTCGCCGTCGTAGCGCAGGTAGCGGGTGCCGCAGGTCGGCAGCAGGTGCAGGCGGGCCTGCTCATCGGCGCTCAGCGCGGGCAGGCGGGCGATGACCTGACTGCGGAACTGCTGCTCGTTTCCGCCCGAGATGATCGCCACCTCCACGCGGCGCAGCAGCTGACCGAGCAGGTCGGCGATGCGGTCGTCGATCTGGCCCTTGGAGGGCGCGAGGGTGTCGTCGAGGTCGAAGGCGACCAGGCGAGGATGCGTCATGATGACTACAGCCTATTCCTCTCCTCATGCGAGAAGGGATCCGCCCAGGCGGATCCCTTCTCGTGTGCTGTCGGGGTGACAGGATTTGAACCTGCGGCCTCTTCGTCCCGAACGAAGCGCGCTACCAAGCTGCGCCACACCCCGTGATTGCAACCGTTCAAGTCTACATGCCCGCGGCGCTGTCGACGAATCGACGCAGACGACTCGACGACCTCCGCGCGCACGGCTCAGCGAGGCGTCAGCGTCAGCAGTGTCGCCTCGGGGCGGCAGGCGAAGCGCACCGGCGCGTAGATGGAATGCCCGCACCCGGCGCTCACGTTCAGCGGCACGCTGCGGCCGCCGTGCGACCACGCGCTCAGACCCTTCGCCTGCTTCAGCGGGATGTCGCAGTTGGCGACGAGCGCGCCGATACCCGGCAAGCACACCTGCCCGCCGTGCGTGTGTCCGGCGAAGATCGCGTCAGCACCCTGGTCGATGAAGGTGTCCAGCACGCGTCGGTACGGCGCGTGCGTCACCGCGATGCGCGACGTCCCGGGCGCGGGGTCGCCGAGCGCCCCGAGCGCGTCGGGGATCGCGCCCAGGTCGTCCCAGTCGCGATGGGCGTCGTCGACTCCGAAGAAGTCGACGCTGTTGCCGACCACGTCCAGTCGGACGGCGGCGTTGTTCAGACCGTGCCACCCGACCTCGTCGGTGAAGAAGCGGTCCATGGCTGCCGTGTCGAGCATCTCCGGCTCGCGGTGCCCCTCTGAAGGCCCGGTGAAGTACTTCAGCGGGTTGCGTGGTGTCGGTGCCAGGACGTCGTTCGAGCCGTGCACGAAGACGCCGGGGATGCCGGCGAGCGGCGCGAACGCCCGGCGGATGCCGGCCAGACCGTCACGGTGGCCGAGGTTGTCGCCGGTGTTGACGATGAGATCAGGCTCGAGCGCGGCGAGGGATGCCAGCCAGTCCTGCTTGCGGTGCTGCCACGGAGCCATGTGGGCGTCGGAGACATGCAGGACGCGCACCGCCGCGCTGCCCGGCGCCAGCGCGGCGACCGTGGCCTGACGGACGGTGAACAGGTAGCGCTCGATGCCGATACCCCAGACCGCAGTTCCGACGCCGACGGCCCCCATCGCGCCGAGCGCGATGAGGGCCGACCGCCTGGTGCGGGCGCTCAATCTTCCTTGTCCTCGCACGTGAGCGTGATGGTCGCTCCCGCCGGTTCCTTCGCGGATGCCGCCGGGTCCTGCTTGGTGACCTTGGCGCCGCCCTTGCAGCCGTCCGCCTTGACTGCGAAGCCGGCATCCTCGAGCTTCTTCTTCGCCTGCGAGTACTTCGCACCGACGACCTTGGGCACCGCGGATCCCGGCGGCTGGCCCGTGCTGGGAAGCAGGGTCACCGTCGTGCCGCCGGGGACGCGGCCGGCCCCCGGCCGCTGCTCGGCGACCAGACCCTTGCCGAGCGTGCTGTCGACGGGAGAGCCCACGTTGACCGAGAACCCGGCGTTGCGCAGGATGCCGGTCGCCTCGTCCACGGACCTGCCGGTCACGTCGGGGAGATCCTTCAGCACATTGCGGGTCAGGTTCCGGTCCGGCTCGGGGAACCGGTCTCCGCCGTACGCCATGTTGGCCGCGTGCTGGATCGCGCGGGCGAGCGGGTAGCGGATGTCGTTGAGGCGATAGCCGTTGGCCCAGAAGTTGCTCAGGGGCTCACGACCGTTGACGTTGCCGACCCAGACGGCCGTCGTCACGTTCGTGCTCGACTCGACGAGCATCGTGTGCTCCTTCTCCGCGGTTCCGGTCTTGCCGATCACGGGGGTGCCGTCATACGGATTCGCTCCGGCGCCTGTACCGCCCTCCATCACGCCACGCAGCGCGTACGCCGCGGTCGCCGCGACCTCGGGCGAGATCACCTGAGTGCAGCTGGTCTTGGGCGGCGCCATCTCCTTGCCGTCCTGACCGATGATCTTGTCGATCACGCGAGGCTCGCAGTATTTGCCGCCGTTCGCCACGGTCGCGTACGCGCCCGCCATCTGGATCGGGGCGATGCTCTTCGAGCCGAGCACGGTGGGGAACGGGTCGTTCGGGGCGTTGCCGTCCTTGGTGACATCTCCGCCGTTGCCGTAGTGGACGCCCAGACGCTTCGCCATCTTGTTGATGTCGCAGAGGTCCAGCTGCTGCGCCATGGCGAGGAAGCCGGTGTTCAGCGACTGCGCCGTGAAGCGGCGCACCGTGCTGACCGAGCCGGCGCCGTCGCGGAAGTTCCCGATGGGCTCATCTTTGAATCGCACAGTCTCGCCGCAGCGCGTGAAGGGATTGAAGATCCGCTTGCGCCCATCGAGCACCTCGTTGACAGAGTGCCCCTTCTCGAGCCAGTCCAGCAGGGTGAACAGTTTGTAGGTCGAGCCGGTCTCGAAGCCGGTGCCCCCACCGTGGTCGGCATCCGCGGCGAAGACCTGCGCGCTCTGGCCGTTCGCGATCTTCGCATCCGCTGACTCGTTGAACTGGGTGTTCTGGGTGATCGCGAGGACGCGTCCGGTGCTGGCCTCGATCGACACTCCGGCGCCGCCGACGAGGATGCCCTCGAGCGTAGGCGGCACGCGTTCGTGCATCGCCTGAACGGCCGGACCCTGTACCCGCATGTCGAGCGAGGTGTAGATCTCCATGCCGCCGCGGCGCAGCTTCTCCAGCCGCTTCTCGGGGGTCGCGCCGAAGGCCTCGTCCGCCTCGATCACCGACTTGACGTACTGGCAGAAGTACGCGTTCCCGCCGCTGGCGGCGCAGTCCTGATCCGAGCGGTGGATGGACGGCGAGACCGGCGCGGCCAGCGATTCCTCCAGCTGCGCCTTCGTGATCTGGCCGTTGGTGAACATGCGATTGAGCACGTAGTCGCGGCGGTCCTTGGTGTCGGCGTAGCCGTCCTCCTTGGAGTTGTGCGCGACGCCGTCCTTGTCCGTCCAGGATCCGCCTTCGCGGTCGATCCGGTAGGTGTTGGGGTTCTGCACGATACCGGCGAGGGTGGCCGCCTGTACGAGGGTGACGTTCTTCGCCGTGGTGCCGAAGTAGTAGTTGGCGGCGGCCTCGATGCCGTACGTCTGGCCGCCGAAGTTCGCGATGTTCAGGTAGCCGAGCAGGATGTCGTTCTTGGAGTAGTCCTTCTCGATCTGCAGGGCGTAGCGCATCTCCTGCAGCTTGCGCTCGATGCCCTGAGAGCCCTTGGCCTCGGTCGCCTCGACCCAGCACTTGCGCAACTGCTCCTGGTAGTCCTCGTCGGTGACCGAGGCCTCCTTCTCGCACTCCTGGATCAGCACGTTCTTCACGAACTGCTGGCTGATCGTCGAGGCGCCGCGCGACGAGGTGCCGCGCAGGTTGTCGATGACGGCCTTGACAGTGGCGCCGAGGTTGACGCCGCCGTGTGAATAGAAGTTCTTGTCCTCACTGGAGAGGATCGCGTCGTACATCAGCGGGGAGACCTGATCGAAGGTCACGGGCACCCGGTTCTGGTCGAAGAACTTCGCCAGCTGGAAGGGCTTGCCGTCCTCGCCCGTGCCGTAGATCGTCGTCGGCTCCATGGGCGCACCCGGCGTCAGGCTGTTCGGAAGATTGTCGAACAGCGAGACCGCCTGGGAGCCGGTGACACCGGCGACCGCGATGGCAGGGGTGACCGCGGCAGTGACCAGCACACCGGCGACAGCGCTGAGCCCGACCAGGCCGAGCAGGCCGCCGAGCACACCCTTCAGCGTGCGTTTCGTTTGAGGCATACGCTGATGTTAAGGGATTTCCCTGAACAGAAACCTCGACGCGGCGTCGCGCCGCTCGTCACGACGCACAGGAGTGCCATGACCACGTGGGAGTATCTGACCACGCCGCTGCTGATCCACAACACCGCGGCGATCCTGAACAACTGGGGCAAGCAGGGCTGGGAGCTGGTGCAGGTGATCCAGGGCCCCGAGGGCGGCCTGGTCGCCTACTTCAAGCGCCCGGTCACCCAGGACGCCACGACCAACTCCGGTCTGGCGGCAGCGGCCGAGGCCTCCCGCCAGTTCGAAGGAGGCGCGCAGTGAGCATCGCCGCCCGCCTCGCCGAGCTCGGCATCGAGTTGCCCCCGGTCGCCGCGCCGGTCGCTGCGTACGTCCCGGCGGTCGTGCACGGCGGGCTGGTGTACACCTCGGGTCAGCTGCCGTTCGTTGCGGGTGATCTGCCCGCCGTCGGCAAGGTGGGAGCGGAGGTGGGTGCCGCGGATGCCAAGGACTACGCCCGCACCTGTGCGCTGAACGCCCTGGCCGCGGCCGCGGACGCCGTCGGCGGGGTCGACCGGCTCGCCGGCGTGCTGCGGGTCGGCGGCTTCGTGGCATCCGATCCTGGCTTCACCGGTCAGCCGGGCGTCGTCAACGGCGCCAGCGAAGTGCTCGGTGAGATCTTCGGCGACGCAGGCAGGCACGCTCGTGCCGCGGTGGGCGTCGCTTCGCTGCCGTTGGACGCGCCGGTGGAGGTCGAAGCGGTCTTCATCCTGGCCTGAGCGCCATGCTCAGCGTCCGGACGGCCGGGCGGGCCCCGGAGCAGCTGCGGATCGCAGCAGCGCCGGGGCTTTCGCATGCGATGCGACCGCGAAGTGCAGCGGCGTGAGCAGCCGCGCCAGTGCGAGTCCGGCGAGGGCGGCGACGAGCTTGTCGACGATGGAGGCGGGCAGGTTGGCGAGCAGCACCGCGCCCCATAGCCCATCGCTGCCGCGCAGCATCGCGATGTATCCGTCGAGCCCGTGCCCCGATGCGCCGTCGTACAGCAGCACGTGGATGGGAAGCGAGACCAGCGTGCAGACGAGGCCGGCCAGAGCGCCGAGCAGCAGGAACCGGGGAACCGTGCGTGCGAAGGTGCGCATCCCGTACCCCCACACCAGCGCCCCCGCGACGTTCACCAGCGCGAAGGGGATGCCCTCCGGCGCCGCGGTGAACGCGCCGAGCGCGTTCGTGCCGACCCCGACCAGAGCACCACACCACGGTCCGAGAAGGAAGGCTGCGGTCGCGGTGCCCGCCATGTCGAAGAACAGCGGCAGATGCAGTCGGGCGACGAAGGCTCCGCCGAACAGATTGAAGCCGACGCAGCCGACGAGCACGACGACCACGAACGCGACGTGCAGGGCGTGCGTGCTCGCCGTCGCTTCGGGCACGCCGTGATCGCTGTCCGAGTCCTGTCCGGCGGCGGGGGATGCGAGCTCTGACTCGGGAGCGGTTCCCGCTGCGCTGCGATGCGAGGAGTCCGCGCGTCGCGCGGCGAGACACCGGTCCCGCCAGTGCGTCGCCTGCCCTTCGTCGCAGCCCAGCGCCAGTGCGATCTCCCGCACGAGCTCGGCGTTGAGGCGCTGCCGTCCGGGCTGGAACGCGTCGAAGACCGTCGAACGCGCCACTCGGGCAGAGCCGGGGGAGTGGCCCTCCGCCGCACGACGGGCGCCGATGCGTGTGGCGATCTCCGCGTAGGAGACGCCGGTATCGAGGCGCAGCTCCTGCAGGCCGCGCACCACGGCGTCCAGCGCGGGCCGCATGACGTCCCCGGGTCGCGCGACCTCGTCGCGTCCCGCCTGAAGATCTTTCTGATCGTCCGATCCCACGCCGCTCATTCCCCTCCCCGGCTTCGCTCATCGTAGCCTTCCCGCTCCGCGAGGCCCTCGCCCCGGCGGATGGGACGCAGCTGAGGCGACGCCGTCCGGGGCCGTCCGGGCGGCTGTACGGGTTTGTCCGGGAATGCCCGTCCGGAGGCCGCCGCGCGTACGATCGTGACAGTCTCGAAGAGCGGGCCGGGCGCGCAGTGCGAACGCCGGTGGACGAGGCGCACGGGATGCCGGCAGGGGAGGGCTGCCGGTCGCTCGTGCCGGGTTCCGGCCGGACGCATCGCAGCGTCGCATCGATCACGGCGCTCTTCGGGGACGCCGCCGTGGTCGGAGCGCTCGATGTCCAGGACGCGAAACCGCGCGCCGCACGCCCCGCATACGCGGCAAGGGCGGGCCCCTCGGGGGAGGAGCCCGCCCTTGCCGCAGCCGACGCCGGCGCTACTTGACCTGGCTCGAGATGGTGCTCATCACCATCGTGTCGGCGAGGGTCGTGGTGTCGCCGACCTCGCGCCCTTCCGCGACGTCCCGCAGCAGCCGGCGCATGATCTTGCCGGAGCGCGTCTTGGGCAGCTCGCCGACGATGTACACGTCGCGGGGGCGCGCGATCGGACCGATCTGCTCGCCGACCCATCCGCGCAGCAGCGTTGCGAGCCCTTCAGGCGAATGCGATTCGAGATAGCTCTGCTTGATGATCACGAAGGCGACCACCGCCTGTCCGGTGGTCTCGTCCGACGCGCCGACGACCGCTGCCTCCGCCGTCGCCTCGTGCGCCACCAGTGACGATTCGATCTCCGTCGTCGACAGGCGGTGACCCGAGACGTTCATCACGTCATCGACACGGCCCAGCAGCCACAGGTCGCCGTCCTCGTCGAGGCGGGCGCCGTCGCCGGCGAAGTAGTAGCCCTTGTCGTGGAACTTCTCCCAGTACGTCTCGGTGAAGCGCTCCGGGTCTCCCCAGATGCCGCGCAGCATGGCCGGCCACGGCTCGGTGATCACCAGCAGGCCGCCGTTTCCGTTGCCGACCTCGTTGCCCTCGTCATCGACGACGTCGATCGAGATGCCGGGGATCGGCACCTGCGCCGAGCCGGGCTTGGCCGAGGTGATGCCGGGCAGCGGCGAGACCATGATGGCGCCGGTCTCGGTCTGCCACCAGGTATCGACGATCGGCGTGCGGTCGGCGCCGATCACCTCGCGGTACCACATCCACGCCTCGGGGTTGATGGGCTCGCCCACCGAACCCAGCAGGCGCAGGCTCGACAGGTCGAACTTCTGCGGCACCTGCCGGCCGATCTTCATGAACGAGCGGATCGCGGTGGGCGCCGTGTAGAAGATGGTCACCCCGTACTTCTCGATCAGCTCCCACCAGCGTCCGGGGTGCGGCGAGTCCGGCGTGCCCTCGAACAGCACCTGCGTGGCGCCGTTGGCGAGCGGACCGTAGGTGACGTAGCTGTGCCCGGTCACCCAGCCGATGTCGGCCGTGCACCAGAAGACGTCGGTCTCGGGATGCAGGTCGAAGACGTACTTGTGGGTGTATGCGGCCTGCGTCAGGTAGCCGCCGGAGGTGTGCAGGATGCCCTTGGGCTTACCGGTCGTGCCCGAGGTGTACAGGATGAACAGCGGGTTCTCGGCGGGGAACGCCTGCGCCTCGTGCTCGGCGGATGCACCGGGAACGGCGTCGTGCCACCAGATGTCGCGCTCGTCGTTCCACTCCACGTCGTTGCCGCCGCGCTGGACCACGAGCACGTGCTCCACGGTCTCCTGATCGCCCTGCCCGCGGTCGCTCAGTGCCTGGTCGACCGCGGGCTTGAGCGCCGAGACCTTGCCCTTGCGATATCCGCCGTCGGCGGTGATGACGACCTTCGCGCCGGCGTCGTCGATGCGCGAGCGGAGGCTGTCGGCGCTGAAGCCGCCGAAGACCACCGAGTGGATGGCGCCCAGCCGTGCGACGGCCAGCATGGAGACGACGGCCTCGGGGATCATCGGCAGGTAGATGGCCACGCGATCGCCCTGGCCCACCCCGAGATCCGCGAGCACGTTGGCGGTGCGCTTGACCTCGTCGGTCAGCTCTGCGTAAGTGATGCGCCGCTCGTCGCCCGGCTCGCCCTCCCAGAGCAGGGCCACCCGGTCGCCGTTGCCCGCCTCGACGTGACGGTCCAGGCAGTTGTACGCCACATTGAGCTCGCCGTCGTCGAACCACTTCGCGAAGGGCGGGTTGGTCCAGTCGAGCACGCGGGTGAACGGCTTGTGCCAGTGCACGCTCTCACGTGCCTGCTCGGCCCAGAACTGCTCGCGGTCAGCGGCGGCGCGCTCATAGAGAGCCGGGTCGTCGATCGACTGCGCGACGAACTCATCCGAGGGGGGGAATCGCCGGGATTCGTCGAGAAGGTGATCGATCTGGCTGCTCATGCACTCGCTCCTTTGCGCGGGTCCGGGGGATCGTGTCGAGGCACGACCATGACACGGGGGAATCTAATCGCGCCTCCGGTCGAAGCCTACTGTCGAAAGTCAGTACCCCGATGGGGTTTGCCGTCGGTGCGAACCGTGCATACACTGACCTCAGCCGATTTCGATACGGCTTTGCGCGCCCACTCCCTCCCCCGACGTGGGCGGCGCGTGGGCGGCACCTCATTCCCCCCGTGAGGTGCCGCCCGTCCGTCTCCCGGGCGAGATGCTGTTCCTTCTGCACACCGAGCGTGTGGGCATCGGCTCTGCACAGCGACTGCGGTTCGCCCGCGTGGGGGTGCGGAGCCGGGTCTAGCGTCGGCGGCATGGCAGATCCGTTCGTGCTCCGACCGCGTGGCACCGTGCCCGGCGCCGGCAGTGAAGTGCAGGCGGATGCTGCGCCGACGAAGGTGGATCCGGCGTTCGCCGCGCTCGCCGAGTACATGGCCGATGCTCGGGTGACCGACCTGTTCGTCAACGGGACGAGCGGGCTGTTCCTCGATCGCGGCGATGGCGCGCGCCCGGTGCGCGAGTGGCACGCATCCGAGCGCGAAGTGCGAGATCTCGCCGTCGCGCTGATCGCCGCCGGAGGACGTCACCTCGATGATCAGTCCCCCTGCGTCGACGTCCGGTTGGACTCCGGCATCCGAGTGCACGCGGTACTGGCCCCGGTCGCGACGACGGGCACGTCGCTGTCGATCCGCGTGCCGCGCGTGCTCGGCGCGGATCTCGCCGCGCTCGCCGCGACGGGGACCTTCACGGCACCACAGCAGGTCTGGCTCGAGCAGCTGGTGCGCGACCGGGCCAACGTGCTGATCACCGGCGGCACCGGCACCGGCAAGACCACTCTGCTCGCCGCGCTGCTCTCGCATGTCGCCCCCACCGAGCGCATCGTCACCATCGAGGACGTCGCCGAGCTGCGCCCGCGGCATCCGCACCACGTCTCGCTGGAGGCGCGGCAGGCCAACCTCGAGGGTGCCGGCCGGATCACCCTCGCGATGCTCGTGCGGGAGTCGCTGCGGATGCGGCCGGATCGGCTCGTGGTCGGCGAGTGCCGCGGCGAGGAGGTGCGCGAGCTGCTCACCGCCCTGAACACCGGCCACGACGGCGGCGCGGGGACGCTGCACGCGAGCGGACTGGCCGACGTGCCGGCGCGCATGGAGGCCCTCGGGGCGCTGGCGGGCATGGATGCCATCGCGCTCGCGCGTCAGGTGGTCAGCGCGTTCACGATCGTGCTGCATCTCGAGCGCGGCGCCGACGGCATCCGGCGCATCGCGCACGCCGGCCGCTTCGCTCTCGCCGACGAGCGGCTGCGCATCCAGGGGGTGCGGCCGTGGTGATCGGCCGGCGACGCGCGTCCGCGCCCGCGGGGAGCTCGGACGCGGGGCGGGCGGTACGCACCCTGGCCGTGCTGCTGCAGGCCGGTGCCCGACCCGCCACCGCGTGGCGACACCTCGCCGATACCGGCGACGCCGTCGCTGTCCGCGTCGTCGCGCGATTGGACGCCGGTGCAGAGCTGGTGGGCGCGATCGATGCGGAGGCGGGCGTCTGGTCGGATGTGGCGGCGGCCTGGGAGGTCGCGACGATCGTCGGCGCGCCGCTGGCCGAGGTGCTCCGGGCGCTCAGCGAGTCGCTGCAGGATGCCGCGGCCGCAGCCGACGACGTGCGCATCGCCCTCGCCGAGCCCGCCGGCACGGCGCGGCTGCTGCTCTGGTTGCCGTTCGCGGGGCTGCTGCTCGGCCTCGCCCTGGGATTCGACACCGTCGGCGTGCTGTTCACTCACCCGTTCGGCATCACCTGCGTAGCGCTCGGCACGTCACTCGTACTCGTCGCCCGATGGTGGACTGCGCGCATGGTGCGCGCCGCCCAGCCCGCCTCCGGTACGCCCGGCATCCATGCCGAGCTGGTCGCCGTCGCGCTCGCCGGCGGTGTCGGCATACCGCGGGCGCTGCGGCTCGTCGAGCACAGTCCCGCCGACCTCGGCGCCGATCGGGACGCGACGGATGCCGTGCTCGAGCTGTCGCGCTCGGCGGGAGTGCCTGCGGGCGAGCTGCTGCGCGCATCCGCCGCCCAGCAGCGGCACGAGGCGCGGGTGCGTGGGCGCGTGCGGGCGGCTCGACTGTCGTCCCGACTGCTGCTCCCACTGGGCGCGTGCACCCTCCCGGCGTTCCTGCTGCTCGGCGTCGCACCCCTCATGTTGAGCGTGCTCGACTCGACACCGCTGCCGATCTGAACCACGGGGCGACCGTCGCCTCGCACTGAGAGAAGAAGGAACATCATGACCGCATCCAGAACCGACCCTCTACCCGAGCTGACCCGGCGGCGCGCGGCGGCGCTGTTCACCGACGAGTCGGGAGCCGCCACCGCCGAGTACGCCATCACGACGATGGCCGCCGTGGCCTTCGCGGGACTGCTGGTGGTGATCATGCGCTCGAGTGAGGTGCGCGGTATCCTCACCGACCTGGTGCGCCGCGCGCTCACCGTCGGCTGATGGCTCACCCGCGCGGGATGGGCGGCGACCGCGGCTCGGTCGCCGCCGAGCTTGCGGTCGCGCTGCCCGCCGCACTCCTGGCGGCCCTTCTCGGAGTCGGCGCGCTCGCCGCGGCGGCCGCGCAGGTGTCGCTGCAGGACGCCGCCGCGGATGCCGCGCGTCTGCTCGGACGGGGCGAGAGCCCGGCCCGCGCGGCCGGTGCGGTGACCTCGGCCGTCGACGGAGCCGTCTTCTCCGCGCACACGTCGGGTGAGACGGTCTGCGTGACCGCCGCGCTCGACATGCGCATCGGCCGCGTCATCTCGGTCCCGCTGCGCGCGTCCAGCTGCGCCCTCGCGGGAGGGCGGTGACATGAGCGGCACGGCCCTCGCCGCCGGGCTGCTCGCCGTCACCGCCACGCTCTCCGTCGGGCTCGCGGCCGTGGGCGGTGCGGCCGTCACCGCCCAGCGCGCCGCCGGGGCCGCGGATGCCGCCGCCCTGGCCGCCGCCGACGCGGCATCCGGCGCGGTGCCCTCGGCGCTGGACCCCTGCGCGCTCGCCACGCACGTCGCGGCGGCATCCGGTGCGCGCCTCGCCGCCTGCCGTGTCGACGGCATGACGGCGACGGTCGAGGTCAGATCCGCGTACGCTGGATTGGTCGCCGTCGCCCGCGCCCGTGCGGGCCCCCCGAGCACGTAGACGCGCGGAACCCTCCGCGCCGCCCCGCGTCCGCTGCAGACGATGCCGTGCCGGCATCTCTCGGCACACGCCTGGATAGCGGTGTGTATGGTGTGCTTCGAAGAAAGGACGCCCCTTGGCACAAGGCAAGAAGCTCGTCATCGTCGAGTCCCCGACGAAGATGAGGTCGATCCAGGGATACCTCGGCGACGGCTACGAGGTGCTCAGCTCGGTGGGTCACATCCGCGACCTCGCCGACAAGAAGGACATCCCCGCCGACGACAAGAAGGCATACGGGAAGTACTCGATCGACGTCGAGAACGACTTCGACCCCTACTACGTGGTGTCCGATCGCAAGACCAAGACGGTCGCCGAGCTGCGCCGTGCGCTCAAGAGCGCCGACGAGGTGCTGCTCGCGACGGATGAGGACCGCGAGGGCGAGGCGATCGCCTGGCATCTGCTCGAGACCCTCAAGCCCAAGGTCCCCGTCAAGCGGATGGTCTTCCACGAGATCACCAAGGACGCCATCCAGGCTGCCGTCGGCAACACCCGCGAGCTCGACCTCGCGCTCGTCGACGCGCAGGAGACGCGCCGCATCCTCGACCGCCTGTACGGCTGGGACGTCTCGCCCGTGCTCTGGTACAAGGTCAAGTCCGGCCTGTCGGCCGGCCGTGTCCAGTCGGCGGCGACCCGCATGGTGGTCGAGCGCGAGCGCGAGCGCATGGCGTTCGTCTCTGCCGAGTACTGGGACGTCGAGGCGCAGGCATCCGCTTCGGCGGGCACAGCGACCGCGTTCGGCGTGCGTCTCGTGCGCGTCGACGGCGGTCAGCTCGCCCGGGGCACGGACTTCGACGACGCCGGAAAACTGAAGAAGGCCGTCGTCGTGCTCTCCGAGGCCGATGCGCAGGCACTCGCCGCCGCGGTGGATGCCGCCGGCACCGCGAACGTCACGAAGGTCGAGGCGAAGCCGGGCACCCGCAGCCCCTATGCACCCTTCACCACGTCCACGCTGCAGCAGGAGGCCGGCCGCAAGCTCTCGATGAGCGCCAAGCAGGCGATGAGCGTCGCCCAGCGGCTCTACGAGAAGGGGTACATCACCTATATGCGCACCGACTCGGTCGCGCTGAGCACTCAGGCTATCCAGGCCGCACGCAGTCAGGCCGTCGCCCTCTACGGCGACTCCGCCGTGCCGCTGAAGCCGCGCGTCTACAAGTCGAAGAGCAAGAACGCGCAGGAGGCGCACGAGGCGATCCGCCCGTCGGGGGAGACCTTCCGCACGCCGGCATCCGTCGCCTCCAGCCTCGACCGCGAGGAGCAGCGCCTGTACGACCTGATCTGGAAGCGCACCGTCGCCAGCCAGATGTCGGATGCCAAGTACGAGACCACCACCGTCACCCTCGAGACCCAGGCCGACGGCAAGCGCGTCGAGTTCACGGCATCCGGAACCGTCTACACCTTCAAGGGCTTCCTGGAGGCGTACGAGGAGGGCCGCGACGAGAAGCGCAACGCGCAGGACTCCTCGGCCGACCAGTCGCTGCCCGCCGTCGCCGTGGGCGACGAGCTGCGCATGGGCGATGCGACCGCGAAGGGGCACCGCACCACACCGAAGCCGCGCTATACCGAGGCATCGCTGGTGAAGGCACTGGAGGAGCACGGCATCGGCCGGCCCTCGACCTTCGCGAGCATCATCGGCACCGTCATCGACCGCGGATACGCGACCAAGCGCGGGCAGGCGCTCGTGCCGACCTGGCTCGCGTTCAGCGTGGTGCGCCTGCTCGAGCAGCACTTCGCCGACCTCATCGACTACGACTTCACCGCGGCGCTCGAGGACGACCTCGATGCGATCGCCCGCGGCGAGCAGAACCGCGTGGAATGGCTGAAGTCGTTCTACTACGGCTCCGAGAACCAGGTGGGCCTGCGACAGGTCGTCGACAACCTGGGCGAGATCGACGCGCGGGCACTGAACTCCACCCGCATAACCGACGACGCGACCCTGCGCTTCGGCAAGTACGGTCCCTACCTCGAGGTCGTCGATCCGGCGAACGCGGACGAGAAGCCGCGCATCGTCAACGTGCCCGAAGACCTGGCGCCCGACGAGCTCACCGCTGAGAAGGCGCGCGAGCTGATCGATGCGCCGGTGGCCGGCGACCGCGTGCTCGGCGAGAACCCCGAGAACGGCAAAATCGTCGTCGTCAAGGACGGCCGGTTCGGGCCGTACGTGCAGGAGAACGATCCGGCCTCCGACGACGACGTCGTCGATGAGGCGACGGGCGAAGTCCTTCGACAGGCTCAGGAGCCCGGTGCGAAGGGCAAGAAGAAGACGAAGAAGGATGCCGCGCCCAAACCGCGCACGGCATCGCTGTTCCAGTCGATGTCGGTCGACACGATCGACCTCGCCACCGCCCTGCAGCTGCTGAGCCTGCCGCGGGTGGTGGGCGCCGACCCGACCACGGGCGAGGAGATCACGGCGCAGAACGGCCGCTTCGGGCCGTACCTGAAGAAGGGCACCGATTCGCGATCGCTGGAGAGCGAGGCGCAGATCTTCGACGTGACCCTCGAGCAGGCGCTCGAGCTGTACGCGCAGCCGAAGTACGGCGGGCGCAAGGCATCCAGCGCGCTGAAGGAGTTCGAGGCCGACCCCGTCAGCGGCAAGCCGATCCGCATCCGCGACGGCCGCTTCGGCGCCTACGTCACCGACGGTGAGACCAACGTCACGATCCCGCGCGGTCAGACGCCCGACGATGTGACCTTCGAGATCGCCGTGCAGATGCTCGCCGACAAGCGCGCCAAGGGGCCCGCGCCCAAGCGCGGCAAGAAGGCACCGGCGAAGACGGCAGCGAAGGCTCCCGCGAAGAAGACGGCGCCGAAGGCTCCTGCCAAGAAGGCCGCCGCGAAGCCGAAGACCGATGCCGAGAAGGCCGCGGCGCGCTCGGTGGCAGCCAAGAAGGCCGCCGCCACCCGGGCCGCCAACGCCGCGAAGAAGAAGTCCGGCTCGTGACCGTCGCCGCCGGCCGGTGGATCACTCTCGAGGGCGGCGACGGGTCGGGCAAGAGCACTCAGGCCGCTCTGCTCACCGAGTGGCTGGAGGAGAGCGGCCGCACGGCGCTGCGCACACGCGAGCCCGGCGGCTCGGAGGTCGGCCGGCTGATCCGCGACATCGTGCTGCACCATCGCGGGGAGATCGCGCCGCGCGCGGAGGCGCTGCTGTACGCCGCCGACCGTGCGCACCACGTCGCCACCGTGGTGCGGCCGGCGCTGGAGCGCGGCGACATCGTCGTCCAGGACCGCTACCTCGACTCCTCGGTCGCCTACCAGGGCGCCGGACGCGTGCTCGATGCCACCGAGGTGCGTGACCTCTCGCTGTGGGCGACCCAGGGCGCACTGCCCGATCTGACCGTGCTGCTCGACCTCGACCCGTCCACCGCGCGCAGACGACTGGACGCCGACGACAAGCCCTTCGACCGGCTCGAGGCCGAGAAGGAGGACTTCCACGCCCGCGTACGCCGCGCCTTCCTGCAGCTCGCCGCCGCGGAGCCGCAGCGATTCCTGGTGGTGGATGCCGGCGCCGACGCGGACGACATCGCCGTGCTCATCCGCGCCCGCGTGGCGCTGCTGCTCTGAGCGTCGATGTCGCCGCCCCGATTAGGCTGGACGCCATGACCGCCCCCGTGACGACCGCTGAATTCCCGTGGTCGGACGTGTGGGGTCAGGATGCCGCGGTGCAGACGCTGCGTCACGCCGCACAGGATCCGGCGTCGCTGTCGCACGCATGGCTCATCACCGGCCCGCCCGGATCGGGACGGTCGACCCTGGCCTACGCGTTCGCGGCGGCGCTGATCGCCGACGACCCCACCGACGAGGCCACGATGCGGCAGGTGCTCGCGCGCACGCATCCCGACCTCACCGCGCTGCGCACCGACAAGGTGATCATCACGATCGCCGAGGCGCGCACGCTCGTCGAGCGCTCGTACTTCGCGCCCTCGGCAGGGCGCTACCGGGTGCTCGTGGTGGAGGACGCCGACCGCATGGTCGAGCGCACCTCGAACGTGCTGCTCAAGGCTCTCGAGGAGCCACCGGAGCGCACGGTCTGGGTGCTCTGCGCGCCCAGTGAGGCCGACCTGCTGCCCACCATCCGCTCCCGCGTACGCGCGCTGCGCCTGCGCGAGCCGGATGCCGAGGATGTCGCCGGACTCATCGCCCGCCGGACCGGGGCCGACGAGGTCATCGCCGAGCAGGCGGCCCGGCACGCCCAGCGGCACATCGGCATGGCGCAGCGCCTGGCCGGCGACGAATCGGCGCGTCGTCGGCGCGACGACACGCTGCGTGCCGTGCTGGGGGTGCGCGGGGTGAGCACGGCTGTCGAGGTCGCAGGGCGCATCTTGCAGGCGGCGACCGAGGACGCCAAGACGCTCACCGCCGAGCGTGACGCCGCCGAGCGCGCCTCGCTGCTGCGCACCGTCGGCATCGCCGAGGGACAGGCGGTGCCCCCGGCGCTGCGCGCGCAGATCTCCGCCCTCGAGGACGAGCAGAAGAAGCGGGCCACCCGCAGTCTGCGCGACGGCATCGATCGTGTGCTCACCGACCTGCAGTCGCTGTACCGCGATGTCGTCATGCTGCAGTTCGGCCAGGGTGAGGCCCTCATCAACCGCGAGCTGCGTGCCGAGCTCGACCAGCTCGCCGCCGCGTGGACCGTCGAGCGCACGATCATCGTGCTCGACGCCATCGCCACCACCCGCGAGAGCCTCGAGCGCAACGTCGCTCCGCTGCTCGCGCTCGAGAGCCTGCTCATCACCGTCTCCAGCGGAAGGACACCGTGAACCTTCGACCGATGCGCCTGGTGCGGCGCACCGCCGCCGCCGTGGCAGCGCTCGCCGCGACATCCGTGCTTCTGTCCGGCTGCCTGTACGCGCAGATCCCCGAGGCGCCGTCCTCCGTGGCCCGCGACCCCGATGTCACGGGCGTCGCGGACGAACTGCTGCCGTACTACTCGCAGAAGCTGGAGTGGGAGTCGTGCGGGGCGCGCTTCGACTGCACCGAGGTCACCGCACCGCGGGACTGGACGGACCCCGCTGCGGGTGACCTGTCGCTCGCGCTGGTCCGTCACCAGGCGACCGGGGAGTTCCAGGGCTCGCTGCTCGTCAACCCCGGCGGGCCCGGCTCGAGCGGATACGACTTCGTCGCCGACAGCCTGGAGTACGCGGTGGGCCCCGATCTCATCGAGCGCTTCGACGTGATCGGGTTCGATCCGCGCGGCGTCGGCCGTTCCAGTGCCGTCGAGTGCCTGGACGCGGAGGAGACGGACGAGTACAACTACGGCGTCGTGGCAGCTCCGCGCGGGACGCCGGAGTGGGAGAAGGAGCTCACCGCCCGCAACACCGCATATGCGAAGGCCTGCGAACAGAACAGCGACGGACTGCTGCCGTTCATCACCACCGAGAACTCCGCGCGCGACATGGACCTCATCCGAGCGGTCCTGGGCGATCAGACCCTGAACTACCTGGGCTACTCCTACGGCACCTTCCTCGGCGCCACCTACGCCAAGCTCTTCCCGGAACGCGCGCAGCGGCTGGTGCTCGACGGCGCCATCGACCCTGCCGTGCCGGGACTGCAGGTGGGTACGACGCAGGCGATCGGCTTCGAGTCGGCGCTGCGCGCGTATCTCGAGGACTGCCTGCGCACGGCGGAGTGCCCGTTCAACGGCACGCGCGACGAGGCGCTGACCGATCTGCAGGCGCTGCTCGCCAGCGTCGCCCGCGACCCGCTGCCCAATGGCGATGGGCGCGTGATGACCGTGGACACGATGATCACCGGCCTCATCACGGCCATGTACAGCGAGGACTACTGGCCCTATCTCTCGCAGGGGCTCACCGCCGCGCTGCAGGGTGACCCCTCGGGGCTCCTCGCCCTCGCCGACAGCTACAACGGGCGCCTTCCCGACGGCACCTACCAGGACAACTCGGCCGAGGCGTTCCGCGCCTACAACTGCATGGACTACCCCGTCGAGGACGACCCCGCGGCCGAGGACGCCGCGATCCGCCGGATCGAGCAGAAGGCGCCCACGTTCGCACCGTACTGGCAGGGACCCGACCCCTGCGAGGTGTGGCCGTACCCGCCCGTGGGCGTGCGCGAGGAGATCGGCGCGCAGGGCTCGGGGCCGATCGTCGTGGTCGGCACCACGAACGACCCCGCGACGCCCTACGAGTGGTCGCAGTCGCTGGCCGCCCAGCTCGAGAACGGCGTGCTGATCACGCGTGTGGGCGAGGGGCACACCGGCTACAACAAGGGCAATGCCTGCGTCGACTCCGCCGTGGAGGACTTCCTCGTCGAGGGCACGGTGCCCGAGGACGGCCTGCGCTGCGAGTGATCGGCGCCGGTTTCGCGGTCACCGGCTCGGCATAGTAGGATCTTTGCTTGTGCCGCGGTGCGCCGCGCGCGCCACCTTAGCTCAGTGGTAGAGCATCCCACTCGTAATGGGAAGGCCGTCAGTTCGATCCTGACAGGTGGCTCGAACAGGGCCCGGGATGCTTCCGCATCCCGGGCCCTTCGTCGTCTGCGGGTCGCCTCAGATGATGCTGCGCCGCTCGGCGCGAGCCTGCTTCGCCTCCTTGACGAAGGCGCGCACGATCACCGTCAGCGTTCCCGCCACGATGACCGGCCAGACCAGCACGTAGGCGGTCAGTGCGATGGTGGACAGTTCCATGTCTTCTCCTTCCCGCCTAGCGGCGGTTGTGCTGGATCTCGTCGCCGAGGGACGACAGCTCCTCGTCGATCCCGCTCCGCAGGTCGGGATCGCCGTCGTCGGCGGGGCGGTCGTCGAAGTCCCCTGTGCGCTGCTTGATGAGCTCGAAATCGAAGTCGGGCTGGCGGCTCGGCAGCGTCAGGGCGAGGCACACCAGCGTCGACACGGCGTACGCGACCAGCGACCCGGACAGCACCGGGTAGGTGTGCAGGAAGCCGATCGTGAACGGCGCGGATGCCACGATGGCGACCACTGCGACGATGAGCGCGACGCGCTTGCCGAAGAACCCGAACGCCATCAGGCCCAGCACCACGCCGATGCCGATCGTCGAGAGCACGTCCGACGCGATGCCGATCGGTCCGTCCAGCGGTATCCACTCGAAGCGCACTGGGAGGAACGTGGCCAGCGCGACGACCACCGACACCGAGAAGGCGAGGTTCGTGACCCGGTTCCAGTAGAAGCTGGCGATGACCGGGAACACCAGGGCGCCCCAGAGCGCCCCGACGAACACCAGCAGGTCGAGGATGTTCAGCTGCGAGCCGGCGAAGAAGAGCCCGGCCACCATCGCCACGATCATCGTGATGCGGCCGATCAGCACCATCGTGCGCGGATCGGCGTGCTTCTTGCCGGCGATGTTCTGGCCGTAGATGTCGGCCATCACGATCGACGACAGGGCGGTCAGGTCGGCGTCCGCCGTCGACGACAGCGAACCGATGATCATCACGAAGAACACGCACAGCAGCAGCGGGGACAGGTAGGTCGCCGCCATCTGCGGGATGAGGTTGTTCACGTCGCCGCCGGCAGGCGTGATGCCGGCGTACAGGGCGATGACGCCGAGCATCCCGATTCCGATGATCGTCGCGCCATAGCCGAACGTCGCGGTGACGAACGTCTTCTTGATCAGATCCTCGCGCACGGCGAACAGGCGCTGGGCGATCGTCTGATTGCCGATCGCGTAGGCCAGCACGGCGGCGATGTAGGGCGCGCCCTGGTTGAAGAAGGCGTCGGAGGAGAAGAAGTCCGCCTGCTGCGGCGTGACATTGCTCGCTCCCGTCTCGAACAGGGACGGTCCGCCCGCGGCGAAGAAGACCACCGGAATGATCACGATCACCGCGCCGAGCATCGCGCACACCTGTGCGAAGTCGGTGAGCACCGAGGCGCGGAAGCCGGACCACAGCGTGTACAGCAGCACACCCGCACCGATGGCGAGGATGCCCTGCGTGAAGGTGAACGGCGAGAGCATGTCGATCAGCGCACCGCCTGCGATGAGGTTGGAGGTGAGGCTGATGAGACTGCCCAGCACGTTCGAGCCGGCGAGCATGAGCTGGCTGGAACGCCCGTGCCGGGCGAACATCACCTCGGCGATCGTGTGCGCGCGGGGCGCCACCTTGCGGATCCGGCGCCCGAAGGGATAGATCAGCAGGATCATCAGGGCGCCCCACAGTCCGTAGTGGATCGGGCCGGAGATGCCGTAGGTGAAGCCGGAGGTGGCCGAGGCGTACATCGACGCCGCCCAGATCCACGTCGCGGTCATGGATGCCGCCGAGATGCCGAAGCCGATGCGGCCGCCGCCGGTCATGTAACCGTCGGCGTTCTCGGTGCGCTTGCGGATGCGCAGCGACATGTACAGGCTGCCGCCGAAGAACAGCAGCATGAGCAGGACCACGACGGGTCCCGCGAGGGTTTGCAGGTTTTCCACGTTGCTCTCTCTAGTCGAAGTGACCGGCGTCTTCGCCGGATGACAGACGCGGGAGAGCGCTAACGGGAGGGGAGAGTGGCCTTGTCGGGACCGGTGGGCAGGTGGATCGAGGGGGTCGGGCGAGAGAGGGCCGGCATGCGTCTTCCTTCCGTCAGTCAGCACGCGCGCAGCTGTCCCTCTCGCCGAGGAGGTGACGCGCGCATGCGCGGAGGCGGGCCTCCGCGCGGGCCGGAGTGAACGCCGTCCGCCCACGACCGGGCGGGTGTCGTGGCGCGCCTGCGGGAGGATTTCGGGCCCTCCTGCGGGCATGCGCTTGCGAGCGGCGGCAGCGGCGAGCAGGTCCGGCTCGCTCTCTCAACGTAACAACTGCCGGTCGCATGTCAAATGCGCGGCGTAGTCTCTATGCATGACCAGGGCACTTCTCATCGTCGACGTGCAGAACGACTTCACCGAGGGCGGCGCGCTCGCCGTCGCCGGTGGCGATGCGGTGGCATCCGGGATCTCCTCCCTGCTCGCCGCGCACGCCGAGGGATATCCGGTGATCATCGCGTCGCGGGACTGGCACGATCCCGACAGCGACAACGGCGGGCACATCTCCGCCGCGCCCGACTACGTCGACACCTGGCCTGCGCACTGCGTCGCGGGTACGGCCGGGGCCGAGTACGACCCGCTTTTCGACACCGGAACGATCACGCATCACGTGCGCAAGGGCCAGGGCGTGCCGGCGTACTCGATGTTCGAGGGCGTCACCGAGAGCGGTGAGACGACCGCCGCGATCCTCGCCGCGCACGGCGTGACGGAGGTGGATGTCGTCGGCATCGCCACCGATCACTGCGTGCGGGCATCGGCCTCGGATGCCATCGCGCACGGGCTGCGCGTGCGCATCCTCACCGGTCTCGTCGCCGGTGTCGGTGCGGCCTCCAGCGAGAGCGCCCTGGCGGAGCTGGCGCACGCGGGAGCGGAGCTCGTTCCCGGGGACGGCGCTGCACGGTGACCGATCGGTGCGCGCTGCTGCTGCGGGCCGTGAACGTCTCGGGCACGGGCCGCGTGCCGATGGCGCAGCTGCGTGCCCTGCTCGCCGAGCGGACCACGCTGACCGGGGTTTCCACATACATCGCCAGCGGCAACATCCTCTGCGACGCGCCGGACGACCTCGATGCGGCCTGTGCCGTGGTGCGTCGGCTGATCGCCGAGAGCTTCGGCGTCGACGCAGCGGTCATCGCCCGCACCCACGCAGCCTTGGCGGTAGCCGAGCGGGCCGACCCGTTCCCCGATGCACCGCTCGAGAAGATGGTGCACGCCATGTTCCTCGCCGATGAGCCGGCGCCGGATGGCGTCGAGCGGCTGACCGCCCGGCTGCGGCCGGGGGAGCGCATCCGGCTCGTGGCGCCCGAGCTGTGGATCGATTACGGCGCCGGTGGCGTCGCGGGCACGAGACTCACCGGAGCGGCACTGGATCGTGCCCTGGGCGTGCCCGGCACCGCACGCAATCTGAACACGCTCCGGCGGCTGGTGGAGCTGACCGCGTCGCCGGCCGCGTGAGACGGGCCCGACCGGTGGCCGGGCCCGTCTCAGGGTTGTGCGGGGGTCAGGCGTGCTGCTGGCGGTGCCGGCCCTCGCCGATCTCCTCGACGACCTTCGCGCAGAACGCCGGCAGGTCGTCGGGGGTGCGGCTCGAGACCAGACCCGAGTCGACCACGACTTCCTTGTCGACCCACTCCGCGCCGGCATTGCGCAGGTCGGTGGTCAGGCTGGGGTAGCTCGTCATGGTGCGCCCGTCCACGACGCCCGCTTCGATGAGGATCCAGGCACCGTGGCAGATCACGCCGACCGGCTTGTGCTGCTCGAAGAAGCCGCGGGCGAACGCGATGGAGTCCTGGTCCATGCGCAGATGATCCGAGTTCACCACGCCGCCGGGGAGCACGAGGGCGTCGAAATCGTCGGCCGACGCGGAGGACACGGCGAGGTCGACCTTCTGCGCGTGGCCGTTCTTGCCGGTGATCTCGCCCGATTCCGGCGACACCATGCTGGCCGTCGCGCCGGCGTCGGTGACCGCCTGCCAGGGGCTGGTCAGCTCGCTGTCCTCGTAGCCGTTGGTCGCGAGGAATGCGACCTTCGAATCGGAGATGCTCGTCACGATGTGTCCTTTCCGTCGATGAAGGGGGATCCGCACAGCCTGCGCTCGGCAGACCGCTCGCGGGAGGGGCTGGCGGTGCCGGGGTGCGAGTGATAGTCGCGGCCCTAGCCTGGGAGCATGTCCGAGTCGTCCGCGCCGCTGCCCGCGACCATCGCCGCGCCGGTGGTGCACGAGCTGGTGATCCGCAAGTCGCGCTTCATCGCCCAGGTCGTCCCGGTCTCGTCACCCGGCGACCCCGACGAGGTCATAGCGGCGGCGCGCAGACGCTATTGGGACGCGCGGCACAACTGCACCGCGCAGGTGACCGGCCTGCATGCCGAGCGCGCCCGCTCCTCCGACGACGGCGAACCCTCCGGAACCGCCGGTGCTCCCATGCTCGAGGTGCTGCGCCGCCGGGGGCTCACCGACGTGGTGGCGGTGGTCACCCGCTACTTCGGCGGCGTCAAGCTGGGCGCGGGCGGTCTGATCCGCGCGTATTCGTCGGCGACCTCCGAGGCGCTCGATCGTGCGCGGCTGGTGGACCGGACCCCGCTCGTAAAGGCGCTGGTGAGCGTGCCGCATGCCGAAGCGGGGCGCTTCGACAATCTGCTGCGCGTGTGGGTGGAGGCGCACCGGGCTGTGCTCGATGAGACCCGCTACGATGCGCGGGCCGTCTTCAGTCTGTGGGTGCCGGATGCCGCACTGGAGCAGCTCGACGCGGAGTTGGCCGCGGCTTCCGCGGGTGCGATCACCGCCGCGCGCACGGGGGAGCGGCGGGTGCTGGACGTACCCCGCTGAGGCGCAGCAGCGGCGCGCTCCCGGCCGCACACACACGAGTGCAGCCGTCAGCGTCCGAGCGCCTCCAGCACCCCGTCGGAGAACGACGGCCATGCCTGGGCCGCCCACGGTCCGAAGTCGCGATCGGTGACGAGCACGCAACCGGCGCCTGCTCGCGGGTCGATCCACAGGAACGTGCCGCTCTGCCCGAAGTGCCCGAACGTGTCCGGTGAGTTGCGCGAGCCGGTCCAGTGCGGGCTCTTGCCGTCGCGCAGCTCGAAGCCCAGACCCCAGTCGTTCGGACGCTGAGCGCCGAAGCCGGGCAGCACGCCGTCAAGACCGGGGAACGTCACCCGGGTCGCCTCGTCGAGTGTCTGCTGGGCGATCAGCGTCGGGTTCTGCAGCTCGGCGGCGAAGCGCGCGAGGTCCGCCGCGCTGGAGATCGCACCCGCCCCGGCCGAGCCGTCCAGCCGCGACGCCGTCATCCCCAGCGGGGTGAACACCGCCTCATCCAGGTACACGTCGAAGGGAATTCCCGCGTGCAGGCTGAGCGCATCGGCGAGCACGTCGAACCCGCGGTTCGAGTAGATCCGTCGTGCTCCCGGCGCCGCCCGAACGCGATCCTCCGAGAAGTCGAGCCCTGAGGCGTGCGCGAGGAGGTGACGCACCGTCGATCCTTCGGGGCCGGCGGGGCTGTCCAGATCGAACACGCCCTCTTCGACAGCGACCAGCGTCGCGTACGCGGTCAGCGGCTTGGTCACCGACGCGAGTCGGTACGGCTGCTCGAGGTCGCCGTGCGAGGCGAGAATGCCGCCGTCGGCGGCCACCACGGCAGTCGCGGCGTTCTCGACCTTCCACTCATCGATGCGGGAGAGGGCGTCGTCGAGAGTCGTCATCATTCCTCCGAGGTGGATGCGGCGTCGCGCGGTACGGCTCTGGCATCCTCCCACACGGTGCCCGTTCTCAGGCCGCCGTCGTCAGCGCGAGCAGAGCTCTGCACCGCCTCGGTGCGCCAGGCCGTCGGCGCGGGCGGCCTTCCTATTGAAATCAGTCAGTGGTTTAGACTTCTGGCAGGTGCCGCAGCGCTTCTCCGCCGGCATCCGCCCCCGTAGCTCAGAGGCAGAGCAACCGGCTTTTAACCGGTGGGTCGGGATGTCGGAATTCCCCGGGGGCACATCCTGTGGTGGCGCCACGTCCCCTCCTCTTCTCCTCGCCGTGACCCTACTGTGCGCCTCCGACACCGTCGCCGAGCGCACGGAAGCGCCCGCCGACGATGTCGACGAGCGCTTCCGTCCGGTGCGCGGATCCCCATCGCGCACCGGGGTCACCGCCGGTCGCGGACGCTGCCTCCGGGACCGGCGGGGGCTCCGATCACTGAGCCGGGGGCATCAGCACGGAGTCGATGAGGTAGACCGTCGCGTTGGCGGTCTGCACGCCACCGCAGATGACGTTGGCGTCGTTGACCATCCAGTCGTCACCGGATCCGGTGACCTCGAGCTCGGCGCCCTGCACGGTCTTGTGCATGCCGGCGATGTCGGCCGGGGCGATCTGGCCGGGCACCACGTGGTACGTGAGGATCGAGGTCAGCGTGTCGGAGTCGGTCTTCAGCGACTCGATGGTGGCGGGGTCGATCTTCGCGAAGGCGTCGTCGACGGGGGCGAAGACGGTGAACTCGTCGCCGTTGAGCGTGTCGACCAGGTTGACGTCCGGGTTCAGCTGCCCGCTCACCGCTGCGGTCAGGGTGGTCAGCAGGGGGTTGTTCGATGCGGCCGTCGCGACGGGGTCCATCGCCATGCCCTCGACCGATCCGGCGCCGTCCGGCACCTGCTCGGCATACGCCTGGCAGCCGGGACCGACGAGGTTCGCCGCCGGGTCCATCGTCTCGGGCGCCGCAGAGCTCTCCGTGGTCTCCGGCGCCTTCGGCTCCGAGGACTCCATGGCGGAGTCGCCACCCGCGGAGCATCCCGCGAGGACGAGGACGCTGGCGAAGCCGAGCGAGAGAGCGGCGCTGATCTTCTTCTTGGTGCTGAGCATTTCAACCTCCGGGGTTCCGAGCCGCGGACTTCCCGCGGCGTTGAAAGCTGTTCGGAACCCCTCCCCGATCGGATCGGACATCGACCGAAAATTTTTCGGATTCGTCCGCGAAGCGCGTCTTCTCGCGGCCGCATCAGAGTGGCACGACGATGTTCCGCGCCGGATGCGGCATGCTGATGGTGATGGTCATCGACGGCGTGGAAGTGCCCGAGGACGGTTCGGCGAAGGACACTGCGGCCGAGCTTCTCCTCCGCATCGCCGACGGCGACGAACGCGCCTTCGCGGAGCTGTACGACATGCTCTCGGCGCGCGTGTTCGCGCTCATTCTGAAGGTGCTCGTGAACCGCTCGCAGAGTGAGGAGGTGCTGCAGGAGGTCTTCCTCGAGATCTGGCAATCCGCGGCGCGCTTCGCTCCGAACAGAGGTCAGGGACGATCCTGGGTCCTCACCATCGCCCACCGGCGTGCTGTCGACCGGGTCCGGTCGTCCCAGTCCAGCACCGATCGGGACATGCGCGTCGGTGTGCGAGACCTCGGCGGTGAACGGGACGTGGTGCAGGAGACGGTGGAAGCCAGGCTGGAGGGCGAGCGAGTGGTCGCAGCACTCGCGACGCTGCCCGAGGCTCAGCAGGAGGCGCTGATCCTCGCGTACTACGGCGGGTACAGCCAGAGCGAGATCGCCGCACTGACCGGCGCGCCGCTGGGAACCATAAAGACGAGAATGCGAGACGGACTGACGCGGTTGCGTGGAGAGATGGGGGTGTTGGCATGAACGAGCGGGAATTCGCAGAGCTGTCTGCCGGTCACGCCCTCGGCGCGCTGTCGGATGCCGATGAGCGCCGCTTCGTCGACGCGCTGGCCGCTCACCCGGAATGGCGTGCGATCGCCGACGACGATCTCGACGTCGCGGCGGCGCTGGGCGCGGCGCTGATGCCGGTCGACCCGCCGCCCGCGCTGCGGGCGGACCTGCTCGCGCGGATCGCGCAGACCCGCCCGGAAGCGGCCGCACCGGCACCCGTGGACGCAGAGGAGCAGGCGCCCTCGGGTGAGTCCGAGGAGCCGTCTCCGCGCGGCGGCGGTGACGAGCAGTCCCCCCGCCGACGCTGGCCGCGCCTGCTGTTCGCGCTCGCCGCCGGGCTTGCGCTGCTCGTCGGCGGCGGCATCGCCACCACGGCGATCGTGACACAGCTGCAGCGCCCCGCGTCGGTCGTCGCGCTGGACGAGATCCGCTCCGCGCCGGATGCCGGGCAGGCGCAGGTGCGTCTGGACTCGGGCGTCACAGCGACGGCGCACTGGTCGGGCCAGCTCGGCAAGGCCGTCCTCGTGACCTCCGGCCTTGAGGAGCTCGGGCCCCAGAAGTCGTACGAGCTGTGGTTCGTGCGCGGCGACGAACCGATCGCCGCCGGCGTCTTCGACACCGACGACGGCAGCGCCACGGCGCTGCTGGACGAGCCGATGCACGCCGGGGACGTCATCGCGGTCACGATCGAGCAGGCCGGTGGCTCGCCGTCGGGCAAGCCCACCAGCGATCCGGTCATCGTCATTCCCACCGCCTGACCCGGAAAGGTCGAATCGGCGTACCCTGGACGGATGCCCGAGCAGTTCCACCGCCCTGTCCGCCGTCCGACGAGCGCCTTCGACAACATCGTCGCGCCGTCCGATCCGGCTGAGCAGTCCCGGGTCGCGCACGCGACCGCCTCCGCGCTGCTCGAGCGCGCGCGCAGCGACGAGTCCGGGGCGGTCGCAGAGCGACTCCTCGCCTTCGCCTCGCAACACGGAATCGACGAGATCGCGGAGCTGTGGGCGCACGCGCCGGCGCGCTCCCTGCCGGGGGCCCTGTGGCGGCTCTACCTGCTGCAGGTGGCGATCCGGACGGATGCCGGTTTGACTGCGCTGCTGTACGAGCGCGGTCGCGTCGAGCTGCCCACAGCCGACGCCGCGATCGCGGGCGCGCCGGCACCGGCCGACCCGGAGGAGCTCGTCGCGCTCGTCGACACGATCCTGCGCGGTGTGTTCCGCGGCGACTTCTCGGTCGCCCTGGAGCGGGCCGCCGCATACTGCCGCGTGCAGGCATCCGGCGCAACGCACACCGCCGACGACTACGAGCGAACCGAGCCCCGCCGGGCGAGTGAACTCACCCGCCGGGCGCTGCGGCTGGCGACGTACGCCGACGACCTGGCCGCCGCGGCCGGGGCGTGGCGGCGCGGAACCCTCGTCTGACAGGCCTCGGAAGCCGCACGAGGGCAGAGAAAAGGCCGGACCGCAAGAACGCCTCTCGGCGGAAGGCCGCTCGCAGCGGCGAATATTGGAGCCCGGGGTTATGCGGCCCGGCCGATCAAGTGTAACGCGTCCCGCGGCAGGGTATTCCCCGCGCCCTATCATGTGCACATGGCTCAGCGCTTCGCCCTCAGGATCGACCCGGTCGCCGCAGACGACAGCCGCGACGACTTCGCCCACACCCTCACCCCGATGGACGTCGCGGCCCCCGCGCTCAGCGTCGGCGAGCTGAGCACGCAGCGCGGCGACGGTGTCTTCGAGTCGATCGGAGTCGTCGACGGCCACGCGAACGAGGTCGAAGCGCACGTGCAGCGCCTTGCGCACTCCGCCCGCCTGTGCGATCTGCCCGCGCCGAACCTCACGCAGTGGCGACTGGCGGTGGATGCCGTGTCCGCGCACGCCCCGGCGGGGGAGGCGGTGATCAAGCTGATCCTCAGCCGCGGCGTCGAGCACGGCCCCGCGCCGACGGCGTGGGCCACGGTCGCCGCCGCTCCCGACTTCCGCGCAGTACGCGAGCAGGGGGTGCGGGTGGTGACGCTCGACCGCGGGTACGATCTCGGCGCGGGCGAGCGGGCGCCCTGGCTGCTGCTCGGCGCGAAGACGCTGTCCTACGCCGTGAACATGGCGGCGCTGCGCGAGGCGCGCCGGCGTGGCGCTGAGGATGCGATCTTCGTCACCCGCGACGGGTACGTCCTCGAGGCGCCGACGGCGTCGCTCATCATCCGCCGGGGGGAGGAGTTCCTCACCCCGGCGCCCTCCGGCGGCATCCTGCACGGCACCACCCAGCTGAGCGTCTTCGAGCATCTCGAATCCGGCGGACACGCCACGCGCTACGCGACCCTGTCGGCCACCGACCTCGCGACCGCCGATGCGGCGTGGCTGGTCTCCAGCATCCGGCTCGCCGTGGCGATCACCGCCGTGGACGGCGCGCCGCTGGCATCCGATCGTGCGCTCACCGCCGAGCTGAACGAGTTCCTGCTCTCACCGCGGTGACGGCGGGGACGATGACGCCTCTTCGGCCCAGCGGCTGAGGGCGACGATCGCCTGGCGCAGCTGCTGACCGCGGGCGGTCAGCGCGTACGCGCGATGAGCAGCGCCCAGCGTGCGCCGAAGATCTGAAGAGCTGTCAAGTGTCGAGCCAACGGGTTCTCGGAAGACGCCGACGCGCATCCGGGCGGACGGGCTCGGGTCAGCCGAACCGGCCCGAGACGTAGTCCTCCGTCGCCTGGACCGAGGGGGTGGTGAAGATGGTCGCCGTGTCATCGAATTCGATGAGCCGGCCCGGCTTCCCGGTGCCGGCGATGTTGAAGAACGCCGTCTTATCGGACACCCGCGAAGCCTGCTGCATGTTGTGCGTGACGATGACGATCGTGTACTCGTCCTTCAGCTCCTGGATGAGCTCCTCGATCGCGAAGGTGGAGATCGGGTCGAGCGCGGAGCACGGCTCATCCATCAGCAGCACCTCCGGCGAGACCGCGATCGCGCGAGCGATGCACAGCCGCTGCTGCTGACCACCCGACAATCCGGAGCCGGGCTTGTCGAGACGGTCCTTGACCTCGTTCCAGAGGTTCGCGCCGCGCAGCGAGCGCTCGGCCAGCGCTTCCTGGTCGTTGCGGGACATCTTGGTGTTGTTCAGCCGCACCCCGGCGAGCACGTTCTCGCGGATCGACATGGTCGGGAACGGGTTGGGGCGCTGGAAGACCATGCCCACCTGGCGACGCACCAGCACCGGGTCGACGTCGGCGCCGTACAGATCGCGCCCGTCGAGCAGCACCTCGCCGGCCACGCGGGCGCCCGGGATCACCTCGTGCATGCGATTCAGCGTGCGCAGGAAGGTGGACTTGCCGCAGCCCGACGGGCCGATGAAAGCGGTGACGCTGCGCGGCTGGATCTCCAGCGAGACGCCCTCCACGGCGAGGAAATCACCGTAGTAGACGTGCAGGTCGTTGACTTCGATGCTCTTGGACATATCGGGATTCCTTCGGGAGTGCGGGTCAGCGACCGGCGGTCTTCGGGGCGAACCATCTCGCGATGAGGCGGGCGAACAGGTTCAGCAGCATGACGATGAGGATCAGGGTGAGCGCGGCCGCCCATGCGCGGGCGACTGATGCGTCCGCTGCGGTGCCCTGATTCATGTAGGAGTTGTAGGCGAACACCGGGAGGGTCATCATCTGCCCGCTGAACAGGTTCGTGTTCAGGCTCGCGGTGAAGCCCGCGGTGAGCAGCAGAGGGGCCGTCTCGCCGATCACGCGCGCGATGGCCAGCATCACCGATGTCGTGATGCCCGCGATGGAGGTGGGCAGCACCACCTTGAGGACCGTCAGCCATTTCGGCACGCCGAGCGCGTACGCCGCCTCGCGCAGCTCGTTGGGCACGATCCGCAGCAGCTCCTCGCTGCCGCGCACCACGACCGGCACCATGAGCACCGCCAGCGCCAGCGCGCCCATGAAGCCCATCGAGATGCCCGGTCGCACGAGCAGCGCGAACACCGAGTAGATGAACAGACCCGCCACGATCGAGGGGATGCCGGTCATCACGTCGACGAAGAAGGTGATGCCGGCGGCGAGACGGCCGCGGCCATACTCGACGAGGTAGATCGAGGTCATCAGGCCCACGGGGACCGCGATGACGGTGGCCATGAGGGTCACGAGCACCGTGCCCCAGATGGCGTGCACGATGCCGCCGCCGTCGCCGACGACGTTGCGCATGGAGTAGCTGAAGAACTCCGCGTCGAAGCGGGCCACCCCGTTGGCGACGACGGTCCACAGCAGTGAGATGAGCGGCAGCAGCGCGACGGTGAACGCCGCGCTGACCAGGGCGGTCATCAGCCGGTCGATCGCCTTGCGCCGGCTCTCGGCGATCGACGAGACGACGGTGATCAGCAGCATGTACAGCAGCACCCCGACGAACACTGCGCCGGCGATGTTGAAGTCGGCGAGGTCGCCGCCGAGCGTGCCCAATGCGAAGACGATGGCGGAGGTGGCGAGGGATGCCGCGAGCAGTGCCCAGGGCGCCCACTTCGCCAGGCGTCCCGCCGTGAGCGGGGCCGACGCCGAGGAGGAGGCGGGGGCGTTGCGGGGCGACGTGCGCAGCACGGTCATGTCAGTTCGCTCCAGAGAACTCGGCGCGGCGGGCCACGATCCAGCGGGCGAACGCGTTGACGGCGAAGGTGACGATGAACAGGATCAGGCCTGTGGCGATCAGGGTGTTCACGCCCGTGTCGTGCGCCTCGGGGAAGGCGAGGGCGATGTTCGCCGGGATCGGGGTGGGGTTGGTGGCTGTGAGCACGAGGAAGCTGTACACGGCGGCGGGGGAGAGCACCATGGTCACCGCCATCGTCTCGCCCAGCGCGCGGCCGAGGGCGAGCATGATCGCCGAGACCATGCCGCCGCGCGCGAACGGCAGCACGGCCATGCGCACCATCTCCCAGCGCGTTGCCCCGAGCGCGAGGGCGGCCTCTTCGTGCAGCTTCGGCGTCTGCAGGAAGACCTCCCGACAGATGGCGGTCATGATCGGCGTGACCATCACCGCGAGCACGATGGCTGCGGTCATGATGGTCTTTCCGGTCGACGACACCTGGCCGCCGAAGATCGGCACCCAGCTGGCGTAGGCGTTCAACCACGCGTACACCGGCTGCAGCAGGGGAGCGAGCACCAGACCGCCCCACAGCCCGAAGACCACCGAGGGCACCGCGGCGAGCAGGTCGATGACGTAGCCGAGCACGCCGGCGAGTCGCCGGGGGGCGTAGTGCGAGATGAACAGCGCGATCCCGATCGAGACGGGCGTCGCCATCAGCAGGGCGAGGAACGACGCCCAGACCGTGCCGAAGGCGAGCGGCCCGACGTACTCCCAGAAGGAGCGGCCCTCGAGGATGTGATTGCCGCTGGTGTCGGGCGCGAACGCGGGCAGGCTCTGGATGATGAGGAAGGCGGCCACCGCGGCGAGCACGACGAGGATGATGACGCCGGCACCCAGCGCCGTCCCCGAGAAGATGCGATCGCCCGGACGCTGTCTGGCCCTGGTCGCGGCAGGTGGCGCCTGCCTCATCGTCGTGCTCATGCTCTCCGTTCGGGTCGAAGGGCGGGGCGTGTGCCCCGTGATGCCCCCGCGCCGGATCGGGCGCGGGGGCATGGCGGATGCGGGTCAGCCGACCTTGATCATGTCGATCGCGGTGCGAACCTTCTCGCGCAGCCCGTCCGAGATGGGGGCGCTGCCGGCGTTGTCGGCCGCGGCCTGCTGTCCTTCTTCGCTGGCGACGTACTCGAAGTACGCCTTCACGAGTGCGGCCGTGTCGGCATTCTCGTACTCCTCGCACGCGATGAGGTAGCTGACCAGTGCGATGGGGTACGACCCGGCCGGCGCGGCGGCCGGGTCGACCTCGAAGACGAGGTCACCGTCGCCGCGACCGTCCTGCAGGGGCGAGCTCTCCACGAGCGCGGCGGCCGCCTCAGCGGAGTAGGCGACGTACTCGCCGTCCACGCCGACCTTGACCTGGCCGAGTCCGCTGGTCTGCGAGGCGTCGGCGTAGCCGATCGCACCGTTGCCCGCCTTGATCGCCTGCACGACACCCGAGGTGCCCTGAGCGGCCTCGCCGCCCTGGATCGGCCAGACCCCGTCGGCCTCGTGCTTCCACACGTCGGGAGCGGTCGCGCCCAGGTAGGCGGTGAACGTCTCGGTGGTTCCCGAGTCGTCGGAGCGGTGCACGGGCGAGATCGCGAGGTCGGGCAGCTCGACGCCCTCGTTCTGCCCGGCGATGGCCTCGTCGTTCCAGTTCGAGATGGTGCCGGCAAAGATGCCCGCGATCGTCTTCGCGTCGAGGTTCAGCTCGTCGACGCCCTCGAGGTTGAACGCGACGGCGACGGGGGAGATGTACAGCGGCACCTCCACGATCCCGTCGGAGGAACAGGTCTGGAAGCCGTCGGCGAACTCGTCGAGCTTGAACGCGCGGTCCGATCCGATGAAGTCGCTGGCGCCCGCGATGAAGTTCTCGCGGCCGGCTCCGGAACCGGTGGGCTCGTAGTTGATCGTCACGCCGGTGTTGGCGGTCTGGAACGCCGCCACCCAGGCCTGCTGTGCGGCGCCCTGCGAGGAGGCGCCGGTGGCCTTCAACGTACCTTCCAGGCCCGATGCGGCGGAGGCGCCCGGGTTCTCGGCGGCGGCCTCGTTCGCGGCGCAGCCGGCGAGTGCGAGGGCGGCGACAGCGCCGACGGCGCTGATACGAGCGATGCGGGTGATCTTCACTGTGGATCCGTTCGATCGGGGAATGTGTACGGCCCGGTGCGGGGCACATCGTGACCGTACGAGCGCCGGTTAACGAGACTCTCCCCGCGAGGTGAACGGCAGGTGAACGCGATGCGGACAGTGACTGCGCGCGATCAGAGCTTCGGCTCGTGCGTCTCGATCGAGATGATCCCCGAGCCCGGATTCGTGGCTGAGAGATGCACGACGCTGAACGCCGCGACGTTCAGCGCACTCGCACTGTCGACGTACGAGCCCTGCACAGTGCCGGTGGCGAGCGCCAGCTCGGCCAGGATCTCCGGCAGCACCGGCCCGTGGCTGCACAGCACCGCCGGCTTGCGTGCGCGCACGCGTCGGCCGACCACCGCGCGCACGTCGGCGGCGCCGGCCTCCCAGGCATCCTGGCTGAGCTTCGGCGTGACCCGCGCGGTCCGGCCGAGCTTGCGTTCGAGCGGTGCGACGGTCTGCAGACAGCGCACCGCGTCGCTGGAGACGATCCGGCGTACGCCGAAGGCGCGCAGCGGGCCCACGATGGCCTTGGCCTGACGCAGTCCGCGGTCGGTCAGCGGGCGGGCGGCATCCGCCTCCGCCCAGTCCGAGCGGGCGACGGTCTTGGCGTGGCGCAGCGCGATGACCGGGAAGGTGTGCAGCACCCCGTCGTCGACGAGTCGGATGAAGTTGTCGAGGATCTCCACGTCCACCGGATAGCTCAGGTGCTTGCGCGCCTTCTTCGGGCTGACCCACTCGACCCCGGAGATCTCGCCGTTCGGCACGAACGACGATGCCCGGATCGCATCATCCGACGCGTGTGCCGCCCAGTAGTGCACCACCTTCTGCCGTTTGGGGCGCATCCAGTACTTGCTGACGCCCACCGGCACTCCCAGCGCGACTCGGATGCCGGTCTCCTCATGCACCTCGCGCACAGCCGTCTCGGCGAGCATCTCGCCGGGGTCGACCTTGCCCTTCGGCAGCGTCACATCGCGGTACTTCGTCCGGTGGATGAGCAGGACGCGCAGCTTGTCGTCGACGAGCCGCCACACCACGGCTCCGGCCGCGTACACCGCCGTATCGGTCATCGGACCGATCGCTTGCGCCGCCGACGGCGCTGCACGCTCGCCATCGTGATGTCCTGCAGATCCACCAGCGGCGAATCGTCGGCGGGGGTGACACGAGTCCACTCGCCGCCCGCGCCGAGATGCCACGAGTTGGTGTGCGGGTCCATGGCGAGATCGAACAGCGCGTGCAGCTCCTGCAGGTGCGCCGGATCCGTCAGGCGCACCAGCGCCTCGACGCGTCGATCCAGATTGCGGTGCATCATGTCGGCGCTGCCGATGTACACGATCGGGTCGCCGCCGTTCTCGAACATGAACAGCCGCGAGTGCTCGAGGTATCGGCCGAGGATGCTGCGCACGGTGATGTTGTCGCTGACCCCGGGCAGGTCCACCCGGAGGCTGCAGATGCCGCGCACCCACACGTCGACCTTCACGCCCGCCATGCTCGCGCGGTACAGCGCGTCGATGATCTGCTCGTCGACCATCGAGTTCACCTTGATGCGGATGCGCGCGGGCAGGCCGGCCTGGGCGTTGCGGCGCTCGTTGTCGATGTGGCGCAGCAGACCCTTGCGCAGGTGCCGGGGCGCGACGAGCAGATGCTTGAACTTCTTCTCGATGGCGTAGCCGGACAGCTCGTTGAACAGTCGGGTGAGGTCCTTGCCGACTTGGGGATCGGCGGTGAACAGACCGAAGTCCTCGTAGATGCGGCTGGTCTTCGGGTTGTAGTTGCCCGTGCCGATGTGCGAGTAGTGCCGCAGCACGCCCTCCTCCTCGCGGATGACGAGGGCGAGCTTGCAGTGCGTCTTGAGCCCGACCAGGCCGTAGACCACGTGCACACCGGCCTTCTCGAGCTTGCGCGCCCAGACGATGTTGTTGGCCTCGTCGAAGCGCGCCTTCACCTCCACGAGGGCGAGCACCTGCTTGCCGGATTCGGCTGCGTCGATCAGCGACTGCACGATGGGGCTGTCGCCGGAGGTGCGGTAGAGGGTCTGCTTGATGGCGAGCACATGCGGGTCGCGCGCGGCCTGCTCGAGGAAGGCCTGCACACTCGTGGCGAACGACTCGTAGGGATGATGCACGAGCACATCCGCCTTGCGGATGGCCTGGAAGATGTCGGCACGCTCGTTGCTGTCGCCGGGCTGGAAGGCGACCGCGGTGGTGGGCAGATGCGGCGGGTAGCGCAGGTCCGGTCGATTCAGCCGCCCCAGATCGAACAGTCCGCGCAGATCCAGCGGCCCGGGCAGGCGATAGACCTCCTGATCGGTGATGTCGAGCTCCTTGATGAGCAGCTCGAGGGTGACGTCGTCCATGTCGTCGGTGATCTCGAGGCGGATCGGCGGACCGAACCGGCGCCGCAGCAGCTCGGCCTCCAGGGCCTGGATGAGATTCTCGCTCTCGTCCTCTTCGATCTCCACATCCTCGTTGCGGGTGAGGCGGAACGCATGGTGATCGAGCACCTCCATGCCGGGGAAGAGGTCGTCGAGATGATTGGCGATGAGCTCCTCGAGGCGGATGAAGCGCGTGATCGCACTGGCGCCCGGCACCTCGACGAAGCGCGGCAGCATCGTCGGCACCTTGAGTCGCGCGAAATCCTGGCGGCCGGTCCGCGCATTGCGGATGCGGATCGCGAGGTTCAGAGAGAGCCCCGAGATGTACGGGAACGGGTGGGCGGGGTCCACGGCCAGCGGCATGAGCACGGGGAACACCTGCGCCTGGAAGTACTCGCCGAGGGCGTCGCGCTCGCTGTCGGTGAGCTCGTCCCACTCGGTGATCTCGATGCCCGCGTCCGCCAGCGCGGGCCGCACCAGGTCGGTCCACGCCGCGGCGTGACGCAGCTGCAGCGCATGCGCGTCGCGGGAGATGTCGGCGAGCACATCGCTCGGGGCGCGTCCGACGTTGGTCGGCACGGCGAGACCGGTGAGGATGCGGCGCTTGAGACCGGCCACGCGCACCATGAAGAACTCGTCGAGGTTGCTGGCGAAGATCGCGAGGAAGTTCGCCCGCTCGAGTTCGGGCAGCGCGGGATCCTCGGCGAGCTCGAGGACGCGCTGGTTGAAGGCGAGCCAGCTCAGCTCGCGGTCGTGATAGCGGTGGTCGGGAAGCTCCGAGTCCGGCGCCTCATGGGCATCGAAGTCGTCGTCCTCGGCGTCCCCGAGGCCGGCGTCGACAAGCGCGGGTTCCATCATGGGGTACATCCTTGCATCCGAAGACGACGGATGCGCCCCTCAGACCTCGCCGGAGCGGGATGCCTCATCGTGCAGGTTGAAGCGGTAGCCGACGTTGCGGACCGTGCCGATGATCTGCTCGGCGTCGCCGAGCTTCGCCCGCAATCGGCGCACGTGCACGTCCACGGTGCGCGTGCCGCCGAAGTAGTCGTATCCCCACACGTCGCTGAGCAGCTGCTCGCGCGTGAACACCCGTGAAGGATGTGTGGCGAGGAAGTGCAGCAGCTGGAACTCCTTGTAGGTCAGATCCAGCGGGCGCCCGTGCAGCCGCGCCGAGTAGGACTGCTCGTCGATGGTGATGCCGGACGCCTGCACGTGCGTCGGGGCATCGGCATCCGGGCGGGCGAGCGCGAGCCGCAGTCTCGCCTCGATCTCCGCCGGCCCCGCCGTGCTCAGCAGCACCTGATCGAACGCCCAGTCCGCCGAGATCGCGCTGAAGCCGCCCTCGCCGACCACGACCAGCATGCCGGCGTCCGTGCCCGTGGTGCGCAGCAGCCGGCAGGCGGTGCGTGCGGCCACGAGGTCCGTGCGCGCGTCGATCACGATCGCGTCGCACTCGGGCAGCTCGAGCAGGTGGCCGGCATCGAGCGGGTGAGTGCGGATGCTGTGCGGCAGCAGCTCGAGCGCGGGCAGTGCCGGGTCCGCTTCGGGAGCCGAGGTGAGTGCCAGCACGAGGACCACGCGACCATGCTACTGGCGCCCCCGCCGCCGGCCATGCTCTTCCCAGGTGAGCGCAGGGACGCGGCCATTACGATGGCACCATGTCTGAACCGGTCATCGCTCCGCGCAACGCCTTCTACGGCGTCGCCGCGGTCTGGGTCGCCGCGCTGGTGATCGCCGTGACCCTCGGCATCGTGCTGCCCGAGGACCTGCGGATCGGCTGGCTGCTCATCGCATTCGGTGCCATGGTTCTGGTGTCCTTCGCCGTGCAGCTCGCCTACGGCCACGCCCAGGGGTTCATCGTGCGCGTCGCGGGCAGCGTGCTCGGCGCCCTCGCGGTGATGGGGCTCGTCTCGGCGGGCTTCGGACTCGCCGCCCTCGCCACCGGCCTCTGAGCGGTCCGCCTCCGGCGGCAGCGGGTAGAGTGGGGACATGGACCTCGTCGCGCTCGAATTCTTCTACCTCGGCCTGCTGGGCCTTGCGAGCCTCGCGATCGCCTTCGTCTCCGGCGTCGTGCTCGTCAACCTGTTCCGCGGTCAGCGCTGATCCGACGCCGTCGTGATCGATCTGCCCACCGACCTCCCGGCCGATCTCGCTCCGCTGTCGTGGCTGATCGGGGTGTGGGAGGGCACCGGCGTCATCGAGTACACCGCGGGAGAGCGGCGTTTCCAGGGCGAGTTCTCGCACCGCGTGAGCTTCAGCCATGACGGCGGGCCGCATCTGAACTACTCGGCGACGGCATCCTTCCTCGGGCTCGAGGGCGACGCCGAGCCGGTCGCGCTTCTCGCCGAGACGGGCTTCTGGCAGCTGGCCCGACCGCGTACCGCCGCTGACCCCGGCCCGGCCCTGCTGCCGCCGTCCGAGCCCGCCACGGCGCGCACGGTCGACGATGTCGAAGAGCTGCGCTCCGACGACGGCTTCCCGATCCAGGTGTCGGTCGCGCACTCCGACGGCACGCTCGAGCTGTACCTGGGCCGCATCGCCGGTCCGCGTATCGACCTGGCCACCGACGCCGTCATCCGCGCCGCCGGCGCGAAGGAGTACACTGCGGCCACCCGCATGTACGGGCTGGTCGACGCTCACCTGCTCTGGGCGTGGGACATCACCGCCCTCGGCGAGAAGCTGAAGTCGCACGCGTCGGCTCGGCTGGCGAAGGTCTGACGTGGCGACGTTCGACGGCATCGCCGGCGCGGTGCGCGAAGGCGAGCTGATCGCGCACTTCGGCAACCCGCTCGTCGAGCAGCGCCGGCTGGCATCCGGCGAGGCGCTCGTGCCGCTCACCGATCGCGTGCTCATCGAGGTCGCGGGCAACGACCGGCTGAGCTGGCTCGACTCGATCACCTCTCAGGCGGTCTCGCAGCTGCGCGCCGGCGATTCGACCGAGCTGCTGGTGCTCGATCCGCAGGGCCGGGTGGAGCATGCCGCGGGGGTGCTCGAGGACGGCGAGTCGGTCTGGCTGATCGCCGATGAGGGGGATGCCGAGAAGCTGACCGCCTGGCTGCAGCGCATGGTCTTCCGCTCGCGCGTCACGGTCGCGCTGCGACCGGAGGCGGTGCTGGTCGGGTTCTTCGCCGGCGGGGCCGCGGAAGCGCGCATCACGGCATCCGCCCCGCACCAGGTGCCGCTGATCTGGCGCGACCCGTGGGCGCGCGTGCAGCCGGGAGGGCACCAGTACGCGGCCGCGGCCGATCATCCCGCCGCCGACTACGCCTGGAGCGTCGCGGTCGTCGACGACGCGCGCTCGCTCCGCGGTCCGTTCGCGGGTGCGCTCGCCGCCGAGGCGCTGCGCATCGCGGCATGGCGGCCGCGCTGGGCGTACGAGGTCGACGACCGCAGCATCCCGCACGAGTCCGACTGGATCCGCAGCGCGGTGCACCTGAGCAAGGGCTGCTACCGCGGCCAGGAGACGGTGGCGAAGGTGCACAACCTCGGGCATCCGCCGCGCCGGCTGGCTGCGCTGCTGCTCGACGGCAGCGACGTGGTGATGCCGTCGCCCGGCGATGCGGTGCTGGCGGGGGACGCCGAGGTCGGGCACATCACCTCGGTCGGGATGCATCACGAGGACGGCCTGATCGCGCTGGCGATCCTCTCGCGTCGTGCGCCGGTCGGCGAGCTGGCCGTGCGTGCGGGGGAGACCATGATCGCCGCCGCGCAGCAGGTGATCGTGCCCGCGGATGCCGGCGCCACGGCGGAGGTGCCGCGCCTGACCCGCCTGTCGCGTCGTCCCGCCGGCGAGGACCCCCGCCACTCCCGCTGACCCCCATCCCCCATCTACCCGTCGAGAGCACGGGACCTCGGCGAGTGCACCGCTCATTCGCGTGAAGAGGCCGTGCGTTCGGCGAGTACACGTGCAGTCGACGGTGTGAGGGCCGGTAACGTGGCCGGATGAGCGTGAAATCCCGGATGCTGTGGAGCGACCTTCCTGAGGAGATCGTGGCCGAGGTCGAACGCGTGCTCGGGGGAGCAGTCGTCGACGCGACCAGCCAGGCGGAGGGGTTCTCGCCGGGCAGCGCCGATCGAATCGTCACAGCCGAGGGGCATCGGGCTTTCGTGAAGGCGGTGCACCGCGAGCAGAACGAGGACTCACACGAGCTGCACCGCCGCGAAGTCGAGGTCATGCGCCTGATCCCGGAGGGGGTGAGCGCTCCCGCCCTGCTCGGCTCCATCGTCACTGACGACTGGGCCGTGTTGATTCTGCAGGACGTCGCCGGCCGGCATCCGGGGTCGGAGGGCGACGGGTCCGACGTCGTGGCCGTGCTCGACGCGTACGCGACGCTCCCACGGCTCACGGGGGCCGCACTCGAACAACTGCCCACCGCCGTCGACGAGTTCCGCGACGAGGAGTCGAGCTGGCGTGAGCTCGAAGCCGCCGGTACGCCGTTGCCCGAATGGGCCGAGCTGAATCGCGCGCGGCTGCGTGCGGCAGGCGAGCGCGTGCTCGAGGTCGTCGTGGGCGAGCACCTGCAGCACCTCGATGGCCGTGCCGACAACGTCCTGATGGATGCGGACGGTCGGGCGTGGATCATCGACTGGCCATGGGCCGGGGTCGGCGCCGCGTGGCTCGACAGCCTGTTCTACCTCCTCGATGTCCGGCTGCGCGGCGAGGAGATCGACGTCGAGGCGGTGCTGCGGCAGCATCCGGTCTTCGAGGGCGTTCCCGATGCCGACATCGATTCGGCGCTCGCTGCGGCGACGGGCCGGTTCCTGGTCAAGGCACAACTGCCGGCACCGGCAGGGATGCCCACGCTGCGCGAGTTCCAGTACCGCGAGGCGATCGCCGGCCTGGAGTGGTTGCGCTCGCGCTGGTCCTGATCCCCGCCCCCCCGACGGGGAGGTGGGGTGGGGGAATGAGGGGGACAGAGCGCGCGGGTCAGGGGCGCGGGGCGACAGTGTGCCAGGGCACCGTGAGTTCGCCGAGGCGCCAGCGTGACCTCGTGCCCTGCACGGCCACGGCCTGTGCTTTGAGCGCTGTGACGACGGCGAGCCAGCGCTGCACCGGGCCGAAGGTCGACAGCGGCGCAGCGCGGTGCCACTCCCGATCCAGCGCGGTGAGCAGATCGTGGATGCGCTCTCCCGGCACGTTGCGATGGATGAGCGCCTTGGGCAGGCGCTCGGCGACGACGCCCGGATGCTCGAGCTCGGCCAGGCGGAGGGAGATCGTGAACGCCACAGGGGTGGCGTCGGATGCCACGTCGACCCAGCTGGAGATGCGGCCGATCTCATCGCAGGTGCCCTCGAAGAGCATCCCGCCCGGAGCGAGCCGGGACGCCACTTGCCGCCAGGCGTCGGCGACGTCCGCCTCGTCGTACTGGCGCAGTACGTTCATCGCCCGGATGACCGCCGGTCGCCTGCCGCCGGCCACCGGCACCTCGAACCCGCCGCGAGCGAACGAAACCGGCAGGTCGGATGCGAACGGCGTCCGCCCCGCCCGCACCTCCTCGAGCTGGCCGCGTGCGGTCGACACGCGCTCGGCATCGAGCTCGAGGCCCAGCACTTCGGCATCCGCCCGCACCCGCCGCAGCCGCGTCGCCAACTCGAACGCGGTGACTCCGCTGGCCCCGTACCCGAGGTCGACGACCAGGGGATCGGCGGCCCGCCGGAATGCGTCCGACGCTGCGATCCACCTGTCATTGCGGCGCAGCCGGTTGGTCCCCGTCGTGCCCCGCGTCGGCTGCCCGACCGGTGACGTTCCCATCTCCTCATTCTCCCCTCTCCTCCCTTCTTCCACGTCGCTCATTCCCGACAGGAAAGGTCACGCAGCCCGCCGCGACCACCCCAAATCGATAGAGTGGACGCCATGACCCGCACTCTGATTCTTCTGCGTCACGGCCAGAGCGAATGGAACCAGCTCAACCTCTTCACCGGATGGGTGGATGTCCGCCTCACGGAGCAGGGCAGGGCCGAGGCGCGTCGCGGCGGCGAGCTGCTCGCCGAGTCGGGTCTGCTTCCGGACGTGCTGCACACCTCGCTGCTGAGCCGCGCGATCCAGACCGCGAACATCGCGCTCGATGCGGCGGACCGCCTGTGGATCCCGGTCACCCGCTCGTGGCGCCTCAACGAGCGTCACTACGGTGCACTGCAGGGCAAGGATAAGGCGCAGACCCTCGAGGAGTTCGGTCCCGAGCAGTTCCAGCTCTGGCGCCGCTCGTTCGACGTGCCGCCGCCCCCGCTCGACGACGACAGCGAATTCAGCCAGGTCGACGACCCGCGCTACGCCGACATCGACGGTGAGGTGCCGCGCACCGAGTCGCTCAAGCTCGTCATCGACCGCCTGCTGCCGTACTGGAACGACGCGATCGTGCCCGATCTCGCCGCCGGAAAGACGGTGCTGGTCACCGCGCACGGCAACTCGCTGCGCGGTCTGGTCAAGCACCTCGAGGGCATCAGCGACGAGGACATCGCCGGCCTGAACATCCCCACGGGCATCCCGCTCGTCTACGAGCTCGACGAGAACAACGTGCCCACCGGCGCCAGCCGCTACCTCGACCCCGAGGCGGCCGCCGCCGGCGCGGCCGCTGTCGCCGCGCAGGGCAAGAAGTAACCCCGGCGCACAGCGCCAGGGCAGGAGAAAGCGCGAGGGAAGGATGAGAACTTCGGTTCTCGTCCTTCCCTCGCGCTTCTTGTTTCACCGGATCGGACCCGGATGCCGGAACGAGCCGCGGATCAGTCCTCGGGCGCGTGCGGGGGAACGGCCTGTGCCGACGCGGCGAGGGCGATGTCCTCCTCGCCGACCGCCCAGTCGCCGGTCGCCAGGTAGACGACCTTCTTCGCCACCGCCACCGCGTGGTCGGCGAAGCGCTCGTGGTAGCGGCTGGCGAGCGTGGCGTCGACGGTCGCGGTCGCCTCGCCCTTCCAGTTGTCGCTGAGCACCTTCTCGAACACGCTCGCGTGCAGCTCGTCCACGTCGTCGTCCGCGTTGCGGATGCGGTCGGCCAGCCGCAGATCCTGACTGCGCAGCAGCTCGGCGAGTGTGCGGGAGATCTCGACGTCGAGCTCGCCCATGCGCCGGAACGTGCCCTTGAGGCCCTTCGGCACCGCGCGCTCGGGGAAGCGCAACCGGGCGAGCTGGGCGATGTGCTCGGCCATGTCGCCCATGCGCTCCAGCGACGCGCTCACCCGCAGCGCGGTGATGACGATGCGCAGGTCCCGGGCGACCGGCTGCTGCCGGGCGAGGATCTCGATGGCCTGCTCGTCGAGGGCGACGGCGAGCTCGTCGATGCGCGCATCGTCGGCGATGACCTCCTCGGCGAGGGCGACATCGCTCTCCGCGAAAGCGGTGGTCGCCTTGTCGATCGCCGTGGTGACCATGTCGGCGATCTCAGCCAGTCGCGTCTGCAGCTCTTCGAGGGACTGATGGAACACTTCACGCATATCGGCGCAACCTTTCGTCGGGGTCCGGCACGGCATGCCGGCGGGCACGCGCTGACGCGGTCGGAACGATCATCGGCGGCGAAGGTTAACGGACGGTGCCCGGCACGTGAATACTAGTCGCCGAGCCGTCCGACAGGGCGGGAGGGGGCGGGATGTCACGGCGCCGAGCCCTACGCTGGAGGCATGGATCCCGCCTCGCTCGCGCTGTTCGCGCTCGCCATCGGGGCAGTGATCGGCGCGGGCGCGGTGCTGCTGGTGGTCTGGGCGTACCGGCTGCGCGCGATCGCGCTGCAGGAGACCTCCACGGCCGTGCCGCAGAGCCTCGCCGATGTGCTGGCCGGCATGGACGACGCCGCGTGCGTGATGGATGCCTCCGGCCTGGTGGTCGCGACGTCGAATGCCGCCGGGCGCTTCGGCATCCGTCTGGGCTCCGTGCTCGAGAACGCCGAGCTGCGGCGCTTGGTGCGCGGGGTGCGAGCCGGCACGGGCGGCGCCAGCACTTCGAGCACCGGCACGTCCAGCACCACGGAGACGCTGCGCCTCGCCGCCGGCGCGGGGCTGGACCCGCGGCTCGTCTCCGCACGTGCCAGCGCGGTGGGGCCGCAGCTCACGCTGCTGATCATCCGCGACATCACCGAGCGGGAACGGCTCGAGCAGATGCGCACCGACTTCGTCTCCAACACCAGTCACGAGCTGAAGACACCGGTCGCCTCGGTGAGCCTGCTGGCCGAGGCGATCGACTCCGCCGCCGACGATCCCGAGCAGGTGCGCCGCTTCGCCGCACGGATCTCCGCGGAAGCGGGGCGGCTCGGCCAGCTCACCTCCCGCATCCTCAGCCTGTCGCGACTTCAGGCGGCCGAGAGCCTCGCGCGGGTCGAGCTCGTCTCCGTCGACGAGATGATCGCAGCATCCATCGACGCGCACGGCGTGCAGGCCGATTCCGCGGGCGTGCAGCTCACCCGGGGCGGACAGCGCGGGGTGCGCGTGCGCGGCGACGCGCAGGTGCTGATCGAGGCCGTCGGCAACCTCATCGCCAACGCGATCGTCTACTCCCCGCGCGGCTCGCACGTGGGAGTGGGGGTGAAGGTCGACGGCGACGTGGTCGAGGTCGCCGTCACCGATCAGGGCATCGGGATCTCGGATGCCGATCGCGAGCGCATCTTCGAGCGGTTCTACCGCGCCGACGACGCGCGCTCGCGCCGCACCGGGGGGACGGGCCTGGGCCTGTCGATCGTGAAGCACGCCGTGCAGCGCCACGGCGGCGAGGTGCGGGTGTGGTCGCGGCCGGGCCGCGGCTCGACGTTCACCATCCGCCTGCCGCATGCCGACGCCTCCGACACCGGGGGCGGCAGCACCAGGAAGAAGCCGAAGAGGAAGCGCGCCCGCGCGGTAGAACAGGCCGTCGGCGCCCGGAACGGAGAGAGCGAATGACCCGGATCCTGCTCGTCGAGGATGAGCCCGACCTGGCCGACCCGCTGGCGTACCTGCTGCGCCGGGAGGGGTACGAGGTCGAGATCTGCGAGGACGGTCCCGGCGCGCTCGCCGCGTTCCGGGAACGCGGTGCCGACGTCATCCTGCTCGATCTCATGCTGCCCGGAATGGCCGGCACCGAGGTGTGCCGCCGGATCCGCCAGAGCTCCCAGGTGCCGATCATCATGCTCACCGCCAAGGACTCCGAGGTCGACATCGTGGTGGGCCTGGAGCTGGGTGCGGACGACTACCTCACCAAGCCGTACTCGTCCCGCGAGCTGCTCGCGCGCATGCGGGCGGTGCTGCGCCGCGTGACACCCGCGGACGCCGACCTCGACGAGCGGGTGCTGCAGGGGGGCCGGGTGACCCTCGACATCGACCGGCACACGGTCGCGGTGGACGGCGTCGAGATCAGCATGCCCCTGAAGGAGTTCGAGCTGCTCGAGGTCCTCATGCGCAACGCTGGGCGCGTGCTCACACGCGGCCAGCTGATCGACCGGGTGTGGGGCAGCGACTACTTCGGTGACACGAAGACGCTCGATGTGCACGTCAAGCGGATCCGCTCCCGCATCGAGCGCGACCCGGGCGCTCCGGTGATGCTCGTCACCGTGCGCGGGCTCGGCTACCGCTTCGAGCCCTGAGCGAGCGCCGAAGCGCCGAAGGCGGAGGGGCCGGATGCAGAAGAGGCCGGACCTGATGGTCCGGCCTCTTCGCTGCGGCTGTCGCGAGCGACGCTCAGGAGGTCAGATCGGAGTCCTCGGCGGTGGGCACGAGATCGGCGTACCGGGGGAGGGTGCCGTCGAGCACGGGCACCTGCGCCGGCTCCGCCACGCCGTCGCCCGACACGATGAGCACCTCGATCGTCGAACCGGGCTGCGCGTTGAGGTTCTCGATGCGCAGCGGCATCTTGTTGCCCCCCAGGCTGATGCGCTCTTCGCCCGGCACGCGCAGCGTCAGCTGCGAGCCGGACACGTCGATGTCGACCGTGCTGGTCTTCTGGCCCTCGTTGATGAAGGCGCCGATCAGGTTGCCGACCTCGCCGTCGTCGGTGGTGATCACCAGGACGTTGCGGGCGACGACCTCGCCGCCGGTGGAGTCGATGCTCACCCCGTCGGAGGGGGAGTAAGGATTGGTCGTCGCCTGGTACGTGATGAAGGTGCAGCCGGTTGTGCCGAGCGCGAGCGCCGCGCCCAGGGCGACAGTGGCGACGAGACGCGGTGCGAGGGACGCAGCAGAGCGCGAGTTCACGGATCCTCCTGGGGTGCGACGGGTGTCCTGGTTCAGTGTAGTGGGTCGGCACCCCGCGACGGGACGACGCTTCTGGTCGGTCGGCGCGAACCTTACTGCATAACGGCTGTGGTATCCTGGTGATTGCCGAAAGGACACGTTTTTATGCTTTTTGAGGTTGGCGAAACCGTCGTCTATCCGCACCACGGAGCCGCGACGATCATCGAGGTCAAGGACCGCGTGATCAAGGGGGAGACCAAGAAGTACCTGAAGCTCAACGTCACTCAGGGCGATCTCATCATCGAGGTCCCCGCCGAGAACGTCGACCTGGTCGGCGTGCGCGACGTGATCGGCAAGGAGGGTCTCGAGAACGTCTTCGAGGTGCTGCGCGCCCCGTTCACCGAGGAGCCCACCAACTGGTCGCGTCGTTACAAGGCGAACCTGGAGAAGCTCGCCTCTGGCGACGTGATCAAGGTGAGCGAGGTCGTGCGCGACCTGTGGCGCCGCGATCAGGATCGCGGACTGTCCGCGGGCGAGAAGCGCATGCTCGCCAAGGCTCGCCAGATCCTCGTGTCGGAGCTTGCTCTGGCCGAGAAGATCGACGAGGACAAGGCCGGCACCCTGCTCGATGAGGTGCTCGCGTCCTGAGCGCGAAGAACTCGCCTCCGTAAAGCCGGAGGCAGGAAGAGGGCGGATGCTGTGGCATCCGCCCTCTTCGCGTCCCGGGGCCGCGACAGCGCCGCGGTAGCGTGAGAGCGTGACTGCGCTCCCCGCCCCCACCACCGCGATCATCGTCGTCGCCGCCGGCTCCGGCACACGTCTCGGCGCCGGCGTGCCCAAGGCGCTCGTGGACCTGGACGGGCGCAGCGCGCTGAGTCACGCGCTGAACGGCGTCTTCGCCGCACGGGCTATGCAGATCGTGGTCGTCGCCCCTGCCGGGCACGAGCAGGAAGTGGCGGACGAGCTGATCGATGCCGACGGCGGTCGCGGGCGGCGGGCATCCGTCGTCGTCGGCGGCGAGACGCGACAGCAGTCCGTGGCCGCGGGCCTCGCCGCGCTCCATCCAGGAATCGAGGTCGTGCTCGTCCATGACGCGGCCCGCGCCCTCACACCCGCCGCGCAGATCGACGCGGTCGCTGCGGCGGTGACCGCAGAGGCCGGCGTCATCCCCGCGCTCCCCGTCGTCGACACTCTCAAGCACGTGTCAGGCGACGAGGTGGTCGGCTCCGTCGACCGCTCGCTGCTCGCGGCCGCGCAGACACCGCAGGGCTTTCCCCGCCGCGCGCTCGAGGCCGCCTACTCCCGCGCGTCGCAGACCGGCGACGAGCACACCGACGACGCCGCACTGTTCACGGCAGCCGGGGGGAGCGTGCGCCGGATCCACGGATCCGAGCGCGCGTTCAAGATCACCACGCCGTCGGACGTCGAGCGGGCGCGGATGCTGCTGGGCGAGCGAGTGCCGACGCCGCCCGTGCTGCCCCGCATCGGGGTGGGCACGGACGTGCACGCCTTCGGCGGCGAGGGGAACCTGTGGCTGGCAGGTCTCGAGTGGCCGGGCGAGCGACCCTTGTCGGGGCATTCCGACGGCGACGCCGTCGCGCACGCTATCGTCGACGCCCTGCTGGGTGCGGCGGGGCTCGGCGACATCGGGCAGCACTTCGGCACCGCGCATCCGGAGTACACCGGCGCGCACGCCGACGTGTTCCTCGCCCGCACCGCGGCGATGCTCGCCGAGGCCGGCTTCGCGATCGGCAACGTGTCCGTGCAGTTCCAGGGCAACCGGCCGCGTTTCAGCGCACGCCGAGCCGAGGCTGAGGAGGTGCTGTCGGCGGCGCTGGGTGGTGCGGCGGTCACGGTCTCGGCGACCACCACCGACCGACTGGGATTCCCCGGTCGTGGCGAGGGCATCGCGGTCACGGCGGTCGCCCTCCTCGTGCCGCTGGGCTGAGATCGTTCAGGCGCTCACCGGTAGTCTTGTGCGGTGACCCTCCGCCTCTACGACACCCGCGCACAGCGGCTGCGCGACTTCGTCCCGCTCGACGCCTCGAACGTGACGATGTACGTGTGCGGACCCACCGTGCAGTCCGGCCCGCACATCGGGCACGTGCGAGCCGCGTTGAGCTTCGACCTGCTGCGGCGCTGGCTCGAGCACCGCTACGGCCGCGTCACCTTCGTGCGCAACGTCACCGACATCGACGACAAGACCCTCGCCAACGCCACCGCCGACGAGCCGTGGTGGGCGCTGGCGTATCGGGTCGAGCAGGAGTTCGCGCAGGCGTACGCCGCCGTCGGCATCCGCCCCCCGACGTACGAGCCCCGGGCGACCGGCTTCATCCCGCAGATGCACGAACTGATCGCGAGTCTCATCGAGCGCGGTCACGCGTACGCCGCGCCCGACGGCTCCGGGGACGTGTACTTCGACGTGCGCTCGTGGCCCGCCTACGGCGAGCTGACGCACCAGTCGGTGGACGCCATGGAGGCGGCGGCGGACGCCGATCCTCGCGGCAAGCGGAACCCGCAGGACTTCGCACTGTGGAAGGGCGCCAAGGCCGAGGAGGCGCCGGATGCCGTCTGGGCCTCGCCGTGGGGCCGCGGCCGCCCCGGCTGGCACATCGAGTGCTCGGCCATGTCGCGCCGCTTCCTCGGACCGGAGTTCGACATCCACGGCGGCGGACTGGATCTGCGCTTCCCGCACCACGAGAACGAGCTCGCGCAGTCCAGCGCCGCCGGCCTCGGCTTCGCGCGGTACTGGGTGCACAACGGACTGGTCACCGTGGGCGGGCAGAAGATGTCGAAGTCGCTGGGCAATTTCGTGCTCGCTGCCGATGTGCTCGCCGCGCACGACCCGCTGGTCGTGCGCTATGCGCTCGCCGCCGCGCACTACCGCTCCAGTCTCGACCTGAGCGAGTCGTCGTTCGCCGAAGCGGATGCCGCTCTGGCCCGCATCCGCTCGTTCCTCGAGCGCGCCGCGCGGCTTCCCGCCGAGGTCGCGTGGACGGCGGGGCGTTCCGACGACGACGACGGCGAGCCGAGTGCGGAGATGCTCCCGGCGGCGTTCGCGACCGCCATGGATGACGACCTCGGCATCCCGCAGGCGCTCGCCGTGCTGCACGAGACAGTGCGGGCGGGTAACAGCATGCTCGACGCCGGACGCAGTGCCGACGCGCAGTTCGCGGCGATGCAGGTGCGCGAGATGGCGGGAGCTCTCGGCATCGATCCCCTCGCGCCGGAGTGGGCCACCGACGCCGACGCCGGCGCCGAGGCGTCCGCCCTCGACGCGCTGGTGCAGACGATGATCACGCAGCGCGCGCAGGCGCGCGCCGACAAGGACTGGGCCGCAGCCGACCGCATCCGCGATGCGGTCGGCGCGGCGGGAATCACTCTGGAGGACACTCCGGACGGAACACATTGGAGTATCGATGGCTAAGCCTGGGCGCCCCGGAGCGGGCAACAGCAAGAAGAAGGGTGCCTCCAAGGGCACCGGCGGGCTCGGGCGCAAGGCGCTCGAGGGGCGCGGTCCGACCCCCAAGGCCGAGGACCGCAGCTGGCATGTCGCCGGCAAGCGGAAGGCGGCTCAGGAGCGCTTCGCCGCGGCGGGTGGCAAGGGCAAGGTCGGGCAGAAGCCGCAGGGGCGCGACATGAACCGCCAGGCGCGCAGCAAGGCATCCGACGACACCGAGACCGTCACCGGCCGCAACTCGGTGCTCGAGGCGCTGCGCACCAAGATCCCCGCGACGACCTTCTACATCGCCCAGCGCGTGGAGATGGACGACCGCGTCAAGGAGATGCTCTCGATCGCGCGGCACCGGGAGATCCCGGTGCTCGAGGTGACCCGCCAGGAGCTCGACCGGATGGCGGGCTTCGACGGCGTGCATCAGGGCGTCGCCCTGAAGGTGCCGCCGTACGAGTACGCGCATCCGCAGGATCTGCTCGAGCAGGTCATCGACCGGGGTGAGACGCCCCTGTTCATCGCGCTCGACGGCATCACCGATCCCCGCAACCTCGGCGCGATCATCCGCTCGACGGCCGCCTTCGGCGGGCACGGCATCATCCTGCCCCAGCGCCGCTCCGCGAGCGTGAACAGCGCCGCCTGGAAGACCAGCGCCGGTGCCGCCGCCCGCCTGCCCGTCGCGCTCGCAGCGAACCTCACGACCCTGCTGAAGGAGTTCAAGAAGCAGGGCGTGTTCGTGCTCGGCCTCGACGGCGGGGGAGACGTCGCGCTTCCGTCGCTGGAGCTCGCGGACCGCCCGGTCGTGATCGTGGTCGGCTCCGAGGGCAAGGGCCTCTCGCGGCTCGTCACCGAGACGTGCGATCAGATCGTCTCCATCCCGATCTCCTCGGCCACCGAGTCGTTGAACGCGGGCATCGCGGCATCCGTCGCGCTGTACCAGGTCGCCACCATGCGCGGCTCTGCGGAATAACCCTCGCGCCCGCGGCACTTGTATCCGGTGAAGCCGTTCACGCACCGGAAGGAACACGGATGTCCCGCATCGTCGTCATCGGAGGAACCGGCTACGCCGGATCGCACATCACCCGCGAGGCGGTGAACCGAGGACACCAGGTGACCGTCATCTCGCGCCAGGCGCCCGACGCTCCCGTGGACGGCGCGCACTACGTGCAGGGCTCGGTGCTCGACCTCGACGGCCTCGGCGGTGTGTTCGACGACGCGGATGCCGTCGTCTCCGCGCTCTCGCCCCGCGGCGACATGGAGAACGAGGTCATCGGTGCGCTGCGCGGCCTCACCCAGAAGCTCGCCGGCACCCGGACCCGGCTGGGCGTCGTCGGCGGCGCGGGCGGCAGCCTCGTTGCGCCGGGCGGCCCGCGGCTGTTCGATCAGGGCTTCCCCGAGGAGTACCGGCACGAGGCGCAGGTCGGCATCGACTCGCTCGAGCTGCTCGAGCAGACCGACGGCCTGGACTGGTTCTTCATCCACCCGGCGGAGGTGTTCGGACCGTGGGCGGAGGGCGAGCGCACCGGGCGCTACCGCGATGGCGGCGACGTGCTGGTCCGGGACGCCGACGGGAACTCCACCATCTCCGGGGCGGACTTCGCGATCGCGGTCGTCGACGAGATCGAGCAGCCGAAGCACCACCGCGGGCGGTTCGCGGTCGGCTACTGATCCCTGCCGCCGTCGGGGCGGACTAGACCAGATCCCGCCAGTCGATCGCCGCCGTGTCATCGGACACCTCGACGGAGCCGGTGTCCACCGGCAGTCCCAGCGCCTCGGTCGGCGGACCCATGATGGTCGCCTCGTCGCGGCGGTGGCGCAGCACGTCGTTGATGTAGCTGGTCAGCACCTCGGCCAGCGCCACCGAGCGCCCCTGAGCCTGCGAGAGGTACCACCGGTGCTCGAGCACCTGGTGGTAGACCTCGGCGGGTTCGAGCTTCGCGCGCAGGTCGTAGGGGATCGCGCGCACCACGGGCTCGAAGACGCGGGTGAGCCACTCGTGCGCGTACATCTCCTCATCGGTCCAGGTGCGCGTGGAGCGGGCCCGGAACTCGTCGAGATCGTTCAGCAGCCGCCGCGCCTGGTTCTCCTCGACATCGAGGCCGGTGAGGCGGATCAGGCGGCGCTGGTGGTGGCCGGCGTCGACGACCTTCGGCTGGATGCGGACGGCGGTGCCGTCGGCGGTGGTGACCATCGACATCTCGTCGATGTCGAAGCCCAGGGCGTTGAGCTTCTCGACGCGCTCGGTGATCCGCCAGGTCTCGCCGGTGGGGAAGGACTCCTCGGCGGTCAGCGCCGCCCACAGTGAGCGGTACGACGAGACGATGCCGTCCGCGATCTCCAGCGCGTCCACCCCGCGCTCCAGGCGGCCGCCCGCCGCGAGGTCCATGATCTCGCCGGCGATGTTCGTGCGGGCCAGGTCGAGATCGTAGGCGCGCTGGCCGTCGGTCAGGCCCTCCTCGTGCAGCTCGCCGGTCTCTGCGTCGACGAGGTAGGCGGCGAACGCGCCGGCGTCACGGCGGAACAGGGTGTTCGACAGCGACACGTCACCCCAGTAGAAGCCGACGTTGTGCAGCCGCACCAGCAGCAGCGCGAGCGCGTCGACGAGGCGAGTGGCGGTGTCGGGGCGCAGCACCTGCGTGAACAGCGCGCGGTACGGCATCGAGAAGCGCAGGTGCGAGGTCACCAGCGCCGCCGGCAGCGCCTTGCCGGCGGCATCCGCCCGACCGGCGATCACCGCCACCCGGCTCACGCACGGCACGTCCAGACGGGCGAGATTGCCGAGCATCTCGTACTCGCGCTGCGCCATCTCGGCGGTGGTCTCCTTGACCGCCACCACGCGTCCGGACAGGTCGGCGAAGCGCACCAGGTGCCGGGAGAGGCCCTTCGGCAGGGAGACGATGTGCTCGGACGGCCACTTGCCCAGCGGTGTCGCCCAGGGCAGGCTCAGCAGGCCGGGATCGACGGAGCTGGCGGTGATGCGCAGGGACTCCCGCATGGTTCCTCCGGAAACGCCGCGGCGCGGGAGACCGGAAGGGTCTGCCCGCGCCGCTGCAGTGCTGTCGTCAGGCGGTGACGATCGGTGCGTTGTTCAGGCGCTCGCCCGACTCGAGGTCGAAGGCGTGCACGTGACCGGGGTTGGCGGCCAGGGTGACCGTCTCGCCGGCGTTGGGGTGGTTGCGGCCGTCGACGCGGGCGACGATGTCGGTGCGCTTGCCGCTGATGTCGGTGTGGCCGTACAGGTAGCCGTCCGCGCCGAGCTCCTCGACGAGGTCGACGACGACCGAGAGGCCCCTTCCGTCGGCGGGACCGACGGTGATGTCCTCCGGGCGCACGCCGATGGTGACCTGGTTGCCGGTCGCGCGGCTGATCGTCTCGCGATCCAGCGGCGCCACCTCGGTGCCGAACTGCACGCCGCCCTCGGCGAGGTCGGCGGTGAACAGGTTCATCGCCGGCGAGCCGATGAAGCCGGCGACGAAGACGTTGCTCGGACGCTCGTACAGGTCGCGCGGGGTGCCCACCTGCTGCAGGATGCCGTCCTTGAGCACCGCGATGCGGTCGCCCATGGTCAGCGCCTCGGTCTGGTCGTGGGTGACGTACACGGTCGTGACGCCCAGGCGGCGCTGCAGCGAGGCGATCTGCGTGCGCGTCTGCACGCGCAGCTTCGCGTCGAGGTTCGACAGCGGCTCGTCCATGAGGAACACCTGCGGCTGGCGGACGATGGCGCGACCCATGGCCACGCGCTGACGCTGACCACCCGAGAGGGCCTTCGGCTTGCGGTTGAGGTACTCCTCGAGGTCGAGCAGCTTGGCGGCCTCGAGCACGCGGCTGGCGCGCTCCTCCTTGCCGACGCCGGCGATCTTCAGGGCGAAGCCCATGTTCTCGGCGACGGTCATGTGCGGGTACAGCGCGTAGTTCTGGAAGACCATCGCGATGTCGCGATCCTTCGGCGGCACGTCGGTGACGTCGCGGTCGCCGATGAGGATGCGGCCGGCGTTGACCTCTTCGAGGCCGGCGAGCATGCGCAGCGACGTGGACTTTCCGCAGCCGGACGGGCCGACGAGGACGAGGAACTCGCCGTCGGCGATCTCGATGTTCAGCTTGTCGACCGCGGGGCGGGTGCCGCCCGGGTAGAGGCGGGTCGCGTCGTCGAACGTAACGGTGGCCATGGTTTCTCCTTCACCGGCAGGTACGTGCCGGACGATCCGTAGTGATGGAAGCGGCGGACTCGGCCCGCCGTGACCCTTCATCGGGTCGGTTTCAGTATGGCACGGCCGGGCGCGTCTGGGTATTTCCCAGACTGCCTGGTTAACATCGAGTCCGGTGCCGCATTCTTCGCGGCCACGGGATCACCCGTCCCACCCGATCTTCAGAAGGAACGATGTCGAGCGACGAAACGCCGAACGTCCCTGCCGCTCGCAATTCGCGTGATGCGGTGCGGGAGAAGGCCCAGCAGGTGCACGCGCAGCAATCGCGGGCGCGTCTCGTGCGACGCATCCTCATCGGTCTGGTCGCGATCGTCGCGGTCGGCGCTCTCGGCGCGGCCGTCACGTACGCGGTCGGCTCGTCGATCTCCAAGCCGCAGCTCAGCCCGCGTGGCATGGCCGGTGACGGGGTGACGGTCAGTCAGGCGGCGGTGACACCGCCGGCAGCCGCGACACCCGCTCCCGGCTCCACGCCCGCGGAGACCGCGAAGGAGGCGACGCCGACACCAGACCCCAGCGCGAGCCCGGACGCCGCCGCCACCGACATCCACATCTACGTCGACTACCTCTCGGCCGGTGCGGCCGAGTTCGAGCGCGCGAACGCGCGACAGCTCGCCGGGTGGATCAGCGAGGGTGCCGTGAACGTGACATACCACCCGATCGCCCTGCTCACCGCGAGCTCGAACGGCACCAAGTACTCGCTGCGTGCCGCCTCTGCCGCGGCGTGCGTGGCGACGTACTCGCCCGACAGCTTCTATGACTACAACCACGAGCTGCTCACCGACCAGCCCAAGGTCGACACCGACGGACGCACCGACATGCAGCTGGCCGACCTGGCCGTGGCGGTCGGGGTGTCGGATGCCAAGAAGGTGCGCTCCTGCATCGAGAAGGAGGACTTCGTGTCGTGGGCGAAGGACGCCACCGCGCGCGCCCTCGAGGGGCCGCTGCCGGGCACCGATGACATGAAGCTCAACAACGAGGCGCTGATCCTGGTCGGCGGCAAGGCGTACGTTGGCGCGCTCGATGACCCGGCGGAGTTCTCGCAGTTCGTGCTGACCACCGCCAGCGACGAGTACTACGGCTCCACGCAGCCCACCCCGACGCCGGCGCCGACGGCATCCGCCACGCCGGAGTCCTGATCGCACGCGGCTCTGCGCGAGTGGGGCCGCTCGCCGTCGCTATGCTGGTGACGGTCCGCCGACTTGGCGCAATTGGTAGCGCACCGTACTTGTAATACGGGGGTTACGGGTTCGAGTCCCGTAGTCGGCTCAACATCCCTGCCGCCGCAGGGCTTCCGCGATGTGCCGGACATCACCGGCCTGGCGTAGGGTCGCCAGCATGTGCGGACGATTCGCGATGGACGCAAAGACCGACGAGCTCGTGCGCGAGTTCGTCGCCGAGGGCGGCAAACCGGAGGACTGGTGGCTGTCGTGGCACGGCTCCTACTCAATTGCGCCCACCGACGACGCGCCGATCGTGCGCGATCGTGGCGAGGGGCGGTTTCTCGAGCTCGTGCGGTGGGACTGGCAGAAGCCGGCGAACCGGCCCAAGGGTCCGCCGATCATCAATGCGCGCATCGAGAAGCTCGCCACCGGCTTCTGGGCGCCGGCGTTCACGGCGGCGCGCTGCGTCGTGCCGATGCGCGGCTACTTCGAGTGGACGGGGGAGAAGGGCGACAAGACCCCGCACTTCCTGCACGGCGACGGTCTGCTCGCCGCCGCCGGCCTGACCTGGTCGATGGACGTGCGCGGCGAGCACGTCCGCTGCTTCGTCGTGGTCACCCGCGAAGCGCGTGACGCCGGCGGTGAGATCCACGACCGGATGCCCGCCTTCCTCACCCCCGATGCGCTGGACGCGTGGCTCGAGCCGGTCAAGCTCGATCGCGGCGGGCGGGAGGACCTGCTGGCGACGCTGGACGGCTCATCCGCAGCCGTCGCCTCGACGATCCAGCAGTACGTCGTGGATCGGAGGGTCAACAATTCGCGCACGGTGGACGTCGACGATCCCCGCGTGATCGCGCCGGTGGGTGCCTGAATGCCCCGCTGAGCCGCGGCGCCTTCGGCCCGGCACGGGTAGCCTGGGGTGAATGACCCCGCCCCGCACGCTGCCGACCTCGATCGCGCTCGGCGGCGCCGTGTCGATCGGTGCGATGACCGCCGTGCAGGCGCGCGTGAACGGCGTGCTGGGCGTGCGGCTGGAGGACGGCATCCTCGCCGGCTTGACCTCGTTCGTCGTCGGCTTGGCGGCGCTCGTCGTCGTGGTGGCCGCTCTGCCGTCCGGACGTGCCGGCGTGCGACGGCTGCTGAGCGGCATCCGCGAACGCACGGTGCCGTTCTGGATGCTGCTCGGCGGCACCTGCGGCGCCCTCACCGTGACCACGCAGGGACTGGTCGCCGGAGTGCTCGGCGTCTCGCTGTTCACCGTCGGGGTGGTCGCCGGGCAGACCCTGCACGGCCTGCTGCTGGATCGCATCGGGGTCGGGCCCTCTGGCGTGGTCGCAGTCACACCCGGGCGGGTGATCGGGGGCGCGCTGGCGCTGGCCGCGGTGGGCATCTCGCTCGGCGACGGCGTGCTGGTGCGTGCGCCGCTGTGGCTGCTGCTGCTGCCGTTCGCAGCCGGGGCGGGCATCGCCTGGCAGGCCGCCGCGAACGGTCGTCTGGCACGGAGAGTGGCATCGCCGTTGACGGCGACGCTGACGAGCTTCGTGGCCGGCACCGTGGTGCTGCTGGCCGCCGCAGCGGTGAGCGTCGCGTCGACCGGGATGCCGCCGGCAGCGCCCACCGAGTGGTGGCTGTATCTGGGCGGACTGCTGGGCTTCGCCTACATCCTGCTGGGCGCCTGGCTGGTCGCGCACACGGGCGTGCTGCTGCTGGGACTGGGGAGCGTGCTCGGGCAGCTGGCGACCTCGGTGGTCATCGACGTGCTGTGGCCCGTCGAGCGGGGTCCGGCGGCCTGGCAGCTCATCGCGATGACCGCCGTGGCGGTCGCATCCGTCGTGGTCGCGCTGCCGCATCGACGCTGACTCAGTCCGCCCGTCGCGCCTTCTCGGCCGCCTTCTTCTCGGCTTTCCTCGCGACCTTCTGCGCCTTCTTCGCGGACTTCTGCGCCTTCCGCTCGAGCCGGTGCTCCTCTGCGGCGGCGGTGGCGGCCGTCATCTCGGGCGTCGGCCGCGGCATCCGCGTCAGCAGCTCGTCGGCAGCCACGCTTCTGCGCCGGCCGGCCTCCTTGCCGGCTGGCTTGCCGCCGACGTAGAGCCAGCCGAGCAGTTCCTCATCGGCGGTGAGTCCGTGCGCCCTCGCCACCGCGGCGGAGCGGGTGAGCCCGCCGGTGCGCCAGATGACACCCCAGCCGGCCTCGTCCAGCAGCAGGCTGAGGATGTGCGCGACGCCGGACGCCACCGCCTCCTGCTCCCAGCGCGGCACCTTGTCGCTGCGGCGGTACGACGCGACGACAGCGATGAGCAGCGGCGCGCGCAGCGGCTTGGTCGACGCCTCGTCGTCGCCGGCGGCGAGCCCGAGAGCAGCGCCCAGTGCGAGCCGGTCGTCGCCGCGCAGCTCGATCAGCCGCCACGGCCGCAGCGCGGAATGATCCGCCACGCGGCCGGCCGCCTCGATCAGCGGCAGAAGCTGTTCGCGGGTCGGCGCCTCCTCCGTCACGCGCGACCAGGATGCTCGGCGCCGGACGGCGTCGAGCGCGCTCACGACGCGTCGGCGGGGGCGGCGGGGTCGGGTGTGAACGACAGCGCCAGCGAGTTCATGCAGTAGCGATCGCCGGTGGGGGTGCCGAAGCCATCAGGGAAGACGTGGCCCAGGTGAGAGCCGCACGCGGCGCAGCGCACCTCGGTTCGCTCCATCCCCAGCGAGCGGTCCTCGATCAGCTCCACAGCCTCGGGCCGCACCGATTCGTAGAAGCTCGGCCATCCGCATCCGGAATCGAACTTGGTCCCGCTGCGGAACAGCTCCGCACCGCACGCGCCGCAGGTGTAGAGCCCCGCGCGCTCCTCGTCGAGCAGTTCACCGGTCCACGGCCGCTCGGTCGCCGCGGTGCGCAGCACCGCGTACTGGTCCTGGCCGAGCTCGGCCCGCCACTCGGCATCCGTCTTGTTCACGCTGTACGACATGACTCCATTCTCTCCCGTCTGGAAGGCACCGGCGTCGGGAGAATGGAGGCATGACCGATGCTGTCGCCGAGCGCTACGACCGCTTCGCACGCGAGGAGGCCCCCGGGCGCAGCCCGCTGTATGCGGAGTGGGCGGCGGGCGTCGCCGCGGACGACGCGATGATCCGGATGCTGGCGACGATCAGCCCGCAGCACCGCGAGCCGGCGCTGGTGTTCGCCGTCAGCCGGCTGCGCGGCGCGCCGCTCGGGCCGTACGCGCAGTGGCGGAGCTTCGTGCTGGAGCACGCAGGGGAGATCGCCGACGCGTGCGAGCACCGCGGAGTGCAGACGAACGAGCCGTTGCGCCTCGCGGCGCTGCTGCCGGCGCTGAGCCTCATCGAGGGGCCGGTCGCTCTCGTCGAGCTCGGCGCGGCGGCCGGGCTGTGCCTGTATCCGGATCGCTACTCGTACCTCTTCGTCGAAGAGGGCGGCGAGCAGCGGCTGCGCCTCGATCCGGACGACGGGCCCTCGCCGGTGCGGCTGCGCAGCGTCAGGCGCGGCGCGCTTCCGGTGCTGCGGATGCCGCACATCGTCTGGCGTGCGGGCATCGATCTCGATCCGGTCGATGTGCGCACCGAGGCCGGACGAGCGTGGCTGGACGCGCTGGTCTGGCCGGGTGAGCACGAGCGGGCCGAGCGCATCGCCGCGGCGATGGACATCGCGGCGGCGGATCCGCCACTGCTCCTGCGCGGCGACGCCCTCGAGACCCTCGACGTGCTGATCGATCGGGCGCCGCGCGACGCGACGCTCGTCGTGACGACGCCGGGAATGCTCGTGTACCTGCCGCGCGAGCGGCGCCGTGCGCTGATCGACCGGATCCGTGCGCTCGATGCCCGATGGATCACGATCGACGCCCCCGGGCTGCACGACGCCTGGCGACCGGCGATCGATCCGGAGGGTTTCCGCGGGTTCGCGGTGGCGCTCGATGGCCGGGTGGTGGCGGATGCCGATCCGCTCGGCCGCTGGTGGGAGTGGCGCACGGGGATCGGAGCGGATGCCCCCTAGCCTGGGAGTCATGCTCGGTGAACTCTCCGATCGCGATCGGGCGATCCTGACGCTGGAGGCGGCGTGGCCGCGGCACGGCGGCATGAAGGAGGAGACGATCCGCGCGCAGCTGGGGATGAGCCCCGCGCGCTACTACCAGCTGCTGGGGCGGCTGATCGACACCGAGCAGGCGCTGCAGTTCGACCCCCTGCTGGTGCGACGACTGCGGCGGCTGCGCGACGCCCGCGCCACGCAGCGCGCCGCCCGCATGCGCGGCTTCGTGGGCTGACGCGCCAGCCGTCGCGCTCCCGCTCCCGCGCCGCGCGGACGAGGCTGCGGACGAGGCTCTTCCGCAGGGTTCCCACCCAGCGCCCGCTAGCATCGAGGGGTGCTGAAGTCCTCCCGCGATCGATTCGACGACGTCCCCCGTACCGCCGGACGCGTCGGGGCGCACCGTGCCGAGCAGCCCGGGATGAACGGCCTGGTGGTGCTGCTGTGGTCGGCGGCGATCGCGCTGGTCCTCATCGTCTGCGGGATCTTCGTCACGCTCGTCATGATGGATCGCATCTCGCTGTTCGGCGGCGAGGAGCGGCCCGCGACGTCGCAGCAGACGCCGGGGGCGATCGCCCGTCTGGACACCTCGTACCGCGTGCTCATCATCAACGCGACCCCCGAGAAGGGACTGGTCGACGACGTGCGCGCCGAGCTGCTGACGGCGGGATGGTCGTCGGATCACGTGTTCGGCAGCGACGGTTCGTCGCAGGAGTTCTCGAAGACCACCGTCTTCTACGTCGACGAGGCCGATCGCGATGCGGCGCTCGGCCTGGCGGAGCTGCTCGGCGACGTCGATGCACAGCAGAGCGACTTCTACGCCGGGCTGAACGACAGCGACGAGCCGCAGCTCACCGTGGTGATCGGGCTGGATCGTGCGGCGAGCGGCGCTCCCTCGTCCGAGCAGCCGGATTCCACTCCGGCGCCCTGAGCGCGCTGAGAGCCGCGCCTTCCGGCGGCTTGCACTCTCAGGGGTCGAGTGCCAGACTGGGTGTTAGCACTCGCATACTCGGAGTGCTAATCCCCATCGCCTACGTCCGGGAGGGACGAAAGACTCATGGCAAAGATCATCGCTTTCGATGAGGAGGCCCGTCGTGGCCTCGAGCGCGGCCTGAACATCCTGGCCGACGCCGTCAAGGTGACCCTCGGCCCGCGTGGTCGCAACGTCGTGCTCGAGAAGAAGTGGGGCGCCCCCACCATCACGAACGACGGCGTGTCGATCGCCAAGGAGATCGAGCTCGACGACCCGTACGAGAAGATCGGCGCGGAGCTCGTCAAGGAGGTCGCCAAGAAGACCGACGACGTCGCCGGTGACGGAACCACGACCGCGACCGTCCTCGCTCAGGCACTGGTGCGCGAGGGCCTGCGCAACGTCGCCGCCGGCGCCGACCCCATCTCGCTCAAGCGCGGCATCGAGAAGGCCGTCGCGGCGATCACCGAGGACCTGCTCAAGAGCGCCAAGGAGATCGAGTCCAAGGAGCAGATCGCGGCCACCGCATCCATCTCCGCCGCCGACAACGAGATCGGCGAGCTGATCGCCGAGGCCATCGACAAGGTCGGCAAGGAGGGCGTGGTCACCGTCGAGGAGTCGCAGACCTTCGGCACCGAGCTCGAGCTCACCGAGGGCATGCGCTTCGACAAGGGCTACCTGAACCCGTACTTCGTCACGGACCCGGAGCGCCAGGAGGCGGTCTTCGAGGACCCGTACATCCTCATCGCCAACCAGAAGATCGGCAACATCAAGGACCTCCTGCCGGTCGTCGACAAGGTGATCCAGGACGGCAAGGAGCTCGTCATCATCGCCGAGGACGTCGAGGGCGAAGCTCTCGCGACCCTCGTGCTGAACAAGATCCGCGGCATCTTCAAGTCGGTCGCCGTCAAGGCTCCCGGCTTCGGCGACCGCCGCAAGGCCCAGCTGCAGGACATCGCGATCCTCACCGGCGGCCAGGTCATCACCGAGGAGGTCGGCCTCAAGCTCGAGAACACCACGCTCGACCTGCTCGGCCGTGCTCGCAAGGTCATCGTCACCAAGGACGAGACCACGATCGTCGAGGGTGCGGGTGAGCAGTCCTCGATCGAGGGTCGCGTGACCCAGATCCGTCGCGAGATCGAGAACACCGACAGCGACTACGACCGCGAGAAGCTGCAGGAGCGCCTCGCGAAGCTCGCCGGTGGCGTGGCGGTCATCAAGGCGGGCGCTGCGACCGAGGTCGAGCTCAAGGAGCGCAAGCACCGCATCGAGGACGCCGTGCGCAACGCGAAGGCGGCCGTCGAGGAGGGCATCGTCCCCGGTGGTGGCGTCGCGCTGCTGCAGGCGGCGAAGGTGCTCGACACCCTCGCACTCGAGGGCGACGAGGCGACCGGCGCGAACATCGTGCGTGTCGCGATCGAGGCGCCGCTGAAGCAGATCGCGATCAACGCGGGTCTCGAGGCCGGCGTCGTGGCGCACAAGGTCGCCGAGCTCCCCGCGGGCCAGGGCCTGAACGCGGCCACCGGCGAGTACGGCGACATGTTCGCACAGGGCATCATCGACCCGGCGAAGGTCACGCGCTCGGCGCTGCAGAACGCCGCGTCGATCGCCGGCCTGTTCCTCACCACCGAGGCCGTCGTCGCCGACAAGCCCGAGAAGGCTCCGGCCATGCCGGCCGACCCGTCGGGCGGCATGGACTTCTGATCTGACGATCTGAAGCACCGCTTCGAATGCCCCCTGCCGCATGGCAGGGGGCATTCTGCGTTCCCGGCTGCGACGGCCGGCTCAGCGGAACAGGCTCGCCGAGTACTGGTCGGCGTCGGCGTACTGGGTCGCAGCCGCGCCGAGTGCCATGCTGATCGAGCCGAGCACCTGCTCGACGTGCAGCTGCGCACCCCGCCACTGCTCGCTGCACTGCTGGAAGGCCGCGGCCGCGGTACCGGTCCACGATGTCTGCAGCTGACTCAGCTGCGCCATCAGCGCGGCGGACTCGGCCTGCAGACGCTCCATGGTGGCGTAGGCGATGGCGTTGGCGGACTGCACCGCGTCGGTGTCGACGGTGAAGACGGACATGGGATCTCCTCTCGATGGGGGTTCGAGCGTACGAGCGTCGAGCGAAGCCGGATGCCGCGGTCCGCGCGATCCGTGCACGACCGGCGCACGGGCGGAGATGTGCAGGATGAGCGCGGCACACCCGGCAGCGCGCCGCGATGCCGGGATCGCAGGCTCAGCGGGGCGGATCCAGCCGCTCGATCGGCTGCGTCTCCTCGAGCAGGTGGGCCGGTGTCGCCTGCGGGGGAGCGAGCGGCAGGGCGACGACGAAGGTCGCGCCCCCGCCGGGTGTCTCGTGCACCGCGACCGATCCGTGCAGCGACTCCACCAGCGAGGCGACGATCGCGAGGCCCAGGCCCGCCCCGCCGGTCTCCCTGGCGCGCGAGGTGTCGGCGCGCCAGAAGCGTTCGAAGATCTGCTCGCGGATCTGCGGCGGGATGCCCTCGCCGTGATCGACGATCGCGATCGTGCCCACGCCCTGGCGCCGGTCGCTGCCCACGACGATCTCGATGGGACCGTCCGCGGGGGAGAAACGGCGGGCGTTGCCCAGCAGATTCGTCACCACCTGACGGACCTTGTTGTCCTCGCCCAGCACGATGGGAGGTGTGCGCACCGGGGCATCGGTGGCCTCGGTGAAGTCGATGGCGGGCACCGGCGCCGACGTCCGCGGTCGACGTCGCAGACGAGCGAAGGCGCCCGTGCGTGCGGGCGCGACGTTCGACCGGGTGATCGGCGCGGTCGACGTGTCCGACGGCGCCGTCTCCGCGCCCTCGGGCTCGACGGGTGCGGCCGGGCGCCCGTGCAGGCGCACCTCGCCCGGGTCATCGGCGGTCGTGTCGATGACCGTGATCGTGCGCCCCGGAGAGGCGACGCGCAGATCGAGCGCGGCGTCGCGCGCGATCGGACGCAGATCGAGCGGCTCGATGTGCAGCTCGCGCGAGCGCTCCTCGTCGAGGCGGGCGAGGGCGAGCAGGTCCTCGACGAGCACGCCCATGCGGATCGCCTCCTTCTCGATGCGCTCCATCGCGCGCGCGGTGTCCTCCTCGCCGGTGATCGCGCCCATGCGGTACAGCTCGGCGTAGCCGCGCACGCTGACCAGCGGGGTGCGCAGCTCGTGGCTGGCATCTCCGATGAAGCGCCGCATGTTCTGCACTGTGCGGTCGCGCTGCGCCAGCGAGCGGTCGACGCGATCGAGCATGGTGTTGATGGCGGCGTTGAGGCGGCCCACCTCGGTGGTCGGCTCGAGGTCGGTCAGACGCTGGCTGAAATCCCCCGCGGCGATCGCCATCGCCGTGGACTCGACATGTCCCAGGCGGCGGAAGGTCAGGGTCACCAGTCCACGGGTCAGCAGCGCGGCGAGCAGGATGGTCACCAGCGCGACGGTGGTGTACACCGCGATGTAGGTGCCGACGATGCGGTCGGCCTCGTCCAGCGGCAGCGCCACGATCTGCACATAGGTGAGTCCCTGCGGGTCCTGTGCGGATTGCGGCGAGGCGACGGCGCTGTAGACCAGGCCGTCCGCGGCATGCAGGGTGACGACCTGATCGCCCTGTGCGATCGCGGACTGCAGTGTGAACGAAGTCGGGAACACCGGCCGCTGCTGAGCGGACTGCCCGCCCGCCTCGGCGATCAGCTCGCCGTCGGCGGTGTAGAAGGCGACGACGAAGTCGGTGGCACGCGGCGATTCGGCGGCGGGCTCGAACACCAGCCGCCCGCCCTGGGCGCTGACATCGAAGAAGCGCTCGGCCTGACCGGTGGTCGCCAGGGCGGGCAGCTGCGCGTCGATGTTGTTCACCATCGCACCGCGCAGGATCGGCACCGTGCCGATCCCGGCGATCATCAGCCCGAGCGCGAGCACGGCGACCGTGACTCCCGTGACCTTCGCGCGCAGGCTGATCCGCCGCCACCACCGGGTGACGGAATCCGACTCGCGCGCCATGATGGGATCGACCGGCTAGGCGGACTTGCCGACCTTGAGCATGTAGCCGAAGCCGCGCTTGGTCTGGATGACCGACTCCTCGGTGTGCGGGTCGATCTTGCGGCGCAGGTAGGAGATGTAGCTCTCCACGATGCCGGCGTCGCCGTTGAAGTCGTACTCCCACACGTGATCGAGGATCTGCGCCTTCGACAGCACCCGGTTCGGATTGAGCATGAGGTACTTCAGCAGCTTGAACTCCGTCGGGCTCAGCTCGATCGGGACCTTGCCGACGAAGACGTCGTGGGTGTCCTGGTCCATCGACAGCTCGCCGGCGCGGATCAGCGACTCCTCGTCGGTCTGCATGGTCCGGCGCAGGATGGCCTGTGCCCGCGCGACGATCTCGTCGAGCGCGAACGGCTTGGTGACGTAGTCGTCTCCGCCGGCATTGAGGCCCTCGATCTTGTCCTGCGTGTCATCCTTGGCCGTGAGGAACAGGATGGGGGCGGTGAATCCCGCCCCGCGCAGACGCTTCGTGACGCTGAAGCCGTTCATATCGGGCAGCATGACGTCCAGGATGATGAGGTCGGGCTCCTCCTCGAGGACGGCCGAGATGGTGGCGGCGCCGTTGGCGACGGTCCTCACCTTGAACCCGGCGAAGCTGAGACCCCGGGAGAGCAGGTCGCGGATGTTCGGCTCGTCGTCGACGACCAGGATTCGCGCATCAGTCATGCCCCCATTATGGTGAATGCGCTTCGTCGCGGGCTGATTGTCTGCGGCGCGGGGGCTCAGGGCGCGAGCACGGCGTGGACGGCTCCCTCGACGACGTCGCGGATCGGGGCCTTCGGATCGACGGTGAGGCGGTGCAGCAGCACCCCGTCGCATGCGGCCATCAGCAGCGGCGTGCGCGCCGCCGCGTCAGGGCCGCCGAGCATCGTCAGGATGCCCCGCAGCCAGACGGGCAGCGGCCGCGGCGGTGCTCGCGCATGTCTCGTTCATGGTGATCGGCTTCGCACTGTGGGTGACGTACGTGGCGACAGGCGACGCGCTGTGGCCGTGGCTCGCGGTCATCATCCTCTGTTTGGGCATCCCGCTCGGCGAGGTGATGAGGGTGCGCCGGTCACGCCGCATCCGTGGCACGCGCACACCCCGCCGGGCCGACTACGGTGCTGCCATCGGCACCGTGTTCGCCGGCCGGATGCCCACCGCGCGTCGGCTTCCACGCCCTGTTCAGCGCCGCTGTCTTCTTCGGCTCGCTCGGCGTGGCGATCGGGTCGACAATCGCCGCGTGACTGTTCGGAATGCCGAGGGCCTTCGCTTCCGGTGAGCAGGGGAGTACGGTCGAGCGCATGGATGCCGAGCAGGAGGGCGGAGACAGCGCGTGCTGGCTCTCGCAGGTCTGCCCGGAGTGCGGCGCGCTGCTCGAGGACCTCGCGGCGCCGTGCTGGCGCTGCGGTCGCCGACCGGATGCCGTCGAGCCGGAATGATCACGGCGCGATCAGACGCCCTGCTCAGGCCGCGGTGAGCTCGTCCGCATCCAGGATGGTGTAGCTGTACCCCTGCTCGGCGAGGAACCGCTGCCGGTTCTGCGCGTAATCCTGGTCGACGGTGTCGCGCGCGATCAGCGTGTAGAAGCTCGCGGTGTGGTCGGACTGCTTGGGCCGCAGCAGACGGCCGAGACGCTGCGCCTCCTCCTGACGCGAGCCGAACGAGCCGGACACCTGGATGGCCACCGACGCCTCGGGCAGGTCGACGGAGAAGTTCGCGACCTTCGACACCACCAGCAGTGAGATCTCGCCCTCACGGAACTGCCGGTAGAGCTCCTCGCGCTCGTCGACCGGTGTGGCGCCGGTGATCTGCGGGGCGTTCAACGCCTGCGACAGGCTCTCGAGCTGGTCGAGGTACTGCCCGATCACGAGGATGCGCTCGTCCGGGTGCTTCTCGATGAGCTCGCGTACCGCGGTGATCTTCGCCGGTGCGGATGCGGCCAGCCGGTACCGCTCGTCGTCGGTCGCAGCAGCGTACTCGAGACGGTCGCTCGGCGGCAGGTCGACGCGCACCTCGTAGCAGGCGGCGGGGGAGATGAAGCCCTGCGCCTCGATCTGCTTCCACGGGGCGTCGAAGCGCTTGGGTCCGATCAGGCTGAACACGTCGCCCTCGCGGCCGTCCTCGCGCACGAGGGTCGCGGTCAGCCCGATGCGGCGCCGGGCCTGCAGATCGGCGGTGAGCTTGAACACGGGTGCGGGAAGCAGGTGCACCTCGTCGTACACGATGAGGCCCCAGTCCATCTCGTCGAGCAGCGAGAGGTGCGCGTACTGGCCCTTCCGCTTCGCCGTGAGGATCTGGTAGGTCGCGATCGTGACCGGCTTGACCTCCTTGACCTGCCCGGAGTACTCGCCGATCTCCTCCGGGGTGAGCGAGGTGCGCTTGAGCAGCTCGTCGCGCCACTGCCGGGCGGAGACGGTGTTGGTCACCAGGATCAGCGTCGTCGTGCCGGTCGCGGCCATGGCGCCCGCGCCGACGATGGTCTTACCCGCACCGCAGGGCAGCACCACCACGCCCGAGCCGTCCTTCGCGAACGCGTCGACGGCCTGGCGCTGATAAGGGCGCATCCGCCAGCCGTTCTCGTCGAGCTCGATCTCGTGTGGGGTTCCCGGCGTGTAGCCCGCGAGATCCTCCGCCGGCCAGCCGATCTTCAGCAGCTCCTGCTTGATCTGCCCGCGCGCCCAGGCGTCGACCACGTAGGTGTCGGGGGACGGATGCCCGATCAGCAGGGGCTGGATGCGCTTGTTGTGGGCCACCTGGGTCAGCACCGCCGGATCGGTCGAGCGCAGCACCAGTGCGCCCTCGCCATCGCGCTCGATCACCAGGCGACCGTAGCGGTTCACCGTCTCGCGCAGATCGACGGCGACCGAGGGCGGCACCGGGAATCGCGACCACCGGTCGAGGGTCTCGAGCATGTCGTCGGCGGTGTGCCCCGCTGCGCGCGCATTCCACAGCCCCAGACGCGTGATGCGGTAGGTGTGGATGTGCTCGGGTGCGCGCTCGAGCTCGGCGAAGATCGCCAGCTCGTGCCGTGCCGATTCCGCATCGGGGTGGGCGACCTCGAGCAGCACGGTGCGGTCGCTCTGGACGATCAGGGGGCCATCTGACATAGCAGACCAGTCTACCGGCCGCGGGCTCGGTCAGCTCTGCAGCACACGTACCGAGCGGATGCTGCGCACCGGGAGGGTGCGCTCCACATCCGCCGACCGATCGAGTCCGCGCAGCCGTCCGCCGCCCAGCCCGGCCGCCTCGAGGGTCAGCTCCCGGCTCGATCCGTCCGGCATGGCGACCTCGACGACGACGACCGCTCGCGCGCGCACCGCCGCCTCCAGCTCGCGGTCCAGCCATGCCGCATCCGCGTCCGGTCCGCGGTGCGCGCGCAGTCGTCCGAGCAGGTCCGCGTAGGAGGCGGCTGCCGCGCTCTTCGGCTCCGCCCGTCGAGGTCGCGCGGCCGACACGCCCTGTCCCCGTGCGTCCACGAGGGTGGCCGGGTACCGCGCCTCGGTCAGCGCCCAGGTGACCGATTCGGGACGTACGCGCGTGAGCAGCTCATCGCCTTCGCGCACCAGCCCGAGTGGGCGCAGGCTGCGGTCCACCTCCATCGCCGCGAGCAGATGCGGATCGCAGCTGGACACGCGCGTGCCGCCATCGGCATCCGGCGCCACCCGCACCAGCCCGTGACGCGCCGCGGTCTGGGCGACCAGGTATTGCAGCGGCTGAGGGACACCGGTGAGTGACACCTCGCGCAGGAACCGCAGGATCCCCTCCTCGCTCTCGCCCTCGACGAGAGCGCGCGCGATCGACTCCGCAGTGAAGCGGTACGACGACGCCTGTGCGCTGGATTCGTGCTCGGTCATCGCGCGCAGCCGGTTGTCGAGGGCGGGCAGGAGCGGACCCGGCGCGATGGCGGTGAGATCGTTCTGCAGGAACAGGCGGTCGACCTCGGCGGGGAGCAGCTCGCGGAGCGCGGTGCTGTCGAACTCGTCCCCGGTGTGCAGCGGCGTCGCCCACGACGGCTCGGTGCCGTCATCGGCGATCAGCCCGAGCCGGCGGGCGAGCGAGTGCAGCCGTTCGGCGCGGGCGGGCCACTGCGCGTTCCACGGATGTGCGAGCGCCCACTGTGCGACATCGAGCCCGCGCAGACTGCGGGGCAGGGCGGCGCGCAGCCGGGTCGCCGCCTGCTCCCACCGCGGTGGGAAGGAGTCGGACAGCCAGGCGTCGGCCGCGAGCGTGACCCGCAGCTCGCGATCCACCGCCCGCAGCAGTCCCGCGACCTCGGCGAGCTCTCGCAGCTCGTCGAGATCACCGTCGTCGCCCAGTCGACGCTTCTCGGTGGCGCTCAGCGCGCCGGTGGCGACCAGGGCGAGCGGCGCGGAGCGCGCCGCCAGCACCAGGTCGGCCAGTGCGCCGATCGTGGTGAAGGCCTGCTCGGCCGCCCGCGCCGAGGCGTCGGCGGATGCCTCGACGCGGCGCTGGGCAGCGGCATCCGCTGGCTCATCCTTCGTCTGCACGACCTCGGCCACCGGGGGCAGCACGTGCCCGGACTCGTCGAGCAGTCCCAGTCCGGCCGCGCCCAGCACACCCGGATCGGGCATCGCCGTGCCGCCCTGCACGGCCCGGTGCAGCGCGCGTGCCTGATCCAGGGAGAGCGCGGCCAGTGCGCGCTCGATCGACGCGGGCTCGAGCAGGGCCTCCGCGGCGTCGAAGAAGTCCTCCCAGCCGACATCCGCTCGCACCCGGCGCTCGTGCAGCATCCGCTCGAGCTCGGCATAGCTCGCCGCGGCCAGCCGATCGGCCAGCGGACGCGCGTGCGTGCTCATGGTCAGGACCCGGCGCCCGCGCGTCCCCGGCGCGCCCAGCTGAGGATGAGCAGTGCGATGATCATGACGAACGCGAGCGGCAGCCCGTACAGCGGCAGCGCCGCGACGAAGGGCCACAGACCCTCCGCGAACGAGTCCTGGTCCATCCCGACGGCAGTGCCGATGATGATCGCGAAGAAGCTGATGACGGATGCCGCGGCCAGGCCGAGCGCCGTGAAGGCGAGGAAGCGCTCCAGCCGACCCGAACCGGTGGCGCTGCTGCTGTCGTGCGTGCTCATCGTCCTCAGCGTATCGTCTGCGCGCACAGCGGGGATCGCCTGCCCGCGCGGGCGCCGGGTAGGCTGGAGGAGTCGCGCCGCCGCGCGACGACTCCGCATGTCTTTCAGTGAGGTTCTCGCATGCCCACCGGCAAGGTCAGGTTCTACGACGACGAGAAGGGGTTCGGCTTCATCGCCTCCGATGACGGCCAGGACGTCTTCCTGCACGCCTCTGCCCTTCCTGCAGGGGTGAGCGTGAAGAAGAACGCGCGCGTGGAGTTCGGCCTCGCCGACGGACGTCGCGGACCGCAGGCGCTGTCGGTGCGCGTGCTCGACGCCCCGCCGAGCCTCGCCAAGGCGGCGCGCAAGCCCGCCGACGACATGGCCGTGATCGTCGAAGACCTCGTGCGGATGCTCGACGAGATGGGCGGCGATCTGCGTCGCGGTCGCTACCCCTCGGCGAGCAGGAGCCGCACTGTCGCCGCCGTCCTCCGCAAGGTCGCTGATGACCTCGACGCCTGAGGATCTCGCGGCGAGCACCCGGGAGCTCGCGCTCGCCGCGCTGTACGAGATCACCCCTCCTGCCACGGTGGGTCCGCCCGCAGGGTACGCCGTCGAGCAGTCCGGCGCCGTCTCGCTGCGCTTCGAGAACCGACTGCCGGGCTATCCGGGCTGGTTCTGGACCGTCACCGTCGCTCAGGTGGAGGATGCCGAGCCGACCGTGCTCGAGGTGGAGCTCATGCCCGGTGAGAGCGCGCTGCTCGCTCCGGACTGGGTTCCATGGGCCGAGCGGCTCGCGGAGTACCGCGCGCACCAGGCTGAGCTGGCCGAGCAGACCGACGATGCCGCGGTGGACGCCTCCGACTCGGACGACGACTCCGCGGACGACGAGGACCTGGACGACGACTCCGACGAGGACCTGGACGACGAATCCGCCGAGGACGTCTCTCCGCGCCTGCATGCCGGCGACGTCGACGGTGTCGACATCGACGAGCTCGACGAGTCGGACGACGACGAGGACGCCGCCGAGAGCGACTCCGCCGAGAGCGACTCCGCCGAGAGCGAAGGCGCCGGTTCCGACGAGTCCGAGTGACCCGCGCGGCCCGGCGCGACGTCAGCGCCGCCGCGCCGCGGCTCAGGCCTGCTGATCCAGCACGAACTCGATCGCGCGGATCAGCTGGCGCACATCGTCGGGCTCGATCGAGACGAAGGTCGCGATGCGCAGCTGGTTGCGACCGAGCTTGCGGTACGGCTCGGTGTCGACGATGCCGTTCGCGCGCAGAGTCTTCGCGACGCCCGCCGCGTCGACGCTGTCATCGAGGTCGATGGTCGCCACGACCGGTGAACGGTGGGCGGCATCCGTCACGAACGGGCTCGCCACGGGTGCGGCGTCGGCCCAGTCGTAGAGCAGTCCGGACGACTCCGCGGTGCGGCTCGCGGCCCAGCTCAGCCCCCCGTTGCCGAGGATCCACTGCAGCTGGCTGTCGAGAAGGTGCAGCGTGCTCAGCGCGGGCGTGTTGAGGGTCTGATTGAGGCGGGAGTTGTCGACGGCGTTCTTCAGGCTGAGGAACTCCGGGATGTAGCGATCGGAAGCGGCGATCCGCTCGATGCGGTCGATGGCGGCGGGGGAGACCGCCGCGAACCACAGCCCGCCGTCCGAGCCCAGGTTCTTCTGCGGCGCGAAGTAGTAGACGTCCGCCTCGGTGAGGTCGACGTCGATGCCGCCGGCTGCGCTGGTGGCATCGATGACGGTGAGCGCGCCTGCGGCATCCACCCGCTTCACCGGTGCGGCCACCCCGGTCGAGGTCTCGTTGTGCGGCCAGGCGTACACGTCCACACCGTCGACGACATCCGGCGTCGTGAGCGATCCGGCCTCGGCGCTGCGCACGTCCGGGGCTTCGAGCCACGGCGCCGCGGCAGCCTTGGCGAACTTGCCGCCGAACTCCCCGAACACGAGGTTCTGGCTGCGGCGCTCGATGAGGCCGAACGCCGCGGCATCCCAGAACGCCGTGGAGCCGCCGTTGCCGAGGATGATCTCGTACCCCTCGGGAAGGCGGAACAGCGCGGCGAGTTGCTCGCGCACGCTGCCGACGAGGTTCTTCACCGGTGCCTGCCGGTGCGAGGTGCCCAGCAGGCTCGTGCCGACCTCGGCCAGCGCCGCCACCTGAGCGGGGCGCACCTTCGAGGGGCCGCAGCCGAAGCGTCCGTCGGCGGGCAGCAGTTCGCGGGGGATCTCGATCGACATGCGTCGATTGTAGAGCCGCGGACGCCATGCGCCGCGCCCCGTGACGGTCGGCGCCGCAGGGCGAGAAGGTAGGCTTGCCTAAGAACTCCGGAGGGGCCGAATGACCGACCTGATCGACACGACAGAGATGTATCTGCGCACCATCCTCGAACTCGAGGAGGAGAACATCGTGCCGTTGCGGGCCCGCATCTCCGAGCGACTCGGACACTCCGGTCCTACCGTGTCGCAGACCGTGGGACGCATGGAGCGCGACGGCCTCGTGATCGTCTCGGAGGACCGCCGGCTGGAGCTGACCGACGACGGCCGCCGCAAGGCGGTCGACGTGATGCGCAAGCACCGCCTCGCCGAGCGACTGCTCTCGGACGTGATCGGGCTGGACTGGGCCTACGTGCATGAGGAGGCCTGCCGGTGGGAGCACGTGATGAGCGAGCAGGTGGAGCGCCGGCTGGTGGAGCTGCTGGGGCACCCCACCGAGTCGCCGTACGGGAACCCGATCCCCGGCCTCGATCAGCTCGGCGACATCGAGTCGCCGGCGTTCGAGACCGGTGTGGTGGGGCTGGTCAAGAAGCTGGATGCCGCGGGCGGCCCGATCCAGGGCACCGTGCGGCGCCTGGCGGAGCCGGCGCAGGTGAGCCCGGAGCTGCTCGAGCAGCTGCGTGACGCGGGTGTCGTCCCCGGCGCGAGCGGCGACTACCGCTACAGCGAGGGGTACGTCCTCATCCGGATGGACGGACGCGACGAAGGCCTCGAGCTGCCCGTCGAGCTCGCCTCGCACATCTTCCTCGTGGGCGAGAACTCCTGATCAGCCGCCGTTCCTGCCGGCATGCGGGCGATTGCCAGGTTGAGAGGGTGACAGAATCGTTACATTCCGGTAACCTCGGTGAGGTCGTCGGGGAAGAAGCCCTCCGATGATGAAACCGCGAAGATCGCCTCCCTGGCTCGTCGTCTTCGCGAGTAGTCCGCACAACGTGCCGTGTGACATACGTGCCCGAGAAACGACATTGCTGACGAGCCTGCGCTGCCCGAGCGCGGAGGCGCAGGAGGAATACCTTTTGGCCGAAGAAATCGCCCTGACCACACCCGCCGACCCCCCTCAGAAGGCCCGCCGTCGCACCTCTCGTGCGAGCAGCTCGAATGTGCGCCCGATGCGCACCCTCGCCATCCTCGGCGCCGTGGGCGCGCTGGTCGCCGGCGTCGCGCTGCCCGCGCTGGCCTCCACGAAGCCGTCGCACGCCGAAGCCGCGACCCTGCAGCAGATGGCGTTCGACGACGCGCAGTCCCTCGTCGTCGCCTCGCAGGCCACCAGCGCCCCGATGCAGCGCAGCGGCTATTCCGCGACCACCCCCGAGGAGATCGCCAAGAAGAAGGCCGAGGAGGCCGCCAAGGCGCGCGCCGCGGCAGCCGCTCGTGTGGCGGCCGCCACCCGCGCCACCGGCTCCACGAGTCGAGTCAGCGACGAGGACCTGCGCCTGGCGGCGTCGGGATCCGGCGCCGTTCGCTACCCGCTGCCGCAGGGCTCGTACCACGTCAGCCGCACCGTGGGCAGCGGCCACAACGGTGCCGACATGGTCGCTCCCGCGGGTACGCCCATCTTCGCCGCCGCCGGCGGCGTGGTGCGGGTGTCGTCCGAGAGCTACTTCGGCTACGGCGTCGCGGTCGTCATCGACTCGGTCGTCGGCGGGAAGCGCGTCTCGACGACCTACGCCCACATGACCAACGGCACCCGTGCGGTGCAGGCCGGACAGGCTGTCGAGGCCGGTCAGTTCATCGGCAAGGTCGGCAACACCGGACACTCCTTCGGTGCGCACCTGCACTTCGAGGTGAAGGTCAACGGCGGGCTGGTCGAGCCGATCGGCTGGCTGCGCGTCAACGCCGGCTGAGACCGGCGGCAGCAGCACGTCGTCACGACTGGCGGCTACTGATCCGCGCTGATGCGCCGCAGCCGCATGCGCATGGGTTACCCTGAACCCGTCGTCGAACGGACAGGAGAAGCCGATGGGGTCGAGCCCGGGCATCCGCACCATGGATGCGCGTGGTCGCTCCCATCGGCACTGTCCGCAGGGCCTACCCGGTCCGACCGGGTGTGAGAGGCGCTGTCGTTAGACAGCGCCTCTCTGCGTCCCTGCGACCTCCAGCATCCGCCGACGTCGTGTGAGTCGAGAGTGCCGGGAAGCCATCCCGGCGGATCGAGAGGATGACGACGATGCGCACACTGGTCCTGAACGCCGGATACGAGCCCCTGACGGTGGTCTCGTTCAAGCGAGCGATGGTGCTCGTGATGAACGACAAGGCCAGCGTGATCGAGTGCGTCGAAGACGACCCGGTCCTCGCGGGACGCCGGCGCTTCGATCGGCCGGTGGTGATCCTGCTCACGCGGTATGTGCGGGTGCCGACGGCGCGGCGCCAGCCCGTCAGCCGACGCGGCGTGCTGCGCCGGGACGATCACCGCTGCGGGTACTGCGGCCGATCCGCCGCCACGATCGATCACGTCCTGCCGCGCTCGCGCGGCGGAGCGGACAGCTGGGAGAACCTCGTGGCGTGCTGCCTGCACTGCAACAACGCCAAGAGCGATCGCACGCCCCAGGAGATGGGGTGGCAGCTGCGGCGCCCGCCGCGTCCCCCGCACGGGGGCACATGGGTGGTGCGCGGGGCCGAGCGCGCGGATCCCCGCTGGGAGCCGTATCTGGCACTGGCCGCGTAGAGGTGCCCTCGACAGGATTCGAACCTGCGACCTGCCCTTTAGGAGAGGGCCGCTCTATCCGACTGAGCTACGAAGGCGCCCGACAAGTCTAACGGCCACTCAGCGCCGGGAAGCATGGGCCTCACGTCAGTGCGCGGCGTGGTACGCCTCGAGCACGTCCGCCGCGATCCGCCCGCGCTCGGAGACCTTCATGCCCTGCTTCTTCGCCCACTCGCGGATCTCCACCGTCTCGGAGCTGCGGGCCGCGCGCTTGCGCGGGGCTGCCGGACGCGACCCGGCCGAGGATGCCGCACGGCGGCCGGCATCGATGTAAGGGGCGAGCGCCTCGCGAAGCTGCTCGGCGTGGGAATTCGTCAGATCGATCTCATAGGCGACGCCGTTCAACGCGAAATGGACGGTTTCTCCTTCGCCCACCTCGAGCAGCGTTCCATCGATGTCGTCAACCAGCTGGTGCACAATTCGTCGGGCCATGAATGACACTTTATTGTCTTATCCTGCCGCCCGGCAACAAAGCGTCCGCGAGAATGCAGCAATTCCGGAAAGAATGTGCCACGGGAAATCGAAGATCGAAGAGGCTCACCATTCACGGCAGCAGTCCCGCGCGGCGCGCTCGCGCCACGGCCGCGTGGCGGGTGGAGGCGTCGAGTTTCGACATCGCGGTACTGAGATAGGCCTTCACGGTGCCTTCACGCAGGCCCAGCTGTGCCGCGATCTCGGCATTCGTCGAACCGAGTGCCGCGCACGCGAGCACATCGGTCTCGCGGGGGGAGAGCCGCACCGTGCCGATCGCGCCCGTGGTGGTGGGCGCCTGCTGCGTTGCGGACAGACCCAGCAGGCGCTGTTCGACGGCCGCCAGGCGGCTTCGCAGTGCGGTGTCCGTCACGACTGCCGCGATGCTGCGCAGCTCGGCGAAGCTCTCGCGCAGGTCCTCGCGACGCGGCCCGTCCAGCACCTGCCCGGGTGGGGCCTCGCGCAGTCGTCTCTCCACCTCGTCGCGGATGCGCAGCTCGTCGGCGATCCGCTGCGCCACCCCCATCGCGGGGGCGGTGGTGACACCACCCACCTGGGCCTGCTCCCACGAGCCCGCGTACAGCACCCCTCGGGGGCGCCCCTCCACGACGATCGGCAGCGCGAGCAGGGTGCGCAGACCCTCGCCGAGCACGAACACGTCGTAATCGTGCGTGATCTGCTGCGACGTGCGGTAGTCGCTGGTCATCCGCGGGCGCAGCTCGATCATCGCCCGTCCGCCCAGGCCCCGCTCGGGTCGCACGTTCAATCCTTCGAGACTGTGCGTGCGGTTTCCCACGATGCTGGTGACCCGCACCACACCGTCCTGGATCAATCCGCCGAAAGCGACCGGGAAACGCGTGCGGCGAGCCAATTCCCGCACGCCGTCGGCGACGAGTTCCTCCGCGGATCCGGGCGGTTCGTTCAGGTGCAATCCAGCTACCAACTTTCGGGGGTGACACATCGCCCGCCCGTTTCGTAGCGTCGACGATACCATCGGCGCGATACTCTCGCGCGTATGCAAGGACATGTGGCAAGGAGGCCCCGTGAAACAACCGACCGCTGACGGTTCCGCATCCGGAATCGACTACATCGCCGTGGAGGAATCCGAGAGATTCCGCGGACTGAAGCGAATGCAGCGCTCATTCGTCTTCCCGCTGGCCGCATTCTTCCTCATCTGGTATTTCGTCTACGTGCTGCTCGCCGCATTCGCTCCCGCGTTCATGAGCCAGCGGGTGTGGGGAGACATCACCGTCGGGCTCCTGTTCGGGCTCGGGCAGTTCGTGACCACGTTCGTCATCACCATGGCGTACGTCTCCTTCGCGAATCGCAAGCTGGATCCGATCGCGGAGGAGATCCGCGATGAACTCGAGAAGGCGACGGTGCGATGATGGCGACGTTCCCGCTCGCGGCTGCGGAGGCGGCGCAGAACGACCCCGTGCTGAACATCGCCATCTTCGGCGCCTTCGTCGCGGTGACGCTGTTCATCGTCATCCGGGCCAGCCGCAACAACAAGACGGCAGCGGATTACTACGCGGCCGGCCGCTCGTTCAGCGGCACGCAGAACGGCTTCGCGATCGCGGGCGACTACCTGTCGGCCGCCTCGTTCCTCGGCATCTGCGGAGCGATCGCGCTCAACGGCTACGACGGCTTCCTCTACTCGATCGGGTTCCTCGTGGCGTGGCTGGTGGCGCTGCTGCTCGTGGCCGAGCTGATGCGCAACACGGGCAAGTTCACCATGGCCGACGTGCTCGCCTTCCGGCTCAAGCAGCGCCCGGTGCGGATGGCCGCGGCGATCACGACCCTCGCGGTGTGCTTCTTCTACCTGCTCGCGCAGATGTCGGGCGCGGGCGCGCTGGTGTCGCTGCTGCTGGGCGTGGACAGCAAGCTCGGGCAGTCCGTCGTCATCGCCGTGGTCGGCGTGCTGATGATCGTCTATGTGCTGATCGGCGGGATGAAGGGCACCACATGGGTGCAGATCGTCAAGGCCGTGCTGCTCATCGCCGGTGCGATCGCGATGACGATCTGGGTGATGGCGCTGCACGGGTTCAGCCTGAACGCGCTGCTCGAGGACGCGGTGGCGGCTTCGCCCGCGGGCGACAAGATCCTGGGACCGGGCTTGAAGTACGGCGCCAACCCGCTCGACTTCCTCTCGCTGGGCATGGCGCTGGTGCTCGGCACGGCGGGACTGCCGCACGTGCTCATGCGCTTCTACACGGTGCCCACGGCCAAGGAGGCGCGCCGATCGGTGGTATGGGCGATCTGGCTGATCGGTCTGTTCTACCTGCTGACCCTGGTGCTGGGCTACGGCGCCGGAGCCCTGGTGGGTCCCGAGCGCATCGCCGCCGCGCCCGGCGGAGTGAACTCGGCGGCACCGCTGCTGGCGCAGGCCCTGGGGGGACCGCTGCTGATGGGCTTCATCTCGGCCGTCGCGTTCGCCACCATCCTCGCCGTGGTGGCGGGGCTGACCATCACCGCCGCCGCGTCGTTCGCGCACGACATCTACTCCAACGTGATCAAGCGCGGCAAGGACGGCACCGGCACGCCGGACCCGAGCGGTGAGGTGAAGGTGGCGCGGCGCACGGTGGTCGTCATCGGCATCCTCGCGATCGTGGGCGGCATCGGGGCGCAGGGACAGAACATCGCGTTCCTCGTGGCGCTGGCCTTCGCCATCGCCGCGTCGGCCAACCTCCCCACCATCCTGTACTCGCTGTTCTGGCGGCGATTCAACACACGCGGAGCGGTGTGGAGCATGTACGGCGGACTGATCGCGGCGATCGGGCTCATCGTGATCTCGCCGGTGTTCTCCGGCGACGAGACCTCGATGATCCCCGGGATCGACATCGCGATCATCCCGCTGAGCAATCCCGGAATCATCTCGATCCCGCTCGGCTTCCTGCTGGGCTGGATCGGCACGCTCACCGCCAAGACACCCGAATCGCGCGCGCTCGCCGCCGAGATGGAGGTGCGCTCGCTGACCGGATTCGGTGCGGAGAAGGCCGTGCAGCACTAGTCTCACGAGGAGACGACGCCGTCTCGGAGGCGGCACAGGTCTCTCCCCAGAGAGATACCCGAGAGCCGCGTCCCCCCGCGCGGCAGGAGCGGAGCCCGGCGGCCTACACGTCGGGCTCCGCTTCGTCACGAGCGCGATGCGGCGGCGTCGCGCTCGAGATCGAGCAGATAGCGCTTGCGCTCGGGGTGCGCGCCGTAGTGGCCGAGGTCGCCGTCGGCGCGGATCACGCGGTGCACGGGGACCAGCACCGACAGCGGCGTGAGCCGGCACGCCGTGCCGACCGCGCGTGCCGCACCGGGGCTGCCGGCGCGCACCGCCACCTCGCCGTAGCTCATCGTCTCGGCCCAGGGGATCTCGCAGATCGCCTGCAGCGCGGAGCGCGGGAAGCCGTGGACCAGCCGCCAGTCGAAGGACACGTGCTCGTCGAAGCGCACCGGCTCGCCCTCGAAGTAGGCGGCCAGCAGCTCGCTCAGCGCGTCGGCCGCACCGGCGCGGTGCTCGGGAACGAGACCGAGGCGCCGGGTGACGCCCTCGAGCAGCCACGGCACGCTCGGGTCCTCGGATTCGGACAGGTCGAAGCTCGCGATCCCGGTATCCGAGAACACCGCGAGCGCATCGCCGAACGGCGTGGGCGCAAAATCGTAGTGGAACTCCATGCCCCCATCCTCGTCCCGCCCGCCCGAGTCGCAGGCTGCCGATCCAGCATCCGTGGAGAATCAGCCGGCATCCGCGACCGGTGCAGGACGACGCCGTGCAAGGACGCCGCGGGCGGGAAATCGCGGCGAAACGGCCAGGGATACCGTTCCCCGCGCGTGTCGCGCCTAGGCTTGCTGTGTGTGGCGACGAGAGGCGAGAGGTGCTGAGGAGGCGGATCAGCAGTCCGCGGTGACCCTCGGCGACCTGAGTGACTCATCCACCGGGATCGACATCGCGCATGCGGCCGAGGCGCGGCGCACCGGACTGCGCGCGCAAGCGGCGGATCTGGGCGGTGCCTCACCGCTGGTGACTTTCGTCGACGTCCCGGAGTCGGCGATCGACATCTCCCGTGCTCATCCCGGCAGCCTGCCCCAGTTCATCACCGGCCGCTCCACTCTGCTGTCGAACCTGTTCCGTGACGAGGTGGGACTGCGCACCGCACGCATGGCGGCCGAGCGCATCGCCGCTCGCAGCACCGAGCTGCGCACCGTGCGCGGCATCGATGCCGTCCGCCTCGCCGTGGGCATCGCGCGCTGGCGGTTGGGCGGGGCGGAGTTCGCCGCGCCGGTGCTGCTGCGCCCGCTGGCGATCCGACGGCACCACTCCGACTTCGAGCTGAAGCTGCAGGGCCGGTTCGAGGTGAATCCCGAACTCGTGTGCGTCGCGCGCGAGCACTTCGGCCTCGACCTCGATCCGGTCGGGCTCGCCGCGCTCGCCTACGACGGCGGCATCTTCAAGCCGCAGCCGGTGATCGACCGGCTGCGCGCTCTCACGCACGCCATCGACACGTTCGCAGTGCATCCGCGTCTGGTGGTCTCCACGTTCGCCGACGTGTCCGGCGCGATGGTGCGCGACATGGTCGACCTCGACCATCCGGTGCTCAATGCGCTGGGCGGGCACCTCGGCGACCGCGAGCAGGTCAGCGCGCCGCGCGAGCTTCCCGCCACACCAGGCCCCGACGAGCGCGCCCCCGCCTCGGAGGGTCTGCTGCTGGACGCGGACTCCGAGCAGGAGGACGTGCTCGCACGCGTCGTCGCCGGGCACTCGGCGGTCGTCGCCACGCTGCCGGGCACCGGCGGCACGCAGACCGTGATCAACGCGCTCGGCGAACTCGTGCGGGCCGGCCGCCGCGTGCTCGTCGTCTCCGCTCGCCGCTCCACGCTGGACGGCATCCGTCATCGCCTTGCCGGCGTGGGCCTGGACGGGCTCGCCGTGTCGCCGGGGCGGATGCGCCGCGATCTCATCACGGCGATCGCCCGCAGCGAGAAGGCGACCCAGCCGAAGGCCGCCGAGCTCGACGAGGCGCTGGTGCGCCTGCGTGCAGTGCTGCGCGACTACCGTGGCGCGCTCGCCCATCCGGTGGGACGCACCGGCGCGTCAGTGCTCGACGCCACCCGCGAGCTCAGCCGCCTCGCCTCCCTGCCGGTGCCGCCCTCCACCGACGCGCGGCTCTCGCTGCAGACGCTGGAGAGGCTCTCCGGTGATCGCAGCGACGCCGCGCAGGCCCTCCGGCGTGCCGCGCGACTGGGCGAGTTCCGCTTCGGGCCCGACGACTCGCCCTGGTACGGCGTGAGCTTCGACAGCGCAGAGGACGCGCAGCGCGCGCACGAGCTGGCGGGGCGCCTGCACACCACCGCGGTGCCCTCGCTGCTCGAGCGCGGCTACGAGCTCATCGCGCAGACGCGCATGCGCCCGTTCAACACCATCGAGGAGCTCGGCGAGTACGTGCGGCTGCTGCACGGCATCCGGGACTCGCTCGACCGCTTCAGCCCGACCGTCTTCGAGCGCCCGCTGGGTGAGCTGATCAAGGCGCACGGCTCCCGCCGCGACGCGCCGGGGATGTCGGCGGCGAACCGCCGACGGCTGAAGAAGCTCGCGCGGGAGTACGTGCGTCCGGGGGCGCACGTCTCGGAGATGCACGAAGCGCTGCTGCGGATCCAGCAGCAGCGCACGCAGTGGCAGCGGTTCGCCGACGCCGGAGTCGCGCCGGAGGTGCCGCTCGGCCTGTCGGATGTGCTCGTGGCGTGGCAGCGCGTCGCGGCGGAGCTCGCCGATCTCGACACCGCGCTCGGCCGCCGCGAGCCGCTCGCCGCGCTTCCGGTCGCCCGCCTCGTGCGCACTCTGTCCGGCCTCGCCGCACGCTCGGACGTCTTCGACAACCTCGTCGAGCGCACCGAGATCCGGGACGCCCTCACCGAGCTCGGGCTGCGTCCGCTGCTCTCCGACCTGTCGGTGCGCCACGTGCCAGAGGAGCGCGTGTCGGACGAACTCGAATTCGCCTGGTGGCAGTCGCTGCTCGAGCGCGCGCTGCAGGACGACCGGTCGCTGCTGGGCGCGAACACCGCCGTCGTCGACCGCCTGGAACGGGACTTCCGGCTGGTCGATGAGGCGCACACCGCGATGGCCGGTCCGCTGCTCGCCTGGAATCTCGCCAGCCAGTGGCGCATCGCGATCGTCGACGAGCCCGACCAGGCCGCGCACCTGCGTAGCGCGCTGAAGGGTGAGGCGAGCGTCGCCGAGACGGTGTCCGCCGCCCCGGATCTCATCCGCGTGCTCGCGCCGGTCTGGATCGCATCGCCCTATGAGGTGCCGCTGATCCCGGAATCAGTCGAGTTCGACGCGGTCCTGCTCGTGGACGCCGCGGCAGTGAACCTGGCCGAAGCCGCGCCGGCGATCCGACGAGCGCGCCAGATCGTCGCCTTCGGCGACCCGGTCACCCAGCGGCCCACGCCGTTCACGGTGGCGACCGTCGCCGATCCGGACTGGGAGCCCGAAGTCGATTTCGACGACGTCTCGGTCTTCGAGCGCCTCGCGGATCTGTTCCCGGTCATGACGCTCACCCGGAGCTACCGCGCCGGCGGGGAGGACCTCGCCGAGCTCATCAACGACGCCTTCTACGGCGGCGAGATCGTCTCGCTGCCGTGGGCCGGCTCCTACCTCGGGCGCGGCAGCCTCACCGTCGACTACGTGGAGGGGGGAGTGGGCACTCCCGATCCCGAGTCGGGCGCCGTGGAGAGCCCGGATGCCGAGGTGGCCCGGGTGGTCACCCTCGTCGTCGAGCACGCCGTGCACCGGCCCGCCGAGTCGCTCATGGTCATCACCGCGAGCCGTCGGCACGCGGAGCGGGTGCGCGCCGCCGTGGCATCCGCGTTCGCCGGCCGCTCGGACGTCGCCGACTTTGTGGGCCGCGAGACGGCAGAGCCGTTCGCCGTGCTCACCCTCGAGGAGTCGGTGGCCGAGAGCCGCGACCGCGTGATCTTCTCGCTGGGCTTCGGCCTCACCAAGCACGGGCGCGTGCTCAGCGATTTCGGCGACCTCTCGCAGGAGGACGGTGAGCGCCTGCTCACGGTCGGCATGACCCGAGCGCGCCGTTCGATGGTCATCGTCTCGTGCATCCGCCCCTCCGCCTTCGACGCCGGACGGCTCGAGCACGGGGCCTCCACCCTCATGACGATCCTCGGCGGACTCGCCGCCCGCGGCCGGGACGCCCGCCTCGAGGACCTGGCCGACCCGCTGACGCTCGCCCTCGCGCGTGAGCTGCGCCGGCTGGGCGCCTCGGTCGACGTCGACTACCGCGGGCTGCTGCCGCTCGTTGCGCAGCACGACGGCCGTGCCGTGGTCATCGAATCCGACCCCGAGACGCGGGGGGAGTCGCTGCGCGAGAGCCTGCGGCTGCGCCCGCAGGTGCTGCGGCGCCTCGGCTGGCACTACGTGCGGGTGCACGCGTTCGACCTGTACAGCGACCCGGCGACCGTCGCACGCCGCATCGCCACCGTCCTCGGGATCGAGGAGGGCGCGGTGCGCGCCGAGAACGACACGCAGCCGCTCGACCTCGATGGCTGACGAGCGTCAGCGGATCGTGCGCGTCGCCGGCTCGCGTCGCGCGAAGCTGACCCGCGTCGAGGGCACGACCTCAGAACCGCATGAGAGGGCCGAGCGCTCCGCACCCGCTGAGGGCGAGCGCGGACCGAACGACGAGCGGATGCTGCGCGAGGTCCCGCCGCATTACTGAGCGCTCGCGTTCCGGACGATCAGCGGGTGCCGCCGTCGCGACGCAGCAGGTCGCGGATCTCGATGAGCAGCTCCTGCTCGGTCGGCAGGGTCTCCTCGTCGACGGCCGGGTTCTTCGCGGCCTTGCGTTCCTTGTACGTGTTCATCGGCACGACGAACACGAAGTAGACCACCACGGCCACGGCGAAGAAGGTGATCACGGCGGAGATCAGCTCTCCGATCGGGAAGGTCACCGGGTCGTTGTAGATGTTGCGGACGGTGAAGCCGAACTTGCCGCCCTCGTCCGCCTTGAAGACCATCGCGACGAGCGGATTGATGATGCTCGACACGACCGCGTTCACGATGGCGGTGAACGCCGTGCCGATCACGACCGCCACAGCGAGGTCGATGACGTTGCCCTTGGTGATGAATTCCTTGAATCCCTGGATCATCGACTTCCCTCTCATAGTGGGGACCTCAGCTCGAGGTCGGCGTCGCCGCGGGCGCCGGGGCGGCGGCCGTCGACTTCTCCGCCTTCGATGATGCCGATGCGGATGCCGGAGCACCCGCATTTCCGCGCGAGTCGGTGCGATAGAAGCCGGAGCCGTTGAAAGTCACTCCGACCGACCCGTACTGCTTGCGAAGCGCTCCGCCGCACTCCGGGCAGAGGGTGAGCGAGTCCTCCGAGAAGGACTGCACGGCGTCGAAGCGGTGGTCGCAGGCCGTGCACGCGTAGGCGTAGGTGGGCATGGGATGCTCCTGTCAGTTCCGCGCGGGCGACAGGGCGATGGTCTGCGTCGGGGTGACGATGCCATCGACCGGCTGGTCGTGCACTTCGCGCGGCAGCGAATCGAGTACCTCGGAATCATAGATCACCGCGTACACGGGCGGGCAGCGCTCCATCGAGCCGATGGTCTTGTCGAAGTAGCCGCGGCCCCACCCCAGGCGCGTACCGTCGCGGTCCACCGCGGCGGCGGGGATGATCATGAGGTCGACATCGTTGACGGCGATGGGCCCGAGCACTTCGCCGGTCGGCTCCGGGAGTCCGAACAGGCCCTCCCGCACCGCGTCGGAGTCGTCGGCGATGGCCCAGTCGAGCAGGCCGTCCGCGCGCGTGATGGGCAGCAGGACTCGGATGCCGCGGCGCACCGCCTCGCGCACGAAGACCATCGTGCCCGGCTCGGTCGTGGTCGACAGGAAGCACGACACCGACTGCGCGGCATGCCGTTCGACGAGGGCGTCGAGCTGGCGGGCGATTCCTGCCGCCGCCTCATCACGCTGCGCCTCGGAGAGGATCTGACGGCGTTCGCGCAGTTCGGCGCGCAGCGCGCGCTTCTGCTGTTCTGCTTCGCTCCGCATGCCCCGATCATACGGTGGCGCCTGCGCGACTCCCCGTGATCGGCCGGTGCCGCGGCTAAGCTGATCGGCATGAGCACCATGAAGGCGGTCATCCCCGCCGCGGGGCTGGGAACCCGGTTCCTGCCGGCGACCAAGGCCATGCCCAAGGAGATGCTCCCCGTGGTCGACAAGCCCGCCATCCAGTACGTGGTCGAAGAGGCCGTCGCCGCCGGCATCCACGACGTCCTGGTCATCATCGGCCGCAACAAGAACGCGATCTCGGATCATTTCGACGCCGTCCCGGAACTCGAGGTGCGCCTGCAGGAGAAGGGCGATCACGGGCGCCTGGCACGGGTGATGAAGTCCAGCGAGCTCGCCGACATCCACTTCGTGCGCCAGGGCGAGCCGAAGGGTCTCGGGCACGCGGTCCTGCGTGCGCGCACCCACGTCGGCGACAGCTCCTTCGCCGTCCTGCTCGGCGACGACCTCGTCGACGAGCGCGACCCCCTGCTGACCGAGATGATCGCGGCGCACGAGCGCACCGGCGCCGCCGTCGTCGCGCTCATGCCGGTCGACCCGCGGCAGATCCATCTCTACGGGGTCGCCGACGTCGCGCCGGGCGAGCGCGACGGGGCGGTCAGGGTGCGCGGGCTGGTCGAGAAGCCCTCCGCCGAGGAGGCGCCCTCGGATCTGGCGATCATCGGGCGGTACGTGCTGCCCGCCGCCGTCTTCGACGTGCTCGAGCAGACCGCCCCGGGCAAGGGCGGCGAGATCCAGCTCACCGACGCGCTGCAGCAACTCGCCACCGACCCCGACGGCCCCGGCGTGGTCGGTGTGGTGTTCCACGGCCGCCGCTACGACACCGGCGACCGTGCGGACTACATCAAGGCCATCGTGCAGCTCGCGGTCGACCGCGAGGACCTCGGCGCCGAGCTGCGCCCGTGGCTCAGGGACTTCGCCTCGGATCTGTGATCGGGGAGAGCACATGCAGAACGATCTCCTGACACCCATGCAGCACGGACCGGTGGGGCTGCGGCTGATCCGCACGCGCGATGCGCGCGTGCTGCAGCGCGAGCTGCTCACCAACCGCTCCTGGCTTCAGCCCTGGGAGGCGACCATCCCCGGCGGGGTGGGCGGTTTCGACATGCGCATCAGCATCCGCCGGCTGCTGCAGCAGCATCGCGACGGCACCGGCTACCCCTTCGTGATGGAGTACGACGGCGAGGTCGCCGGGCAGCTGAACGTCTGGGGCATCGCACGCGGCTCGCTCGCCTCGGCGACTATCGGCTACTGGGTGAGTGAGCGCTTCGCCGGGCGGAACATCACCCCGACCGCGGTGGCCCTCGCCACCGATGCGGCATTCCAGCAGTTCGGTCTGCACCGGATGGAGATCTGCATCCGGCCCGAGAACCGCGCCAGTCTGCGCGTCGTGCAGAAGCTCGGCTTCCGCTACGAGGGACTGCGGCGCCGCTACATCCACATCGACGGCGAATGGCGCGACCATTACGCTTTCGCGCTGACCCAGGAGGAAGTGCCCGGGGGAGTGCTGGCCCGCTGGGTCGCCGGCGGCGCTCCCCAGGATGCGGCGGCGATCCCCCCGCACGACGCCCTGCAGAGCTGACTGCGCTGCGGAGCTGAGCGCGCTGCAGGCGCCGTGCGCGCGTGGGCCACCGCGCGCCGCCGCGACACACGCCCGTGAATGAGGCGGCGCGCGCGGGGCGTCCCCTACCGTGGTCAGCATGGATGGGCCGGTGCTGAGTGGGGGAGTGATCGTCCTCGTCGCTATGCTGCTGTGGGTGCTCTACCTGCTGCCCAGCTGGCGCGGTCGACACCAGTTCAACACCGCCGAGCGCAACGCCGTGCGCCTGAACCAGGCGCTGCGTGTGCTGGCCGAGACGAGCGAGGCCCCCGATGAGGTGCGCCTCGAGCTCACCGCACGCACCGCGCACGCCCAGCAGCGGCTCGCGAAGCGGCTGCAGGCGCAGCAGGAGAGCGCCCGGCTCGAGCAGCTGCGTCAGCAGCTGGCCGAGACACGTCGGGATCCGTTGGTGCGGCAGGCCCGTGCGCGTCGACGCCTGCGTCTGACGGGGAGCCTTGCGGTGGCGGCAGGAGGCGCGCTCGTCGCCCTAGGCGCATGGCCGTTCATCGCCGCCGGCGCGTGGATGCCGGTCGCGGCCGGTCTGCTGCTCGTCGCCGGCGGCGTCGGCGTGCTGGTGCGCATGGCCCGGGTGGCCGAGGCGACTGCACGACGCACCGCGCGCCCCGCAGAGGCTGCCCCCGCACAGCGCGTCTCACCGCCCCTGCACGACCAGGGACCGGCGGTATGGACTCCGCGTCCGCTGCCGCAGCCGATGGTCAGCGTCTCCGGGTCGCGGGCGCAGGCTGCGCAGGCGGAGATCGAGGCTCGCCTGGAGCGCGATCGCGCTGCGCGCCGGGCCGAGCTGCGGCGCCGCGCCGAGGAGCTGGCGCCCGCAGCGCCGACCGCTCTGCCGGTCGCGCCGGCCGCCGAGACCGCGACCGCTTCTCCGTACGCGGGCATGGGGGTCGTCGACGACGCGGAGATCGAGGCGCACGTGCGCCGGCTGCTTGCGCGTCGAGCGGCAGGCTGAGCGCGTGATAACCTAGCTGAGTTCACGGGCCTATGGCGCAGTTGGTAGCGCGCCTCGTTCGCATCGAGGAGGTCAGGGGTTCGAATCCCCTTAGGTCCACACACGTGAAGAAGCCCCGGGCAGTCGCCCGGGGCTTTTCGCATCCCCGGAAAGTGGGGCGCCACGTGCATCAGGGCGCGCGACACGCCCGGGATGCAGCCGCGATTTGCCGGACCTGCGGGATCCGCGTAGGTTATTACATGTTCGCCCCAAGCGGTTGAGCGGAAGGCCGGAAGGCCTGGCTCCCCTCCAAGCAGCGAACCATCACCTCCCTCCGGATCACATGCTGATGCGGACGGGCCTCTGGCCCGGGGAGCGTGACCATCCCCGCCGGGTGAGTCGATTTGACAAGCCGGCCGGATGGGTTAGGCTGGAGAAGTTGCCTCGGACACCGGGGCGCGGATGCCAGCTCGATCCTCTCGGCCAGTCATGACGACGGTCGGTTCGGGGTGGCTATGATTGTGAAGTTGCCCTGCGCTTCTTGCCCTGATGGGGTGGGTGTGTGGGTGCGTCCGATCCTTGAGAACTCAACAGCGTGCACTTGTCAAATGCCAAATTATCCTCGTCCAACCCTTGTGGGGGTTGGTTGAGAATTCCTTTGGATCAATTTATATGAATGTCAGCAATGATGTTCGTCTCTTTTGGTCAGTTTCAAACTCGCTGCATGATCGTTTTCCCGGTTGTGTATGCATTTCTTTTTTACGGAGAGTTTGATCCTGGCTCAGGATGAACGCTGGCGGCGTGCTTAACACATGCAAGTCGAACGATGAAGCCCAGCTT
>NZ_JBBCYA010000006.1:0-221475 GCF_037145155.1 Microbacterium sp. USHLN186
GTTGCTGACGATTCCGAAGGGCAAGAGCGTCGGCAAGATCCTCGCTTCGAGCGGTTCTTGGCACAAGGTGACGTATGCCGGAAAGACCGGCTGGGTGCACAAGGACTATCTGGCGGCGCTCTGATGCCGAGACCGCGTCGCCGCTGAGGCGGGGCTCCGGAACATTGGACGTGTGATCGACCTCGGCTCAGGAAGATCGACGCACGCGATCCGCGAGGGGCGCTTCACTGACGTTTCCCACGCGGTTCAGGCGCTCGTCGACGACTCGTTCAGTGGCTGATCGGCACCACCATTGCTGCATTTCTAGGTGCATTTATACCGTACCTTTACAGCGCATTTCGGCGTAGAGTTGATTTATGAGCACCGCGATCTCCTCCGACCAGCGACCTGGCCTGCGGGCTTACGAAGACTCGATCAGGCTTCCCTTCGCTGAGCTGATTGTGCAGCTTCGGGAATTGATCGGCGTTCGGCTGGTTGCGTACATCGGAGGCGTCAAGGCCGCACGTTCGGTCACGTCGTGGGCAGACGGTGCCGGTGAGCCTGGAGAGGTGGACCGCGAGCGGCTGCGCCACGCGTTCTATGCAGCAGCTCTCCTGCGCGAGCGGTACGACACCTCCACGGTCCAGTCCTGGTTCAAGGGGATGAACCCGGCTCTGAATGACCAGGCTCCGGCCCAGCTGCTGCGTGAGGGCGATCCTCTCAAGGATGCCCGCGAAGTCATCGCCGCGGCGAAGTCGTTCGCGTACATCGGATGACGTTGGACGAACTCGAGATCGAGGTCGCAGACGGTCTCGGCGACGTCTGGCATGTGGGTCATGAGCCCGGCGCGTGGTCGTGGGTACCGTGGCAGTACGCCGACGACAATGGTCTCTTCGGAGGTCGCTGGGATGATCAACTCGGCCACTTCCGGACCCTCTATACGGCCGACAGCCTCTTGGGTTGTTTCCTCGAGCTGCTTGCCCGTTTCCGCCCCAGCACCGTCGTACTGGCGGCGCTCGACGAGATCGAAGACGACGGGACGATCGAGCAGTTCCCGAATGCGCCGGCGGGCGTCGTCGGATACTCCTGGTTGAACGGGCGCCTGTACGGCTCCGCGAGACAGACGGGCCGCTACTGCTTCATCACGCACTCGCGCAGTCTCTCCGCCCTCATCACGTCCTACCCGCTCGGTCGCCACGGCCTTTCGCCCAGCGACATGGACGCCGCGTTGCTGAAAGATGCCCGCGACCGCGAGCTGACTCGTTCGATCGCCAGGTGGCTCTACGACCTTCACGTCAATGACGGCCCTGCAGTCCACGGGGTGAGGTTCCAGTCGCGTCATGGAGACGACATCCGCGTGTGGGCCATCTTCGAGCGTGCCGATGATGGTCCTCAGAGCGGGAAGATCAGCCCAGCCGATACTGCTCGCCGTGTTGTCCCGGGACTTCCCGAGCTGCTCGACGCATTCGCCCGGTTTGGTCTCCGGTGGACAGAGGACTGACCGCGCTCACCGCTCCTGAGTGAAAATCGCTGAGCTGACGCCCTCCAGCAGCACGCCCGCATCGACGCCTAGCGCCTCGGCGATCCGAACGAGCGAGTGCACGTTCATCATCGCTCGGCCGGCCTCGTAGCCGCGGATGTTCGACGAGTCGATCTTGCTGGCGACGGCGAGCTCGTCGACACGCATCGAGCACTTCTTGCGCTCTGCGCTGATGAGAGAGCCGATGTGCGCTGCCGCTGCCGAAGACGTCCGTGCCTGACGCCAGGGGACTCGTACCTAGAGATGAGCCGTTCGGCCACTGCAGTAATGACTGGTATAGCAACCGTTATCTGCTTCTGTGGTGGATATGCTGACCGCAAAGGCGGGAGTCTACGGATATTGCGGAAAGCTCAGCGACTCGCGACCCAGATCTTCGCCATGCGTGCGGGCATCACTCGCGGCACTCTTTGAAACATCGAGAACGGCGAAGGCAGCGTCCGCTTCGAGAACGTCATCTCTGTCCTTGAACTGCTCGGGCATCGACCATGGGGTGCTGGATGCCGTGGAACCCACGAACTCCGTGCGCGGACGAGCCCTTCTTGAGTACGGGATCCCCCAGAGAGTGCGCACACCGCGCGTCTGACATCCTGCACCGCTCGTCCCCGCGAGCTCTGACAGCCGGATGCACCCGCTCCGATAGATCTCTATCCGGAGGGCGCGCGGACCATCGCAAGAACGCTTGCGGACGCCGTCATCGTCACTGCGAATTACATACGGTATCGTCAAGTAAATAGAAATAAATACGAAACGAGAGGTGATCGCCGAGATGAACGGCATCGCCGCGCATGCCGGCAGCCCTTTCACCCCCGGCTACGGGCGCGCTCCTCTCGTCTTCGGTGGCCACGAGGACGAGCTTGACGAACTCACCCGAGTCTTCCAGACGCTCGACTTCGGCGAGAACCACTCGGTGCTGATCTCCGGCCTTCGCGGAGCCGGCAAGACCTCCATGCTCATGATGCTGCAGGACGCCGCTCGCCGAGAAGGCTGGCTGGTCATCAGCGATGACGCCAGCGCGGGGCTCATGGATCGGGTTATGGAGACCACGATCCCCGCGATGCTAGACACGCTGGAGCCTGCAACGCGCACCCGGTTGAGCAGTCTGGGCATCTGGCAGATCAACGCCCAGCTGGAGTACGTCGACCGACACCGCCAGACGAAGCCGCTGCTTCGCCGAGATCTGATCGCTCTGTCCGAGCACATCGGCCCTGACGCGGGGATCCTGATCACCATCGACGAGGTGTCCTCGGGCAAGATCCGCCTGCGGGAACTGTCGCGATTCGCGCTCGAGGTCTCGCATGCGCTGCAAGCTGGTGCGAACGTGATGATCGTCTTCGCCGGTATCAAGATCGACCTGGACGCGCTGCTCGAGCAGGAGCACACCACGTTCCTCCGTCGGTCACGGCAGCTGGACTTCCGCCGGCTGACCCCCGGAGAGACTCGGCATGTGCTGGATGAATCCATCCGCATCGGCGGCCGCCGGATCGAGCATGACGCACTCAACCAGCTGATCTCGGTCTCCCAGGGCTATCCGTATCTGATCCAGCTCGCCGGCGACTACGCCTGGCGCAACAACCCTCGGTCTGCGGTCATTGATCAGGCTGCGGCCGACGTCGCGCACGAGAAGGCGATCACCGCCGTACAGCGCCGAGTGATCAGCCGGGTCTACCAAGACCTCTCTGAGAAGGACCGCGAGTTCGTGCAGGCGATGGCTCAGGACTCCGGGCGCAGCAAGATCTCGGACATCGTCAAGCGCATGGATGTCTCGGCGCAGTACGTCCAGGTCTACAAGAAGCGGCTCATCGACACCGGCTACGTCAGAAGCGACGGTCACGGCTACGTGGCGTTCTCCTTGCCGTACCTCGGCGAGTACATCCGGTCAATGAACGACGAGCCGGCCGCAGTCGACGACGGATGGGACGCATTCCCACCCCCGCCCAGCGTGTGAGCCTCGCCAGGGCAAAGCAAAACCCCCGCCATGTAGAAGCTAGGCGAGGGTTTCTGGGATCACTGTAATGATGATCCGTGTGGCTCCGACCGGCATCGATCCGGTGACCTTTCGATTTTCAGTCGAACGCTCTACCAACTGAGCTACAGAGCCGCGTGGCACATCTGACATCTGCCGCGCCCTAGACGAAGAGCCTCCTCGAAAGAAGGCTCATCGCTCGGAGCGACCCTGACGGGACTTGAACCCGCGACCTCCGCCGTGACAGGGCGGCACGCTAACCAACTGCGCTACAGGGCCATAACTTTTCAATTGTATCGGAAGAGTGACCCCAACGGGATTCGAACCCGTGCTACCGCCGTGAAAGGGCGGCGTCCTAGGCCGCTAAACGATGGGGCCGAAGAGATTCCTTGGGGGTTTCCCTTGCCGACGCTCAAGCATAAGGGACGCATCGCGCAAACACGAAATCGAGGGCGCGCCCACTTCCCTCCCGGGCGTTTCGGGTGGACGATGGAGATGTCTCGCGAACCTGGGGGAGTGACGACCATGCCCTTCCGCACCGCAGACCTGGTGCAGCTGTGACAGATGTTGTTACTGTTACAGCTGTGAAACCGGCGGAAGGAGCCGAGTGAACGAGGAAGGTCTTGCGGCTGCCCGAGCCGCGGAAGACTGCGGCTGCGCCCCGACTGCCGCTGAGCGACTGACGATGTGGTCGCGTTCGCAGGTCACCCGTCGCAGCGCCATCACGGCCGGAGCCCTCGGCGTCGTGGCGCTCAGCGCCTTCGGCGTCACCGGCACGGTGTCATCCGCCCACGCCGCGGACTACCCGAGCTGGGACGACGTGCAGCGCGCCAAAGCGAGCGAGGCGGCCAAGGCCTCCGAGATCACGCGCATCGAGGCGCTGATCCAGAGCCTGACCGAGCAGGCCGCCGCAGCAGAGGCACAGGCACGACAGGCGGGCGAGGAGTTCTACGTCGCCCAGCAGGCCTACCTCGACCAGGCGACCAAGGCGCAGGAGCTGCAGGCTCAGGCCGACGAGCAGGCGAAGGTCGCCGATGACAGCGCCCGCAAGGCCGGTCAGGTCGCGAATCAGCTCTACCGCAGCGGCGGCGACGAGGCTGCACTCGAGCTGTTCCTCTCCGAGTCCTCGAACGGCGCGGACGATCTGCTGGCCCGACTCGGCAGCATGGACAAGCTGGTCGAGTACAACCGGACAGTCGCCGAGCGCGCGGCATCCGCGCGCGACAACGCGCAGTCGCTCAGCAACCAGGCATCCGCCGCTCGAGACGAGCGCGACCGGCTGCAGAAGATCGCCGAAGACAAGATGATCAAGGCGCAGCAGGCAGCGGATGCCGCCCAGGCCGCGCTCGAGCAGAAGCAGTCCAACCTCCTCACCCTGCAGGCGCAGCTGGCCGCGTTGAAGGACGAGACCACCGCGACGGTCGCCGCCTACCAGGAGGGCGAGCGCAAGCGCCGCGAGGAGGAGGAGCGTCGTCGCCGCGAGGAGGAGGAGCGCAGGCGCCGCGAGGCGGCTGCCGCAGCCGCGCAAGCAGCGCAGAACTCCGGCGGTGGCGGCGGCGGGAACTCCGGCGGCGGTGGCGGAGGGAACTCCGGCGGTGGCGGCGGAGGGAACTCCGGCGGAGGCGGGGGAGGCGGCGGCAGCGGCTGGCGCCGTCCGCACGGCGGCGGCATCAGCTCGCACTACGGTCCGCGCCCACCCCGCTTCGAGAACGGCGTCTGGCGCTCGACCTATCACCGCGGCACCGACTTCGCCAACGGCTGCGGTGCGCCGATCTACGCCGCCGCTTCCGGCCGTGTGGACGCGGCCTTCTACAACGGCGGCTACGGCAACTACATCCGCATCCAGCACGGCGGTGGCATCGCCACGGGTTACGCGCACATCGCCCGCTTCGCGGTCTCCGGCGGCCAGCGCGTCAGTGCCGGCCAGGTGATCGCGTACGCCGGCAACACCGGCGCATCCCAGGGATGCCACCTGCACTTCGAGGTGTACACCGGCGGCGGCACGACCAACCCGTACAACTTCCTGGCTGCTCGCGGCGCGATCTGACGACCCGCCCGAGACAGAAGAACCCCCGGTACTGCCACCGGGGGTTCTTCTGCGTCCGGGCGGACGCCGGGCGGTAGCCGGGCCCAAGCCCGGATGGCGTGGGTCAGTGATCCTCGCCGGCGAAGCGCTCGATGGCCTCGTCGAGGATGCGCTGCGCCTCGGCGGCGTCGCCCCACGCGTCGACCTTGACCCACTTGTTGGGCTCGAGATCCTTGTAGTGCTCGAAGAAGTGCGCGATCTCCTTCTTGGTGTACTCGGGCAGGTCGTCGATGTCCTGGATGTGGGCCCAGCGCGGGTCCTTCGACAGCACGGCGACGAGCTTGTCGTCTCCGCCGGCCTCATCGCTCATCTTCAGCACTGCGACGGGACGCACGTTGACGACGACACCGGGGAAGATCGCGTGGTCGAGCAGCACGAGCACGTCGAGCGGATCGCCGTCCTCGCCGAGCGTGTTGTCGAAGTAGCCGTAGTCGGCCGGATAGCCGAAGGTGGTGTACAGCACGCGGTCGAGGTGGACCCGGCCGGTCTCGTGGTCGACCTCGTACTTCACGCGGCTGCCGCGCGGGATCTCGATGACGGCGTCGTGTGCGCCCATGTGCTGTTCTCCTCGGGGATGTCGGTCGGATGCCGCAAGACAGCCTACTTGGCGACGCCGAGCAGCACATCGCGCATGGCCGCGGTGCGCGCGCGCAGCGCGGCAGCCACGGCGGCGACCGCCGGCTGACGCAGCGCGTCCTGCCGCACCACCAGCCAGTACGGCAGGCGCTCGGCGAAGACCTCCGGCAGCACGCGCACGAGGTCGGGATGCCGGTCGGCGAGGAAGCAGGGCAGGAATCCGATGCCGGCGCCGGCCCGGGTCGCCTCGACGTGCACGAACACGTTGGTCGAGCTGAGCGAGTCGCGCATGCCGGGCACGAGTCGCCGCGGGGCGTCGAGGTCGTCCACCTGCAGCATCGAGTCGACGAAGTACACCAGCGGGTGCTCGCGCACCTCGGCGATGTCGCCCGGCATGCCGAACTCCGCGATGTACCCGCGCGCGGCGTACATGCCCAGCATGTAGTGACCGAGCCGCAGCGCCTCCGCGCGGTGCACCTGCGGCTCGCCGACGACCACCTCCAGGTCGAGTCCCGAGCGGTGCTGCAGGGCGCGGCGCGTGACGTTGACGATCTCGACGCTGAGCTGCGGATGCTGTCGGCGCAGCTCGGCCACCGCGGGGGCGATGATGAACGCGCTGAACCCGTCTGTGGCGGAGATGCGCACCACCCCTGCGACCTGGTCGGTGGGGGAGCGGTCGCCGTGGATGCCGGCCAGCGCGCCCTCCACGTCCTCGGCGACCTGCGCCGCCCGTCGGCCGAGGTCGGTCAGCTCCCAGCCGCCCGCGCCCCGAGCGAGCGCGCGCCCGCCGAGGGCGCGCTCGAGCGCGGCGATCCGCCGCGACACCGTGGTGTGGTTGAGCCCCAGGCTCTCACCGGCGACCGTGTACCGACCCGACCGCGCGACCGCCAGCAGGATCAGCAGGTCGTGCGGGTTCGGCTGTGCGGCGACGGGCGATGCGATGTGGGGTGGTGTGCGGGCATCCATATCTGCAATTGTGCACACCCCCTCTGCCGCTCTGGTCATTGATGCACACCGTCTGCGATGGGCATACTGACTGCGATCACGCCGCTGGACGGCATCCGGGGGTCGACGACGACCTCCCGCAACGCGCAACGAAGGAGTGCAGCATGCATGCGAACGACCCCGCCCGTGCGGCGGAGGCGACCGGTCTGAAGAAGATCGTCGCCGCATCGATGGTCGGCACCGTGGTGGAGTGGTACGAGTTCTTCCTCTACGCCACGGCCGCGTCCCTGATCTTCGGCACCTTCTTCTTTCCCGAAGCCGGTACCGAGCTCGATGGCATCATCGCCGCCTTCCTCACCTATGCGGTCGGCTTCCTCGCCCGCCCGCTCGGCGGCATCGTGTTCGGTCAGATCGGCGATCGCCTGGGCCGCAAGCACACGCTGCAGATCACGATCATCCTGGTCGGCGTCGCAACGTTCCTGATGGGCTGCCTGCCCGGCTTCGCGGCCATCGGCTACTGGGCGCCGGCACTGCTGGTGATCCTGCGCTTCGTGCAGGGCTTCGCCGTGGGCGGCGAGTGGGGAGGGGCGGTGCTGCTGGTCGCCGAGCACAGCCCCGACCGCTCCCGAGGGTTCTGGTCGAGCTGGCCGCAGGCGGCGGTGCCCGTCGGCAACCTGCTCGCGACGCTGATCCTGCTGGGGATGTCGTGGGCGCTGCCGGTCGAGCAGTTCCAGGGCTGGGGCTGGCGCGTGGCGTTCTGGGCCTCGGCGATCGTCGTGGTCATCGGCTACTACATCCGCACGCACGTGAGCGAGGCGCCGATCTTCCTCGAAGCGCGCGCGCAGGTCGAGGCAGACAAGGCCGCCGGCTATGGCGTACTCGAGGTCGTGAAGAAGTACCCGCGCGGGATCTTCGGCGCGATGGGCCTGCGCTTCGCCGAGAACATCATCTACTACATCATCGTGTCCTTCACGATCGTCTACCTGAAGAGCGTGCACGACTACGACACCAGCCAGCTGCTGCTCGCCCTGCTCGTCGCACACGTGGTGCACTTCCTGGTGATCCCACAGGTCGGACGCCTCTCGGACGCGCTCGGGCGCAAGCCGGTGTACCTGGCCGGTGCCGTGCTCGGCGCGACCTGGGCCTTCTTCGCCTTCCCGATGTTCGACACGCTCAACCCGTTCGTCATCATCGCCGCCGTGACCATCGGCCTGATCTTCCACGCACTGATGTACGCCGGCCAGCCCGCCATCATGGCCGAGATGTTCCCGACCCGGATGCGCTACTCGGGCGTCTCGCTGGGCTACCAGGTGACCTCGATCATCGCCGGCTCGCTGGCCCCGATCATCGCGACCGCTCTGCTGCAGGAGTTCCGCTCGTGGCTGCCGGTCGCGGTGTACGTGGCGATCGCGTGCGCGATCACCGCCGTCGCGGTGCTCACCCTGCGCGAGACGCGCGGCATCTCGCTCACCGAGGTCGACGAAGCCGATGCACGCCGCCACGGCCTGCCGGTGACGGTGAGCCGATGAGCGGGGGAAGTCTGTCCGCGCGGCGTGCGCTGGTCACCGGCGGTGCCAGCGGCATCGGCGCGGCGATCGCCACCGCGCTCGCCGCCCGCGGTGCGCACGTGACCGTCGTCGACCGCGACGCCGAGGCGGCCGAGCAGGTGGCCACCACGGTGAGCGGCTCCGCGATCGCCGTCGACCTGCTCGCACCGGACGCCCTTTCGCATCCGGACCTCGTGCACGCGCTCGAGCGCACCGACATCCTCGTCAACAACGCGGGCGTGCAGCACATCAGCCCGATCGAGGACTTCGATCCCGCCCAGTTCCGGCGCATGCTCACCCTGATGCTCGAGGTGCCGTTCCTGCTGATCCGCGCCGCGCTGCCGGGCATGTACCGGCGCGAGTACGGCCGGGTGGTGAACGTCTCGTCGGTGCATGGGCTGCGCGCATCGCCGTTCAAGTCCGCGTACGTGGCGGCGAAGCACGGCCTGGAGGGGCTCTCGAAAGCCACCGCTCTGGAGGGCGGCGCGCACGGGGTCACCAGCAACTGCGTCAACCCCGGGTACGTGCGCACCCCCCTGGTCGAGCACCAGGTGGCCGAGCAGGCGCGCGTGCACGGCATCGCCGAGCACGAGGTGCTCGCCGAGGTCATGCTCACCGAGAGCGCGATCAAGCGCCTGGTCGAGCCGGACGAGGTCGCATCGCTGGTGGCCTGGCTCGCCTCGGACGAGGCGGCCATGGTGACCGGGGCGAGCTACACGATGGACGGCGGGTGGTCGGCGCGCTGAAGTAGCGTGAAGGACGTGCCCTCGCTCGCTCCCGCCGTCGCCGAAGTCCGCCGCGCCGTCCGCCTCGCCCTGGCCCCGCTGATCGCAGAGCCCGTCGTCGTGGGGCTCTCCGGCGGCGCGGACTCTCTCGCGCTCACCGCCGCCTCCGCGTTCGAGGCGGCGAAGCTCGGCATCCGCGTCGTCGCGGTCATCGTCGATCACGGACTGCAGGACGGATCGGATGCCGTCGCGGCGCGCGCCGCGCAGCAGGCGGCCGCACTCGGTGTCGAGGGCATCGTGCGCCGGGTGCACGTCGATGCCCGGCATCCGGACGGGCCGGAGGCCGCCGCCCGCGACGCCCGGCGCGGCGCGCTGGCGGCGGTCGCGCGCGAGCAGGGCGCGAACGCCGTGCTGCTCGGGCAGACCCTCGACGACCAGGCGGAGACGGTGCTGCTGGGCCTCGCCCGCGGCTCCGGCGCCGCCAGCCTGCAGGGCATGGCCGCGGTGTCAGCGGATGCGAGCGGTCTGCAGTGGGTGCGGCCGCTGCTCGGGGTGCGGCGGGAGACCACGCGTGCGTTCTGCGCGGCGTCCGACCTGCCCGTCTGGGACGACCCGCACAATCTCGACGACCGCTACGCGCGGGTGCGTGCGCGCAGGCGCGTGCTGCCCGTGCTCGAGGCCGAGCTGGGGCCCGGCATCGCCGAAGCGCTGGCGCGCACGGCGGAGCAGCTGCGCGAGGACGCGGAGGCGTTCGACGAGATGATCCACGAGACGATCGAGGACATCGTCGAGCACGCCGAGGCGGGGATCTCGGTCAGCGCCGCCGCCCTGGCGGCGAACCCGGCGGCGCTGCGCAATCGCGTGATCCGCCTCGTCGTCGACAGCGAGTTCGGGGTGGGCCTCACGCGCACGCAGACCCTCGAGGTGGCGCGGCTGGCAACGGACTGGTCGGGGCAGGGACCCATCGACCTGCCCGGATGCACGGCGACCCGCGCGGGAGGGCGGATCGTGTTCGCTGCCCGGCAGCGCTGACGGCAGCGCTAGCGGCGGCCGCCGAAAAGTCCGCCCAGGACGTCGCCGAGGCCGCCCAGACCACCGCTCGAGGATCCACCGGAACCGCCCAGCAGCCCGCCGAGGATGTCGCTCAGACCCCCTCCGCCACCCTTCTTGGTGCGGTTGGCGAGGATGCCCATGATGATGGGCGCGAGGATGGGCAGCAGCTTGCCGAAGTCGATGCCGCCCGCGGTCTTCTCGGAGGTGTTGAGCTTCTCGGTCACCTCGCCCTTGCGGTCGCCCAGGACGTGCTTCACGATCTTCTCGCCGTCGGCTTCGTCGACGTCGTCGACCTTCTGCGCACCGGCGGACCCGCCGTGCCGCTGCAGCGCCTTCTCGATGGCAGCCGAACCGCCCGCGGTCTCGGCGTTCTTCGACAGGCCGCCGAGCAGCGTGGCGCCGCCCTCGCGCACCGCCTGCCGCGCCACCTCGTGGCTCACGCCGAAGCGCTGGGCGATGTCGTCGATCGGCACCTGGGTGAGGATCTCGTCGAGGTTCATGTGTTCCTTCCCCGCGGGCGCGCACCCGCTCCCCGCTCACAGTAGTGCGGATGCCCTCGGCGATCGACCTAAAATCGATGCATGCGCGCTGCTGACATCGAGCAAGACCTCACCGACATCCTCGTCACCGAGGAGGAGATCCACGCGAAGCTCGAAGAGCTCGCCGCTCGCGTGGCGACCGACTACGCCGGCAAGGATCTGCTGCTGGTGGGGGTGCTCAAGGGCGCGGTGATGGTGATGGCCGACTTCGCGCGCCGCCTGCCCATGGACGCGCCGATGGACTGGATGGCCGTGTCGAGCTACGGCGCGAGCACCAAGTCGAGCGGAGTGGTGCAGATCCGCAAGGACCTCGACACCGACCTCCACGGACGCCACGTCCTGATCGTCGAGGACATCATCGACTCCGGCCTCACGCTGAGCTGGCTGCTGGAGAACTTCGCCTCGCGCGGAGCGGCCTCGATCGAGGTGCTGGCGATGCTGCGCAAGCCCGACGCAGCCAAGGTGCACATCGACTGCAAGTACGTCGGCTTCGACATCCCCACCGAGTTCGTCGTCGGATACGGACTCGACTACGCCGAGAGCTACCGCAACCTGCGCGACGTGGCGGTGCTCGCCCCGCACGTGTACAGCTGAGGGCCCGTCGCGAGGGGCGGTCCCTGAGCCTGCCGAAGGGTACGCCATGGGTGAACGCACAGCGGCCGCCTAACGCCCGGGCGGTACGCTGAACGCATCATGGATGTCAAGAAGGTCTCCCGCAACCCGCTGATCTATGTGGCGCTGATCGGCGTGCTGCTCTTCGCCGGTTTCCTGCTGATCTCGAACCTGTCGGCACCCAAGCAGATCACGGTGCAGCAGGGCCTCGAGCTGCTCGACGGCGACACCGTGACCAAGGCCGTCAACACCGACGGCGACCAGCGGGTCGACCTCGCGCTCTCGAAGGAGTTCGAGGGTGCGAAGAACGTGCAGTTCTACTACGTCCAGGCCCGCGCCGACCAGGTCGTCGACGCCATCGACTCCGCCAAGATCAAGGCGAAGGACACGACCGACGTCGTGCCGCGCGCCACCTGGTTCGACGGCTTCCTCTCGCTGCTGCTGCCGCTGGTGCTGCTGGGACTGCTGTTCTGGTGGCTGCTGTCGTCGATGCAGGGCGGCGGCAGCAAGGTCATGCAGTTCGGCAAATCGAAGGCGAAGCTGGTCAGCAAGGAGACGCCGACCGTCACCTTCGCCGACGTCGCCGGCGCCGAGGAGGCGATCGAGGAACTGCACGAGATCAAGGAGTTCCTGCAGGATCCGGCCAAGTTCCAGGCGATCGGAGCCCGCATCCCGAAGGGCGTGCTGCTGTACGGCCCTCCCGGAACGGGAAAGACCCTGCTCGCCCGCGCGGTGGCCGGTGAGGCCGGAGCGCCCTTCTACTCGATCTCCGGGTCCGACTTCGTCGAGATGTTCGTGGGCGTGGGTGCCTCCCGCGTGCGCGACCTGTTCAACCAGGCCAAGGAAAACGCTCCCGCCATCATCTTCATCGATGAGATCGACGCCGTCGGCCGTCACCGGGGTGCCGGCATGGGCGGCGGCAACGACGAGCGCGAGCAGACGCTGAACCAGATGCTCGTCGAGATGGACGGTTTCGATCCGAACGCGAACGTCATCGTCATCGCAGCCACGAACCGCCCCGACATCCTCGACCCCGCTCTGCTGCGCCCCGGTCGCTTCGACCGGCAGATCGGCGTCGACGCGCCCGACATGAAGGGCCGCCAGCAGATCCTCGAGGTGCACGCGAAAGGCAAGCCGCTCGCGCAGTCCGTCGACCTCGAGGTCGTCGCGCGCAAGACGCCCGGCTTCACCGGGGCTGACCTCGCCAACGTCCTCAACGAGGCTGCTCTGCTGACCGCGCGCTCGAACGCGCAGCTGATCGACAACCGCGCCCTCGACGAGGCGATCGACCGCGTCATCGCCGGCCCGCAACGTCGCACCCGCGTCATGAAGGACAAGGAGAAGCTCATCACCGCCTACCACGAAGGCGGGCACGCCCTCGCAGCGGCGGCGATGAACTACACCGACCCCGTCACGAAGATCACGATCCTGCCGCGCGGCAAGGCGCTCGGGTACACGATGGTCATGCCACTCGACGACAAGTACTCCGTCACCCGCAATGAGCTGCAGGATCAGCTGACCTACGCCATGGGCGGTCGCGTCGCCGAAGAGCTGGTCTTCCACGACCCCACCACCGGCGCATCGAACGACATCGAGAAGGCCACCAGCATCGCTCGCAAGATGGTCATCGAGTACGGCATGACCACGCAGCTCGGCCCGGTCAAGCTCGGCTCCGAGGGCGGCGAGCCCTTCGCCGGCCGTGACATGGGTCGCGGACGCGAGTATTCCGAGAAGATCGCCGAGCGCGTCGACGCCGAGGTGCGCGCGCTGATCGAGCAGGCGCACAATGAGGCGTACAAGGTGATCAGCGAGAATCGCGACATCCTCGACCGCCTCGCGCTGGCGCTGCTCGAGGAGGAGACCCTCGACCACCACCGCATCGCGGAGATCTTCACCGACGTGCGCAAGCTGCCCGAGCGCCCGCAGTGGCTCTCCAGCGAGGAGCGTCCGGTGTCGAGCCTGCCCCCGATCGCGGTGCCGCGGCGCATCGAGGATGCCGCCGCCGCCACCACCGCCGCCAACACGGGGATCGTCCGCTCATCCGCGGCGCCCGCCACCGGCGGACAGGCCCGACCGGCGACGGCGTGACGTGAGCGTCGACAGGGCGCGTGTCGAGCGGCTCACCCGCGAGCTGCTCGAGGCGATCGGCGAGGATCCCGATCGACCGGGTCTCACGCAGACCCCCGCTCGGATGGCGCAGCTGTACACCGAGTTCTTCGCCGGTGTCGGCGAGGATCCCGCCGGCCATCTCGCCCGCACCATCAGTGTGTCGCGCGGCCCGGCCCCGGACACCCTGCCCTCGGGCGCGGTGCTGCTGCGTGACATCCGCTTCCGCTCGGTGTGCGAGCACCACCTGCTGCCCTTCGCGGGCGTCGCGCACATCGCCTACCTGCCCGGCGAACAGGTCGTCGGCCTCGGCGCGCTGGTGAAGGTGGTCGAGACGCTCGCCGCCCGCCCGCAGGTGCAGGAGCGGCTGGGCGAGCAGATTGCGGATGCCATCGCCGAGAACCTCGACACGCGCGGCGTCCTGGTCGTGCTCGACGCCGCGCACGGCTGCGTGACCATGCGCGGCGGGACCCAGCCGGTCTCGACCACGCTCACGATCGCCGCCCGGGCCGAGCTCGCCGAACCCGCGGCGCGCGCGGAGCTGATCGCGCTGATCGGTCACCCTTCGACAGGCTCAGGGACCCATTCGACAGGCGTAGGAGCCCAGGGCTGATGGCGGGCATCTGGGGCATCCTCAACATCACGCCCGACTCCTTCAGCGACGGCGGACGCTACCTCGCGCTCGACGACGCGGTGGCGCGCGCGCGGCTGATGCGCGCGCAGGGCGCGAGCGTCATCGACGTCGGCGGTGAGTCCACCCGCCCCGGCGCGCAGCGGATCGGCAGCGCCGAGGAGCAGCGCCGGATCCTGCCGGTGATCGAAGCGCTCACCGCCGACGGCATCCCGACCTCCATCGACACGCTGAACGCCGACACCGCCGCCGCCGCGGTGCGCGCCGGCTCGCGCATCGTCAACGACGTTTCGGGCGGCCTCGCCGACGAGCGGATGATGGCAGTCGTCGCCGACCTCGACGCCGACATCGCGATCGGCCACTGGCGCGGCCCCTCGGACGAGATGTACGCCCGCGCGCAGTACGTCCGGATCGCGCGCGAGGTGGCCGCCGAGCTGCGCGCTCGGGTGACCGCCGCCGCCGAGTCCGGCATCGCCCCCTCCCGCGTGATCCTCGACCCGGGGATCGGCTTCGCGAAGTCCGGACCGCAGAACTGGGAGATGCTGCGCGGGCTCGACGAGGTCGTCGGCCTCGGGCACCGGGTGCTGATCGGCACCTCGCGCAAGCGCTTCCTCGCCGACACGCTCGGCGGCGAGGTCGACCAGCATCGCCGCGATCTCGCCACCGCCGTCACCAGCGCACTCGCCGCTCGCGCGGGTGCCTGGGCGGTGCGCGTGCATGACGTCGCCGCGACGCGCGATGCGCTGGCGGTCTGCGCGGCGTGGGAGGGCGAGTGAGATGCAGGAACTGGATGAGATCACCCTCACCGGGCTGACCGTCTTCGGTCATCACGGGGTCTTCGACTTCGAGCGCCGCGACGGCCAGGAGTTCACGATCGATCTGACGCTGGGCCTCGACCTCGCACCGGCGGCGGTGTCGGATGACGTTGCTGACACGGTGCACTACGGCGAGCTCGCCGATCGGGTGGCCGCGATCGTCGCCGGCGAGCCGGTGGATCTCGTCGAGACCCTCGCACAGCGGGTCGCCGACGCCGCGCTCGCCGATCCGCGTGTGCGGACCGTCGCGGTGACCGTGCACAAGCCGCACGCGCCGATCGCGCAGAGCTTCCGCGATGTCGCGGTCACGATCCGCCGTGGACGGCCGTGATGGACCGCCGCCTCACGCATCTCACCGATCTGCCCGACCCGCGCCCCGGGCGCGAGCCGGAGGTCGCGGTCATCGCGCTCGGCTCGAACGAGGGCGACCGCGGGGAGATGCTGCGCGCCGCCGGCGCGCGGCTGGCTCGGCTGCCGTTGGTCTCGGACTTCGTCATGTCCGACCCGATCGAGACCGTCGCGATCAAGCCGGACGGGCCCGATCCGCAGGCGCCGCCGTACCTCAACGCCGTGGCGCTGATGACCACGCGGCTGGCTCCCCAGGTGCTGCTGGGCATGCTGCACGCGGTCGAGGAGGAGCAGGGCCGAGTACGGCTGGAGCGGTGGGGCGATCGTACGCTGGATCTCGATCTCATCGCCTACGGTGACTTCCACAGCGACGCCGAGCATCTGCGGGTGCCGCATCCGCGCGCTGCGGAGCGGCTGTTCGTGCTCGAACCGTGGCTGAGCCTCGATCCGGATGCCGTGCTGCCCGGTCACGGCAGGGTCGACGACCTGGTGCGCGGCCTGCGGGCGGCGGACAGGTCGTGAAGCGCACCTCGCCGGGCGTGCTGCTCGTGCTGGTCCTGCTCGCGACCGGCGCCGGATTCGGGTTCGATCACATGCTCACGGTGACCGGGCGGGCCACCTTCACCCCGTCGGCGTATCTGCCCGTGCTGCTGCTGCTCATCGCGCTGGCGGTGTTCCTGCTCGCCTGGCCGGTGCGCCGCAGCGTGCGCGACGGACACCGCATCGACCCGTTCCGGGCTCTGCGCGCGGCCACGCTCGCCCGCGCGTCCAGCCTTGTCGGCGCCATCATGGCCGGCTTCGATCTGGGACTGCTGCTGTTCCTCTCCACCCGGCCGGTACCGGCCCCGGTAGGGTCGGTGGTGGCGATGATCGCCCTCATCATCGGCGCTGCGGTGTTGGTCGGTGTGGCACTGATCGCCGAACAGTTCTGCACTCTGCCGAAGGATCCCGATGAGCGACAGCCCGACGAACATGCCCCCTGAGCCGGGTCCGTTCACGCCCCCGACGGCGCCGCCGCCCCCCGCCGCGCACCCCGCGCCGCCCGCAGCCGCTGCGCCGGCCGCAACCACCGCGCCGCCTGCAACCACCGCGCCGCCTGCAACCACCGCGCCGTCCGTCGCCACCGCGCCGCCGGCGCCCCCGCAGCTCGACGCGGGCACCTACACCGCCGTGCGCACGCCGCGCGGTGCGGGCGCTCTCGCTCTCGACGGACGCTGGCACCAGATCTCCCCGCGCTACGTCGTCTCACAGCTCGTGCAGAACGCCGTCGTGATCGCGCTCGTCGCGGTGGCGGCACTCGTGCTGACCACGCTGCTCGAGCAGAGCTGGGTGTGGGTGCCGGCTGGACTCGTCATCGCCCTCGACCTGATCACTCTGATCATCCTGCCCCGGCAGGCGCGCGCCCTCGGCTACATGCTGCGCGCCGACGACGTGGTGTTCCGCCGCGGCATCCTGTGGCAGCGAATGGTCGCCGTTCCCTACGGCCGCATGCAGCTCGTCGACATCACGCAGGGACCGCTCGATCGCCTGTTCGGCATCTCGCAGCTGAAGATGGTCACCGCCGCCGCGAGCACCGGCGTGCAGATCCCCGGGCTGGCCCAGCCCGCCGCCGAAGCGCTGCGCGACACGCTCATCGAGGTGGCCGAGAACCGGCGGACCGGGCTGTGAGCACGCCCGCACCCTCGTCGGTCACCCCGGGTACCCTGCCGCATGGCGGCGCGTCGGAGCTGGCCGACGGAGAGTGGCACCGGATGCACCCGCTCACGCCGCTGTTCAAGGGCGGCCTCGCCCTGCTGGTGGTCGCGGGCATCGTCATCGCCAACATGCGCGACAAGTTCATCAACTGGATCGTCGGCGCCTTCGCGCCGGCCGAGAGCGGCTACATCGGTCAGAGCGGCGACCCCGTCGACTGGGTGCTCGACAACGATCTCGTCCTGGTCGCGCTGCTGGTGGTGCTCGGCGTCGTCCTGGTGCTGATCGGCGTCTTCTGGTTCCTGTGGCGCTTCCAGCAGTTCCGCATCACCGGCGAGCACGTCGAGGTGCGCAAGGGGCTGCTGTTCCGCTCGCATCGGCGAGCGCCGCTCGACCGCGTGCAGGGCGTCAACCTCACCCGGCCGTTCCCCGCGCGCATCATCGGACTCGCCAAGCTGGAGGTCGTCGGCGCGGGCAACGACGCGAACGTCCCCCTCGAATACCTCTCCACGCCCAAGGCCGAGTCCGTGCGCGCCGACATCCTGCGCCTCGCCTCCGGAGCGCGCAACGCGCGGCTGGCGGCGGCCGCGCCCGGCGACGCGCCCGGCGGGGCGGCCTTCCGCAGCGGACGTGACCAGCTCATCGGCTCGATGAACGCCGGCGTGTCCGGCCTCATCGAGGGCGTCGACCTCGAAGACGTCGCCCCAGAGAGCGTGGTGAAGATCCCCACCGGCCGCCTGATCGGCTCGCAGCTGGTCTCGGCGGTGCTATGGGTGCTCTTCTTCGGCGCGATCTGCATCGTCTCGGTGATCGCGCTGTTCCTCGGCATGTCGGCCGACGGCGAGAGCGCGGGCGCGATCGCCCTGGCCATGGCGGGAATGGCCTTCGGCATCGGCATCCCCCTCGTCATCGCCGTGGTCGGCATCACCTGGGCGCAGATCTCGAAGTCGTTGCGCTACTCGATCGCTCCCACGCCCGACGGGGTGCGCATCACCTTCGGGCTCCTGACCACCGTCACCGAGACGCTGCCGCCCGGGCGGATCTTCGCCGTCGAGGTGTCGCAGTCGCTGCTGTGGCGCCCGTTCGGATGGTGGACGGTGAAGATCAACCGGATGACGGGCAAGAGCGCCGCACAGCAGCAGTCCGGCAGCGCCCAGCAGTTCAACATCGTGCTGCCGGTGGGCCGGCGTGCCGACGTCGAGCGCGTGCTCGGACTGGTGATGCCGGCGCTCTCCGCCGAGCGCATCGCGCAGATCTGGCAGAGCGGGGTGCTGGGAGCACCGGCCGCGGACGCATACCGCACCATGCCGCGACGTGCGGCGTGGCGTCGGCCGTTCTCATGGCGGCGGCACGGATATCAGCTCAGCGAGCACGCCGTGCTGCTGCGCCGCGGCTTCCTCTGGCGCCGCCTCGCGGTCTTCCCGCTCGCGCGCCTGCAGGGCGTCTCGATCGCGCAGGGTCCGCTCGACCGGCTGCAGCGCGTCGCGCGCGGACAGATCCATTCGGTGGCAGGGCCGATCACCGGCAACCTGTCAGCGCTCGAACGCGACGATGCGATCGCGCTGCTCGACGGAGTCAGTCGCGCGGCCGCGCTCGCTGCGACGCGCGATCGCACGCACCGCTGGGGCGAGCAGGAGATGAGCGGCGCATGACGCGCGACGGACGCCTGGGCGTCGGAATCCTCGGTGCGGGCCGCGTCGGTCCGGTCGTGGGAGCCGCTCTCGCGGGAGCGGGACACGCGATCACCGGTATCACCTCCGGCTCCGACGACGATCGCGCCGCCGCCGTGCTGCCGGACGTGCCGGTACTCGACGCGCTGGAGGTCGTCCGGCGCAGCGAGCTGGTGATCGTCGCCGTCCCGCACGACGAGCTGCCCGGCCTGGTCGCCGGAATCGCCGAGCTCGGCGGATGGCAGCTGGGCCAGCTCGTGCTGCACACCGACCCCGCCTACGGCATCGAGGTACTGCGGCCCGCCGCCGAACGCGGCGCCATCCCGCTGGCCGTGCATCCGGCGATCGCGTTCACGGGCACGAGCATCGATCTGCGTCAGCTGCAGGTCGCCTTCGCTGCCGTCACCGCACCGGCGGCCGTGCTGCCGATCGCGCAGGCGCTCGCCGTCGAGATGGGCTGCGAGCCGGTGGTCGTCGCCGAGAAGGACCGCGCCGCCTACGCGGAGGCGATCGTGACGGCATCCGAGTTCTCCCGCTCCATCGTGCAGCAGGCGACGGGTCTGCTGCGCGCGATCGGCGTGGAGAACCCCGGCGGCTACCTGTCGGCGCTCGTCGGCTCGACCGTCGAGCGCGCCCTGCGTGAGGCCGGCGACCCGCCCACCCAGGCCCTGCTCTGACCGTCGACCGGGTCTGACCGGCTGACCTCAGCGTCCGCCCGAGAACCCGCCGCCGCCCCCGCCGCCCGAGAAGCCCCCGCCGGTCGAGCCGCCCGAGGATGAGCTCGAGGGCGTGTACGAGACGGCGCTGTGCATCGACGACGAGTACGACGACAGCCGCGAGGAGATCGCGACACCGGCGGCGACGTCCATCCATCCCGGACCATCGGCGGTCTCGGCGTAGCGGGTCTCGAGCACCCTGGACCAGCTGCGCTCCTCGCCGAGCAGCATCGCGTAGGGCAGCAGCTTCTCGTAGAGATGCACGACATCCACTGACCCGTCGGCGCGCCGCTCGGCACCGGTGTACGACTGCAGCATGCGCAGCCGGTCGGTCTCGGCCACGCGAATGAACTCGTGCACCCCGCGCAGGTATTCGATCCGCTCGGCTCCGGCGCGGGTCGGCACGATGTGCCGGCTGAACGCGCTGATCGCCGAGACCCCTACGCCGACCGCCGCGACGATCGCGGCGAAGACCGACAGGGGCAGCAGGTCCCGGTCCTTCAGGGCCGCGAGCACCACCAGCACGACGGTGATCGCGAGCAGCGCGATCGACACCCAGCTGAAGACCATGGCGGCCCGGCTGCGCTCCTTCGTCAGCCACCCGTTGCGCCTCGCCTGCGCGGCGCCCTTCGTCGCGAGCCCCCGCATCCGCTTGGCGAAGCGGGTGCTGCGCTTCGGGATGCGACGCACCACCCGGTCCCCTGGGAACAGCGCGTCGAGCGTCGCACGATCGAGCCGATGCCGCACCGCGTCGCGCGCACGCAGGCGCAGCACGGGGCGGTCGCCGCCCTCCTCCTCTTCCAGACGGAGCGCGCCCTGCACAGCGAGATGCACGATCTGCGCCGGGATCGGGTCCTGGCTGCGGGCGATCAGTGGCGCCGCCACCAGCGGCGACAGCTCCTCCGGCACGTCGAACTGCGCGACGATGATGCCGGTCGCCGTGCGCCGGCGCCGCCGGAGCACGGCCAGCGCCACCCAGACCCCGGCCGCCGCCGCCAGCGCCGCCCCCGCGCTGATCGGAGCGGCGAAGTCGGCCACCGGGTCGGGGCGCCGGGCAGCGGGCTGCGTGACGGCGCCGGGTGTGAACCCGATCGCCACGGTGACCCCGTCACCGGCCGGGCGTTCGCCCGACTCGATTCGGAAGCTCGTGCCCTCCGCCGAGGAGGAGGGGCCCTCGACCCGGCAGGTGCTCTTCTGCCCGGTGGTGCCCTGATAGCACGCGACGTCACCGGTGAGCTGTGCCGCCAGGTCAGGGGCGAAGGTGATCTCCGCGTCGAAGCGGGCGATGTCCTGGGTGCTGTCCAACGGCAGCAGGTTCCAGTAGAACTCGTCGCGACCGGTGTCGGTGCCGCGCACCATGAAGTCCCGCATGGTGGACTCGATCACGTAGGTGGTGCGGCCGTGCACGTACTCGTCGGTGCCGGTGAGCACGAGCACCATGTCGTCCTCGGTGTCGACCTCGAACGGCACCGGACGGCCAGCGTCGTCGGTGACCGAGACGATGCGGATGTCGAGCCCCGCGCCCAGGTAGCGCTGCGGGTAGCCGCGGATGATCCCTTTGTTCTGGTCCTGCTCGGGGAATTCCGCGACGAGGGTCTCGGTGATGCGCGCCACAGCCCGCCCCTCGGCATCCAGCGACACCTCGTACTGCGACGACCACGACGAGTACGAGAAGTCGTCGACGTCGGCGGATGCCGGCGCTGCCGGGACGAGTGCGGCCAGCAGACCGAGCAGCAGCATCGGCAGCAGAACGAGAGCGGCACGCAGGCCGTGCGGGCGAGCAGGGGTGCAGGGGACGGCGCGCGAACGGCCGCGGACGGGTCGAGCGGGCATGCAGCGAGGATAGCCCGGGGCAGGCCGGCAGCAGCGGGCGCGCGAGGGCGCGCCGGTAGACTGGCGGGGACTTTCAAGGAGCCCCACCCATGACTGACGCGTCCGCGCCGACCGCCGCCCCTGCCGAGCCCACCGCCGGCTCCGCGACTGAAGACGAGGTCCGCGACGCGGAACTCGCCGAAGCGTTCGAGCAGAAGGCCGTCCGGCTCGCCAAGCGCGAGCGGCTGATCGAGCGGCGAGCGGATGCCGGCGGCGGGGCCTTCCCTGTCGCGGTGCCCGTCACGCACACCATCCCGGCGCTGCGCGTCGAGTACGGCGATCTCGAGCCGGACACCGCGACCGGCGTGACCGCGGGTGTCGCCGGCCGCGTGGTGTTCAGCCGCAACACCGGCAAGCTCTGCTTCGCCACCCTGCAGGCCGGCGACGGCTCGCGCATCCAGGCGATGGTGTCGCTGGCGAACGTCGGCGAGGAGTCGCTGGCCGACTGGAAGGCGCTCGTCGATCTGGGCGATCACGTGTTCGTCGGCGGCGAGGTCATCTCCAGTCGACGCGGCGAGCTGTCGATCATGGCCGACCGCTGGCAGATCGCCTCGAAGGCGATTCTGCCGCTGCCGAACGCCTACGCCGAGCTGAGCGAGGAGGGCCGCGTCCGCAGCCGCTTCCTCGACCTCATCGTCCGTGAGCAGGCCCGCACCACCGTGCGCGCCCGCGCGGCGGTGAATGCCAGCCTGCGCGCCACCTTCACCGCGCACGACTTCCTCGAGGTCGAGACCCCCATGCTGCAGGTGCAGCACGGCGGTGCCTCGGCCCGGCCGTTCATCACCCACTCCAACGCGTTCGACACCGAGCTGTACCTGCGCATCGCGCCCGAGCTGTACCTCAAGCGCGCCGTCGTGGGCGGCATCGAGCGGGTGTTCGAGATCAACCGCAACTTCCGCAACGAGGGCGCGGACTCCACGCACAGCCCCGAGTTCGCGATGCTCGAGGCGTACCAGGCCTACAGCGACTACAACGGCATCGCCGACCTGACCCAGGAGCTGGTGCAGAACGCCGCCGTCGCCGTCGCGGGCTCGACCACGGTCACCTGGGCGGACGGCACCGAGTACGACCTGGGCGGCGAGTGGGAGCGCATCTCGATGTACGGCTCGCTCTCGCAGGCAGCCGGGCGCGAGTTCACCCCCGACGACGACGTGGCCGAGCTGATCGCCTTCGCCGAGGCACACGGCGTCGACGTGCCCCCGCACCCCACTCACGGCAAGCTCATCGAGGAGCTGTGGGAGCACTTCGTGAAGGGCGACCTGGTGCGCCCGACCTTCGTCATGGACTTCCCTGTCGACACCTCTCCTCTGGTGCGCGAGCACCGGTCGATCGCCGGGGTCGTCGAGAAGTGGGATCTGTACGTGCGCGGCTTCGAGCTCGCCACCGGGTACTCGGAGCTCGTCGATCCGGTGATCCAGCGCGAGCGCTTCGTCGAGCAGGCCAAGCTCGCCGCCGGCGGCGATCTCGAGGCGATGCGGGTGGACGAGGAGTTCCTGCGCGCACTCGAGCACGGCATGCCGCCCTCGGGCGGCATGGGGATGGGCATCGATCGCCTCCTGATGGCGATCACCGGGCTCGGCATCCGCGAGACCATCCTGTTCCCTCTCGTGAAGTAGGCGCTCAGCCGCGTCGCAGTGCCCACTGCGGCAGCATCGCCGCCGAAAGCATGGTCGCGATCAGCGCGGCCATGCTGTGCTCGGGGTCCAGCCGCAGCGCCTCGTCGACGTAGGCGCCCGCGTGCGAGGAGCGACCCATCGCCCACGACAGCCACGCGGCCGCAGTGAGCACGCCGGGCTTCGCATGGCGCGGTGCGCGGGCAGCGGCGTGGCGCACCACCTGCAGCGCGCAGCCGAGCCGGTCGAAGTCCGGCCGCGGGCCCTGGCCGAGGAAGACCGCGCCGACGGCATCCGGGATCGAGGCGCGCTCGGCCGAGAAGGCGAGCTGCGCGTCGAACGCGCGGTACCCGAAGGCGAGATCGGTGGCCCACTGCACGAGGATCGCGTCGCGCAGCGGCGGACGGCTCAGGCACCACAGCAGTCCCGCGCAGCGGTGGTCGGAGCCGCCGGAGGGGTCATCCAGCAGGCATTCGACGAAGAGGGGCAGATCGTCGAGCATCATCTCGGCGGTGACCAACGCGAGCGGGTCGGCATTCCCACGCAGGCCGCCGTGCACGCCTTGCTCGATGACCTCGCCGAGCTCGCGCAGGGCACGCCCCACGCGCTCGCGCTCGACGAGGTCGCTCGGCGGCAGCGCCGCACCGGCGAGCTGGTCGCCGCTGACATCGCCGACGCCGGGCACCGCGGGGGCCGCGGGGATCGCGTGCAGCGGTCTCAGCGCGGGTGCCTCGTCGAGATAGTCGCTCCACCCGTCCGGCGTCACGCACAGCGCCTCGACCATGGGCAGACCGGCGTCCGCGCACACCGCGATGAGCGCCTCGGCGAGGGTGGCGTGCGGCAGCAGCGTGCCGTCCGGCACGACACTCGCCGGGTCGTCTGAGTACACCACGAGGGCGACCGCGTCGGCGTCCGGCACCTGCAGCAGGGTGCGCAGCGCCTGATCGGCGAACAGGTCGACGTCGACGTCCGCCGGCGGCAGGTCGATGCGCATGGCGCCCTGCGTGCGCTTGCCGTGGAAGGGCAGCAGCACGACGCTGTGCCGCGGGGTGAAACCGGCCAGGGCCGGGACGAGGCCGAGGAACTCGGCGGGATCGGTGGCATGGATGATGGTCGTCATGAGGGGAGTGTGCGCGCCGGTCACTCGCGGATATCACCGCAGGAGGAATGCGCTCCGGTCGGGGTGGACAACTCGGTGGGACCGGGGATTGTGCAGAAGAACCGCCGCCCCCCAACGGCCCGGGCCGCATGTCGCCACGCGCGGTAGGATGGTGGGGTGGACAACTTCTGGATGGCGGCGGCGTGGGCGATTCTGCCGACCATCGGCGTGAGCGCGGTCTTCGTGATCGTGCTGCGCGGCATCCTGCACTCCGACCGCACTGAGCGCAGGGCGCACGCCCGCATCGAGGCCGAGGAGCGCGCGGCGCGCGGCCTGCCTCCCCGCGTCTGAGACACCGGCTACGCTGATCCGAGGCGGATCGGACAGTCCGACGCGATCGGACAGGGGGTGCGGTGTTCAACGTGAACAACTGGCCCTGGTGGGCCGTCGTCGTCTACGTCCTCGTCGATCTCAGCGTGCGGGCCTTCGCGATCATCGTCGTCCCGCGCAACCGCCGGCCCACCTCCGCGATGGCCTGGCTGCTGGCGATCTTCATCATCCCCGTCCTCGGCATCCTGCTGTTCCTGCTCATCGGCAACCCGAAGCTGCCGCGCGTGCGGCGGCGCAAGCAGGAGCAGATCAACGAGTACATCGCCGAGACCGCGCGCAATCTGCGCCTGGGATCGCTGCGCCCCGACCCGCCGGAGTGGTTCCCGCCGCTGGTCGCGATGAACCAGGCGATGGGGGCGCTGCCGCTCTCGGGTGACAACGGCGCACACCTGATCAGCGATTACCAGACGTCGCTGGATGCCATGGCCGATGCGATCCGCGGCGCGCAGGACTACGTGCACGTCGAGTTCTACATCCTGCAGGCCGACGATTCGACCGACAACTTCTTCCGTGCGATGGAGGAGACCCTCGCGCGCGGCGTGCCGGTGCGCGTGCTCGTCGACTACTGGGCGAACCGCTGGAAGCCGCGCTACCGCGAGACGGTGCGCCGGCTCGACGCGATGGGCGCCGACTGGCAGCTGATGCTGCCGGTGCAGCCGCTGCGCGGCCGCATCCAGCGTCCGGATCTGCGCAACCACCGCAAGCTGCTCGTCGTCGACGGCATCGTCGGCTTCCTCGGCTCTCAGAACATCACCGACTCCTCGTACAACCTGCCCAAGAACGTCCGGCTGGGACTGCACTGGGTCGACCTGATGGTGCGCGTCGACGGGCCCGTGGTCGCCAGCCTCAACGCCGTCTTCCTCAGCGACTGGTACGCCGAGACCGACACGGTGCCAGAGGGCATCGACATCACGCGCATCGAGACGGGCGCGGGTGATCTGGACTGTCAGATCGTCCCGTCGGGGCCGGGGTTCGAGGTCGAGAACAACCTGCGGCTCTTCCTCGCGCTGCTGTACGCCGCGCGCAAGCGGATCATGATCGTCAGCCCCTACTTCGTGCCCGATGAAGCGCTGCTGCTCGCCGTCACCGCCGCCGTCGACCGCGGCGTGCAGGTCGAGCTGTTCGTCTCGGAGCAGGGCGACCAGGCGATGGTCTACCACGCGCAGCGCAGCTACTACGAGGCGCTGCTGCGCGCCGGCATCCGCATCTGGATGTACCCCAAGCCGTACATCCTGCACACCAAGAGCCTCACCGTCGACGACCAGGTCGCCGTGATCGGGTCGAGCAACATGGACATGCGCTCGTTCGGTCTGAACATGGAGGTCTCGATGCTCGTGCGCGGCGAGGAGTTCGTCGAGGAGATGCGGGTCGTCGAGGACGCCTACCGGGCGTTGAGCCGCGAGCTGACGCTCGAGGAGTGGATGCAGCAGCCGTTGCGCTCCACGGTGCTGGACAACCTCGCGCGGCTCACCTCCGCGCTGCAGTGAACCGCGCGCGGCGTCGGCCCTCACCCGTCGTCGCCGCTTTGGGACGATCGTGCAGCGCGTGACACTATCGGGTTATGAGCCTGCCCAGACTCCTCTCCCTCCCCGCCGTGCTCGCTCTCACGGCGGCCGCGCTGCTCACAGCCGGCTGCGCGGCCGGTCCGGGCGCGCAGGCGCCCACCAGCTCGGCGGATCCGAGCAGCAGCGTGACCGCGTCGGCAGACGGTGCCGTGGGCGCCTTCTCGGACATCGAGGCGGTGTGGCTCGACGGCGGCCGCGGCCTCGCGGTGGTCACGTGGGGCTCCTCCTCGTGCCCGCCCGAGGTGGCCGAGGTCTCGGCGAACGAGCAGCGCATCGACATCACCCTCGCGGGCAGTGCCGAGAAGGCCTGCACGGACGACCTCGCGCCCCGCGCGCTCTACCTCGATGTGCCCGACGGCGTGGACGTGAGCAAGGACGTCGAGCTGCGCGTCGCGCACGGTGCGCGCACCGACCACCTCGACCTCGACGCGCTCGCCGAGACGCCACCGGAGCGCGACGGGCAGCCGCAGGCATCCGCCGGCTGGTTCGAGGACGACGGGATCGTGCTGCTCACGTGGGGATCGAGCTCGTGCCGACCCGTGGTGGAGAGCGTGGAGCCCGCCGCGGACGGCGCGAGGGTGAGCTTTCAGAACGTCGACGGCGTCTGCACGATGGACTTCGCCCCGCGGGCCACGCCGATCATCCTGCCGGACGAGGTCGAGCGCGACCGGCGCCCCTTCACGCTGACCCTCACGGGTGGCGGGCTCGATGCGAAGGTGCGCGTCGAGTAGGGCCGACGCTCAGAACCGGGACGTGTCGTGCCCGGCGGGCAGGGCGATCCTCAGCCCGCCGCGCTCGACGCGGCACACCATCCGCACCGCCGTGCCCAGCTCGTCGCCGTCGAGCTCGATCGAGGTCGGCGCCACCATCGCGGCCTCCGCCGTCGCCCCGCGCAGGTAGCGGATCGAGGTGTCGCGATCGCGGCGCTCGAGCACTCGGCGACCGGCCCTCGTGCGCCGCAGCACCGAGTTGTCCCACCACACCTTGCGCCAGATGCCCAGCCAGCCCAGCGGACCGGTGGGCTGGATGACGGCGATGTCCATCGCGCCGTCGTCCAGCGAGGCGTCCGGCAGCAGGGCGATGCCGGCCGGCAGAGCGCCGCAGTTGGCGAACAGCATGCTGTGCACACGTGCGGCGTGCAGGCGTCCGTCCTCGATCTGATAGACCACCCGGAACGGCTTCGCGCCGGGCAGCGAGCGCGCCGCGCCGTCGAGGTAGGCGACCCAGCCCACCGTCCGCTTCAGCTCGGCGCGGGTGTTCGCGATCATGTCGGCGTCCAGCCCCATCCCGGCGAGCACGACGAACCCGTGCTCGGTCTGCGTGCCGTCGGGCCGGCTCAGGCGGGCCCAGCCCATGTCGACCGGGTGGGTGAAGCCGGTGAACACCCCCTCGATGACGCGCTCGACGTCGAGCAGCGGCAGGCCGAGGTTGCGGGCGAAGAGGTTGCCGGTGCCGCCGGGCAGCACGGCGAACGGCACGCCGGTGCCGCACATGGTCTCGGCCACCGCGCGGATCGTCCCGTCGCCGCCTGCGGCCAGCACGGCCGCCGCGCCCGCGTCGATCGCGGCGCGTGCGACGCCCTGTCCCGGGTCCTCGATGCTCGTCTCGTAGAACCGCGGCGGCGCCCACCCGTGCCGGCGGGAGAGGGCGGTCAGTGCGCGGCGCAGCCGCCTGGCATCCACCTTCACCGGGTTGAGGACGAGCGCCGCATGCGCGCGCTCGCCTCCGGATGCCGACATGCCGCCACTCTACGTCCGAATCCACCGCACGACGGCGCTGCCCCTGGGCTGCGCGCAGGGGGCGCCGAGCGCGCCGTCGATAGACTGGGCGCATGATCGATCTCGCTCTTCTCCGCGACGACCCCGAGCTGGTGCGGCGCTCTCAGACCGCGCGCGGAAACGCCCCGGAGAGCGTGGACGCGGCGATCGAGGCCGACCGGAACCGCCGCGAGACGCTGACCGCGTTCGAGACGCTGCGTGCCGAGCAGAACGCGTTAGGCAAGAAGGTGGCACAGGCGCCGAAGGATGCCAAGGCCGCTCTCGTGGCGGAGGCCAAGCAGCTCGCCGAACGCGTGAAGGCGGCGCAGCAGAGCGCCAACGAGGCCGCCGAGGCCGCGGCATCCGCCCTCGATCGGATCGAGAACGTCATCATCGACGGTGTGCCCGCCGGCGGCGAGGAGGACTTCGTCGAGCTGCGCCGCGTCGGCGAGGTGCCCGAGTTCGACTTCACCCCGCGTGATCACCTCGAGCTGGGCGAGATGCTCGGCGCGATCGACATGGAGCGCGGAGCCAAGGTCTCGGGTGCTCGCTTCTACTTCCTCACCGGCATCGGCGCGCGTCTCGAGATCGCACTGATGAACCTCGCGCTCGAGAAGGCGCTGGCCAACGGCTTCACGCCGATGATCGTGCCCACCCTCGTGCGGCCCGAGATCATGCAGGGCACCGGATTCCTCGGCGAGCACGCCGACGAGGTCTACCACCTCGGCAAGGAGGACCTCTATCTGGTGGGCACCAGCGAGGTGCCGCTGGCGGGCTACCACAAGGACGAGATCCTCGATCTGACCGGGGGTGCGCGTCGGTACGCGGGCTGGTCGACGTGCTACCGCAGCGAGGCCGGCTCGTACGGCAAGGACACCCGCGGCATCATCCGCGTGCATCAGTTCAACAAGCTCGAGATGTTCGTGTACACGACGCCCGAGGACGCCGAGGCCGAGCACGAGCGCCTCGTCGCGCTGCAGGAGGAGATGCTCACCTCCCTCGGCCTGGCCTACCGGGTGATCGACGTGGCGGCGGGCGATCTGGGCTCCAGCGCCGCACGCAAGTTCGACATCGAGGCGTGGGTGCCCACGCAGGGGGCGTTCCGCGAGCTCACCTCCACCTCGAACTGCACCACCTACCAGGCCCGGCGCCTCGACATCCGCTACCGTCCGGTCTCGCAGGAGCAGGATGCGGCGGTGAAGACGCGCAGCGTCGCCACCCTCAACGGGACCCTCGCCACCACGCGCTGGATCGTCGCGCTGCTGGAGACGCACCAGCAGGCGGACGGATCGGTGACCGTGCCCGAGGTGCTGCGGCCCTACCTCGGCGGTCTCGACGTGCTGCGTCCCACCGACTGGACCCCTCAGCCTGTCGACGGGCTCGCCGGGTCGACGAGCGCGCAGGGCGCGGAGTGAGTCGGCGCGGGCTCGTCGGCCTCGACATCGACGGCACCATCCTGCTGCAGGACGAGACGCTCAGTCCCGGCGTCGTGGACGCCGTCGCCGAGGTGCGCGAGGCCGGCTACGAGGTCATGCTCGCCACCGGCCGCAGCTGGAGCGGCACCGAGCGGTACGTCGATGCGCTGGAGCTGACCTCGGATTACGTGGTGTGCTCGAACGGCGCGGTCACCATGCGGCGCGTGCACGACGGGTGGGAGCGCTGGCACGTCGAGGTGTTCGACCCGGCTCCAGTGCTGAACCTGCTGCGCGAGAGCCTGCCTGAGGCGCGATACATGGTCGAGCTCGGCTCCGGTCAGCGGCTGTACACCGACGTGCTCGACGACTGGACCCTCGACGGCGGCCGTGAGGTCGACTTCGACGAGCTGATGCGTCATCCGGTCTCGCGCGTGGTCGTCGTCTCTCCGCAGCACGACGAGGAGGACTTCCAGCGCATCGTCGCCGAGGTCGGGCTGAACGAGGTCTCGTACGCCATCGGCTGGACGGCCTGGCTCGACATCGCACCCAAGGGCGTCGACAAGGGCACCGCTCTCGAGCGGGTGCGGGCGAAGCTCGACGTGCCGCGCGAGAACGTGCTGGTCGCCGGCGACGGTCGCAACGATCTGGGCATGTTCTCGTGGGCGCTCAGCGGCGGGGGCCGAGCGGTGGCCATGGGCCAGGCTGTGGACGAGGTGCGGGATGCCGCGGGCGAGCACACCGGGCCGGTGGAGGACGGCGGCCTCGGCAGCGCGCTGCGCACCCTGCTCTGACCGGGCGCCGCTCGCGCCGCCCAGCCTCTCCCCAGGTCATCCGGCGAGAATGAGTCGTCCGCGCGGCGGTTTCGCCCGGAGCCGTTAGACTCGACGACTGACCGTCCGGTGCGAACCGGACTCGGGAGGGTTGTCCGAGCGGCCGATGGACCTGGTCTTGAAAACCAGTGGGCAGCAATGTCCCGTGGGTTCGAATCCCACACCCTCCGCAGTTTCCTCGAAAGGCCTCCGCGAGTGAGCAGATCCGTCAGACGACGCCAGCCGGTCGCCCGTCATGGTCAGCTCCGTACGCCCAGCGCGACGGCGCAGCTGCTCAAGCTCATCGGTGTCGCACTCGCCGTCGTGCTGGTGAGCGGCATCGGCGTGGCGGGATACATCTTGGGCGGCTTCACCCGCACGATCAACGCGAACGCCGTCGAGCTCGAGGGAGGCAAGGAGCTGCCGCCCGACATCGGCGCGTACCCGGGCGGGTTCGACATCCTGCTCACCGGCGTCGACACCTGCGAACCGAAGTACGCGCATCTCTTCGGAGAGCGCTGCACGGGCGAGGATTCGCAGAGCACGCTCAATGACGTCAACCTGCTGGTGCACGTGTCGGCCGAACCGCGTCGGATCACCGCGGTGAGCTTCCCGCGCGACCTCATGGTGCCGATTCCCGAGTGCGCTGATTCGAGCGGGACCACCGCGCCGGCGATGAGCAGGCAGCCGCTGAACATCGCGTACGAGCACGGCGGTGAGGACGGCGGTCTCAACTGCGTGGCGAAGACCATCACCGGTCTCACCGGTGAGGACATCGAGTTCGCCGCGAAGGTGACGTTCGGCGGTGTGATCGAGATCACGGATGCCATCGGCGGCGTCGACGTGTGTCTCGCCAACCCCATCAAGGACCGCTACACCGGTCTGGACATGGCCGCCGGCACGCACACGATCCAGGGCATCCAGGCGCTGCAGTTCCTGCGCACCCGCCACGGCGTCGGAGACGGATCCGACCTCGGCCGCATCGGCAATCAGCAACAGTACATGTCGAGCCTCGCGCGCAAGATGATCAGCGGGGAGGTGCTCGGCAACGTCCCGGTCATGCTGCGACTCGCCGACACCGGGCTGAACAACCTCGAGGCCTCCACGTCGCTGGCCGATCCGATGAAGATCGTCCAGATCGCGCTCGCCGTGAAGAGCGTTCCCTTCGAGGACATCGTGTTCGTGCAGTATCCCACGCTCGAGGACCCGTCGAACCCGAACAAGGTGATCCCCGACACCGAGTCGGCGACCGTTCTCTGGGACGCGATCAAAGCCAACAAGCAGCTACAGATCACGCACCAGAACACCGAGAACGACGGCGTTGTCTTGCAGGGCGAGGAGCCGCCTGCCGGTGGCACCGCGACCGAGGGCGAGCAGCCGCCGACGGATTCGGCGACGCCGACCCCGCCGGCATCGGGCGACGTGGCGCAGCTGCCGGACACGATCAAGGGCAACTCCGCGGCGGTGCAGACCTGCTCGAACGGCAACGTGCGGCGCTGAGCGCCTAGCGTCGGCTCTGCGCCGGCTGCCGCTTAATCACAGTCACGCACGCGACTTCTCCGTACGCGGCTCGTACCGCACGGGCTCGTGACTCGCCGCCACCGAGGCCCGCAGCTCCTCGAGCCCGCCGGCGAGGGCGCCGCTCGCACGCGCCTGCACCAGAAGATTGCCCAGCGCGGTCGCCTCGACGGGGCCGGCGAGCACGGGCCGGCCGGAGCGGTCGGCGGTGGCCTGGCAGAGCAGGCGGTTGAGGGAGCCGCCGCCGACGAGATGGATGCTGTCGACCTGCTGTCCGGATAGTTCGGCGGCTTGCTGCACTGCGCGCGCGAACGCCGCGGCGATCGACTCCACGATGCTGCGGGCGAACGCGGGACGGGACGCCGGAGCGTCGTCGCCGAGCAACGAGGCGATGCGGGAGGCCATGTCGCCGGGGGCGCTCAGCGTCGCGTCGTTCGCATCGAACAGCGGGATGCGCCCGTCGACCGCTGCCGCCGCGTCGAGGAGTGCCGGCAGGTCGACGGCGGCGCCGTCCTGCGCCTCCCATTCGCGGATCGTCTCGCTGAGCAGCCAGAGCCCGGTGACGTTGTGCAGGAAGCGGATGCGCCCGTCCACGCCGAGCTCGTTGGTGAAGTTCGCCGCGCGCGCGGCATCCGTCACCACCGGCGCAGGCAGCTCGAGGCCCACGAGGCCCCACGTCCCGCAGGAGATGTACGCAGAACGCGGGGAGGACAGCGGCGCAGCGACCACGGCCGAGGCGGTGTCGTGCGAGCCGACCGCGATCACCGGCAGATCAGCACCTATCCGAGCGGCCACATCCTTGCGCAGCCGACCGATCGTGTCACCGGCGCTGACGAGCCTCGGCAGCACATGGTGCGGGATCTCGAGTCGGGATGCCAGCTCGAGGTCCCACTGCGAGCTCTGCACGTCGAGAAGGCCGGTGGTCGACGCGTTGGTGCGCTCGGCGATCTGTTCGCCGGTGAGCAGATAGGCGATGAGGTCGGGGATCAGGAGTGCGGCGTCCGCCTCGTCGACTCGTCGGTCCACGCGGTACTGGTACAGCGTGTTGAAGGGCAGGAGCTGGAGCCCGTTGCGCTGATACAGCTCGGCGAACGGGACGATCGCGTGCACCTCGTCGACGCCCCGTTGAGTGCGCCGGTCTCGGTAGTGGAACGGCTCGGCGAGCAGCTCGCCGTTGCGCAGCAGGCCGTAGTCCACAGCCCAGGAATCGATCCCGATGCTCTCGATCGCCGGCTCGCGTCGTACCGCTGCCGCCAGCGCGCTCACCACGTTCTCGAACAGCGCGCGGAAGTCCCAGTGCAGGCCGTCTGCGCGCTCGACCGGCCCGTTGGGGAAGCGCCCGACCGGCTCGAGATCGAGCGTCCCGGGACCCACGCGGCCGATCATGACGCGTCCGCTCGTCGCGCCGAGGTCGACCGCGGCGAAGGCTCGGGTCGAGCCGGGGACCGTCATGGCCGGCATCCGATCGTCGAGTGCACCACATGTCGCCGAGCGCACCGGTTCTTCGCGTGAACAAGCGGTGCACTCGACGAGGTACCCTGCTCTCGACGGGAGGGGGAGGGGAAGGGTCGCACGCTCATCGCAGGAACGCCGCGGCGACCCCGGAGTCGACCGGGACGTGCAGGCCGGTCGTGCGGCTGAGTTCGGGACCGGTGAGCACGTATACGGCGTCGGCCACGTTCTCGGGCACGACCTCGCGCTTGAGGATGGTCCGGTTCGCGTAGAACTGGCCCAGGTCCTCTTCCTTCACCCCGTATGTGGCGGCGCGGTTCGCGCCCCAGCCCGAGGCGAAGATGCCCGATCCGCGCACGACACCGTCGGGGTTGATGCCGTTGACGCGGATGCCGTACTCACCCAGCTCGACCGCGAGCAGCCGCACCTGGTGCGCCTGATCGGCCTTCGTCGCCGAGTAGGCGATGTTGTTGGGGCCCGCGAAGACGGAGTTCTTCGAGGAGATGTAGATGATGTCGCCGCCGAGCTTCTGCGCGATGAGCACGCGCGCTGCGGCCTTCGAGACGAGGAAGGAGCCCTTGGCCATCACATCGTGCTGCAGGTCCCAGTCCCTCTCGGTGGTCTCCAGCAGGGGCTTGGACAGCGACAGGCCCGCGTTGTTGACCACGAGGTCGACACCACCGAACGCCAGCACCGCCTCATCGAGCGCGGCCTGCACGGCATCCGCATCGGCGACGTTCGCCGCCACGCCGATGGCGACGTCTGTGTTGCCGAGCTCGGCCGCCGCGGCCTGCGCCTTCTCGAGATCGAGGTCGGCCACGACGACGCAGGCGCCCTCCGCAGCCAGACGGGTGGCGATGGCCTTGCCGATGCCGGATGCCGCGCCGGTGACGAACGCGATGCGGCCCTGGTGCGACTTGGGCTTCGGCATCCGCTGCAGCTTGGCCTCCTCGAGCGCCCAGTACTCGATGCGGAACTTCTCCACATCCGAGATGGGGGAGTAGGTCGAGAGCGCTTCGGCCCCGCGCATCACGTTGATGGCGTTCACGTAGAACTCGCCGGCGACCCGCGCGGTCTGCTTGTTGGCGCCGTACGAGAACATGCCCACGCCGGGCACGAGCACGATCAGCGGGTCCGCGCCGCGGATGGCGGGGCTGGCCGGCTGGGTCGCTGAGCCTGTCGAAGCATGCGCGTCGTAGTACGCCTGGTAGTCGGCGCGGTACTGCTCGTGCAGTTCGTGCAGGCGGGCCAGCTGCTCTTCGACGGATGCCGTCGCGGGCAGGTCGAGGATCATCGGCTTGACCTTGGTGCGCAGGAAGTGGTCGGGGCAGCTGGTGCCGAGAGCGGCCAGCGCGGGCGCCTTCTCGGATGCCAGGAACTCCAGCACCACGTCGGAGTCGGTGAAATGACCCACCATGGGCTTGTCGTGGGAGGCGATCCCGCGGATGGTGGGGGCGAGCGCGGCAGCGCGCTCGCGCCGCTGCGCGTGCGGGAGCGCCTCGAAGCCCTCCCGCGCGCTTCCGAAGGGCTGCGTCTTCCCGTTGGCCTCGATGTAGGCGGCTGCGGTGTCGATGATCCACAGGGAGTTCGCCTCGGCCTCCTCGCTGGTGTCGCCCCACGCGGTGATGCCGTGGCCGCCCAGGATGCAGCCGATGGCATCCGGGTTCTGTCTCTTGATCTCCGCGATGTCCAGGCCGAGCTGGAAGCCAGGGCGGCGCCACGGCACCCAGACGACCTTGTCGCCGAAGATCTTCGCCGTGAGCTCCGGTCCGTCGGCCGCTGTAGCGATGGCGATGCCCGAGTCGGGGTGCAGGTGGTCGACGTGCGCCGCGTCGACGAGGCCGTGCATGGCGGTGTCGATCGACGGCGCTGCGCCGCCCTTGCCGTGCAGGCAGTAGTCGAACGCGGCGACCATCTCGTCCTCGCGCTCGACCCCGGGGTAGACGTCGACGAGGGCGCGCATGCGGTCCAGGCGCAGCACCGCGAGGCCGGTCTCGGTGAGCGTGCCCAGGTCGCCGCCCGAGCCCTTGACCCACAGCAGCTCGATCGGCTGACCGGTGACGGGGTCGGTGTCGGTGCCCTTGGCCGAGGTGTTGCCTCCGGCGTAGTTGGTGTTCTTCGCATCGGCGCCCAGGCGGTTCGACCGGGCGATGAGGTCAGCGGCGGTGGAGTTCGTCATCTGCAGTGTCCTTGTCGGGGTGTCGAGTTCTCGGCGCTCACGCGCCCCATCCGGCCTGCACGCCGCCGACGCGCTCGTCGGCGATCGTCTGGAGGTAGCCGGATGCCGCGAAAGCGGCCATCGGGTCTGCGTCCAGCCCCCGGCTCTCGCGCCATTCGGCGAGTGCGGGGCGCACATCGGTGTAGAACGCGTCCATGAAGACGGCGTTCGCGGCCAGTACGTCGCCGGACTTCTGGGCGGCGACCAGCGCATCGCGGTCCACAAGCAGGGCGCGGGCCGTCATCTCCTGCACGTTCAGCACCGAGCGGATCTGCCCGGGGATCTTGTCCTCGACGTTGTGGCACTGGTCGAGCATGAACGCCACGTCGGGGTTGTTCAGGCCGCCGCCGCGGACCACCTCGAAAAGGATGCGGAACAGCTGGAACGGGTCGGCGGCGCCGACGATGAGGTCGTCGTCGGCGTAGAAGCGCGAGTTGAAGTCGAACGAGCCGAGCTTGCCCAGGCGCAGCAGCTGCATGACGATGAACTCGATGTTCGTTCCGGGGGCGTGGTGCCCGGTGTCCAGGCACACCATCGCCTTCTCGCCCAGTGCGCTCACCTGGGCGTAGGAGGTGCCCCAGTCCGGCACGTCCGTGTGGTAGAACGCCGGCTCGAAGAACTTGTACTCCAGCACGAGGCGCTGGTCCTCGCCCAGGCGGGCGTAGATCTTCTCCAGCGACTCGTGCAGCCGATCCTGCCGGCCGCGCAGGTCGGCCTGTCCCGGGTAGTTCGAGCCCTCGGCCAGCCAGATCTTCAGATCGCGACTGCCGGTGGCGTCCATCACGTCGATGCAGGCGAGGTGATGGTCGATCGCCTTCTGCCGGACCGCGGCGTCCTCGTGCGTGAGGGCGCCGAACTTGTAGTCCTCGTCCTGGAACGTGTTGGAGTTGACAGTTCCCAGCTGCACGCCCAGGTCCTCGGCGTACTTGCGCAGATCGGCGAAGTCGCACAGATCCCACGGGATGTGCAGCGCCACGCTGGGGGCGAGGGCGGTGTACCGGTTCACCTGGGCGGCGTCGGCGATCTTCTCGAACGGGTCACGCGGCGTGCCGGGGGTGCCGAACACCTTGAATCGCGTGCCGGAATTGCCGAACGCCCAGCTGGGCAGCTCGATCGACTGCTTCTCGAGTTCGGAGAGGATCTCGGCGGAGAGGATGCTCATGATTCGGTGCTTTCTGCTACGGAGAGCTGAGTCTCGAGGTGGAAGATCTCGGTGAGGGGAGTCGCGGCCTGGTCGGGCCGACCGTCGAGGTCGAGGAAGAACCGGCCCATCTCGGCCTCCCAGCGGGCGGCGACGGGAGACGCGGCGAGGTAGGCCTGGGCCGCGGCGTCGTCGTCGGTCTCGTAGTAGCCAAGCAATCGCCCGCCCTCGGCGAGGAAGAGGGAGTAGTTGCGGCGGCCGGATGCTGCGATCTCTGCGAGCATCTCGGGCCAGACCGGCGTGTGCCTGGCCACGTACTCCGCCAGCAGCTCGGGCCGGATGCGCAGCTCGAACGCCACGCGCGTGCGGGGTGCGGTCATCGTCGACGTCTCCTCGGTAAATCTATGAATCGTTTCAAAGATAGCGTGCGCGCGAGGCGCGCGCAAGCGGCGACCGGCGTGGCGTGGATGTCAGGAAGTGGGCGCTGCGGATGCTGTGCGGCCGGCTGACGGCGCCCGCCGCTGGCGCCGCTGCCGGTTTCGCCGGGCGTCGATGAGGGAGGCGCCGATGAGCACGACGGCCAGCGCGAGGAACTGCAGCTGCGTGCCCGTGTTGCCCGGGACGACGATGAGGATCGAGGCGTTCATCCATACGATGAGCAGCGCGGCCAGCACCACCCCGCCGACCCGTCCGAGGCCACCGGTGATCGCCACACCGCCGAGCACGGCGATGGTGATGGCAGGCAGGGCCATGCCTGCTCCACTCGTGCCGGCGTCGGGCCGGGCGGACGCGAACTGCGCCACCGTGTAGATGGCGACGAGCCCGCTGATGAGTCCCGACGCGATGAAGGCGAGCAGCTGGGTGCGGCGGGTGTCGATGCCGGTCCACCGCGCGGCGACCTCATTCGTGCCGACCGCATACAGTGCGCGCCCGTACGTCGTGCGGTTGAGCACGATCCAGGCGATCACGACGACGGGGATGAGGAACGTGAACACACCCAGCGGCACGAGCGGGAGGTAACCGCCGATGACCGGCAGCTCGATGGACTGCGCAGCGCCGTACAGTCCCTGGATGCGCGTCCCCGAGATGGGCGAGGCGTTCGTGATGACGAGGGCGATGGAGGCGAACGCGTAGTAGGTGGCGAGCGTGGTGATCAGCGCCGGGTACCCGAAGTAGGCGGTGAGCACGCCGTTGACGGCACCCAGCAGGATTCCGAGCAGCAGCGCCGCCGTGGCGGCGCCCAGAAAACTCCACTCCGCGACGCCGTAGAGGATGCCGAACACCATGCCCACGAGCGACACCATCGATCCCACCGACAGGTCGATGCTGCCGTTGCCGGTGGTGATGACGAACAGCTCGGCGATGGCCAGCAGCGCCAGGGGCACGAGGTTGATCAGCGCCGAGGACAGGTAGTCCGAGTTGAACGACGCCGTCGTGGTGCCCGCCTGGTCGAGGATCGTCATCACGGCCATGAGGAGGATGAGCAGCAGCACGAGCACGGTGCGGCGGTCGCTGAGACCGCCCTCGGCGAACCACGAGCGCAGCCGGGAGACGCGCTCGGTGCGCGGGGTGTCGGCGATCATGATTTCCTCCCCGCGTTGCGGCGCGCCCGCTCTCGCACGATGTCCGTGCCGACGGCGATGATGATGAACGCCCCGACGAACAGCCGGGACAGCTGCGACGGCCAGCCGAGCTGGATGACGCCGACCGACACGGTCTGCACGAGCAGCGCGCCCAGCAGCGTGCCGACCACCGAGCCACGGCCGCCCATGATGGAGGTGCCGCCGATGACGACGGCCGCGATGACCTCGAGCTCCTTGCCGTTGCCGACCGACTGATCCAGCGAGGAGGTGCCGGAGGCGATGATGATGCACGCGGCCAGCCCCACCAGCAGGCCCGTGATGGCGTACACCCACACCAGTCGGGGCTGGACGGAGATGCCGGTGAGGCGGGCGGCCTCGGCGTTGCCGCCGATGGCGTACAGGTTGCGTCCGGCGCGCGTGTAGCGCAGGAACCACCATGCGACGGCGAACAGCACGACGACGATCGCGAATGCGTGCGGCACTCCGAGGGTCGTGCCGGCGGCACCCTTGCCGAAGACCTCGAAGGTGCGGGGGATGCCGTTGACGGTGGAGGAGTCGAACACCCGGTACCCGATGAACAGGAACAGGTTCCAGGTGCCGAAGGTGATGATGATCGGATGCACGCGGGCGTACGCCACGAGGAACCCGTTCACCGACCCGAGCAGGGCGCCGACGGCCATGGAGACGAGCACCGCGAGGATCAGCGGGATGTCGAAGGACACCAGCAGACGCGCGGTGACCACCGCGCACACCATCGTCATGCCGGCGACCGACACGTCGATGCCGCCGGTGATGATGATGAACGTCATCCCGATCCCGATCAGCGCCACGGGCGCGACGGCGACCAGCAGCGGTCCCACCGAGCCCGGGGAGAGGAAGGAAGGGGTGAAGACGCCCAGCAGCACCCACAGCACGGCGATCACGCCGATGAGCACCACCTCCTGGCCGCTGATCACCGGTGGCAGGATGCGCCGCAGGGAGACGGTTCCCTGGGGCTTCTCGAGCTGCGTGGTCATTCGCGTGCACCGCCTTCCTGGTGGTCGCCTGCCTGTCGCTCCACGGCCTGCGCGCCCTCGTGCCCGGCGGCGAGGGCGAGCACCTCGGGCTGGGTCGCCGTGGGCGGCAGCTCCGCGGCCACACGGCCGCCGCGGAACACGATGATGCGGTCGGAGATGCGCAGCACCTCGGCGAGATCGGTGGTGATCACGAGCACCGCCGTCCCGGCATCCGCGAGGTCCGACACGATCTGGTGGATCTCTTCCTTGGCGCCCACATCGACGCCCTGGGTGGGCTCGGCGAGCACGAGGAGGTCCGGGCGCTCCACGAGCTGCCGCGCCAGGACGACCTTCTGCGCGTTGCCGCCGGACATGGCGCTCACCGGCTGACGCGAACTCGGCGTCTTCACCGCGAGACGGTCGATGAGATCCTGCGCGGTGCGGCTCTCCTGGCGTCTGCTCACCCAGCCGGGCACGCGCGAGAGCAGATCGAGCGATCCGATGGTGATGTTGAACGCGATCGACTGGAACGAGAACGTCCCCTGACTGGAACGGTCGGCGGGCAGCATCCGCACACCGCGCGCTTTGGCGTGCAGAGGACTGCGCACGGCGCGCGTGCTGCCGGCGATGCGCATGGTGCCGGAGTCGGGACGGCGCATTCCGTACACGGCATCGCCGACGTCTCCGGCGCCCGAGCCCACGAGCCCGTACAGGCCGACGATCTCGTTGCGCCGCACCTGGAGGGTGACGTCCGTGAAGGCGCCGTCGAGGGTGAGCCCGTCGAGAGACAGCACCGCCTCTCCGGCAGGGCCGGGTTCGCGCACGCCGGATGACAGCTCGCCGCCGACCATGCGCTCGGCGATGTCGCGCACGGTGAGCGCGTCGATAGCATCCGTGGACACCGTCCTGCCGTCGCGCATCACGGTGACGGTGTCGGCGATCTGGAACAGCTCGTCCAGTCGGTGGGAGATGTAGATGATCGAGACGCCCTCGGCGGCGAGGCGCCGCACGACGCCGAACAGCACGTCGATCTCGTTCTGGGTGAGGATGGCGCTGGGCTCGTCGAGGATCAGCACCTTCGCGTCCTCCAGCAGCGCCTTGGCGATCGACACCTGCTGCTGCTGGGCGATGGAGAGGTAGCGCACGGGCTGAGAGGCGACGCCGGTGTCCAGCCCGACCAGCTCGAGCAGCTCGAACATGCGGGGCGCCTGTGCGGCCCAGTCGATCACGGGCCCGCGGGTGATCTCTCGTCCCACGAAGAAGTTCTCCGCGACGGAGAGGTCCTGAAACAGGTGCGGCTCCTGGTAGACGGTCTGGATGCCGAGGGCGATGGCCGCGCCGGTGCTGTCGATGCGTACCGGGGCGCCGTCGATGCGGATGGAACCGGTATCGGCCTGCTCGGCGCCGGCGAGGATCTTGATGAGGGTGGACTTGCCCGCGCCGTTCTCGCCGACGAGCGCGTGCACGGAGCCGGCGGGGATCTCCAGGTCGGCCTCGCGGATCGCACGCACGCCGCCGTACCTCTTGGATATCCCGTGCATCTCGAGCCGGGGTTGCACCATCGCCACGCTCCTGGGTTCAGTCGTGGCGTGTGCCGTACCCCGGAGGGCACGGCACACGCCACGTGGATCGTCAGTACGAGAAGTCGCCCGCGTTGTCCTTCGTGATGACCAGCGGCGGGCCGAGCAGCAGCACCTTCGTGCTGGAGTCGTAGCTCGCTTCCGGCGCGGCCTTCACATCCGGCTTGGCGGGGATCTCCTTGCCCTCGGCCAGCTGCTGGCCGGCCCAGGCGGTGAGATAGCCGAGCGCCTCGACGTCCCACAGCACCGAGGCGCTGGATGAACCGGCCTCGAGGTAGGGCTTCATCGCCTGCGGCGTTCCGAGCCCGACCGTGAACACCGTGCCGACCTTGCCGGCATCCGCGACGGCCTGCGCGACGCCAGGTGCACTGGACGTGCACTCGCCGACGAGCCCGGTGAGGTCGGGGTGGGCGTTCATCAGATCGGTGGCCATCTGAGTGGCCTTGGCCTGGTCCTCACCGGCGTACACGATGTCGACGATCTCGGCATCCGGGTACTTCTCGGCCGTGTACTTCTTCTGCACGGCGATCCAGGAGTTCAGGTTCTCGGCGGTCTCGCCGCACGAGACGATGGCGTACTTGCCCTTGCCGCCCATGGCCTTCATGAGCTCATCGGTCAGGGTCTGCCCGATGCCCTCGGTCGAGGCCTGGTTGACGAACAGCTCGCGCACCGAGTCCGGGGCGTCCGTGTCAGCGGTGGCGACATGGATGCCGGCGTCCTTGGCCTGCTGGAGCACGGGGGCCATCGAGTTCGGGTCGTTGGGTGCGACGAAGAGCACATCGACCTTCTGCTGGATGTACGAGCGGACGATGTCGGCCTGCGCTGCGGCGTCGGCGGAGGTCGGTCCCTGATACAGCCACTTCAGGCCGAGGTCCTTGGCGGCCGCCTGGCCGCCGGTGTTCATGGCCTCGAAGTACGGGATGCCCTGCAGCTTGGGGACGAAGGCGACCGAGACCTCCTTGTCGCCGCCTCCCGGTGACTCCGACGAGCCGCCCCCGCTTCCGCGCTGGGTGCAGCCCGCCATGGTGGTGGCGGCGAGGGCGACGACCGCCGTGGCCACGACGATCCTTCCGATGATCTTCATGCAACCTCCTCGTTGAGGCCGCGGGCGCGAGGCCCACGGGATCACAGCGTCACGCGGACGCATTCATGGTCGCCGGTGGCTCGAGCAGACCAGTCGTGCCGGCGTGAGGCCATCGTGGCACGTGGCGACACGGCGTGGAAGAGTGTGCCGTCACGAGATTGTAACGATTCATCACCGAGGCGTTACGGAGCGCGTCGGCAACGGATTGCGCTCACACCCGCCGGCCGCTGCGCTCGCGCAGCGTCACCGAGGCGACGACGCCTCGCGCGGCATCCTGCCGTAGCGGCCGGGTGGCCGCAGGCAGGTGGACCGTGCTGCGCGTGGACAGCGGCAGCACGTGCAGGGTGAGGGTGCTGGCGGGGGTGGCCCCTACATCCGCCAGGGACACCGACCAGCAAGTCCAATCCCAGAACCTGTCGTCGACCGTCGTGCCGTCCACGCGCAGCTGCGCGACGTCGCCTGCCCAATCGATGTCCAGCAGCGCGTCACCGGTCCAGGCCGGCATGTCGAGGGCGAACACCGCGGCCAGCTCGTCGAAGACGTCCGGCGTCGGCGCGCTGTGGCGGCGCCCCTCGAAGCCGTGGTCGGCAGGCGGGTCACCGGCACTGCGCATCCGTCGCACGCCGACCGCCTGAAGCGAACGCATCGGCGGCACGTCGACTTCGACCCAGCGTCGCACGGCAGGGTCGAAGCGGCGCGCTCGCGTGGCATCCCTGGCCTCGACGTGCGTGCCGTCCCACAGCAGCTGACCATCGCAGCGCCACAGCTGGTCGCCGAGCACCCAGGCGTCCGTCGCGTCGTCCAGCACGAGCAGGGCCATCCCGCCGACCTCGTGCAGCCCCGGCTGCACGCGCCGGGGTGCCGCGCCCTCGACCGCGACCTCCACCGGGACGCCGGGATCGGCGGCCAGCACGAGGATCTCGCCGGGCAGGACGGTCAGCGCGGATGCCGTCGCCCACCGCAGCCGCGCATCACCGATACGCAGATTCACCGGCCACCGGGCGAGCGTGCCGGGCGGGATGTCGACCGGCGTCTGGGGCAGGATGAGAGTCTCGTCGTCGAGCTCCACGCGCAGCTGCACCTGCGGAACGGCGCGCACCGGCACGTGCGGCTGGTGGTGCGTGATGATGCAGAACCCCTCCGAACCGTCGGAGCGCAGCGCCCAGCGCAGTGTCGCGGCGTCGTAGAGACCGCTCGCCAGCACGTCGGGCAGGCTCGAGGTCATCCCGCCCAGCCGGCGGCCGAACGCGGCGAGGAAGGCATGCTGCGCGCGCAGCAGCGCGGCCGACGCGTGCAGGTCGCCGGACTGGCCGATCGGCGCGTGGAAGTCGTAGCTGAACTCCGTCATGTCGTTCGGGTAGCCGGTCGCCTGGGTCTCCTGCATGGCCGGCGCGGGATTGCGCCCGCCGACGTACATGTAGTACCCCTGCCAGGCCGAGCCGTTGCCGATCTTCCCGTGTGCGAGCGCCGCCACGTCGCGGCCGCTGAGCACTGGGCGGCGGTGGTAGGCGGTCGCCATCCCGCCGCCGAGCTCGCACGTCGCCGGCGGGAAGCCGCCGAGCAGGGTGCAATCGGATGCCGGGGACGACGCCTCGGCGAATCCCTGCGCCGCACGCACGTCGGCGCCCACCCCGGGGTCGTCCCAGGTGTGCGAGGGGAAGTAGTGCGCGCGGAAGGACGGATCCCAGTCGTCCTCCGGGTCGGCCCAGAAGCCGTCGCCGTACCCGCCGAACAGGGGCATGACCTCGCCCAGCGGCAGCTTCGCCGCCCCCCAGGCTGTCGCGGTCCACAGCGGCGCCGACATCCCGGCATCCCTCGCCATCCGCTTCAGGGTCACCAGGTGATCCGGCCGGTCGTACAGCTCGTTCTCCAGCTGGATCGCGATCACCGGCCCACCGGGGCGGGCACGGCCGTCGAGATTCGCCGCCAGCTGCGCGAACCACTGCGCGACCAGCTCCAGGTAGCGGGGATCGTCGCTGCGATGCTCCACGTCCGCGGCCTGCACCCAGTCGGGGAAGCCGCCGTTGCGGGCCTCGCCGTGCGCCCATGGGCCGATGCGCAGCACGACGTCCAGACCGGCCGCCGCGCAGGCATCGATGAAGGCGCCGACGTCGCGCGCCCCGTCGAAGTGCGCCACCCCGCGCTCGGGGGAGTGGTGCAGCCACAGTACGTAGGCGGATGCCAGTGTGACGCCGGAGGCGCGCATCTGCCGCAGCCGCTCGTCCCACCGTTCCCGCGGCAGGCGGCTGAAGTGGATCTCACCGGACACCGGCACGACGGGCGCGCCGTCGTGCAGCAGCGCACGGTCGGTGACGGTGATGCCGCGCCCGGCGTCGCCCGGCTCGGGCAGGCGGCTGGGCACGGGGGGAATCAGCCAGCCCCGGTGGCGGACGACGTGGATCATCGACCGGACACCACGGCGTTGTCGAGCTCGTCCGCGTCGACGCCCTCGCGCACGGCACGGTTGGTCAGCAGCACCCAGCACAGGCCGGCCGAGGGGTGCACCCAGAACTCGGTGCCTGCCCAGCCGCCGTGGCCGTAGACGTCCTGGTCGATCAGGCCAGGGGCGCGCGTGCGCAGGTTGAACGCGAAGCCCCAGTCCTGACCGCGCTCGGCGGGGTAGGGCTCCAGACGGGGGATGGCACCGGTGAGCGGCCGGAGCATCATCCGCAGCGTCGCCGGTGCGAGGATGCCGCCCTGCTCACCGCCGTGGATGCGCAGCAGCGCCGATCCGATCCGCAGCAGGTCCTGCGCGCTGCCCACCAGGCCGGCACCCGGCGACCGGGTGGCGCGGAACCGGGTCATGTCCAGACCGCCCGCGGCGGCGTCCGGCACGTCCAGCGCGCCGTCGTGCTCCAGGGTGAGTCCGTCGGCGCCGACGGATGCGGCCCACCGCCGGGTGTCCTCGTCCCAGGGCACGCCGGTCGCGTGCTCGGTGAGGGCGGCCACGCCCTCGAACGCGAGGGTGGAGTACCGCGACGCCGTGCCGGCGGCGAAATCCCGCCCCTGAGCGACGAGCTCTGTGCGCAGCGGCACGGCGGTGTCCAGGGGCGGCTCGCTGATGCCGGAGGTGTGGCTGACGAGGTGACGCAGCTGCACGATGTCGTCGCGCTTCCTGCCGAACTCGGGCACGGCCGCGGTCAGCGGCGTCTCCGCCGTCAGCAGACCACGTTCCACCGCACGGGCTGCAGTGATACCCATGAGCGCCTTGGTGATGGAGAACAGCGGGTACGAGGCATCCGTGCCCGTGCCGAAGCCGTCGAGGGCGACCGTGCCGTCGGCGGTGGCCACGCCGAGCACGGCCGTGGGCAGCCGGCCTTCGGCGACGTGACTACGGGCCCAGTCGAAGGCGGAGTCGAAGCCCATCACTCCACCTCGTGGCCGAGGTCGGGTCGGGGCAGGAACCGGGCGGTGGCGTCCGCCACGGCCTCCAGCTCCACGATGACGACCTCGTTGCGGCCGGCGCGTGTGACCGGCGCCGGCACGTAGAGGGTGCGCTGCGGACCGCGACGCCAGTAGCGGCCCAGGAAGAAGCCGTTCACCCACGCGTAGCCCTTGCCCCAGCCGGCGGTGTCGAGGAACAGGTCGGCGGCCTCGTCGAGCTCGAACGCCGCGCGCAGCCCGACCGGGCCGACGGTGCGCCCGGACTCGACGGGTGCGGTGAGGGCGGCATCAGATACGGCGGCCCCCAGCGCGGCCACGTCGAATGCGCGCACCCGCCACGGGCCGTCGAGTGCCCGGCCGTCCAGGCGCGGTGTGCCGATGAGGCCCTTGGCCTCGCCGATCTCCTGGTCGTAGTTCACCCGGCCGGTCTCTTCGACGAGCAGGCGCAGCGTCTGCCCTTCGGGGAGCGCGAGGGAGCCGTCGCCGAGCGTGCGCTGCAACCGTCCCACCGGGCGGCCGTCGCGCTCGACCCAGGCGTAGTCGCGGACCTCCGCTTCCAGCACTCCCGTACCGCGTGCGTCGGTCACGTACTCGACGAGCACGATGTCGGCGCCGAGCTCGTCCATCGTCGGCGGGGTCTCGAACTCGCCGAGGTCGGTGGCGACCAGGGCGAGCGGGTCCGTGACCGCCTCGAGCACGGCGTGCGGTGTCGGCGCGAGCGCCGGCTGGGCGTCGGGCAGGTCGGGTACCGGTGCGTGCCTGGCGATCACTTCGCGGAACGCGTGGAACTTCTCGGTGAGGTCGCCCGACTCGCTGACGGGGGAGTCGTAGTCGTAGCTGGTGACCATCGGCAGGTAGCGGCCGGAGTCGTTGGCGCCGGCGGTCAGTCCGAAGTTCGTGCCGCCGTGCACCATGTAGATGTTCACGGACGCACCGGCTGTCAGCAGCCGGTCGAGGTCGGCGGCGCTGTCGGCGAATGCCGTCGTGTGGTGCTTCTCGCCCCAGTGGTCGAACCAGCCGCACCAGAACTCCATGCACATGAGCGGGCCGGTGGGCTGGTGCTCTCGCAGGGTGGCCAGGCGCTCGTCGATCCGGCTGCCGAAGGAGCCGGTCTTGTGCAGCTCCGAATGCGCGCCGTTCTCGAGCATGTGCGGGATGGGCTGGTCGACCTGCGTGAGCGGAACGGTGATGCCGGATGCCCTGGTGAGCCGCACGAGGGCATCCAGATACTCCTTGTCCGAGCCGTAGGCGCCGTACTCGTTCTCTATCTGGACGAGGATGACGCTGCCTCCTCGATCGATCTGACGCGGAGCGACGATGGCGTTGACCTTCTGCAGGTAGGCCGACACCTCGGCGAGGTACGCCGGGTCGCTGCTGCGCAGCCGCATGTTCGGGTCGGATGTGAGCCAGGTCGGCAGTCCGCCGTTGTGCCACTCGGCGCAGACGTACGGGCCGGGCCGGACGATGGCGTGCATGCCCTCCTCGGCGATGATGTCGAGGAAGCGGCCGAGATCCACGTCGCCGTCCTCGCGCCATTCGCCCTTGACCGGTTCGTGCGCGTTCCAGGCGACATAGGTCTCGATCGCGTTAAGGCCCATCAGCCGGGCTTTGCGGACCCGATCGCGCCAGAGTTCGGGGTGCACGCGCGGGTAGTGCATCGCGCCGGAGATGATGCGATGCGGTGCACCATCGAGGAGGAAGTCGGTCTCGCCGATCACGAAGCGGGAGGTCATGGCCCTCAGCGTATCGGAAAGCGCTTTCTGACGGCGGCCGCGTCCGCGAATCGCATGCCGAGGCCGTGATGGGGCAGCTCGGTGAGGCGCCCGTCGGTGATGGCGACGGGCGAAGGATCGGCGAGGACGCCGAGCTCGCCGAACCCGGCGTCCTCCACGTCCTCGGCCCACGGTTCGGCCACGTTGCCTGACAGGGTGAGTGCGAGCTGCCCCGACAGCTCGGGCAGCAGATGCGGGTGCAGTGCCGCGCCGTGCTCCTCGGCGAGCGCGGCGATCCGCAGGAACGGCGTGATCCCACCGACCCGGACGATATTGGGCTGCACGATCTGTGCCGCGCCGGCGCGCAGGAACTCTCCGAAGCGGTGCACGGTGTGCAGGTTCTCGCCGAGCGCGATCGGCACGTCGATGCGGCGGGCGAGCTCGGCGTGCCCGGCGAGGTCCTCGGCCCGCAGCGGCTCCTCGATCCAGGCGGGCCGGAACGGCGCGAGCGCCTGCACGGCTCGGGTGGCGCGCTCCAGGTCCCAGCGCTGATTGGCGTCGATCATCAGCTCCCGCCCGGGTCCGAGCACTTCGCGCACGGCGGCGACGCGTGCGACGTCCTCGGCGAGGGCCGCCCTGCCGACCTTGATCTTCACGGCAGGGAACCCCGCGTCGACCCAGCGCTGCACCTGCGCGACCAGCTCCTCCTGCGAGTAGTGCAGGTTCACCCCTGATCCGTAGGCGCGCACGGAGTCGCGCCGGCGCCCCAGCAGCAGCGAGACCGGCAGGTCGGACGCACGCGCCTCGGCATCCCACAGCGCGAGGTCCAGCCCGGCCAGGGCGATCGTCGTGATGCCGCCGCCACCGGCTTCGTGCAGATGCTCCCACAGCGCCTGCCACTCCGCGCCCGGCACGGCCGACCGACCCACCGCCGCCCGGCCGATGTCGTGCGCGAGCAGGGCATGGACCGCCTCCGCGCCGATCTGCGGGGTCCAGGACAAGCCCCAGCCCTCGGCGCCGTCCGAGCGCACCACGTGCGTGGCGATCACCCGCACCGCTGTGACGTCCGCTGCCCACGGACGGGTCAACGGCACCCGCAGGAGCCGCGTGTCGAGGCGGGCGATGGTGCTCACAGCAGCGCGCGGCCCGCCTCGAGGATCGCCGCCAGGCGCTGCTCCTGCCCAGGGGTGGGATCCACCAGGGGCGGGCGCACCGACCCTACCGGCATCCCCTGCAGGCGCAGGCCGCTCTTGATCAGCGACACCCCGAACCCGGGGGTCTCGTCGCGGAGCGCGACAAGGGGGCGGTAGAAGCCGTCCAGGAGCTGCAGCCGTCGGTCCTCATCGCCGTCGACGTAGGCCCGATAGTACGCGTTGGCCACCTCGGGGATCATGGCGAACGCGGCCGAGGAGTACAGCGGGATGCCGATGCCGCGGTAGGCGCCCTGCGTGAGTTCCGCGGTGAGCAGCCCGTTGAAGAAGGCGAAGTCGTCGCGGCCCTCCTCGGCGACGGTGCGCACGATGAGCTGGGCGGCGCCCAGGTCGCCGGTGCCGTCCTTGAAGCCCACCACGCGGGGGTTCTGCGCCAGGCGGCGCATCGTCGGCACCGAGTACTGGGCGATGCCGCGGTGGTAGACGATCACCGGCAGGCCGGAGGAGTGCGCGATCCGCTCGACGTAGGTGGCCAGGCCCTCCTGTGTGCCGCTGACGAGGTACGGCGGCAGCACGAGCAGGCCGTCCGCCCCCGCATCGGCCGCGGCCCGCGCCACCTCGAGGGCGTGACCGAATGTGCCGCCGACGCCCGCGATGACCGGCACCCGACCCCCGACCGCCGTGACGGCAGTGCGCACCACGTCCGCAGCCTCGGTGGCGGACAGTGCGTGGAACTCTCCAGTCCCGCACGCCGGGAAGACGCCGCCTGCACCGGCCGCGACGCCGCGGGCGACATGCCGGCCGAGCATGTCGTGGTCGATCGTGCCTCCGTCGCCGTAGGGCGTCACGGGGAAGAAGAGGATGCCGTCGAAGTTCATGCCGGAGCTCCCTGGGTCTCGGTCTGCAGCTGAGGGGCGCGGGGGACGAGTTCGGTGCGCCAGGACCGTCCCGGACGCCAGCCGAGCAGCCGCGCGGCCTTGGCGTTCGAGAACGCGGGGGCGGTGCCGGTGAGGCCGGCCGAGAGCTCGTCGCTACCCGGCACGAATCGGGGCAGGAGCGTCGCCAGGGGTTCGCGGGCCAGCGCGTCGTCGGCGCCGACGAAGAACGTCTCCGCTCCGGGCAGCTCGGGCATGGCCCGCAGAAGGGTGTCGGTGAAGTCGGCCACATCGCGGGCGTCGACGTAATTGAACAGCGCGGGCGCCGACAGTGTGGGATCGTCCAGCCGCTCCTGCACGGTGTGTCCCTGCTGGGTGGGCACGCCCGCCCACTCCTCGGGGGCGATGACGTAGCAGGGCCGGAAGACCGCGAAGCGGATGTCGTCGCGCTGCCGGTGCAGCATGTCGACGGTCTGCTCGACGAGGTGCTTCGACAGTCCATACGCGTGCCAGGGTCGTGGGGCGCTGTCCTCGTCGAGGGGCAGGCGGTCCGGCAGCCAGCCGGCTGCGCCGTAGCCGAGCACGGTCGGGCTGGATGCGGCGACCACGCGGCCGATGCCCGCCCGCACCGCCCCGCCCAGCACGCTCATCGCGAGGGCGGCATTGGCGCCGAGGATGACGTGCTCAGGGGCGCTGAACGGCACGGCGATCGCGGCGAGGTGGATCAGCGCATCCGCCTTCGCAGCCAGGAGAGCGGCAGCGGTGGCATCCGCATCGGTGAGGTCGATCGCCACCTGCTGCGCGTCCGCCAGCTGCGGGGCGGCGGAGACCTCGCGGTCGAGGGAGAGCACCTCGTGACCGCGCTCGGCGAGACCGGCGACGAGGCTGCGCCCCAGCCGGCCGGCACCGCCGGTGACGACGATACGGGTCATGACGCGTCGGAAGCCTCGAGCAGGCGGATGCCGAGGTCGGCGATCTGCACCGGCATTCCGCTCTCCAGGGAGAGGTTGCCCGCGATGCCGACGGCGATCGAGCGGATGCCGTCGCTCCAATCCGCGGGCCGCGACAGCGGGTCCTCTCCGGGCCCCTCGAAGACATCGTTCAGCAGCAGCACATCTCCGCCCCCGTGTCCCCCGGCGTCGCTGCGGATCGGCACCTCGTACGCCTCGCCCCAGTGCTTCTGCACGATCAGGCGCTCGCCCTCGGGGCGCAGGCTGGCTGTGCGGTCGGTATTGGCGAGGCTGGGATCGATGGCAGGGTGCAGTCCCTCGCCCGCCAGCACCGCGCCGCGCTCGACGACCTCCAGCTCGGCGCGGCCCCGTGTGCCGTTGACGGCGACTCGGTACCCCTCCCAGGGCGAGTGCGCGTTCAGCGAGTACGACAGCGTCGCCCCGGAGGCGTAGTCGACGATCAAGGCGAGGTTGTCCTCGATGGTGATGCCCTCACTGAACACGTCGCGGTCGCGCAGATAGCCGTCGTGCTTCTCGGCATCGAGATAGAGCGCCTTCAGGTGCGGGTCGGTGCGCAGGTCGAGCTCGAACAGGTCGCCGCCGTCGTGCGTCCCGCGGGCGGGCCGGATGCCCAGGCCGCGGCGGGCGGCGTTCTGCGCGCCGTAGAACCGCAGGCCGCCCGAGGCGAACACCCGGCGCGGCTGCGAGCGCAGCCACCAGTTCACCAGGTCGAAGTGGTGGCTCGATTTGTGTACGAGCAGGCCGCCGGAGTTCTTCTTCTCCCGGTGCCAGCGGCGGAAATAGTCCGCGCCGTGATTGGTGTCGAGCATCCACGAGAAGTCGATGGACGTGATCTCGCCGATCTCGCCGTCCTGCAGGACCTGCCGCAGCGCGCTGTTGCGGGGGGAGTAGCGGTAGTTGAAGGTGAGTACCACCCGGCGCCCGGTGCGGGCCACCGCATCCTCGATGTGGGCGGCGCTGGGGGCGTCGATGGTGAGCGGCTTCTCGACGACGACGTCGGCGCCGGCCTCCAGCGCACGCACGATGAGCTCGGCGTGCAGATCGTCACGCGCGGTGATGATCACGCGATCGACCCCCTCCTCGGTGATCAGCTGCTCGAGCTCGTCCGGTGTGCCGATGCGCGGACGGGGCTCGCCGCCCTCCACCACGGCGCGGGCGTGGATGTCGGCGCGCACCGGGTTCGGCTCGCAGATCGCGACGAGCTGGGCGCGCTCGCGGTGCTCGTCGAGAATGGCGGCGACGTACATCTGTGCACGGTGACCGGCTCCGGCGAGGGCGTAGCGAAGGCGGCGCATCAGTGACTCCAGTCCGTCGGGAAACGTTTTCTCAGGCTAGCACGCGGCACCGATACACGGGTCGCAGCGCGGGTCAGCCGGGAGCGGGTCCGGTGCTCGCGCGGATAACGAGCTGCGGCGCGAGAGTGACGTTCGCCGCCGGTTCGACGCCCGAGAGCAGCGCGTGCATCGCTGCCCACGCGCACTCGCCGATCTGGGCGGCGGGCACGGATGCCGTCGTCAGCGGTGGACTCGTGTAGGCGGAGAACGGGATGTCATCGAAGCCCGCGATCGACAGATCCTTCGGGACGCGCACGCCGCGGGAGGCCACCGCCGACAGCAATCCCATCGCGACGAGGTCGTTGAAGGCGAGTGCGGCCGTCACCCTGCTGGCGAGCACGGCGTCGGCGGCGGCCGCTCCGCTGTCGAAGTCGACGCCGGCACTGATCTCGACCACCTCCAGAAACGGGTCACGTGCGCATGCTGCGGCGATGGCGCGTCGGCGTGCCTCACCCGATGCGCTGTGCGCGGGGCCGGAGAGGAATGCGAGGCGTCGATGTCCGAGTGATCGGAGGTGGGCGATGAGCTCGGAGGTGGCGGCCCCGTAGTCGGCGGAGACTGTCGGTGCATGCGGTTGCGGAGGACGGTTGACGACGACGGCGGGTCCGATCGCCGGCAGTAGCGCGCTCAGCTCGTTCTGCGGCAGGCGGGGTGCGCACAGGATCACGCCGTCGGTGCGTCGACGGGTCGTCGTCGCAAGCACGCTTTCGTCATCCACCCGCTCCTCGGAGTCCGAGATCAGCACGTGGTAGCCGGCTTTCGCGGCCGCATGGCTCAGCCCGCGCAGGATCGCCTGGAACGTCGGATTCGCGAGGTCGGGAATCACGACCGAGATGGTCTGCGTGCGTCCGAGCACCAGGCTGCGAGCGAGGGGGCTGGCCGAGTAGCCGAGGCGAGCGGCCACTTCCCGCACGCGCTCCGCCAGCCCGGCGTCGACGGTGGGATTGCCGTTCATCACGCGCGAGACGGTCGACAGCGAGACGCCCGCCTCGCGGGCGACCTCGGTGATCTTCGCCCTCGGCATCCGTGCTCCCGTCTTCCGAACGAGCATAGGCGACACTACGATGGGCCCATGGCTCAGAAAGCGTTTTCCGAACCGGCGGCGCTGATCGACGGACAGTATCCGACCCGCTCCGTTCTGCGCCTGGTCACCCGCCGCCCCTGGCGACTGACGGCGGCTGTCCTGGCGTTCGCGGTCAAGGAGACCCCCGTCTGGTTCCTGCCGGTGGTCACGGCCGCCATCATCGACATCGTCGCCTTGCGCGGCGCGGTCAGCGGCGTGCTGTGGTGGTTCGCACTCGCCGCGCTGCTTCTGCTGCAGAACTATCCGAACCACCTCCTCTACACGCGCAACTTCATGACCGTTGTCCGCGATCTCGGGGCGGACCTGCGCAACGCCCTCACCGCACGCCTGCAGAGCCTGTCGATCGGATACCACACGCGGGTGAGCGCCTCCATCGTGCAGACGAAGGTGGTGCGCGACGTCGAGAACGTCGAGCTGATGCTGCAGCAGGTCACGCATCCGCTGCTGTCATCGACCATGGTCATGCTCGGCGCGCTCAGCATGACGGCGATCACGGTCCCGCAGTTCCTGCCCGTGTACGCACTCGCGGTGCCCATCGCCATCGGCATCCGCTACGGCATGCGCAAGCGCTCCCAACGGCGCAACGAGGCGTTCCGCCGCGAGATCGAGAAGCTGTCGGCCCGGGTCGGCGAGATGGCCTCGCTGATCCCCGTCACCCGCGCGCACGGCCTGGAGCAGACAGCCATCACCCGCGTCGCCGACGGCGCCGACGGTGTGCGACGCGCGGGACTCGATCTCGACCTTCTCAACGGCCGAGTCGCCTCCGTCTCCTGGGTGGCGATGCAGCTGCTGGGAGTGGCGTGTCTCATGCTCGCTGCGGTGTTCGCGATCACCGGCGTGCTGCCCATCTCGCCCGGGGAGGTCGTGATGCTCTCCACGTACTTCACCCTGCTCACCGGGGGGCTCACGCAGCTGCTCATGCTCATCCCCGTCGGCGCCCGCGGGCTGGAATCCGTGCGCTCCATCGCGGAGGTGCTGCAGGAGCCGGACATCGAGCACAACTCCGGCAAGCGCGTCGTGCGGGAGGTGAACGGCGAGATCGTGCTGGACGCCGTCACCCATCGCTACGCGGATGCCGGCGACGACGCCCTGCATGCGATCGACCTGCGCATCGCTCCCGGCGACACGGTGGCGTTCGTGGGCTCGTCCGGGTCGGGCAAGTCGACGCTGCTGAACCTCGTGCTCGGCTTCGTGCGGCCCACCGGCGGACGCATCCTCGTGGACGGACAGGATCTGCAGGAGCTGGACGTGCGCACCCTGCGCCGGTCGATCTCGGTCGTGCCGCAGGAGTCGGTGCTGTTCGAGGGCTCGATCTTCGACAACGTCGCGTACGGGCTTCCCGATGCCACGCCGCAGCGCGTCGAGAAGGCGCTGCGGGACGCCAACGCGTGGGAGTTCGTGCGCGAGCAGCCCGACGGCTGGGACACCGTCGTCGGGGAGCGCGGCGCACGCCTGTCCGGCGGTCAGCGACAGCGGCTGGCGATCGCCCGCGCCCTGGTGCGCAACCCGCGCATCCTGCTGCTCGACGAGGCCACCAGCGCGCTGGACCCCGAGTCCGAGGGCCTGGTGAAGGAGGCGCTCGAGCGGCTCATGCACGGCCGGACCACGCTCATCGTCGCGCACCGGCTCTCGACCGTTCGACGGGCCGATCGCATCGTCGTGCTCGAGCGCGGCCGCATCGCCGAGCAGGGCTCGCACGCCGAGCTGATGGCGCTGGATGGCCGCTACGTGCAGCTGCACAAGGCGCAGAACGGGGAGCCGCCCGTGATCACCGGCACCATCCCGCTTCCTCAGACATCCCGTTCCGCCGAAGAAGGAGGATCATGACCATCCCTCAGCCATTGCGCGCCGCGATCATCGGCACCGGAGGCATCGCGCACGCGCACGCCCAGGCCATCCGCGACCTCTCGCCCCGGATCGAGCTGGTCGCCGTCGCCGACCTCGATCAGGACCGCGCGCGGGTGTTCGCCGAACGGTTCGGCGCCACCCAGGTGTTCGCGACCTCTGACGATCTGTTCGCGGCAGGCGGTATCGACCTGGTGCACGTGTGCACGCCCCCGAAGACCCACGCGCCGTTGGCGATCCAGGCCATGCGCGCGGGCGTGCCGGTGCTCGTGGAGAAGCCGACGGCGCTGAGTCTGTCGGAGATGGACGAGATCGTGCGGGTCTCGCGCGATACCGGCGTGCCTGCACTCACGGTGTACCAGCACCGCTTCGGCGCCCCGGCCCAGCGGCTCATGCGCATGGCGCAAGGCTGGACAGCTGGGGCGTCCGCTGGTCGCGACCTGCGAGACCCTCTGGCATCGCACACCCGAGTACTTCGACCTGCCCTGGCGCGGGTTGTGGAGCGTCGAGGGCGGCGGTCCCACGGTGGGCCACGGCATCCACCAGTTCGATCTGCTGCTCGCCGTGCTCGGCCCCTGGTCGCGGCTGACGGCCTTCGCTGCGAGGCAGCTGCTGCCGACGGACACCGAAGACGTGTCTATGGCCGTGGTGGAGTTCGACAGCGGTGCGCTGGCCACCGTCGTCAACTCGATCGTCTCGCCCCGGGAGAGCTCGCGGCTGCGCTTCGACTTCGAGTTCGCCACGGTCGAGGTGGAGCATCTGTACGGCTATGTCGAAGCCGACTGGCGCTTCACGTCGGTGCCGGGGCGCGAAGAGCTTCTCGAGCAGTGGCAGGCGGATGCCACGGCCGGAGCCGCCAGTTCTCACCGCGACCAGATCGCCGCGATCCTCTCTGCGCTCGCCGCCGGGGACGAGCCGGCCGTGAGCGCGGTCGATGCGCGGCGCACGCTGGAATTCGCCGCCGCCGTCTACGCCTCCGCGTTCCAGGGACGGGCGGTCGCCGCCGGTGAGATCATCGACCCAGACCCGTTCTGGCGCTCCATGGATGGGAACGCCGTGCCCTGGCATCCGATCAAGAACGTCACCGATCCGGTGAAGAACGAGGAGAGCATCCGATGACTCTGCAGCTGGTCCGCACCGACACGGAGATCGTCGTGTCCGACGGCGCCGTCGACCTGTTCCGATACGTCATCCTCCCGGACTCCCCGCAGCTCGAGTCGCCGAAGCCGTACATCGACCCCATCCGCACTCGCGCAGGCCGGGTGGTGAGCCTGTTCCGGCCCTGGGATCACGTCTGGCACAAGGGCATCGCCTGGTCGCTGCCCGTGGTCGATGACGAGAACTTCTGGGGTGGGCCGACCTACGTGGGCGACCGGGGCTACCTGCAACTGCCGAACGACGGCACGCAGAGCCACGTCGCGGTGATCGACTGCACGATCGAGCACGGCGTGGCGAAGTTCAGCCATGACCTGGAATGGATCACCCAGGACGGTCGCCGGATGTTCACCGAGCGTCGCACGCTGACGGCCCGGGTGCTCGAGGACACGGCCTGGGCGCTGACCTTCCAGACCGCGATGACGAACGTGACCGACGCGACGATCGCGATCGGCTCGCCCACGACGAAAGGCCGCGAGAACGCCGGCTACGGCGGCCTGTTCTGGCGCGGACCTCGCTCGTTCACGGATGGACGCCTGGTCACCGCCGACGGCACCGGAACCGGCGCGGATGTGCGCGGCCAGCGGCACGAGTGGATGGCCTACGAGGGACGCCATGATGTGGTGGACGCCACCTCGCTGGTCGTGATGGCGGACGCCGTGGACAACCCGCATCACCCGCCGCAGTGGTTCGCCCGTTCCGAGGAGTTCGCCGCCCTCAACCCAGCGCCGTTCTTCAGCGAGGAGCTGGACGTGGCGGTCGGTGACACCGTGGTGTTCCGCTACGCGGTGGGGATCGCGGATGCGGACGCCGGCGACGCCGCGCGCATCGCTGGCGAACTGCGGAGCCTGCTGTGAGCGTCTTCCCCGGTGGTGTCGCCCTGAGCGACCTGGAGGTTTACGACTGGGAGGCGGAGGACGGATGCCGGGGCGGTTCCCCGCATCTGCACACCGCCTCCAGCGAGGGCTACGTCGTCATCGGCGGTACGGGGGGCGTGCAGACCCTGTCGGCCGCGGGCTTCGCCGAGCATCCGCTCGCCACCGGCGACGTGCTCTGGTTCACTCCCGGCACCGTGCACCGCCTGATCAACGACGGCGACCTCCGGCTGCTCGTGGTCATGTCCAACGCCGGGCTTCCCGAAGCGGGCGATGCCGTGCTGACCTTCCCCCCTCATGTGCTCGACGATCCCGACGCTTACGCCGCGGCAGCGAGGCTGCCCGACGGCGCCGAGCGGGCGGAGGCCGCCAGGGCCCGGCGGGATCTCGCCGTGCGCGGCTTCGCCGCTCTCAGGGACGCGGGTCCGGATGCCGTCTCCGAGCTTCACCGCCAGGCGGTGAAGCTCGTGCAGCCGAAGGTCGCAGGCTGGCAGACGCTCTGGCGCTCCACGGTCCTCGCCGAGACCGAGCGCACTGCCCGGCGGCTCGCGCTGCTCGCGTCCGGCGACGAGCGCGCCTTGGCGGACGCCCAGGTCTCCCGCGTCGCGTCGACGTCCACCGAGCGCGGTCACGGCATGTGCGGAATGCTGCGCGCCTGGGAGTGGTCCTGACCTGAGAGCCGGACGACGGCAGGCGGATTTGAAACGTTATGATCGATCCGTCCCCGAGGAGGATCGATGAAGCCCCATCCCCAGTCCCGGCGCACGCTGCGCTGCGTGCTCGTCGGAACCGGATCCGTCGCCCGACTGCACGCGCAGGCCGTGGCCGCGCACTCGCGGGCGGAGCTCGTCGCGGTCGCCGACATCAGCGTCGATCGTGCGGCGGCGTTCGCGGCCCAGTACGACGTGGCCGTGTCGTATGGCGATTACGACGAGATGCTCGAAGAGCAGCGCCCGGATGTCGTGCTCATCTGCACGCCCCCGGGGCCGCACCGTGTGCAGGCGCTCGCGGCGTTCGCCGCGGGTGCGCACGTGATCGTCGAGAAGCCGCCGGCGCCGTCGCTGGACGAGCTGGACGAGATGCGCGCCGCCGCGGACGCCGCCGGGCGACAGCTGGCCGTGGTGTTCCAGCAGCGCACCGGTACGGCCGCCGCGCACGTCCGGGGCCTGCTGAGCAGCGGTGCGCTCGGACGGCCCCTGGTCGCCGTCTGCCAGACGCTCTGGTTCCGCGACGCGGACTACTTCGCCGTGCCCTGGCGTGGCAAGTGGCAGACCGAGGGTGGCGGGACGACTCTGGGGCACGGCATCCACCAGATCGATCTTCTGGCGCACCTGCTCGGGAACTGGTCGAGTGTGCAGGGGCGGCTGTTCCGGCTGGACCGGGAGACCGAGACGGAGGACGTCTCCACCGCCACGATCGTCTTCGAGGCAGGGGTCGTCGCCCAGGTCATCACCAGCGCGGTCTCCCCCCGCGAGACCAGCTCGATCCGCATCGACACGCAGAAGGCGACTGTCACGGTCGATCACCTCTACGGGCACGGGCACGAGAACTGGCGCATCACCGCGGCCCCCGGTTTCGAATCGGAGGCCGACGGGTGGGCGTTTCCGGATGCCGAGGTGCGCAGCGACCACGCGCCGCTGCTGCGTGACGTCTTCGACGCCCTGCTCGACGGCAGGCCGCTGCCTTCGACCGCCGACGCGCCCGCCCGCTCCTTGGAGCTCGTCGCGGCGATCTACGCCTCCGCGGCCGCAGGCGGCGGCATCATCACCCCGGAGATCCTCGCCGCGCACCCCACGCATCGCGCGAGCTTCGCCAGTCCCGTGGTGGATCTGCGGGCATGAGCGAGCTGTACCGCGACCCCGTCTACGACGGGGTCACCGACCCGCGGGTGGTCATCGACGATGGTGGCCGCTGGTGGATGTTCTACACCCAGCGTCGCGCGTCGCTTTCGCACCCCGGGCCCGGAGTCGCGTGGGTGCACGGCAGCCGCATCGGCGTCGCCGTGTCCGGCGACGGCATCCGCTGGAGCTATGCGGGCACGCTGGAGCCGGGACCTTCCGGACTGCTCCTGGAGCCAGGGCCACCGCCTGCGCACGTCGACCGCACGCAGTGGGCGCCGGAAGTGGTCTGGGACGGCATGCAGTGGCGCATGTACCTCACCGAGATCGACGGCATCCCCGACCGCTGGCCGGGGCACGCCCGCGACATCGTCGGGTACGTCTCGGACGATCTCCGCAGCTGGAGCAGGACGGGACCGCTGGTGCTCAGCAGCGACCGCGTGATCGACGCGGCGGTCGCGCGCACCACGGACGGCCTGTGGCGACTGTGGTGCAAGGACGAGGCGGCCGGCTCGGTGACCACGGTCGCCTCCTCCACCGACTTGATCGCGTGGCGTCTGGACGGCATCGCCGTCGGCGGGCGTGCGCACGAGGGTCCGGACGTGTTCGAGCTCGGCGGGTGGTGGTGGATGATCGTCGACGAGTGGCGCGGGATGGGTGTGCATCGCTCTGCGGACGGCATCCGATGGGAGCGCCAGGGCGGAGCGGATGATGTCATCCTGGACACGACCCCCGCCGGCGGACACGGGCATCACGGTGCGCACGTGCGTCACGGCGAGGACATGTGGTTCTACTACTTCTGCCGTGCCGTTCCCGCCGCTCCGCACGCCGGCAGCGGCGAGGTGCGACGATCGGCCGTGCGACGCGTGCGGCTCGCGGTCGAAGACGCTCGGCTCGTCGCGGTGCCGGCATGAGTCGCGCGGCGCGCGCCTCGGCGCGGTCGCGGCTGCCTCTTGCGAAACGTTTCAATTTGGGTTAGCTTTCATGGCAAGCGCTTTCCCAGCACCGAGGATCGCGCACCTGCAATCGCACGGACAGGGACGTTCCGCGGCTCTGCCGAACGAGGACGTTCACAGAGAGGACGAAGATGTTCAACAGCAAGCGTCTGGCGGCCGGAGTCGCCCTCGCCACGGGGGCCGCACTGGTCCTCGCCGGCTGCAGCGGCGGTGGCTCTGCCCAGCCCGCCAGCACCTACAACCCCGACGAGAAGGTGACCCTGAACCTCGCGTTCTGGGGCAACGATGTGCGCGCCGAGCTGTACAACCAGGCCATCGAGGCGTTCAACGAGGAGTACCCGAACATCAAGGTGAACTCCACCTTCCTCGGCTTCCCGGAGTTCTGGGAGAAGCGTCAGACCGAGGCCGCCGGCGGCGGTCTGCCCGACGTCATGCAGTTCGACTACTCGTACCTGCGCCAGTACTCCCAGAACGGCCTGCTGCTGGACCTGGACCCGTACATCGGCGGCATCATCGAGAAGAAGCCGCTCGCCGACAACATCCTCAAGATCGGCGTCGTCGACGACACGACGTACGCGATCCCGACCTCCACCAATGCCTGGGGCCTGTTCACCAATCCGAAGCTGCTCGAGACCGCCGGCGTGGAGGAGTTCCAGGGCGGCAGCTGGGACGACTACACCGAGTGGATGAAGACGGTCACCGACGCCGCCGGCGGCGAGTTCTACGGCGGCAGCGACTACACCGGGCGCATCCAGAACTTCGAGCTCCAGCTGCGCAGCGAGGGCAAGAACCTCTTCAACGAGGATGGCACCCCCGGCTTCGACGAGAAGCGTCTGACAGAGTTCTGGGAGGAGGGCGCGCCCATCCGCGACGGCATCGGCGTCCCGCAGCAGCAGGTCGAGGAACTCAGCCCGCTCGGCGCGTTCGACTCGGCGAAGACGGCGAGCGAGCTGACCTGGGACAACTTCGGCGCCGGCTACCTCGGCAACCTCGGCGAGGGCTACACCGAGCTCGGCCTGCTGGCCCCGCCGGTCACCAAGAAGGGGGCCAAGGACCTGTACCTGAAGCCCTCCATGCTGCACGCCATCGCTGCGAAGACCAAGCACCCGGAGGCCGCGGCGACGCTGGTGAACTTCCTCATCAACTCGCCCGAGTCGGGCAAGATCTTCGGCACGAACCGTGGTCTGCCGGCATCCACCACCGCCCTCGAGGCCGCCGATCTCGACCCGCTGAGCACCCAGATCAAGGAGTACGAGGAGTCCATCCAGGACCGCCTCGGCGACGCCCCTCCGGTCCCGATCGTCGGATACGGCACCCTGGAGGAGAAGTTCCGTCAGCTCGGCACCGAGCTGAACTTCGGCACCATCACGGTCGACGACGCGGTGAAGCAGTTCTTCTCCGAGATGGACGTCGTCCTCAACCAGTGAGAGACGACTGACGGGCCGGGACACGTCCCGGCCCGTCAGCCCTCCACCTGTTCCACCCCGCACTGCATTCCCGGAAGGATCGCCCATGAGCACCACCGCGACACGGGTCATCGTCACCGAAGACCGGCCCAGCACGCATCTGCTGCGCAAGGGCCGTCGTGAGGTCGACCCCGTTCGGGCCGGTCAACGCGCCCGTGCTCGCCGAGAGACGGCGGCCGGTTACGCGTTCCTGACCCCGTGGCTGATCGGCTTCCTCGGCCTCACCGCCGTGCCGATGGTGTACTCGCTGTACCTGTCGTTCACGCGGTACAACATCTTCCAGCCGCCGCGCTGGATCGGCCTGGACAACTACATCCGGCTGTTCTCGAAGGACCCGGTCTTCCTGCAGTCCGCGGAGATCACTCTGATCTACGTGTTCGTGGGAACCCCGATCACGCTGGCTGCCGCGCTCGGAGTGGCCATGCTTCTGAACTATCGCGACAAGGGCGCGGGCTTCTTCCGCTCCGCCTTCTACGCGCCCTCACTCATCGGAGCCTCCGTCTCGGTGGCGATCGTGTGGCGCGCCATGTTCGCCACCGACGGCCCGGTCGACGCGGGCCTGCAGACGTTCGGGATCAACCTCGGCGGCTGGATCGGCAACCCCTCGATGGTGCTTCCGATGATGATCCTGCTGCACGTGTGGACGTTCGGCTCGACCATGGTGATCTTCCTCGCCGGGCTCAAGCAGATCCCCAAGGAGCTGTACGAGGCTGCCGAGATGGACGGCGCCGGAGCATGGCGCCGATTCCGGGCGGTGACGATCCCGATGCTCTCCCCGGTGATGTTCTTCAACCTGCTGCTGGGGCTCATCGGCGCCTTCCAGGTGTTCGCCTCTGCCTACATCATCTCCAACGGCACCGGCGGTCCGGCGGGCATGACGAATTTCATCACGGTCTACCTCTACAAGCGCGGCTTCTCCGACGGCCAGATGGGTTACGCCGCAGCGATGGCGTGGGTGCTGCTGATCGTGGTCGCCCTCCTCGCCTTCATCCTCTTCCGCACGCAGAAGTCCTGGGTGCACTACGCAGGAGACGACAAATGACCACGGCGAACCCCGCGCCCATATCCGGTTCCACCACCTCGGCCGCGTTCGCGGCACAGCAGACATACCCGTCGGGCCCTGCTGCCCCGCGACGGCGGATCAAGCGGAAGACCTGGCAGAGCATCGTCTGGTTCGTGGGGCTCATCGTCCTCACCGCGGTCGTGCTGTACCCGCTGCTCTGGCTGTTCCTCGCCACCTTCAAGCCGAACGGCGAGTTCGGCTCGAACCCGGGACTGCTGCCGAACTCGCCCACCTTCAGTAACTACGGCAAGGTGATGGAGGGCATCGCCGGCGTGCCGATGTGGAAGTTCTTCCTGAACTCGTTCATCATCGCGGCGTCCGCCGTCGTCGGCACCGTCATCTCGTCCTCACTCGCGGCGTACGCCTTCGCCCGCGTGCAGTTCAAGGGCTTGAGCATCCTCTTCGCTGCGATGATCGGCACATTGCTGCTGCCCTTCCACGTCGTGATCATCCCGCAGTACATCATCTTCAACAAGCTCGGCTGGGTGGACACGTTCATCCCGCTGATCCTGCCGAAGTTCCTCGCCACGGAGGCGTTCTTCGTGTTCCTCATCGTGCAGTTCATCCGCCAGATGCCTCGGGACATGGACGAAGCCGCGCGCATCGACGGAGCCGGTCACATGCGGATCTTCTGGTCGATCATCCTGCCGCTCATCAAGCCGGCGCTGATCACGTGCGCCATCTTCGCGTTCATCTGGGCCTGGAATGACTTCCTCAGCCCGCTGCTGTACCTGACCAGCCCCGAGAACTATCCACTGCCGATCGCACTGCGCCTGTACAACGACCAGACCTCGACGAGCGACTACGGCGCGACGGTGACCGCCTCGTTCGTGGCACTGCTGCCGATTCTGCTGTTCTTCATCGTGTTCCAGCGCTTCCTGGTCGACGGCGTGGCGACCCAGGGACTGAAGGGCTGACATGGCGCGCGAGACAGTGGGGGCGCAGCGTCGGGCCGCCATGCGCGAAGCGCGCTCGGGAGCGGGGCCGGTCGCGGAGGCCTACGACCCGGGACCGAATCCCGGGGCGACGGCGAAGTTCGGCCTGTTCGGCGAGGTTCTCACCGTCGGATTGCTCATCACCGTGGCGAGCCTTCCCGTGGTCACGCTTCCGGTGGCACTCGCCGCGGGTGTGCGTCATCTGCGGCGCTTCGCTGCGGCAGAGGGTTCCAGCGTCGCGCTGTTCTGGGGGGACTTCCGCCGAGGCCTGGGCGCCGGCGCCGTCGGCGGAGCCGTGGCCGCGCTTCTCGCGGCGATCCTGGTGCTGGACATCGACCTCGCCGGCACCGGCGCACTGCCCGGCGGCGCGTTCGTGTCGGTCTTCGGCTGGTCGGCGTTGACAGTGCTCGCGGTCGCGATTCTGGTCGCCGCCGGTCAGTGGTCACCGGAGGCCGGGTGGCGGCGCGCGGTTCGCAGCGTTCCGCGGGCGGTCTTGCACGATCCCGTCGGCGCGCTCTTCCTCGCCGCGACCGTCGTGTTCGTCGGCGTGGTCACCTGGGCGCTCATGCCTCTGTTCATTCCCGCGATCGGGTGCGCTGCTCTCGCCGTGCTCGCCGTGCCTGCTCGTCGCCGACGGCGCTGAGCGGGACTCTCTTTGGTCGATTGGTTCTGTTACTCAACAAGGAGTTTGACTTGACTGCTGCTTCCCACCGGCTCGGACGCATGCTCGCTGCCTCCGCTGCGATCCTTACCGGAGGCTTGGTGCTCTCCGGATGCGGTGCCGCCGAGCCCGCTGCAGAATTCGACCCCGATGCCGACGTCTCGTTGGATTTCGCCTTCTGGGGCAACGATGATCGTGCCGAACGCTACAACGCACTGATCAAGGCCTTCAACGAAGAACACCCGAATATCGAGATCAAGACGACGTTCACCGACTTCCCCAGCTATTGGGAGAAGCGCGCGACGGAAGCGGCGAGCGGAGGCCTGCCTGACGTCTTCCAGTTCTCCGACAGCTATCTGCGCCAATACGCCGAGAGCGGGCACCTGCTTGACCTTGGCACCGTGTCGGAGTACGTCGATTTCTCCACCTTCGAGGATTCTCTGCTCGGCACCGGTCGGCTCGATGATGTGCAGTACTCCCTCCCCACCGGATACAGCATGTGGGCGAACTTCGTGAACGATGACCTGCTCGACGAGTATGCAGTGGCAGCGCCCGAGGGCGGATCCACCCCTGCCGAGTACAACGACTGGATGGCCGCATTCACCGAGGCGTCCGCAGGGAAGGTCTACGGTGGCACGGACTACACGCAGCGCATTCAGGGTTTCGAGCTCGTCCTGCGCGCGCACGGCAAGAACCTGTACACGGATGACGGCGAACTCGGCTTCACCAAGGACGAGCTGCGCGAGTACTGGGCGAGCGGAGACCAGTTGCGCGGCGGCGCTGCCGTGCCTCAGCAGCGTCTGGAGGAGATCAGTCCGAAGTCGGGTCTGGGCGGCCGGCTCACCGCCAGCGAGATGAGCTGGAGCAATTTCCTCGGCAGCTATCTGGCGGATTCCACGGCCAAGTCGATGACGATCATCGCGCCGCCCACTTCGGTCGCCGGCGCCAAGGACCTGTATCAGCAGGGCGGGCTGCAGATCGCCATCTCGCCGAAGACCAAGCATCCGGAAGCCGCGGCCATGTTCCTGGACTTCGTGGTGAACAGCGAGGACGCCGGTAGGATCTTCGGCACCACGCTGGGCTTCCCAGCGTCCTCGAGCAAGCTTGCCGGCACCGCTCTCGAGGGCATCGACAAGCAGGTCGCCGACTACATCGCATCCGTCGCCGATCGCGTCGGTGACACGCCTCCTGTGCCGGTCGTGGGCTACGGCTCTCTCGAGCAGAAGTTCTGGGACCTGGGACGGGAGATCGGTCTGGGGACGACGACCATCGACGAGGCGGTCGATCGCTTCTTCGACGAGGCGGAAGTCATTCTCGAATGATCACCGGACGCATCGACCCCGCGGACGCGATCGCCGACATCGATCGCCGGATCTTCGGCGGGTTCGTAGAGCACCTGGGCCGCCACATCTACGACGGGATCCACGAGCCGGGGCATCCCACCGCGGATGAGGACGGCTTCCGGGGCGACGTCGTCGCCCTCGTGCAAGAGCTGGGTGTGACGACCGTACGGTACCCAGGCGGTAACTTCGTCTCGGGCTACCGGTGGGAGGACGGCATCGGCCCGCGCGATCAGCGGCCTCGCCGGCTCGACCTCGCCTGGCATGCCACGGAGACGAACGAGGTCGGTCTGCACGAGTTCGCGGAGTGGCTGGCGAAGGTCGGCAGCGAACTGATGCTGGCGGTCAACCTCGGTACGCGCGGTACCCAGGAAGCGCTGGACCTTCTCGAGTACGCCAACGTCTCGGTGGAGACGGAGTGGACCCGGCGGCGCGCTGCCAACGGCCGCGCGGAGCCGTTCGGCGTGCGCATGTGGTGCCTGGGCAACGAGATGGACGGGCCGTGGCAGCTGGGCCACCGCAACGCCGTCGACTACGGCAAGCTCGCCTCACGCACGGCCAAGGCGATGCGGCAGATGGATCCGACGGTGCAGCTGGTGGCGTGCGGCTCGTCCGGACGCACCATGCCGACCTTCGGCAGCTGGGAGCGCGAGGTGCTCGAGCAGGCCTTCGACGATGTCGATTTCATCTCGTGCCACGCGTACTACCAGGAGCGTGACGGGGACGCCCAGGAGTTCCTCGCCTCGGCGGTCGACATGGATCGCTTCATCAGCGAGGTGGTGGCGACCGCCGATCAGGTCGCCGCAGCACGCAAGAGCGACAAGCGCATCCAGATCGCCTTCGACGAATGGAACGTCTGGTACCTGTCCCGCTGGGAGGAGCAGGCCAAGACCTATGGGCCGGACGACTGGCCGATCGCGCCCCGGCAGCTCGAGGATCAGTACAGCGCACTGGACGCGGTGGTGTTCGGCGACCTGCTGATCACGCTGCTGCAGCATGCAGACCGGGTGCGTTCGGCATCCCTCGCTCAGCTGGTCAACGTGATCGCCCCGATCATGACCGAGCCCGGCGGGATCGCGTGGCGCCAGACGACGTTCTTCCCGTTCTCGATCACGTCGCGGTTGGCGGGTGCGACGGCGGTGCGGGTTCCGATCGAGTGCGGCACGTTCACCAGCATCCGATTCGGGGAGGTCGCGGCGGTGAACGCCGTCGCAACCCTGGACGACGACGGCGCCACGCTGTTCCTGGTGAACCGCTCCACGGTCGAGACGGCGCCGATCGAGCTGGACGTCTCGCGCCTGGCGGGCGGCGCGGCGAAGGGCCTGCGGGTGCAGGAGGCGCATATCCTGCACGAGGAGGACATGTATGCCGCGAACACGCTCGCGGATCCCGAGCGCGTTGGGGTCAGCGAGTTGGACGCCGGTGTCGAGGACGGCGTGCTGCGGATGACGCTGCCGCCGGTGAGCTGGGCCGCTGTGCGACTCGGCTGACACCGTCGATCGTTGCGAAGAGCGAGGAGACAGCGATGTCTGTGGGTGTGAAGGACGTCGCCGCGGCGGCCGGGGTGTCGGTGGGCACGGTCTCGAACGTGCTCAACCGACCCGAGCGGGTGTCGTCGGCCACGGTTCAGCGCGTGCAGACCGCGATCGAGCGGCTGGGATTCGTCCGCAATGACGCCGCTCGCCAGCTGCGCGCAGGTCGCAGCCGCAGCATCGGGCTGGTGGTCGCAGACGTCGGCAACCCCTTCTTCGCGGAGATCGTCCGCGGCGCCGAGGATCGCGCGGCGGAGGCCGGCATGACCGTCCTGCTCGGCAACAGCGACGAGGCAGTCGAGCGTCAGAACTCGCACCTCGCGCTGTTCCTGGAGCAGCGGGTGAACGGGGTGCTTGTCACGCCGGCATCAGAGGACCTCACCCGCCTGCACGCTCTCTCAGCCGCCGGGGTGCCGGTGATCCTGGTGGACCGCGAGGGGTCGGACGACTCGTTCCCCTCCGTCTCTGTCGACGACGTCGAAGGGGGGCGACTGGCCGCCGAGCATCTGCTACAGTCCGGCCGTCGTCGCCTCGCGTTCGTCTGCGGCCCCCGATCCGTGCGACAGGTGGCGGACCGTCTCACGGGTGCGCGGTCCGCGGTGGCGGAGTATCCGGATGCCGGGATCGAGATCATCGAGCGGCCGGCGCTGACGGTGCTGCAGGGTCGGTCGGCGGGGGAGGAGATCGTCGCGCGAGACGCTGCTCTGCGACCGGATGCGGTGTTCGCCGCCAACGATCTGCTCGCGGTGGGTCTGCTGCAGGCGTTCAGCTTCGGCTCCGGCGTCGACGTCCCGGATGACATCGCGCTGATCGGCTACGACGACATCGACTTCGCCAGCGCCACAGTCGTTCCGCTGAGCTCCGTGCGTCAGCCGGCGCGGCTGATCGGATGGACCGGCGTGGACCTGCTGCTCAAGGAGATGGCGGACGGGGGCGAGCATGAGCGGCAGGTGCGGTTCCGTCCGGAGCTCGTGGTGCGGGAGTCGAGCGCCACCGAAAGTGGCGCCCGCGTGCACGAGCAGGGCGGGTGACCCGTTATGATGGAACGACGTGCTCGCCGTGGCGGGTACTGGAGACGTCGCATAGTCAGGCCTAGTGCACCACCCTGCTAAGGTGGAGTCCTCGCAAGGGGACCGAGGGTTCAAATCCCTCCGTCTCCGCCAAGAATCCGGTCTCGGGACGAAGCCTCGGGAGCCGGATTTTTCGCTCCGTCGGCGATTCCAGTCACGATCCCCCGCCGCTGCGCCGCCCGCTCCCGCTGCACCGTAGGCTCGGTGCCATGCAGCATCGCACTCTGGGTCGCACTGGTCGCGACGTCTCGGTCATCGGTCTCGGCACGTGGCAGCTCGGCGCGGACTGGGGTGATGTGAGCGAAGCCGATGCCAGGGCCGTGCTCGATGCGAGCGCTACCGCCGGAGTCACCTTCTTCGACACCGCCGACGTCTACGGCGACGGACGCAGCGAGTCGCTGATCGGCGCGTGGCGGCGCGACAACCCGGACGCCCCGCTCATGGTCGCCACCAAGATGGGGCGTCGTGTGGAGCAGATCCCCGCCAACTACGTGCTCGAGAACTTCCGCTCCTGGACCGACCGCAGCCGGCGGAACCTCGGCGTCGACACGCTCGACCTCGTGCAGCTGCACTGCCCGCCCCCTGCGGTCTACTCCGACGACGCGGTGTTCGATGCACTCGACACCCTCGTCGCCGAACAGATCGTGGCCGCGTACGGCGTGAGCGTCGAGACGACCGCCCAGGCACTCGCCGCCATCGGGCGCCCGGGTGTCGCGACGGTGCAGATCATCCTCAACGCCTTCCGCCTGAAGCCGCTCGACGAGGTCCTGCCGGCAGCCATCGACGCCGGGGTCGGCATCATCGCACGCGTGCCGCTCGCGAGCGGGCTGCTCTCGGGACGCTACTCCCGCGACACGGAGTTCGCCGCGAACGATCACCGCAGCTTCAACCGGCACGGCGAGGCCTTCGACCAGGGCGAGACCTTCTCGGGCGTCGACTACGAACAGGGCGTGGAGGCGGCGCAGGAGTTCTCCGCGCTCGCCGCGAAAGCGGGGCTCGCTCCCGCGACGGCGGCTCTGGCGTGGGTGTCTCAGCTCCCGGGTGTCTCGTCCGTGATCCCCGGTGCCCGCAGTGTGGCGCAGGCGGAATCGAACGCGGCGGCGGGGTCGGTTCCCGAGCTCGGTGAGGACTTCACCTCCGCTGTGCGCGATCTGTACGACCGCCGGTTCCGCGCGGATGTCCACCCGCGGTGGTGAGCAGCAGGTCTTGGACTGAGCACCTCTATCACGCCCGCCGCGCAGCGGCCAGGGTCTCGCCCGCGCCGCCCGCGTGCATGATGGTCGTGACATGAGCGAGAAGGATGAGGGCGTCGACGACATGAGTCACGAGCAGAAGCTGCGCGACCAGTTCCTGCGCGCCGAGCACTCCACTGAAGCCGACGCGGCGCCGCGCATCGATGTGTCGGAGCACGGCGGCAACGTCCGCGTGGACATCGCCGAGACCGCGGCCGTGCGCCCCGGACCCGGCCCCGGCGTCGACGGCGCGGACGGGGCGAGCTGACAGGCGGTGCGGAGGGGTGACATGACGCGACTGTGACACGGCCGCGCCGTGACACGACCGCGCCGGCAGCATCCGCTCCACTACCCTGAAACTCATGGCCAACGCAGCGACGCAGCCCCCACGGCGCGAGGCCTTCGGCTCGCGCAACGTCTTCATCCTCTCCGCGATCGGCTCTGCCGTCGGGCTCGGCAACATCTGGCGCTTCCCGTACGTCGCGTACGAGGGCGGCGGCGGCGCGTTCCTGATCCCGTACCTGTGCGCACTGCTCACCGCCGGCATCCCGCTGCTGTTCTTCGACTACGCGATCGGCCATCGCTTCCGCGGCTCCGCGCCGCTCGCCTTCCGGCGCATGCACCGCGCGGTCGAGCCGTTGGGGTGGTGGCAGGTGCTCATCTGCGTGGTGATCGCGACCTACTACGCGGTGATCATCGCCTGGGCGGCGATGTACACCTGGTTCTCGGCGCAGATCAGCTGGGGCAAGGGCAACGAGGAGGGCTTCTTCTTCAAGGAGTTCCTGCAGATGGGCAAGGTGAAGGACGGCATCTCGCTGGAGTTCGTCCCGCAGGTCGGCCTGCCGCTGATCGGCGTCTGGCTGGTCGTGATCGTCATCATGGCCCTCGGAGTGAAGCGGGGGATCGGCGCGGCGAACATGGTGCTCATGCCGCTGCTGACCCTGATGTTCGCCGCGCTGGTGGTGCAGTCGCTGTTCCTGCCGGGGGCGATGGACGGGCTCAACGCCTTCTTCACCCCGAACTGGGCAGCGCTGGCGAACCCCGGCGTGTGGGCGTCGGCCTACGGGCACATCTTCTTCTCGCTGTCGGTGGCGTTCGGCATCATGGTCACCTACTCCTCGTACCTCAAGCGCAAGACCGACCTCACCGGCTCGGGGCTCGTGGTCGGCTTCGCGAACTCCGGGTTCGAGATCCTTGCCGGCATCGGTGTCTTCGCCGCGCTGGGCTTCATGGCGCAGGCGCAGGGCGAGAAGGTGGGCGACGTCGCCGCGAACGGCATCGGCCTCGCCTTCGTCGCCTTCCCGACCATCGTCTCGAACGCGGTGGGCGGTTCGATCATCGGCGTGCTGTTCTTCGGCGCACTGGTCTTCGCCGGGGTGACCTCGCTCATCTCCGTGCTCGAAGTCGTCGTCGCCGCGCTGCAGGACAAACTCGGGTGGGGCCGCGTGCGCACCACCCTCACCGTCGCGATCCCCGTCGCACTGATCTCCATCGCGTTCTTCTCCACGACGACCGCGCTGGCCGTGCTCGATGCGACCGACGCGTTCATCAACGCGTTCGGCATCATGGCGGTCGCGCTGGTCGCCGTGATCGTGGTGGCCTGGCTGCTGCACCGCCTGCCGATGCTGCGTGAGCACCTGAACCGTCGCTCGAGCTTCCGCCTCGGCTGGACCTGGATGCTGCTGGTCGGCGCGCTTGCGCCGGTCGTGCTCGGCTACCTGTTCGTGAGCGAGATCATCGCCAAGATCAGCCAGCCCTACGGGGGCTACCCGCTGTGGTTCCTCGCCATCTTCGGCTGGGGGATGGTGATCGCGCTGGTCGTGCTCGCGATCCTGCTCTCGCTGCTGCCCTGGAGCCGCCGCTCGCACGCCAAGGACGACCCCGAGTACGACGAGTTCCTCGTGGCCGAGCAGTACGCCCCGGATGCCGAGACGGCGAGCATCGCCGTGCCGGCCGCCGCCGGCAGGGTCGGCTCGACGATGAAGGGAGAGCACGCATGACCACGACCGCTGTGATCATGATGATCGTCGCGATGGTGACGGTGTGGGGCGGTCTCATCGCCGCCATCGTCAACCTCGCGCGGCATCCGGATGCCGCTGCCGACGAACCCTCCCCGCCCGTCGAACTGTGACCCGGCCCTGATCGGCGCGCCGGTGCGGACGGATTCCGCCTGACGGAGTAGTGGCCGAATCGCCGTCGTGGTGGTTGAATCCGATCATGGTGATGGAGCGCAGTGCCGGCCTCGAGTCGGTGCGGGTCGCCGACTCCCTGCGCGACGACATCATCTTCGGACGACGCCCGCCGGGATCGCGTCTGGTGGAGCGTGACATCGCCGCCGAGCTGAAGGTCTCGCGCCTGCCGGTCCGCGAGGCGATCAAGGCCCTCGTCGCCGACGGGATCGTCGTCGCGCGCCCGCGCAGCTGGGCGACCGTCCGGCGGTTCTCCGAGCAGGACGTGCAGGATTTCGCCGAGGTGCGCGAAGCCGTCGAGACCCTCGCCTTCGTCCTCACCACCAAGCGCATCGACGACGTCGGGCTGGCTCTGCTCGAATCGCTCGTCACCCAGGAGGCGACGGCGGCCGCGCTCGGCGACACCGAATCGGCCCTGGAGGCATCCGCCGCATTCCACATGGCGGCGGTGCGTCTGTCCGAGAACGCCATGCTCATCGAGCTGGCGGACTCGCTGGTGACCCGGCTGCGGTGGCTGTTCGGCCAGCACGAGGACCTCGTCGGGATGGCGGCGACCCACCGCGTGATCCTCGAGGCGATCCGCGATCGCGACGTCGAAGCTGTCGAGCGACTCATCCCGGAGCACCTCGCGCAGGGGCGTGCGGTGACCCGCGAGCGGCTCTTCGGATCGGTGGAAGAGCCCGACTGAACCCCGCCCACCGCTGTCGGTGGGGTGCCGGTACGCTCGGAACGGGAGGTGCGTGTGGGACGGACAGCGGATGCCATCGCCGAGGGCGTCGCGATCGCCACGGCGGCCGTGCGACTGACGGTGAAGAACCAGATCCTCGTCGGCACGATCGCGCGCGGCGGCGCATTCGAGATCGCGCACTACATGGACGAGGCGCGCACGGCCCTGCGCGCCATGGCCGACGAATCCGAGCAGGCCGCCGAGCATCTGACGCTGCTGCGCAAGCGCGCCCGTGGGCGGCACTCCGACCCGCACGGCACGCACGACTACCGCGACCGCGACGTGCGGAACCTCCGCCGCCGCGCCAAGCAGTCCGTCGGTGTGGCAGAGCACCTGCGCGCCATGACAGACGATCCTGAGGCGCTGCGCGACCTGGTCGAAGAGGCACGGGCAGCGGCCTGGGCCGACGTGCGCGGCAACCTCGACCGGCGCCTGCGCGTGGAGGGCATGCGCGCCGATCAGGACCCCGAGTACGAGACCATGCGCGAGGCGCGCATGCAGGCGCTGAAGCTGGTCGACCTGCAGGCGCTCTCGTCGGCCCAGCGCGCCCGTCGCAAGCGGGAGAGGGCCGAGGAGAAGGCGGATGAGCGGGAGGCGCTGCGTGCCGAGAAAGAGCCGCGCAAGGCGCCCTGGGCGCGACGGTCCTGAGCCCGTCCCGGCCCGATTTCGCTTCTCGGTGAAACGTGCTGTAGGCTGTTCCCTGGCCCGCTGAGCGGGCCGTGCGCCCCTAGCTCAATGGATAGAGCATCTGACTACGGATCAGAAGGTTGGGGGTTCGAGTCCCTCGGGGCGCGCACTGTGTTGAGACAGTATCGAAACCCCCGTCGCGGAAGCGACGGGGGTTTCGCCTTTCCTGCCGACCGGCACCGGCCCGGAGAAGTCGCGCCGGCCGTAGGCTGGAGGCGTGACTGCGTACGTCTCGGCTTTCGACCTGTTCTCCATCGGCGTGGGACCCTCGAGCTCCCACACCGTGGGGCCGATGCGGGCCGGTCTGGACTTCGCGGATCGCCTGCGCGGCGACGGTCTGATCGAGCGCGTCGCCCGCGTGCGCTGCGAGCTGTTCGGCTCTCTCGGCGCCACCGGATTGGGCCATGGCACCCCGGATGCCGTCGTCGCCGGCCTGCAGGGACTGCGCCCCGAGACCTGCGAGCCGGCCGATGTGCGCGAGCTGTGGAGCACCTGGCCGGAAGGGCGCGAGCTGCTGCTGGCGGGGGAGCACGGCATCCCGTTCGCCAAGGACGACATCGCGTTCGTCCCGCGCACCCGCCTGCCCGGTCACCCGAACGCGATGACGCTGCACGCACTGGACGCCGATGGCGCCCCGGTGCTCGAGCAGACCTACTACTCCGTCGGCGGCGGGTTCATCCGCCGCGACGGCGAGCAGCCGCGCGTCGCGGCCGCGCCGCAGCCGTTCCCGTACGACACCGCCGAGGAGCTGCTCGCACTGTGCGACGAGACGGGCATGTCGATCGCCGAGCTCGCCCGCGCGAACGAGATGGCGCAGCGCAGCGAGGAGGAGGTCGCCGCGGGACTGGACGCGATCTGGGACGCCATGGCGGCTTGCGTCGACGCCGGGCTGCACGCCGGCGGCACGCTGCCGGGCATCCTGAAGGTCAAGCGCCGCGCCGGCGACATCCGCGAGCAGCTGGAGACCTCGGAGGCGGAGGGGCATGTCGCGGTGCCCGGCGAGTGGCTCGGTGCGTTTGCGCTGGCGGTCAACGAGGAGAACGCTGCCGGCGGACGTGTGGTCACCGCGCCGACGAACGGCGCCGCCGGCATCCTGCCCGCCGTCGCGATGTACTGGTGGCGCTTCCTCGCGGATTCCGGATTGGGCGTCGGCAACGCGGTGACTCCGCACGGTGAGCTGGTGGGCAGTGCGCTGCTGGGCTACCGTCCGTCCGGGGCGGCCGACAGCACGCCGGTGATGAGCCTGTCGAAGGGCGAACTGGTCGACGAGGACGCCGTGGCGGAGGCGAACCGGCGCCGCGGCATCCGGCGCTTCCTGCTCACCGCCACCGCGCTCGGCTCGCTGTTCAAGGCCAACGCGTCGATCTCCGGGGCCGAGGGCGGATGCCAGGCCGAGGTCGGCTCGGCGTGCGCGATGGCCGCCGGCGGGCTCACCGCGGTGATGGGCGGCACCGTCCGTCAGATCGAGAACGCCGCCGAGATCGCGATGGAGCACCACCTCGGGCTCACCTGCGACCCGATCGGCGGCCTCGTGCAGATCCCGTGCATCGAGCGCAACGCGATCGCCGCCTCCACCGCCGTCACCGCCGCGCGGCTCGCCCTGCGCGGCGACGGGCATCACTACGTCTCGCTCGACGCGGTCGTCGAGACCATGCGCCAGACCGGTCTGGACATGTCGACGAAGTACAAGGAGACCAGCGAGGGCGGCCTCGCGGTGAACGTCATCGAGTGCTGACCGGCGCGCTCTCTTCACGATGAGCGGGGTCTCGCCAACGCCCGTGCGCGGGTGAATAATCAAGCCATGACCGACAGCGCGGATGCCGTCGTCGTCGACGAACTGCGGGTGCGGCGCGGACGGCGAGCGGTTCTCGACGGGCTGTCGCTGCGCGTTCCGAGCGGTCGGGTGATCGGACTGCTCGGGCCCTCGGGTAGCGGCAAGACCACGCTGATGCGCGCCATCGTCGGCGTGCAGCGGGTGGAGGGCGGCAGCATCTCCGTGCTCGGCGAACCGGCCGGCTCACGCGGTCTGCGTGGGAGAATCGCCTACGGAACGCAGGGAGCCGCAGTGTACGGCGACCTCAGCGTCCGAGAGAACCTGCGCTATTTCGCGTCAGTGCTCGGGGCACCGCCGGGGGAAGTAGATCGAGTGCTCTCGCAGGTGGGGCTGCGTGCGCAGGCGCGCCAGCAGGCGGCGGATCTCAGCGGTGGGCAGCAGAACCGGGTGTCACTGGCCGTGGCCCTGCTCGGGCGCCCCGAGCTGATCGTCCTCGACGAGCCGACCGTCGGCCTCGACCCGGTGCTGCGCGCCGAGCTCTGGCAGCTGTTCCGCGAGATCGCCGATGCCGGCACCACCATGCTCGTGTCCAGCCACGTCATGGACGAGGCGCTGCGCTGCGATCGTCTGCTGCTCATGCGCAGCGGAAAGATCATCACCGACACGACCCCCGAACAGCTGCTCGCCGAGACCGGACAGACCGACGCCGAGAACGCGTTCCTGGTGCTCATCCAGCGCGACGTCGAACGCGAGAGCGATCACCGTGCGGATCTCGAGCCGGGACTGCCGACGCGCCGGGCGCTGCGCAGGAGGGACTCGTGAACGTCCGGCGCACCCTCGCGACCGCCGGACGGGTGCTGCATCAGCTGCGACACGACCCGCGCTCCATCGCGCTCATGCTCGTCGCCCCGAGCCTGCTCGTGGGGCTGTTCGCATGGCTGTTCGCCGATCAGGAGGGCGTGTTCGACCGCTTCGGCGGCGCGATTCTGGCCCTGTTCCCGTTCATCGTCATGTTCCTGGTGACCTCCGTCACCACGCTGCGCGAGCGCCGTTCGGGCACGCTGGAGCGGCTCATGACGACGCCGCTCGGGAAGGCCGACTTCCTCATCGGCTATGCACTGGCGTTCGCGCTGGTGGCGCTCGTGCAAGCGGCCATCACGGTGGCGTTCGCGGTGTATGTGTGCGGGCTCGACGTCGAAGGGCCGCTGTGGCAGCTGGGCGCGGTGGCGGTCGTCGACGCCGTGCTCGGCACGGCCCTCGGGTTGCTCGCCAGCGCCTTCGCGCAGACCGAGTTCCAGGCCGTGCAGTTCATGCCGGTGCTGGTGTTTCCGCAGATCATCCTCGGCGGGCTGTTCATGCCGCGCGATCAGATGCCCGACGTGCTCTACGCCATCTCCGACTGGCTGCCGCTGAGCCATGCCATCGACGCGATCCAGGCCGTCGCGGCGGGCGAGGAGGGCTGGGATGTCGGTGCGCCGCTGCTGATCGTCGCCGCGTTCGCGGTGGGATGCCTGGTCCTCGCCCCGCTCACCCTGCGCCGCCGCACACCGTGAACGGGTGGCCGGATCGTGGCCGCAGCGGTGCTCACTCGCGTGCCGCGCGGCGCGTGGTGTGCCGGGTGGGCGCCGCCGCCCACGGGTTCTCCGGCCACGGGTGCTTGGGGTAGCGCCCGCGCATCTCGGCGCGCACCTGCGCGTACGGTCCCGACCAGAACGAGGCGAGGTCGGCGGTGACGGCGAGGGGCCGGCCCGCCGGAGAGAGCAGATGGAACAGCACCGGGACGCGCCCGCCGATCAGTCGCGGAGTGTCGGCCCAGCCGAAGCACTCCTGCAGCTTCACCGCCACCACGGGCAGCGCATCGGGCTCGTCCAGCGGCGGGTAGGCGATGCGCACGTGCGAGCCGCTGGGCACCTCCAGCCGTTCCGGAGCGAGCGCGTCGAGGTCGGCGGCGGCCGGCCAGGGCAGCAGGCGGCGCAGTGGTGCGGCCAGGTCGACGCGCGCCGCCGGGATGCCGCTGGCCAGTGCCCGCAGCTCCGGAGCGAGCCAGTCATCCAGTCGCGCGACGAGAGCGGCATCCGACATCTCCGGCCACGGCTCGCCCAGCTCGCGGTGCAGAAGCCCCAGCCGTCGACGCAGCGCGCTGGCGGCGGCACACCAGTCGAACAGGCCGAGCCCCTCGACCTGCACCGCGCGGCGCACGGCGTCCGCCGCCTCCTCCGGCGTGGGGCGCACCGGCACCGTCGTGCGCACGATGGCGCCCACGCGACGCTCGCGCCGGGCCGAGACCCGGCCGCCGTCGAAGCGCGCCTCCACACGATCGGTCAGCAGATGATCGGCGGCGCGCTCGAGCTGCGCCTCGGTGATCGGCGCCGCCGCGCGGATCAGCGCGCCCGACCCGGCCGCGGCTCGACCCGAGGCGCGGGCGACGTCGGCGACGGCCAGCCATTCTGCGTCGGCGAGGGGGCCGCGGATGCCGGCGCGGGTGCCGGATGCCAGCAGGAACGTCGCGCCGTCGGCGCTGCGTTCCACCCGCCGCGCGATCCGCGCCGGGTGGGCGAGAGCGACGATGAACCCGACCTCGTCGGTGCCTGCCGTCGTCGGCCGGTGAGCGGGGACGAGCCGCTGCAGCCGGTCGACCTCGCGCTGCCATGCTGCGGCTATGGGGTCGCGGCGGTGGCGCAGCGCTTTGAGAGTCGCGGCGATGTCGGCATCCGGCATCCGCATGTCCGCACTCAGCAGGGCGACCACCCCGGCGGCCACCTGCGAGCCGGCGATCTCGGCACCGTCGCGCAGCGCTCGGGCCAGTCGAGGGTCCACGGGGATGTGCGCGAGGGCACGACCCGCATCGGTGACCCGCCCCTCGTCGTCGACCGCACCGAGCCCGTGCAGGACTGCCACGGCGTCGCGCATGCTCTCGGCCGGGGGAGGGTCGAGCAGCCGCAGTCCCGCCGCGCCGGGGGAGCCCCAGCAGGCGAGCAGCAGGGCCGCATCGGCGAGGTCGGCGGTGGCGATCTCGGGCGCGGTGCGGGCGGGGGCTGCGGCATAGGTGCGCTCGTCGACGCAGCGGATCACGGTGCCGGGCGCCTCGCGCGTGGCGCGTCCTGCGCGTTGCACGCAGGACGCGCGCGAGGCGGCGGAGGTGACGAGGCCGGTCATCCCGCGTGCGGCGTCGCGCTGCGGACGCCGGGCAAGACAGCTGTCGACGACGACGCGCACCCCGGGAACGGTCAGCGACGACTCGGCGAGCGACGTGCTCACGATGACGCGCCGAGGACCACCGGGTGCGCGACCGCGGATCACGGCGTCCTGCGCCGCGGATGACAGCTGCCCGTGCAGCTCGCGCACGTCGGCATCCGGGATCGCCGAGGCCAGGCGTCTGGCGATCTCGGTGACCTCGCGGGCACCGGGGGCGAAGACCAGGACGTCGCCCGCCGGATCGGCCCGCTGCAGCTCCCGCGCCGCGGAGGCCGCGGTATCGGCGAGGTGGTCGAGGAAACCCCGGGTCACCCCGCGCTCATCCAGCCGCGGAACGGGGCTCGGCGCCCACCGCTCGGTCAGCGCATGCGCGGGTACGGTGTGGGCGATGATCGGCGCCGGCGCGGCATCCGTGCCGATGACACCGGCGACCCGGTCGGCGTCGAGCGTCGCCGACATCGCGACGAGCGTGAGGTCGTCGCGCAGCTGGCGGACCTCGCCCAGCAGCCCGATGAGCAGGTCGGTGTCGAGGGCGCGCTCGTGCACCTCGTCGAGGATGACGGCGTCGACGCCGTCGAGGCCGGGGTCGTCGAGCATCCGTCGCAGCAGCACGCCGGCGGTGACGAACTCCACCCGGGTGCCGACGCCGACCTGTCGCTCACCGCGCACGGTGAAGCCGACGCGGCTGCCGAGCGGCGATCCGTCGAGCTGGGCGAGACGTCGGGCGCCCGCGCGCGCGGCCACCCGTCGCGGCTGCGTGACGATCACGCGTCCGGTCACGCGAGAAGCGAGCAGCGGCGGCACCAGCGTCGTCTTCCCGGTGCCGGGCGGGGCGCTCACGACCAGCCCGGTGCTCGCGTCGAGGGCGCGATCCACGTCGGCGAGGGCCCCCGCGAACGACAGTCCCGCCCCGATGCGGGCGAGGTCGAACGCGGGAGAGCTCACGCTTCCAGTCTGCCGGGGGTCAGGTGCCCGAGGTGGGCTCGTCGGCGTCAGCGAGGGTGCGCTCGACGATCGCCGTGGAGGTGCGGGAGTCACCGGATGCCGCGGACGAGGCATCCGTCGCCTGCGCCACCCCCGCGCCGAAGCCGCGACCGACCGCCTGGCCCTGGATGATCGCGGCGAGGTCGAGGCCGGTGGCCGCGCTGACGCTGTCGAACACCGATCGCATGGCCTTGGCGTTGTCGCCGCCCACGACCGTGGAGGCACCGTCTTCGCCGGCGCCGCCGATGATCGAGACGTTGCCGATGGTCGAGTAGCCCTTGGCGAACTCCGCCATGATCTGGGGGAGCACCTCGAGCACGCGCTGCGACAGGAACGCCTCCTGGTTCGAGGCGATGGCCTTCGCCTCGGCCTCGACGGCGGCCGCGCGCGCCTCACCCTCGGCGCGGATCGCCTCGGCTTCGGCGTTCGCGCGCAGGCGGCGCGCCTCGGCTTCGGCCTCAGCCTGCGCACGCAGCGCGTTGGCGTCACCGGTGGCCTTCGCCTCGGCTGCGGCTGCTTCACCGGCGGCGCGCGCCCGGTCGGCCTGCGCCTGCTGCTCGGCGATGCGGGTGCGGGCCTCGGCCTGCTTGACCTGCTCGATCGCGGCGGCCTCGGCCGCCTTCTCGCGCGTGAACAGGTCGGCCTGGGCGCGGGTCTCGGCCTCGTAGCGCTGGGCGTCGGCGACGCGCTTGACGTCGGCGTCCAGCTGCGCCTGCCGGTTCTCGGCCTGCTGCTGCAGAACGGCCTGCTCGGCCTGTGCGCGGGCGAGCTGCTCGGCCTGCTCGGCCTCGGCGCGGGCGCGGCCGATGCCGGCGTTGGCGTTGGCGGTGTTGGTGTCGAGCGCGGTCTGCTCGATCAGGTTCGCTTCCTGGTTGGCGATGTTCTTCTGGTTGATCGCGCGGTCGGCGTTGGTCTGCGAGATCTCGGCCGCCTGGCGCTTCGCCTGGATCTCGGGTGCGCCGAGCGACTGGATGTAGCCGACCCGGTCGGTGATGCCCTTGATCTGGAAGGAGTCGAGGATCAGTCCCTGATCGGCCAGCTCATTGGAGACGTCTGCCGCGATCTGGTCGGAGAACTTCTTGCGCTCGCGCATCAGCTCGACGACCGACAGGGTGGCGACGATGCCGCGCAGCGCGCCCTCGAGCTGCTCGGTGGTGAACTGCTCGATCGCCTTGTCCTGCGAGGCGAAACGCTCGGCGGCGCGGCGGACGTACAGCGGGTCGGAGCCGATCTTCACGATCGCGACGCCGTCGACGTTCAGGGTCACGCTGTCGAGCGACTGCGCCTCGGCGTTCAGCAGCACCTGGCGCGAGCGCAGCGAGATGATCTCGTGGCGCTGCGTGATCGGGTTGACCAGCGACTTGCCGTTGACGATCACCGTCACCGGCGACTCGCCGAGTTCGGAGCTCGTGCTGCCATCGGCGTTGATGACGGCGCGCTGCACCTTCTGTTTGCGACCGGAGATCACGAGCGCCTCGTCGGCGCGGGCGACCTTGATCCAGCTGCGTGCGAACAGCAGCAGGACGAGTGCGACGACGATGACCGCGACGAGCGCGATTCCGATGATGACCAGGATGCCGACTGCTCCGGCGATCTCCATGGCGACCTTCCTTTCCCCCCTGAAGGGCCTCAGCTCACCACCCTGCCAGATGGGCGGCGCGGCGCGCACAGTCCTCGCCCTTCAGTGCGGGCAGTCACGCGGCCAGGGAGTATCGCCTCGCGCCACCCGGACGCGGGGTGCCGGTGGGGTCGACGTAGGGCGGCGGGATGAACCACACCCGCGCGGCCGTGCCGCCGCCGTCGATGCGGATCTCCCAGCCGTTGTCATGGATGCGATGGTGGCAGCTCTCGCAGAGCAGGATGCCGTTCGCCAGATCAGTGGGGCCGGCGTCGCGGCTCCACCACGCGATATGGTGCGCCCGCGTCATCTCGGGCGGCAGTCCGCACATCGCGCATCCGCCGTCGCGTTCGGCCAGTGCCAGCCGCTGCGCGGTGGTGAACAGGCGCCGCCGGCGGCCCCAGTCGAGAATCTCGCTGTCGGCGCCGAGGACGCAGGGGATCACACCACCCGAGGCGGCCATCCGCCGCACCGCGCCGATGCTGACGGGCTGGTTGGAGCCGTCGACGGTGCCGAAGCCCGTACCCGCGCTCAGGTCGTTCAGGTTCACCCGCACGATCACGGTCGCGCCGGCGAGGGCAGGAGCGCCGTTGTCGCATCCGATCCCGTGCGCGCACAGGGCGCTCAGCGCATCCGCCTGCAGCTGCGGCACCGACCGGTGATCGGCATCGGGAGCGTCGGGGTCGATCGCGTTCTTCCGCGCGGCGAATTGGGCCGAGACGTACCCGTTGATCGCCGCCCGGATGGGTGCGGCGGTCTCGATGTCGAAGACGCCGTTCAGGTGCACGGCGCCGTCGCGCTCGAAGAGGGTGACCGACCGCTGCGCCCGGATCTCCTCTTCGCGCGGTGCGACACCGTCGGGGTCCAGCCAGGCTTCCGCATGTGCGATCAGCTTGCGCACCTCGTCGGCAGACAGGCCGACGGCCTTCTCGGCGAGCATCCGCTCCGCTTCGCTGAGCGACTGCGGATCGACCTTCAGACGCACGCGGTCGAGGAGGCCGATCAGCAGCCCCGCGACCGCTGTGCTGAGAGCACCGGCGGCGAGTGCTGCCTGCACGGCCGGGTACTTCGCCGGACGGCGCTCGCCGAGCAGGTCGATGCGCGGCGCCGTGGCCTCGCCCACTTTGACGAGCCGCGTCGCCTCGCCGGCAGTGGCGCCGGAAGTGGTGGCGATCAGCTGGGCGGGATTGCGGAAACCCTGCTGCTTGGCGAGCGAGTCCGGCCCGAGTGCCGGCCGCGACTCGTGAGCGATGCCTGCGGCCACCTCGGAGTGCAGAGCATCGACCAGACGACGGAGCCTGCCGAGGGCCGCATTCGCCTCGACGAGCTGCTGCCGCGTCATGCCGGAAGCATCGGTGGCTCCCGACCATGCCGCGTCGAGGCGGTCGATCGCCTCGTGCAGTCCGCTCAGGTGGTTCGTCATTCACTCAGTTTACTTCGAGACGAAACGACATTCAAACATATCTTCGATAATTGTGGATAACTCGCCAGTCGTTCGATCTGTGCAGAAACAGCAGCGTGCATCCGGGGAAAGGCGCTCTATGGCCTGCCGCGCAGCTTCTCCGTCAGCGCGAGAAGCGCCGCGAGTTCGTCGTCTGAGAGCGGCGACATGCGCTCGGCGATCGTGCGCCCGTGCACGGTGGCCATCTGGCGGAATGCGCGCGCGCCGGCATCCGTCGCGGTGACGATCGCACCGCGACCGTCATCGGGGTCGACGCGCTTGCTCACCAGACCGCGCGTGACCATACGGTCGACGAGCCGGGAGACGCTCGGCTGGCTCGTGAGCGAATTGGCGGTGATGTCGCGGAGTCGTGCGGTCATCGCCTCGGCGCGCGTGACGGTCAGGAGCACGTCGTACTCGGCCTGTGTGATCTCGGCGTCGTCGAAGTCGGATGCCATCTCGACGAAGAGCTCGTGCTGCGCGCGGAAGAGGCTCTCCCAGGCCTGCAGGGCGAGCTGGCGGTCGGTCATGGTTCTCAGCGTACTGTCCGGGTGTGGATGCTCGCGGGGCAGCAGTAAGGGCCGGTCGGAGAGGCTTCCGACCGGCCCTTGTCCCTTGCACCAAGAGTGTCCTGCAATCACATGCGGTGGATGCCACAGCAAACATTCACCGTGCGATGAGTGTATAACGGCGAGATAACGAATGCAACGGTTTGGTCACGAATTTCGTCGCGTGATTCCCGCTCTGACTGGTCGATGTGGCTTGCCGGACGAGGATGTTATCGGTGTCGTTCCTGAAAGCGCGCAACTTTCGCACGGTTCCCGCAGCGCTGCATGGAGCACCACTGCCGTCGGCGGCCGCGGGAGGTGTCGACGAAGAGCAGGCCGCAGCGCTCGTGGTGGCAGACAGTGACGCGAGGCAGGAGGCCGTTGGTGGCCAGTGTGACCGCGTCAGCAGCGATCTGGCCGAGCGCGCCGCGGAAAGAAGCGGGTGCGTCGATCTTCGCGGTGATGTCCGTGCCGGCTCCAACGAGAGTTGCGCGTGGGGCGTCACGGCTCAGGTCGTTGATGAGTGCGATCTCAGCGGCCGATGCGCGGTGCTCGAATAGGGCTTCCAATGCTCCGCGAAGGGCGAGCGCTGTGGAGTAGTCGGCATCAGCGCTGGACGAGACGGCGACGCCCGCGGACTGCATCCAACCGATCATCGATCGACTCGTGGGAAGCGTCTCGCGCGGGACATCCGACCAGCGATCGCGCAGGGTATTCACGAAGTCGACGCTCAGCGCGCCGCCATCCATGATCCAGTCCACACCCCGCATGGTTCAAGGATACCGGGAGCGAGTTGAAACTAACCTGTTCACGTGGTTAGTTTTCTGCATGCCTTCCATCGACCTCTCCGAAGTGACCATGCACTACGAGCGCGCCGGCTCCGGACCGCTCCTCGTCCTCCTGCACGGCTGGCCGGAGACATCTGCATGCTGGCGACACGTGACACCCGCACTGAGCGCGCATTTCGAAGTAGTGGCACCGGACCTGCGCGGGTACGGCAGGTCTGATAAGCCCGTCGGGGACTACACGAAGCGCAGGATGGCGCAGGACATCGTTGAACTCGCCGACGCGTTGGGACACTCTCAGTTCGGCCTGGTCGGCCACGATCGTGGCGCACGCGTCGCGCACCGGCTCCTGTTCGATCACCCCGGGCGGGTAACGCATGTGACGATGCTCGACATCGCCCCGACGTTGCACACCATGAGCGCCGGTGGCTCGCGCGCGGCTGTGGGCTACTGGCACTGGCTGTTCCACGAACAGCCCGATCTGCCGGAGCGACTGGTTTCTCCTGACATAGCGGGCTACCTCGGCCACTTCTTCGACGCCTGGACGGTGAACCACGCAGGTCTTGCCGACGCGATTCCCGAGTACATCGAAGCATTCAGCCGCACCGGGGCTCTACGCGCGGGCTTCGATGACTACCGGGCCACGCCAACCGACCTCCTTCACGATCGTGAAGATCACGACGCGGGCCACGTGATCGACATCCCCGTGCAGGTGCTGTGGGGCGAAAAGGGCCTCCCGAGCAGAGGCGACGTGATCGGAGCATGGATGCCCTACGCGCCACGCGCATTCGGAGAGGCAATTCCTGATTGCGGTCACTTCATCGCAGAAGAACGCCCCGACGAGCTTCTACGCCACCTGCTTTCCCATCACCGGCACTAGACGGAGTAGTGCGCATACCGCCACGGATAGAAGACGCGCGGTCCGTCACCCGCGAGATTCAGCGGTCCGCAGTCTCACTCACTGCCGACTCCGATGAGAGCCGTCGATGAGATCGGCTCCGACCGCACGCAGCGATCCCGCACTGCAAAGGCTGCGGGAGGATGGCTCTTGTGAGCTACGACGCTGAGGAGACGCTCTTCGAGCATGCCGGACGCCGCTTGAGGCTGGAGACGAACGCGCAGTTCGACGCGGTGACGGCCGCGTTCGAGCGGGCGGTTCCCGCGCTGTCCGAGGAGCAGGCCCTCGGCGAGCTTCGCGGCGGCGACTGGGCCGGATTCGTGCGCGGGCTGCAGTGGGATGCCCCGAGCGGATTCGTGCGGGTGTGGACCTCGCGTCCCGACGAGCTGATGCAGCACGCGGGCAGCGCCGCGCGCAGCGTGGTGTGGATGATCTCGCATCACGCGATCACCGCCCGGCTGTACCGGCACGACCCCGGCGCGATGCTCTACTCCCCGCTGCGCGTAGAGGCGCACACCACGAAACGCCCGGGAACGACGCTGAGCTTCGAGGTGCCCAGCGCTCAGCTCGCGGGGTTCGGCGTCAACAAGATCACCCAGGCCGGCGCCGAGCTCGATCGGGCGCTCGGGGACCTGATCGAAGAGCTCGGTCTGCCCAGACCCTCCGCGCTGAGGCGCTGAGGCGCTGAGGCGCTGAGGCGCTGAGGCGCTGAGCCGCGGGCAGTACCCGGTTACGCGAGCCGTGGGGTCGGCTTCGTGCGGCGGATCAGCGCTCGATGACCGCCGCTGTCTCCGGGCTCAGGGTCGTCCGCCCCGCGGACGAGTCCACCTTTCGCGTCGCGAGCAGGACCTTCCCGCCGAGGTCGTACTCGACGTCCTCGACGGTGAGGTTGACCAGGATGCTGACACCGCCGCGGTCGATCCGCCACGCCCGCTGCGCCGGGTCCTCGCTCGCCACGACGAGCTCGACCGACGGCTTGCGCAGGCCGGGATCGGTCAGCTCCGTCCGCGCATGACGCAGCGCGGCCAGCTGCCGGTAGAGCTCGTGCAGACGGGCGTGACGACGCTGCGACAGCTCGGCCCAGTCGAGCTTCGACCGCGTGAACGTCTCGGGGTCCTGCGGATCCGGCACCTGCGCGGGGTCCCAGCCCATGCGCGCGAACTCGGCGACGCGTCCCTCGGCGGTGGCCCGGCCGAGTTCCGGCTCGGGATGCGAGGTGAAGAACTGCCACGGCGTGGACGCACCCCACTCCTCGCCCATGAACAGCATGGGGGTGCCAGGTGCGGTCAGCGTCAGCACGGCCGCCACTGCGAGGCGCTCCGGCGAGAGGATGGCACTGAGCCGATCGCCGGCGGCGCGGTTGCCGATCTGGTCGTGATCCTGCGCGAAGGTCACCAGTCGCCAGGCGGGCACCTCGTGCGGGATCGGCGAGCCGTGCACCCGGTCGCGGAACGACGAGAAGGTGCCGTCGTGGAAGAAGCCGCCGTCGGTGACCTTCGCGATGGCATCCGGTGCGGCGAAGTCGGCGTAGTAGCCCGAGGTCTCACCGGTGAGCGCGACGTGCACCGCGTGATGCCAGTCGTCCGACCACTGCGCGGTGAGCCCGTACCCGCCTGCCTCGCGCGGCATGATCAGCGTCGGATCGTTCAGGTCCGACTCCGCGATGAGGGTGAGCGGGCGTCCGAGGTGGGCCGCGAGCGCATCCACGCGCTCGGCGAGCTCCTTGAGGATGTGCACGCGGCTCTCATCGTGCAGCGCGTGCACGGCATCCAGCCGCAGCCCGTCCACATGCCGGTCCCGCAGCCACATCAGCGCGTTCTCGATGATGTACTCGCGCACGTCGACCTGATCGAGGTCGATCGAGTCGCCCCACGTGTTGCGGCTGCCCTCGCGCAGGTAGGGCCCGAACTCCGGCAGGTAGTTGCCGCTGGGTCCCAGGTGGTTGTAGACGACGTCCTGGATCACCGCGAGTCCGTGCGCGTGCGCCGCATCGACGAAGCGCTGGTACGCCGCGGGGCCGCCGTACCCCTCGTGCACGGCGTACCAGAGCACGCCGTCGTAGCCCCAGTTCCACTGCCCGTTGAACGCGTTCATCGGCAGCAGCTCGACGTGCGTCACACCCAGCTCGACCAGGTGCCCGAGCCGCTCGACGGCGGCGTCCAGGGTGCCCTCCGGGGTGAACGTGCCGATGTGCAGCTCGTAGATCAGGCCCCCGGCCAGTGGGCGGCCGGTCCAGCCGGCATCCGTCCACGCGAACGAGCTCTCGTCGAACACCGCGGATGCCGCGTGCACGCCGTCGGGCTGGCGCCGCGACCGGGGGTCCGGTCGCAGCTCGTCGCCGTCGCCGAGCACGAACCCGTAGCGCTCGCCGTCGGCGAGCACGGCATCCGACCGCCACCACCCCGGATGCTCCGGCCAGGCGTTCATCTCGTGATCACGGACCTCGGTGCCGTCATCCGCCACCTGCCGCAGACGCACGCGTTCGGTGCGCGGCGCCCACACCGCGCTCGGCGCGACCGCGACCGGCGCGGCGGGCGCGGCCGAGCTCAGTGCGACGGGCGCGGCCCCGCCCGGTTGAGAATCGCTCATCGCAGCTCCTCCAGCATCGCGACGGGATACTCGGCCAGCAGCTCGGCCAGGGGCACCGGACCCGCGCCGAAGCGCCGGCCGGTGAACACGTCGACCATCGGCAGCTCCGAGTTCATGAGCAGGGTGTCGCCCCAGCCGCCCGCCTGCGCCAGACCGACGGGCAGACGCGTGGCGACCACGATCACGCCGCCGCGGTCGACCGCGATCGCATGCTCCGCCCGCTCACCCACCACGACGCCTGGGCGGTAGGTGCTGAACAGCTCGGGGTGATCGCGCCGCATCCGCAGCGCGCGCGAGGTCACCAGCAGCTTCGCCCGCCCGGAGTCGTCGATCGGCGGCAGCTCCCCGCGCGCCACATCCTCGTCCAGGCGCTGCAGCATCCGCTCCCGCTCGGCGAAGTCCACCGGGCGTCGGTTGTCGGGGTCCACCAGCGACAGATCCCACAGCTCGCTGCCCTGGTACACGTCCGGCACGCCGGGCCCGGTGAGCTGCAGCAGCTTGGCCGACAGTGAGTTCGAGCGCCCGAACCCGACGATCTCGTTCACGAAGTCCTCGACGATGGGGCCCGCTGCGCCCTCGGTCGCCGCGACGGCGAGCGCCTCCAGGCCCGTCTCGAAATCGGCATCCGGATGCTGCCATCCGGTCGCCTCTGCGGCCTCCCGGGCGGCCTTCCGGCCGTAGTCCGTCAGTCGCTCCGCCGAGATGGGCCACGCGCCGACCGCCGCCTGCCACAGCAGGCTGTCGAGGGGACCGTGACCGGTGCTCGCCACCTTCCGCAGCTGTCCGAGTACCTCGGCCCAGCGCTCCGGCAGCTCGGCGAGCACGCTGAGCCGCGCGCGCACATCCTCCGAGCGCTTGGTGTCGTGGGTCGACAGCGTCGTCATCGAGAACGGCCACGCTGCCAGGCGCTGCTGCTGAGCCGTGTGGAACTGAGCCACGGTGAGCGCCGTGACCGCGGGGTCTCCGCCCACCTCGGTGAGCGTGCCCAGCCGCGTGCACCGGTAGAAGGCGGTGTCCTCGACGCCCTTGGCCATCACGGCGCCCGAGGTCTGCTGGAAGCGCCGCGCGACCGGCAGGTCGGGGTCGGCGAGCAGCGGTTCGAGCTCGCCGATTGCGGTGGCGAGATCGGGGCGACGGGCGACGGCCTCCTGCGCGGCGTGACGCAGGTGCTCGCGGCCGGCGGGCAGGTAGGAGCGGTAGACGGGGAAGCAGGCCAGCAGCTCGGCCAGCGCGTCGGCGGCGCCGACCACGCCGTAGGGCAGGTCGTGCACCAGGCGGCGCACCTCCGACTGCAGCAGCCCGTCGGCGATCATCCGCTTCGCGTCGTGCACGAGATCCGGCCAGGCGGGCGCCGGCGGCAGCTGCGTCTCGCGCCGCAGCCGCTGGTCCAACTCGTCGAGAGCGGCGACCCCGTCCGGGTCGATGAGCACCCGGTCGATCTCGGCCAGCGCGTCGTAGCCGGTGGTGCCGTCCGTGCGCCACCACGGCGGCAGCTGCTCGCCGTGCTCGAGGATCTTCTCGATGAGCGTGTAGGCGCCGCCGGTGGCATCCGCCAGCCGCTCGAGATACCCGCCCGGGTCGTCGAGGCCGTCGGGATGGTCGACGCGGATGCCGTCGGCAAGGCCCTCGCGCACCCAGCGCACGATCTCCTCGTGCGAATCCGCGAACACATCGGGCAGCTCGACGCGGATCGCGGCGAGCTCGGACACGGCGAAGAAGCGCCGGTAGTTCAGCTCGTCGTTCTGGTCCTCCCAGTAGCGCAGCTCGTAGTGCTGCGCGTCGAGCAGCGCCGGCAGGTCGTCGCGCAGCGCCGCCGTCCCCGGCGCGAGGGGCAGCACGTGCTCGAAGTACGACAGTGTGCCGTCGGGAGCGTCCTCGGCCGCAGTGGGGTCGACGACGAGCTCGCCGCGGGCGAGGACCTCGTCGACGCTCGAGCCGAGGACGGGCAGCCGCACCCGGTCATCGGCGCGGTCCCACTCGATGTCGAACGCCACGGCGCGCGCGGAGGCGCGGCCCAGCCGCAGCACGTCCCACCACCACCGGCTCTCGCGCATCGCGCTGACCCCGACGTGATTCGGCACGGTGTCGACGAGGATGCCCAGGCCCGCTTCGCGTGCCGCTGCGGCGAAGCGCGCGAGGCCCGCCTCGCCCCCACGGCTCTCGTCGACGTGGGCGTGATCCACCACGTCATACCCGTGATTCGAGCCGTCGGTCGCCGCCAGCAGCGGGGAGAGGTACGCCCACGAGGCGCCCAGCCGGTGCAGGTACCCGCTCACCTTCGCCGCGTCGTCCAGCGTGAAGTGCGAGGTGATCTGCAGCCGGTAGGTCGACACGGGGCGGCTGGTCATGACCGCGCCTCCGGTGCGGGTGCGGGCGCCCTGGTGCCGGCGTTCTCGACCTGGATGCGCAGCGACGCCTCCACCGAGTCGTCCGTGGGCTGCTCCTCGCCGTCCACCTCGCGCAGCACCAGCATCGAGCCGGCCTCCAGCCGTGTCCCAGCTCCGGCCGCGAGGGGCTCGCCGTGCGTCAGCTCGCCGGCGGTGTCGACGACGGCATCCCACGAGGCGCCGCGCCGGGCATCCGGCAGCACGATGTCGACGCCCTCGTCGCCGCTGTTGAAGTACACCAGGAAGTTCAGATCCGACACCGGCCGACCGCGCCGGTCGTGCTCGCGGATGCCGCGGCCGTTGAGGAACATGCCGATCGACAGGCCGAAGCCGGACTCCCAGTCCTCGGGCTGCATGGTGCCGCCGTCCGGGCGCAGCCATTCGATGTCGGGCACGTGCGCGCCGTCCTCGACGCGCACTGGGCGGCCGTCGAAGAAGCGGCTGCGCCGGAACGTCGGATGCAGAGCGCGCAGCCGTGTGAGCGCCGCGGTGAACTCGATCAGCGGCACATCCGCCGACTCCCAGTCGATCCAGGTGATCTCGTTGTCCTGGGCGTAGCCGTTGTTGTTGCCGTGCTGCGTGCGTCCCAGCTCATCGCCGTGCGAGATCATCGGCACGCCCTGCGACAGAAGCAGCGTGGCGAGCATGTTGCGCTGCCGCATGGCGCGGCGCCGGTTGATGTCGGGGTCGTCGGTCGGGCCCTCGACACCCATGTTGTCGGAGCGATTGTGCGATTCGCCGTCGTTGTTGTCCTCGCCGTTGTCCTCGTTGTGCTTCTCGGCATAGCTGACGAGGTCACGCAGCGTGAATCCGTCGTGCGCGGTGATGAAGTTGATGGATGCCACCGGGCGGCGCCCGGAGTGCTCGTACAGGTCTGCCGAGCCGGTCAGGCGCGACGCGAACTCGCCGAGCGCCTGCGGCTCGCCGCGCCAGAAGTCGCGCACGGTGTCGCGGTAGCGGCCGTTCCACTCCGACCACTGCGGCGGGAAGTTGCCGACCTGATATCCGCCGGGGCCGATGTCCCACGGCTCGGCGATGAGCTTGACCTGCGAGACCACCGGATCCTGCTGCACCAGCTCGAAGAAGGTCGCCAGGCGGTCGACGTCGTAGAATTCGCGGGCGAGCGTGGAGGCCAGGTCGAAGCGGAATCCGTCGACGTGCATCTCGGTCACCCAGTACCGCAGTGAGTCCATGATCATCTGCAGCGCGTGCGGATTGCCGACGTTGAGGCTGTTGCCGGTGCCGGTGTAGTCGGTGTAGTACCGACGGTCCTCCTCGAGGCGGTAGTAGGCCTCGTTGTCGATGCCGCGCATCGAAAGGGTGGGTCCGAGGTGGTTGCCCTCTGCGGTGTGGTTGTAGACCACGTCGAGGATGACCTCGATGCCCGCCGCGTGCAGCGCGCGCACCATCGCCTTGAACTCCTGCACCTGCTGACCGTGCTCGCCGCTGGAGGAGTAGGTGTTCTGCGGGGCGAAGAACGACAGCGTGTTGTAGCCCCAGTAGTTCGACAGCCCCTTGTCCTGCAGCACGCTGTCGTTGATGAACTGATGCACCGGCATGAGCTCGATCGCGGTGACGCCGAGACGGGTGAGGTGATCGACGATCGCCGGGTGCGCGATTCCGGCGTACGTGCCACGCAGCTCTTCGGGGACCTCGGGATGCCGGATGCTGAGCCCCTTGACGTGCGCTTCGTAGATCACGGTCTGCGCGTAGGGCGTCTTGGGCTGGCGGTCGCCGGCCCACTCGAAGAACGGATTGATGACGACGCTCTTGGGCATGATCGCGGCGGAGTCCTCGACGTTGTGCGAGTCGGGGTCGCCGAAGTCGTACGAGAACGCGGCCTGACCCCACTGCACCTCGCCGGCGACGGCCTTGGCATAGGGGTCGAGCAGCAGCTTGCTGGGGTTGAAGCGCTTGCCCTCGGACGGGTCGTACGGCCCGTGCACGCGGTAGCCGTACAGCTGACCGGGCTGCACCGAGGGCAGATAGCCGTGCCACACGTACGCGTCCACCTCGACCAGATCGACCTGCTGCTCGTTGCCGTCCTCGTCGAACAGGCACAGCTGCACGCGCTCGGCGCTCTCGCTGAACAGTGCGAAGTTCGTGCCCTGACCGTCGAACGTGGCGCCCAGGGGATGCGCGGATCCCGGCCACACCTCCAGATTCATGCTGCGGAGAGTCCGTAGCCGTGCGGTCCCGCGCCCTGATGGCGAGGGGCGCTGTCGAGCACGCGGCGCACCGCCTGCTCGAATTCGAACATCTGCGCGATTTCGACCGCCCGTGGGTAGGGGTGGCCGGAGTAGCAGATGAAGAGCGGCGGGATCACCTCGACATAGCCGACCGGTCCGTCGGAGAGGACCACGTACCGGTCGATGTCGACCAGCTCGTACTGCGGCTCGGCGGGGGCGGGGGCGGAGGTCGCCTCCCGTCGCGGGGTGGTGGGCGCGTGGGTGCCCCGGGATGATCTGGCTGCGGCAGACATGACGGCTCCTGTCTCGACTGCCTCACGTCCGGAGTGGTCGTTCTGGCTGTTGATGAAGCCCACGCTACGACGGAAGAAGTCCGTTCTGCCACGGGATTGTCATGCTGCGACGCAGGGGCTAGCATCCACAGCCCCTCTGGACAAGAGGTCCTGTCGGTTCTAAAAAACATGATGCTTGCTTTTAGACGGTTCCGGGTGTCTCATGGAAGAGAGACGCACGGGAGGTCGCCATGACGATGACAGCGGTTACTGATGGCGCGGTGGAACCTGCACAGGTGTCCCCGGTCGACGCGGTGCTCCTTCCCCGAGCACCCCAGCGCACTCGCATAGAGGCAGCGCCGCGGCCGGTCGATCTCGCCGCCGCCGAGCACGCCGGGCGTCTGTTCCTTCGGGCGCTCGGCATCGATCCGGATGCCCCGGACGCCCCCGACCTCGCGCGCACGCCGCGGCGCTTCGCCGAGGCCTATGCCGAACTGCTCTCGCCCGAGCCCTTCGACTTCACGACTTTCGCCAACGCCGAGGGCTACGACGAGCTCGTGCTGATCCGCGACATCCCGGTGCACTCGGTGTGCGAGCACCACCTCCTGCCCTTCACCGGAGTGGCGCACGTGGCCTATCTGCCCGGCGACAGCGTCGTCGGGCTGTCGAAGATCCCGCGCATGGTCGACCACTACGCACGTCGGCCGCAGACACAGGAGCGCCTCACCGTGCAGATCGCCGACGCGCTGGCGGTGCGGCTGCAGCCGCGCGGCATCGGCGTCGTCGTCGAGGCGACGCACACGTGCATGACCCTGCGCGGTGCGCGAGCGGTCGGCACGGCCACCACCACATCCGCCCTGCGCGGAGCGCTGCGCGACGACCCCCGCTCGCGGGCGGAGTTCTTCGCGCTCACCACCGACCGCGCACGCTGAACGGTCGCACTCGCATCCACGAGAAGCCGCCCCCCACAGAGGTCGACGGAAGGGAACACCATGAACATCACCATCGTCGGCGGAGGACTCGCCGCAGCCACGGCAGCCGCGGAACTGCGCGAGCGAGGATACGACGGCGACGTCGTGATCTACGCCGCAGAAGACCACCTGCCCTACGAGCGCCCGCCGCTGTCGAAGGCCGTGCTGCTCGGCGAGAAGGACATCGACTCGGCGATCGTGCACGACGAGGGCTGGTACGCCGCCCATCGGGTGCGACTGGAACGCGGCACGAAGGTCACGACGATCGACCCGGCAGCACACACACTGCGCGCCGAGCCCGTCGCCGGTGGCGCGAGCACCGAGCACTCCTACGACCGGCTGCTGCTGGCCACCGGCGCGACGGCGCGCCATTTCGACGTCGCCGACCGGGTGGCCGATCCGATCTACCTGCGCACCGTGGAAGACAACGCGCGCCTGCGCGCCGCGCTGCGACCGGACGCGCACGTCGTGATCGTCGGCGCCGGGTGGATCGGCCTGGAGGTGGCATCCGCGGCACGGCAGAAGGGCGCGGAGGTCATCGTGTACGAGCGCGGCGACCTGCCGCTCGTCGGTGTGCTCGGGCCCGAGGTCGCCCGGCTGTTCGCCGACCTGCACCGCGCGCACGGCGTCGACCTGCGCCTCGGCACGGCGGTCGATGAGGCTGCACTGGCGGATGCCGATGTCGTGGTCGTCGGCATCGGGGCGATCCCGACGGCCGAGCTCGCCGAGCAGGGCGGGATCGACGTCGACAACGGCGTGCTCGTCGACGAGCAGCTGCGCACCTCCGCACCCGACGTCTGGGCCATCGGCGATGTGGCCAACCAGCAGCATCCGGTGCTGGGCCGACGCATCCGCGTCGAGCACTGGGACACCGCGATCGAGCAGGCCAAGGTCGCCGCCCGCAATCTGATGGGCGAAGAGGAGCCGTACACGCACCTGCCCTACTTCTTCACCGATCAGTACGATCTCGGCATGGAGTACTTCGGCAGCGTCGGACCCGAGGGCTACGACCGCGTCGACATCGATGGCGACACCGACGTCGCGCACGGCGGAGCATTCCGGGCGTACTGGGTGAAGGACGGCACCGTCCGCGCGGCCATGCACGCCAATGACTGGGACTCCTCCGACGCGGTGCGCGACAGCGTCGGCACCGCACGATGAGCGCCCTGCACGCACCGGCCACGGGTACGTCCGCCGTGCGGGCGCCGGCCGCGGGTGCTGCCGGCGCTGCACACGTCGGCGCCCCTGCCGCGGGCTCCAGCGTCGCTCATCCCTCGCTGCGGCGGCGCATCGGCCGGCGCGACTTCGATTTCTCGCGGCAGGTCGCGGTGATGGCGGTGATCAACCGCACACCCGACTCGTTCTACGACCACGGGGCCACCTTCGCGCTCGATCAGGCTGTCGCCGCCGCCCTGCGAGCCGCCGACCAGGGGGCCGACTGGGTCGACGTCGGCGGGGTGCCGTTCGGCCGTGGCCGCGCCGTGGGCGTCGCCGAGGAGCTCGAGCGAGTGGTGCCGGTGGTCGCCGCGATCAGCGCCGCGCGCCCCGAGCTGGTCATCTCGGTCGACACGAACCGCGCGGTGGTCGCCGAGCGGGCGCTCGCCGTCGGGGCGGCCGTGATCAACGACACCAGCGGGCTGGGCGATCCGCGCATGGCCGAGGTCGTCGCGGCCGGCGACGCGCACGTCGTCATCACGCACAGCGTCGGACCGCCGCGCGCGGAGAAGCCCGCCGCGCACTTCCACGACGTCGTCACCGAGGTGCGCGAGTTCCTTTCCGCGCGACTGGCACGCGCCGAGCGGGCCGGGGTGCCGCGCGAGCGGATGATCGTCGACCCCGGGCACGATCTCGACAAGAACACCCTGCACTCGCTGGAGCTCACCCGCCGGCTCGGTGAGATCGCCGCCCTGGGGGTGCCGCTGCTCGCGGCGGTGTCGAACAAGGACTTCATCGGCGAGACCCTCGATCGGCCGCAGGGCCGTCGGCTGCCGGGTTCGCTCGCGGCCATGTCGGCCTGCATCCTCGCCGGCGCGCGAATCGTGCGCATGCACGACGTCGCCGAGAGCGTCGACGCGGTGCGGATGCTGGAGGCGATCCTCGGCTGGCGCGCGCCGGTGCGACTGGAGCACAACACCCACCCCACCCGCAACGTCTGAGAGAGCCGTGTCCGAGAACCGCATCCCCATCGACCGGCTGTGGCCGGATCCCGCCACCGACCTCGATGACGACGCGCTGCTCGAGGCGACGTGCTTCCCCGCCGAGGGCAGCTGGATGCGGGCGAACTTCGTCTCGAGCATCGACGGGGCCGCGACCCGCGACGGGGTCTCGGAAGGGCTGGGCGACGCCGCCGATCAGCGCCTGTTCGCGCTGCTGCGCCGCGCCGCCGACGTCGTGCTGGTCGGTGCGGGCACCCTCCGCGAGGAGGAGTACGGCGGTCTGCGCGTCGATGAGGCGTCGGTCGTGTGGCGGACGGATGCCGGCATGCCTGCGCATCCGACGCTCGCGATGATCAGCCGCAGTCTCGACCTCGACCCGGCGTCACGGCTGTTCTCCGACGCGCCCGTGCGTCCGATCGTGTACACCACGGCATCCGCTTCGCACGCCGCCCGCACGAGGGTCGAGGACGTCGCGGATGTCGTCGTGGTGGGCGAGACGGATGCCGATCCGCGTCGCATCCGCGACGATCTCGGTGCCAGGGGGCTGCGGCGCATGCATGCCGAGGGCGGCCCGCATGTGTTCGGCGCGCTGCTGGCGGCGGGTGTCGTCGACGCTCTGCACCTCACCCTCGCGCCCAGCCTGGAAGCCGGCGAGGCGGGGCGGATCGTGCACGGCGAGGTCGCCGGCGCGCTGCCGACGGGTGCGCGACTGCAGAGCGTGCTGCGCGCGGGCGACGAGCTGCTGCTGCACTACCGGCTGGACTAGGCGCTGGATCAGGGGCTGCGCTGGTCCTCAGAGCTCGCCTCGCCGCCCTTCTCCGCCGTCTTCTCAACGGCCTTTCCCGCGGTTTCCTCGGCGGGCTCGAGCATCAGCAGGATGCGCTGCAGGTGCATGGCGCTGAGCACGCCCGGCCCGAGCACCGAGTCGGACTCGATGGAACGGCTGTGCACGGTGCGCAGCAGCTCGTCGACGGCCACCGACGCCTCGGCGTGGAGGTCATCGGGGTGCTCGTCGGCGTCGAGCAGCTCGGCCACGGCATGGCAGGCCCGCGAGAGCGGCTGCTCGAGTGCGGGGTCGAGCGGGAAGGCCACCGGACGCTGCGAGATGGTGTCGCTGAGGCAGCCAGCGATGTCGCGGATCTGATGGGCGATGCTGTCGAGCATCTCCAGCCGTGCGTGCTCGTGCTCGGTGTCGCCGCGTCCCCGGCGGGCACGCGGATTGCCGCGGCGGCTCTCATCGGCCTCCGACAGCGCGCCGCGCAGCGATCGACTGGTCTCGGCGAGCGCGCTCGCATCCCGCATCCACTCGTCATGCGTCGGCGGCCACGACTCCGTCAGCGCGTCGCCGATGTCGTGCAGATGCACGGCGAGACGCTGCTGGAACGCGTCGATCTGCGCGGCCGCTTCCGACACGAGCGGGGCCGGCGGGATGATGAGGTTCACGGCCAGCCCGACCATGGCTCCCACCGCGGTCTGTGTCACGTAGCCGAAGGAGTAGTCCTCGGCATCCGATCCGCCGATGATCAGCACGAACAGCGCCGCCATCGGGATGTACTCCTTGCCGATGCCGAACCATCCCGTGCCCGAGATCAACGTGCCCAACCCGACCACGGCGACGATCGACCACAGGCTGGGGCCGACCGTCAGCAGCACGAGCGCGGCCAGCCCGACGCCCGCGCCGAGGCCGAGCAGCGTCTGCAAGCTGGAACGCGCCGATGACATCAGCGTCGGGTACATGCTGATCAGCGCGCCGAACGGCGCGTAGTAGGGATACTGATCGGCCGCGCCGGGCATGAGCGGGGCGATGCTCCAGGCGATGCCCACCGCAAGCGCGGTCTTGAACGCGAACAGCAGCCGGGCGCGCGCGACCGCCCCTCGCACCGACGAGCGGATGCTCTGCAGCGAAGCCCTCTCACCCACCCCGATCACCTCCTCCGCACCCACGACAGAGCCCCATCACAACCCAGCGACGGCTCGCGGGGCAAGGGGGTTCCGGCCCGGAGCGGCGTTTGCGACAATCCTGCGACAGGAGGGCATCATGGCGACGAATCGACGGTATCTGCGCTGCGCACCGGAGGCGGTGTTCCGCGTGCTTGGCGACGGCTGGCTGTATCCGGCGTGGGTGGTGGCGGCCGCGCGCATGCGCGAGGTGGATGCCTCCTGGCCGGCCCCCGACGCGACGCTCAGTCACTCGGTGGGCACCTGGCCGTTCCTGCTGAACGGCACGACCGACTCGGTCGAGTGGGCGCCGCCGCACCGCGCGGTGATGCAGGCGAAGGGCTGGCCGATCGGCGAGGCGCGCGTGGTGGTCGAGGTCGAGCCGGCACCCGGCGGCTGCCTGGTGTCGATCCATGAGACGCCGGTGCGAGGCATCGGGGCGGCGATCCCGGCCTTCCTCACCGCGCCGGTGATCCGCTGGCGCAACAGCGAGACGCTGCGCCGACTGTCGTACCTCGCCGAGAGCGATTCACTCGGCTCGCGCGGCGGGCACCCGGAGAGGGGCGATCTGACGGACGTCGATCCTCCGCCGGCCGAGCGGTGAGCGCAGGAGCGCCGGTATGGACGCCATCAACACGCACCTCGCCGAGCATCTCGGTGAGCTGACCGGCCGGCTCAAGGAGTGGGTGGCGATCCCCTCGATCGCAGGCGACCCCGAGTATCGGGCCGATCTCGCCCGCTCGGCGCATTGGCTCGCCGGCGAGATGCGCGACGCCGGTGTTGAGGCGTCGGTCGTGGCATCCGGGGATTCCTGGGCCGTCCTGGGCGAGCTCGCCGGCGAACCGGACGCACCCACCGTGCTGGTGTACAGCCACCACGACGTGCGCGCGGTGAAACCCGAGGAGTGGCGCGAGACCGCGCCGTTCGTCCCGGTCGAGCGGGATGGGCGCCTGTACGGCCGCGGGGCATCGGATGCCAAGGCGCAGGCACTCGCACACGTCTGGGCGCTGCGCGCGCTGATCGCCGTCGACGGCCGGGTGCCGGTCACCGTGAAGCTGCTCATCGAGGGGGAGGAGGAGGCGGGCTCGCCGCACCTCGCCGCGCTGCTGGCCGCGCACGCCGACCGGCTGGCCTGCGACGTCATCGTGTTCTCGGACACCATCCAGTGGCGCGTGGACGCCCCCGCACCGGTCACGTCGATGCGCGGCACGGTCAACGCCACGCTCACCGTGCGAGGCCCGGACCGCGACGTGCACAGCGGAGTGGTCGCAGGCGCCACCGTCAATCCCGCCACCACGCTTGCGCGCGCGCTCGCCGCGCTGCATGACGACGCGGGTCGGATTGCGGTACCGGGTTTCTACGATGATGTCGCGCCGCTCACCGACGAGCGTCGGGCGGAGTTCGCGGCCCTGCCGTTCGACGAGGAGGAATGGACGAGCCGAACCGAGACGAGGGTCGTCACCGGTGAGGAGGGGTACAGCGCGCTGGAGCGGTTATGGGCGCGTCCGACGATCGAGGTGATGTCGCTGCTGGCCGGCGACCCCGTCGGGCTGCCGCGTTCGGTCATCCCGCGCGAGGCGACGGCGAGCCTGAGCATCCGAATCGCTGCGCACCAGCGCATCGCGGCGGTGGCGGAACAGCTGCGCGGCTTCTTCGCCACCGTCATCCCCGCCGAAGCCGAGTACCGCTTCATCGTCGAGGAGGCGCTCGGGCAGGAACCGTACGAGACCCCGCGCGGTGCTCTTCTCGAGGCGCTCGAGCGGGCTCTCGAGAAGGGATATGCGACGCCGCTGCGGGGACGGATGGGCAACGCGGGCGGCGGACCCGCCGACCTGCTCACGCGCACCTTCGACGCGCCCATCCTCTTCCTCGGCACGGCACTGCCCGAAGACCACTGGCATTCCAGCGACGAGAGCGTCGACCTGCGGATGCTGCAGCGCGGCGCCGCATCGATCGCGCACCTGTGGCGCGAGCTGGGCGAGCTGGGCGAGCGGGGCGAGCTGCGCTAGTTCGGCGAGCTGGGCTCGTTCGGCTAAGCCTGCGACCGCGGGAACGCGTGAGTCAGCTTGTGCGGATTGCAGACCTGGCGGATGCCGCGGATCCGGCCGTCGCGATCGAACTCGAGCGTGAGCACGTCGGTGCGTCCGCTGTGGCTCAGCGCCAGCGCGAACTCGCCGTTGACCTCGATCGGCGTGACGGAGAAGGGATGCTGGGGGTCGAACGCCCGCGCCTTCTCGCGCACCCCGACGTAGAAGCGGTGCACCTTGTCAGCACCGAAGATCGGGTTGCGAGTGGCGGCGACCACGCCGCCGCCGTCGGTCCACAGGATGCTCTCGTCGGTCAGCAGGTCGAGCAGGGCGTCCAGGTCGCCGTTCTGCACCGCGCTGAGCAGGCTCGCGAGGGCTGCCGGGTCGGCCGCGTGCGGTGCGGGCGAGTGCTCGTCGATCTGCAGCCGGCGTTCGCCGCGGGAGATCAGCTGGCGCACTGCCGCCGGGGACTTCTCGAGAACCTCGCCGATCTCCACCGCGGTCATCGCGTAGGCCCGGTGCAGCACAACTGCCGCGCGCGCCTCGGGGGAGAGCTGCTCGGCGAGGTGCAGCAGCGCCAGTGAGAGCAGCTCGCGGTCGGCGATCGCATCCTCTGGCAGCTGCTCCGTGGCCACCGGCTCGGGTAGCCAGTGCCCGGTGTACTCCTCCCGCACGGCGACCAGAGCGCGCACCCGATCGATGGATCGGCGCACGCAGGTCGTCGTGAGCCACGCCGGCCACGAGCGCACGGCGTCGGCATCCGCCCGCTCCGCCTTCAGCGCCTCGATCGCGACTTCCGAGACGACATCCTCGGCGTGGCCGAAGTCGCCGAGCATGCGGTACGCGATGCCGATCAGCCGGCCGCGCTCGGCTTCCCATGCCCGCGCGGCGGTGGTGACGGCGGTCATGTGTTTCACGCTACCGCGCCGCGCTCGCCGAGTGCTGCCGCATCCACGCGGTCTGGCGCCTCGCTCGCACGACCTGGTGTTCCGCTCACACGACGGGGTGCTTGTCGTCGACCGGCGGTGCCATCTCGGTCGCGATCGCGATGCGGTTCCACACGTTGATCGTGCAGATCGCCATCACGATCGCACCGAGCTGCGCGTCGTCGAAGTGCGCGGCCGCGGCATCCCAGATCTCATCGGTCACCGTGTCGGGGCCGAGCTTCGTGATCGCGTCGGTCAGCGCGAGAGCGGCGAGCTCCTTCGGCTCGAAGAGATTCTTCGCGTGCTGCCAGGCGCCGACGGCGTGCAAGGTGCGCTGCGGGATGCCGTGCTGCGCGCCGGCGGTGGCGTGCATGTCGAGGCAGAAGCCGCAGCCGTTGAGGATCGACGCGCGCAGCTTGATCAGCTCATACAGGCGCTTCTCCACCGACCGGCTGGCATACGCCTCCATCCCGATCACCGCGGCGTAGCCGAGCTTGTTCGTGCGGGTCATGTCGATCCTGGTCATGGTGTTCCTCTCGTCCGGGCATCCGCCTCTGCTTCTGTGTCGACGACGAGAGCGGAAGTGTGACAGACGTCATCCGGCCTCGCGCCACCGGCCGTCCTGCGAGAATGGAGCATCCGACGACCCGAGGAGCCCTCGTGCTGTACATCTCCACCCGCGGCGGCATGCAGCCGCAGCCGTTCAGTGAGACGCTGCTCGAAGGCCTCGCGCCCGACGGCGGTCTGGCCGTGCCCGAGCAGCTGCCCCGGGTCGACGCCGAGACGCTGGAGCGGTGGCGTGCGCTCACCTATCCCCAGCTCGCCACCGAGGTGCTCTCGCTGTTCGCCCCCGACATCCCCCGCGAGGATCTCGCGCGGATGACGCAGGCCGCGTATGCGGACTTCCCGGATGCGGTCGTGCCGCTGCGGTCCATCGGCGGCGGCCTCACCCTGGTCGGCCTGTCGGAGGGGCCCACGCTGGCGTTCAAGGACATGGCCATGCAGTTCCTCGGACAGGTGCTGGAATACGTGCTCGAGAAGAAGGATCGCGTGCTGAACATCGTCGGCGCGACCTCGGGCGACACCGGATCGGCGGCCGAGCACGCGCTGCGCGGCAAGGACCGGGTCTCGGTGTTCATGCTCTCGCCGAAGGGCAGGATGAGCGCCTTCCAGCGCGCGCAGATGTACTCCCTGCAGGACGAGAACGTGCACAACATCTCCGTCGACGGGGTCTTCGACGACTGCCAGAACCTGGTCAAGAAGCTCGCCGGCGACCTCGAGTTCAAGCGGACGCAGAACCTCGGCGCCGTCAACTCGATCAACCTGGGCCGCATCGCCGCGCAGGTCGTGTACTACTTCTGGGCGTGGCTGCGGGTCACGGATGCCGTCGAGCCCGAGTTCCGGTCCGGCTTCGACGTCTCGTTCACGGTGCCGTCCGGCAACTTCGGCAACATCCTGTCCGGGTTCTTCGCGAAGGGCATGGGCGTGCCGATCCGCCGGCTCGTGCTCGCCGCGAACGAGAACAACGTGCTCGACGAGTTCTTCCGCACCGGAATCTACCGCCCGCGCTCCGCGGCGGACACCCACGCCACCTCGAGCCCCTCGATGGACATCTCTAAGGCCTCGAACCTCGAGCGCTTCATCTTCGACCTCGTCGGGCGCGATGCGGCGGGCGTGGTCGCGGCGTGGCAGCAGCTCGACGAGCAGGGCTTCGTGGACTTCTCGGCGGATCTCGCCCGTTTCGACAGCGAGTTCGGCATCGTCAGCGGCACGTCGACTCACACCGACCGGCTCGCGACCATTCGCGCGGTGTACGAGGAGACCGGCGAGATCATCGACCCGCACACCGCGGACGGCGTGAAGGTGGCCCGCGAGTACGTCGAGGCGGATGTGCCGATGCTCGTTCTGGAGACGGCGAAGCCGCAGAAGTTCGCCGAGACGATCACCGAGGCGATCGGCGTCGAGCTGGAGTTCTCACCCGAGCTGCGCGCGATGATGGACGCCCCGCAGCGCGTGACCGAAATGCCCGACGACGAGCAGGCGCTGCGCGCCTTCGTCGCCGAGCACGCCCTCCGCTGACCCCGCCCCGCCGCCGCCCCCGCCCCGCCCAACCCGGAACCGCTTCTCGCTCCGGTATGAGTTCGTGCTGCCTCATCGGCGTTCGGGCGGCAGAAAGTCATACCGGAAGCAGGGGCGGTTCTGCTGTGGGGCGTGGCGGTTCTGGTGTGGGGCAGGGGCGGTCGGTCAGGCGGAGGGCTGGATGCGGGGATGCAGCAGACCCGAGAGCGCACCCAGCGCTGCGCCGGCAAGGGTGTCGATCACTCGCTCCAGGGCGATCGACATGTCGCCCGTGCTTCCCGTCGCAGCGCCGAGCAGCAGCAGCACCAGCGGCGTGATGAGCGTCAGCGCGAGTGCGTAGTGGCGCACGACCACCAGTTCGATCGTGAACTGCAGCACGCCCAGCAGCGCCGCCAGCCACAGTCCGTTCGGATGCAGCAGCGCGAGCATCGCGTACACGCCGGCGCCGGCGATCGTGCCGAGCATCCGGTGCATCGCACGCTGCAGCGCCGCCCGTCTGCTCGACGCGATGCCGATCACCGCGACCGCGGCACCGACGATCCAGTAGGCCCGCGCAGGGTCGAGGAAGAGGCTCACCAGCACGCCGAGCACGCTCACGATCACGACGCGCAGCACCAGCATCCGCTCATCGGCATCCCACGACGGGCCGGGGAACAACTCGCGCAGCGAGCGGGCGTGCCGCGCGCGCACCCGCGCTATCACCAGCGGCGACACGGCGATCAGGTACGAGAACGCGCAGCCGGCGGCGATCGCGGCGACATAGCCGATCCGCGTGATCGGCGCGGATCTCATCACCGTCGCGGAGAGGCCGAACACGAGCACGAAGAACAGCGGGCCGGGGGGACCGAGCCGGAACCCGAAGGCCGCCCCGGCAGTCACGGTCGCCACCAGCACGATGCCGATGCTGATCAGCAGAGGAGCGTGCGCGACTGCGACGCCCAGCGCCGCGCAGACGATGAGCGCCGCCGCGACGAACGGCAGCATGACGGCGCGTTCGACGACCGGCAGAGATCCGGCGAACAGCACCGTGAACGCTCCGGATGCCGCGATGTAGCCGAGCATCGGCTGGCCGAGCACCGTCATCACGGCGATCGGCACGGCGATACCCAGCGCCGCCTGCAGCCCCAGCTGCCAGCGGGGGCCGCGGGAGGGACCGAAGGCGAACAGACTCACCAGTCCATTCTCCCGGAGCCGAGGGCGCGTCCGGTCTCCGCGACGAGAAGGGGTGCGCGTTCAGTCGGCTTCGCGCGGCGGATTGTGCATGATCTCGATCCGGATGCCGTTGGCATCCTCCACGAATCCCGCGTAGTACCGGGCGGTGAAGCGCGGATACTCCTTGGGTGCACGCACCTCGGTCCATCCCGCGTCGAGAGCGATCGCTTGGATGCGCTCGACCTCGTCGCGCGAGTCGACCGCGAACGCCAGATGCTGCCAGCCGACGCGGCCGTGCTCGTGCGGACCGGTGCCCTCCTCGCGTGCCGCGTAGAGGAGGATCTCGGGCTCATCGTCGAGCAGCCAGTACGCGTGATCGGCGGCATCGTGAGCGCGCCGATACCCCAGCGCCTCGAGCACGGGATGGAACTGCGCGGATGCCGAGGGCACGTCATCGACGGTGATGCCGAGGTGATCGAAAGTCGCCATTTCCACAGTCTGGCGGATGCCACCGTGCACTCGGCGAGGTCCCGTGCTCAATGCGGCGCGTGGTATTCCGTCTCGTCGCGCTTCCAGTAGCCCTTCACCACGGCCTTCGACACGTCGACGCCCCAGCGGGTGAGCAGTGCGCGGCCCGGCTTGACGATCGACTGCTCCGCGGCGATGAACACAAAGGGGTCGGGGCCGACGGCGTCCGTCTCTCCGAGGCTGTCGAGGCAAGCGATCAGTGATGATCCGGCCGGCGCATCCCCGCGGTGCAGCCACTCGACGGCGACGGGCGCATCGAGCGTCACCTGATCAACCTCTGACGCGACCTCGATGGCGATGCGCGCGGGATCACCCGACGGGATCATCGCCGCGAACCGGCGGATCGCCGGAATGGCCGTCTCGTCCCCGACGAGCAGCCACGATCCCGGCGCACCGGTCAGCACGGCCGAACCACGCGGTCCGCCGACGCCGACGAACGAGCCGAGGGGAGCGGATGCCGCCCAGCGCGCTCCCACGCCCTCGCCGCCGTGCACCGCGAACTCGACGTCGAGCCAGCTCTCGCCCCAGGCGAGCGGGGTGTACTCCCGGCTAGGCGCGGCGCGCAATTCCTCGACGGAGTCGGTCGGCGCGTCCGCGAAGAACAGCCGCATGTGGTCGTCGGCGCCGAGAGACGTGAAACCGGAGAGCTGGTCGCCGATCAGGCGGACTCGGACGTAGTTCGGGGCCAGCCACTCCCGCTCGGCGAGGGTGGCGGGGCGGAAGCGCAGGTCGAGTCCCTCTCGTTCGATCGAGAAACCGGATTTCACATCGCTCATAAAGTAAGGCTAACCTAAGTTCCGGCGACGCCGACCTCGTGCTCGCCCCGCGCATCTCGCGCACGCCCCGCAGAACAGGAGATTCTCCATGTCCATGCCCCGAACCCTCGGCACAACCGCACTCGGTCTCGCCGGCATCCTCGCCCTCGCCGGCTGCTCCGCAGGCGCGGCAGCAGAAGCCGAAGAGCCAGCGCCCACGCCCACCAGCGGCACCGTGACCATCGAGGACAACAACGGCACGCACAAGATCTCCACCCCGCCGGCCTCCGTCGTCGCGACCGACAACCGCACGTTCCAGACGCTCAGCGACTGGGGCATCGAGCTCAGCGCCGGCGCCGTCGCGCTCATGCCCGCGACCGTCGGCTACAAGACCGACGGCAGCATCATCGACCTCGGCAATCACAACGAGCCCGACCTCGAGTCGGTCGTCGCCGTCGCGCCCGACCTGATCGTCAACGGGCAGCGCTTCACCCAGCACCACGACAAGCTCGCCGCCCTCGTGCCCGAAGCCACCATCCTCGAGCTCGACCCGCGTGAGGGCGAGCCGTTCGACGACGAGCTCAAGCGTCAGGTCACCGTGCTCGGCGAGGTGTTCGGCAAGCAGAAGGATGCCAAGAAGCTCGTCGACGACTTCGACGCCGCCATCGCGCGCGTGAAGGACGCCTACGACGAGGCCGACTCGGTGATGGCCGTGACCACCTCCGGTGGGCAGATCGGCTACATCGCTCCCCACGTCGGTCGCACGCTCGGCCCCATCTTCGACATCGCCGGTCTGACGCCGGCCCTGCAGGTCGAGGGCGCCACCGACGACCACCAGGGCGACGACATCTCGGTCGAAGCCATCGCGAAGTCCGACCCCGACTGGATCCTCGTCATGGACCGCGACGCGGTGTTCGCCGACCGGGAGCCGGACTACGTGCAGGCCGCCGAGATCCTCGAGGGCTCCGAGGCGCTGGCATCCGTCACCGCGGTCAAGAACGATCAGATCGTCTACATGCCCACCGACACCTACCTCAACGAGGGCATCCAGACGTACACGACGTTCCTCAACGACTTCGCCAACAGGCTCGAGAAGTCCGCGAAGTGATTCCCGCGCGGTGGCATCCGGCTGATTCCGGATGCCACCGCGTCACCGCACCATGACACGCACTCCTCCTCTGTCCGAGTCCACTCCGGCACCCACTCCGGCTAGACCCTCGGCGCCCGCTTCGGCACCCGCCCGGCGTGGAAGCGCGGCGACCCACGGACGCCTCTTCGACGCCAAGCTGATGATCGGCCTCGTCGTCGTCGCCGCCCTGCTCGTCGCCTCGCTGTTCACCGGCGTCTACGACATCGCAGGCGCCGCCGACGGTGCCGAGATGTTCCAGATCACCCGCATCCCGCGCACCATCGCGCTCGTTCTCGCCGGAGCGTCGATGGCCATGGCGGGCCTCGTCATGCAGCTGCTCACGCAGAACCGCTTCGTCGAGCCGACCACCACCGGAACCACGGAATGGGCGGGCCTGGGCCTGCTGACGATCATGGTGCTCGTGCCGCACCCCTCGCTGCCGCTGCGCATGGCGGGCGCCGTGGTGGCGGCGTTCATCGGCACCATGATCTTCTTCCTCTTCCTCAAGAGGGTGTCGCTGCGCTCGTCGCTCATCGTGCCGATCGTCGGCATCATGCTCGGCGCTGTCGTCGGGGCCGTGTCGACCTACCTCGCACTCGCCACCAGCACGCTGCAGAGCCTCGGCGTCTGGTTCGCCGGCAGCTTCACCTCGGTCCTGCGCGGACAGTACGAGATGCTGTGGATCGTCGCCCTCGTCGGCATCATCGTCTTCGTCGTCGCCGATCGGCTCACCGTCGCCGGGCTGGGCGAGGAGATCGCCACCAACGTCGGCCTCGATTACGACCGCATCATGCTGCTCGGCACCGCGCTGATCGCCGTCGTCACGGGCGTCGTGACCGTGGTCGTCGGAAACCTGCCGTTCCTCGGCCTGATCGTGCCCAACATCGTCTCGATGCTGCGCGGCGACGACCTGCGCAGCAACCTGCCCTGGGTGTGCCTGCTCGGCGTCGGCATCGTCACGCTCTGCGACCTGATCGGCCGCACGATCGTGATGCCGTTCGAGGTGCCGGTGTCGCTCATCCTCGGCATCGTCGGCGCGGTCGTGTTCGTTCTCCTCCTGCTGCGGCAGCGTCGCCGTGCTTAGGCGGGTGGAGAAGCGGATGCCGCAGCCGTTGACCGACCGGATGCCGACAGCCGGCGTCTCGGCCGACCCGACGCCGGCGCAGCGGACGCCCGCGGGCTGGTTCGCCGATGCCCGTGCCCGGCGCCGCTACCTGATCGCGCTCACCATCCTGATCGTGCTGTCGACCGGCTTCGGCATCGGGCTGCTCGCCTGGGACAATCCGATGCCGTTCGGCACCGACGGCTTCTGGCGAATCGCCGAACTGCGCTTCACCAACGTGCTCGTGATGATCATCGTCGCCGTCTGCCAGGCCGTTGCGACCGTGAGCTTTCAGACCGTCGCGACGAACCGCATCGTGACCCCGTCGATCCTCGGCTTCGAGTCGCTGTACCGGGCCGTGCAGACCTCGTCGGTCTACCTGTTCGGCGTCGCGGGACTCGTCGCCCTGCAGGGGCTGCTGCAGTTCGGCATCCAGATCGCGATCATGGTCGCTCTCGCGATGCTGCTCTACGGCTGGCTGCTCACCGGACGCTACGCCAACCTGCAGATCATGCTGCTGATCGGCATCGTGATCGGCGGAGGCCTCGGCGCCATCGCCACCTTCATGCAGCGACTGCTCACGCCCAGCGAGTTCGACGTGCTCGCCGCGCGGCTGTTCGGCAACATCTCCAACGCCGACGCGTCGTACCTTCCCGTCGCCGTTCCGCTGTGCGCGGTGGCATCCGCCCTGCTGTGGCTGCGCGCCCGCCGGCTCAACGTGATGGCGCTGGGCGCCGACACGGCGAACGCACTCGGCGTGAATCACCGGCGCGAGCTGATGATCACCCTCTTCCTCGTCGCCGTGCTGATGGCGACCTCGACGGCGCTGGTCGGGCCGATGACCTTCCTCGGATTCCTCGTTGCGACGCTCGCATACCAGTTCGCCGGGTCGGACGATCATCGGCTGGTGTTCCCCGTCGCCGTTCTCACCGCGTTCACGATCCTCGCCGGCGCGTACTTCGTGATGCGCAACATCTTCTACGCGCAGGGCGTCGTCTCGATCATCATCGAGCTGGTCGGCGGCCTCGTATTCCTCATCGTCATCCTCAGAAAGGGCCGCCTGTGATCACCATCGAGAAGGTGCGCCGCGACTACGCGGCCGACGTGGCGATCGGGCCGGTGGACCTCGTCATCCCCGAGGGGGGCATCACCGCGCTGATCGGTCCGAACGGCGCCGGCAAGTCGACGCTGCTCACGATGGTGGGGCGGCTGATGGGGATGGATGCCGGCTCCATCGCGATCGCCGGACTCGACGTCGCATCGACGAAATCGGCGGACCTCGCCAAGGTCGTGTCGATCCTGCGGCAGGAGAACCACTTCGTCACCCGGCTGACGGTGCGCCAGCTGGTGGGCTTCGGGCGCTTCCCGCACTCGAAGGGCCGGCTGACCAGGGCGGACGAGGACGTCATCAGCCGCTCGATCGACTTCCTCGACCTCGGGATGCTCGAGCACCGCTACCTCGACGAGCTCTCCGGCGGTCAGCGTCAGCGCGCGTACGTCGCGATGGTGCTCGCCCAGGACACGGATGTCGTGCTGCTCGACGAGCCGCTGAACAACCTCGACATGAAGCACGCGGTCACCATGATGGCGCAGCTGCGCCGTGCCGCCGACGAGCTCGGTCGCACAATCGTCATCGTGCTGCACGACATCAACTTCGCCGGCCACTACGCCGACCTCATCTGCGCCATGAAGGACGGCCGTGTGGTCGAGTTCGGCGCGCCCGCCGAGATCATGACCGACGAGGTGCTCACCCGCGTGTTCGAGACGCCCGTGCAGGTCATCGACGGCCCGCACGGCCCCCTCGCCGTGTACTACTGAGCCGCGTTCGCATCCCGCGTGAGAAATCGCGTCGCGCGTGAGAAACCGCGTTCCGCATGAGAAACCCGGCGTGCACGTGTTTCTCATGCGGCAGGTGGTTTCTCAGCGGCGAGGGGCGGCGGCGAGGGGCGGGCGCGGGCGGGGTGGGCGCCGTCAGCGGTCGCGGTGATCCTCGGGGGCGAGGCGGGCGCCGCGCCGCGGCTCACGGGAGCCGGATGCCCAGATCAGCCGGATGATGCGTTGCCGGTGCCCGCTCCACGGGGCGAGCAGCTCCAGCATCCCGTCGTCGTCGGTGCGATGACCGGTGAGCGCGAAGCCGACCTCGTGTGCGAGGTGGTAGTCGCCCACGCTCACCGCATCAGGATCTCCGAGCGCGCGGATGCGTGTCTCGGCGGAGGTCCACACGCCCACGCCGTGCAGGCTGGTCAGCACGCGATCCCGGTCCGTCCCGTCGACGGCGGCGAGAGCCGCGCGCTCGACGCTTGCGCCGCGTCGCGCCGCGGTGACGATGGTGCGCGACTGCGGCGGCTCGACGGCAGCGCGGTGCCACTGCCACGACGGGATGCTGCGCCACACCTCGTGCGAGGGCGAGGCGAACATCGGCCGCGGGGTCGGGCCCGGCGCACGCTCGCCGAAGCGGCTGACGAGATACCGCCACGCGCCGAACGCCTGCACGCCGGTGACCTTCTGCTCGATGATCGCGCAGACGAGGGCGTCGAAGACACGGTCGGTGCGGGCCATCCGGATGCCCGGATGCCGGCGCGCCACCTCCTCGAGCCGCGGATGATCGATGACGAACCCGTCGTCATCGTCGTCGGCTCCGCACAGCCGCGGCACGGCGTCGAGCGCCGCCTCGGCCCCTGGTCCCCACGCAGCGGCGTGGATGCCGTCCGTGCCGCGCCGCAGACAGAGCGTCGCGAGACCGGCATCCGTGCGGAACGCCAACCAGATCCGGCCCGCCTCGATCACCACCGTCGGATCGCTCCCGCCGCGGCGCAGCATCCCGACCGTTCGGATCAGATCCACCGGGCGAGCGGGGCGGTAGACGGATTCGCGCGCCCCCACAGCGGCGTGCGCGGCGGCATCCGTCGTCAGGGTCATGCGAAAACCCTACGCGCCGCCCCTGACATCGCCTCTCGGACGCGTCCTCAGACCGCCGACACCCCCACCTGTCGCCGACACCCCCACCTGCATACGTCCGTACCCAGGGGTCTCGGCGGGAAGTGGGGGTCTCGGCGAAAGAGGGAGAGGGGAGGTCAGAAGCGGTCGGGCGAAGGAGTGCCGTGGCCGTAGCGGATCGACACGTCGGCGTGACGGTCGAAGCGGTACCCGACGCCGCGGACGGTGCGCACGATGTCCTCGTGGCGGCCGAGCTTGGCGCGCAGGCGGCGCACGTGCACGTCGATGGTGCGCTCGCCGGGGGCCTCCTCATCGGAGGACGCCTGCCACAGCGCCGAGACCAGCTCGCTGCGCTCGATCGTGCGGCCCTCGCGCAGCACGAGGTACTGCAGGAGCTCGAACTCCTTGTAGGTGAACGAGGCCGACTCCCCGTCGAGCAGCACGCGCTTGCGGGAGATGTCGACGACGACGCCGGACTCCTCGTCCTTCTCCTCCTCGACCGCAGCGTTGGCGCGGGCGATCGCGCCGGGCTCGTGCAGGGCGAGACGCACGACGTCGAGGTCGCGGCCGCCGGCCGACTGCGGAGCGAGGGCGACGGTGGCGTGCGTCTCGGCGTTCGGGGCCAGCTCGGCGAGGGTGCGGCGCAGGGCGTCGACGAGCACGGGCAGGCTCACCCCGGCGGATGCCGCCTTGATCTCGTCGATGCCGACGTACAGGGCGAAGCCGCGCGGCGAGCGTACGGAGGGAAGGTCGGCGGCGGCGTCAGCGGGAGAGACGACGCGGACGGGGGCGGTGACGGGACGCTCGAGGAGGGCGGTGTTCGACATGATGATGGATCCTTCACGGATGCTGAGCCGGAGGGGCTCTGGATGCGTTGCATGAATGACCGGGCGGAGCCGGTGGGAATGAGCGCGAGGGGTGGGCGCTCCGAGACTCGTCCCTCAGATGGCGGGAGAAATCAGCGAGTCAGACAGGGCGGTTGCGCCTTAGCAACACATTCGGCAACACATGCCAACGCGACCGGGCATCATCATCCCGGCAGTCCCGTTCGCCTCCTGGGCGGACAAAGGGCTTGCGTTGGTGGTCATGGGGGCGATTATTTCCCACGATGACCCCTCATGTCAAAACGTGACAATCCCGGGCGTGAAACACGGCGTAACGTTGTGGGGTGACCTCAACTGCCGACGACCTCGATTTCGTGTTCCTCGACGAGAAGGACGCCTCGCGCTACACCCTCACGCGCGGCGGCGTGCTGCTGAGCGTGCTCGACTACCGCGACGACGGGCACACGGTCGCGATGACACGGGCGTACACCGTGCCGGCCCATCGCGGTCAGGGCCATGCGGCGCGCGTGGTGGCGGGCGCCGTGGCCGACCTCGAGGCGCGCGGCGACCGTTCGGTGGACGCGGTGTGCTGGTACGTCGCGGACTGGTTCGACGCGCATCCCGACAAGAAGCATCTGCTGCGTCGACGCTGACCGTCAGCGCGGGCGCGCGCTCGTGTGGCCGGTCTGCTCGCGTGGGAGTGCGGAAGGCAGCGATCCGGCCCACCTGAGCAGCCGGGGTGGAGCGAGAGCGGCACGCCTCGGACGCGATGTCGGTGGTGCTCCGTAGCGTGTGAGCATGCGCATCCTGCACACCTCGGACTGGCACATCGGCCGCACCTTCCACGGGCACGCCACCCTGACGGCGCTGTCCGCGGTGCTCGACGCCCTGGTCGCGCAGGTGCGCGAGCACGCGGTCGACGTGGTCGTCATTTCGGGCGACGTGTTCGATTCCGCGACACCCGCGGCGACGGCCTACACCCTGCTCGACGACGCGCTCCTCGCACTGCACGACGCCGGCGCCACCGTCATCATGACCAGCGGCAACCACGATTCCGCCGCGCGGCTCGGTTTCCACTCCCGGCTGCTGCGCGACGGCATCCACGTGCTCACCGATCCTCGTGCGGTCGCGACCCCGGTCACCGTGCACGACGAGCACGGTCCGGTGCACTTCTTCGGCATCCCCTACCTCGAGCCGGCGATCGTGCGCCAGCACTGGCCCGACGCGGCCACCGCGCTGCGCACGCAGGCTCAGGTCACCGACCACGCCATGCAGCTGGTGCGCGCCGGACTCGCGCAGCACCCGGGGCGGTCGGTCGCGGTGGCGCACTGCTTCGCCGCCGGCGTCGACCCCACCGCCGGCCTCGAGCGCGAGGTGCGCCAGGGCGGACTCGACGTGGTGCCGCTCAGCTCGTTCGACGGCCCCGACTATGTCGCGCTCGGCCACATCCACGGGCGACAGCAGCTCAGCGACCGCGTGCGCTACTCGGGCGCTCCGCTGCACTACAGCTTCGGCGAGCAGCACAAGCAGCGCGGGTCGTGGCTGGTCGAGCTCGACGCCGCGGGCCTGGCCGAGGTGCAGTGGCTCGCGCTGCCCGTACCCAGGGCACTGGTCACTCTCACCGGCACGCTGGACGAGATCCTCGCCGAGCCCAACGTGTCGCGGCACGCCGACGACTGGGTGTGCGCGGTGTACACCGACGCGGTGCCCCAGCACGAGCCGATGCGCCGCCTGCGCGAGCGCTTCCCGTTCTGCGCGCTGGTGCAGCACCAGCCGGAGCGGACGGATGCCGACGAGAGCGAGTCGTACGCCGAGCGCCTGCGCACTGCAGTCACCGATGTGGAGCGCATTGAGGCGTTCCTCGTGCATGTGCGGGCCGGGCACGGCGCCGACGAGCGCGAGGCCGAGCTGATCGGCGACGTCCTCGACGATCGGGTGCGCGCGGAGGCGCTCGTCTGATGCAGCTGCACCGCCTCGAGGTCGAGGGCTTCGGACCGTTCCGGACGCGGCAGTCGGTGGACTTCGACGCGTTCACCACCGACGGCATCTTCCTCATCGGCGGCCGCACCGGCGCGGGCAAGTCGAGCATCCTCGACGCGGTCTGCTTCGGCCTCTACGGGGGTGTTCCGCGTTACGACGGCGGTGAGAAGCGGCTGAGAAGCGACCATTGCGAACCCGATGAGATCACCGAGGTGGTCGTCGAGTTCAGCACTGTCGCGGGGCGCTTCCGGGTCACCCGTTCGCCGGCGTACGAGCGCCCGGCCAAGCGCGGCGGCGGGATGACCACCCAGCAGCCGTCGGCACTGCTGGAAGAACTCGTCGACGGACAGTGGGTGGGACGCGCGGCGCGCGTCGTCGACGTCGCCACCGAACTGGCCGAGATCCTCCAGCTCAGTCAGGAGCAGTTCTTGCAGGTCATCCTGCTCGCCCAGAACCGATTCGCGGACTTCCTGCTCGCCGACAGCAAAGAGCGCCAGGCGCTGCTGCGTCGGCTGTTCGGCACCGAGCGCTTCGCCGACTATCAGGCCCGCTTCGATGAGCGCCGCCGCCAGGCCGAGCAGGCGCTGGGCGGACGGCGGGCCCTCGTCCACGCCCGCTTGGACGAGGCCGAGCGACTCGTCGCGGACGCGGAGCTCGGCGACAGTGCAGCATCCGCCGCGGCGTCCTCTGCGACGACGGATTCCGAGAGCGCAAGGAGCGTCCCGGCAGATCCGGCGCCCGCGGCCGACGGCCGGGATGCCGCGACCCTCACGACGGAGGACCGCATCGCCCGAATCGACCGTGCGGTGGCGCGGGCGGGGTACCGGGTCGAGCGCTGCGCAGCCGAACGGGGCGGGGCCGAGCACGCGCTGGCCGAGGCGGACACCGCACTGACCGTGCTCAGCGAGCAGCAGCGCGCACAGGCCGACCGCGACCGCGCCCGCACAGCGCTGGGGGCGCTTGACGCGCAGGCGGAGGAGATCGCGGATGCCGCCGCCCGGCGCGATCACGGCCGGGCAGCGGAGGCGCTGCGCAGCCAGCTCACCGCTGCCGCCCGTGCCGCGCAGGCGCTTGCGACTGCCGAACTGGACGAGCGCCGCACGCTGGACGCCGCCCGCGACGTCCTCGCGGGTTCTGTCGATGAGTTCTCGTCTGAGGAGGCGCTGCGCGCCTTCGCCGCAGCGCGTACCCGTGAGAGCGGCGCCTGGCAGCAGGCCGCGCAGCTCGAAGCCGACGCACCTGCACGTGAGCGGGAGCGTGCAGACGCGGTCGCGGCGATGGCGGCCGCATCCGCCCGTGTCGACGAACTCACCGGCGAGCAGGAGCAGCTGCCCGACCGCATCGCCGCGCTGATCGGCGAGCGTGACGCGTCGCGACGGGAAGGCGATCGTGTCGACGCAGCCGTCCACGCCGTCGATGCGACCCGTCAGCGCCTCGACGGCGCGCGCGAGGCGGAGCGCCTCGAGGCGGAGGTCGCCGCCGCAGCCCGCGCCGAGGTCGACGCCGGTGAGGAGCACACCCGTGCTCAGAACGCCCTGAGCACGCTGCGCCGGCGGCGCCTGGACGGCTATGCCGGCGAGCTGGCCACGGCGCTCGTCGACGGCGAGCCCTGCGCGGTGTGCGGTTCTGTGCGGCATCCTTCCCCCGCCGCGCACACCGATCCGGTCTCGGCCGACGACATCGCCGCGGCCGAGGCCATCCGCGACGCCGCCGCGGCCGCTGAACGCACCGTCTCGCGCACGCTCGCCGCGCATACGGCCGCGCATGCGGCGGCGACTGCACGCGCCGACGGGCGCAGCCGCGTGCAGGCGGAGGGCGAGCTGACGCAGGCGCTCGCCGTGCAGAAGGCGGCCGAAGCCGCCGCCGCGCGCACCATCCGGCTCGATGCCGAGGTCGCGCAGCTGCAGCAGACCGCCGCCGGACTCGTGGAGCAGCGCGCGGCGGCCATTGCGGCGCTCGCCGAGGCGCGCACCACCCTCTCGCTCATCGAGCAGCGCATCGCCGATGCCGACCAGACCATCCTCCGTGCGCGCGGCGATCACGAGAGCGTGGCATCCCGGCTCGAGAGCGCCGAGCAGCAGATCACGGTGGCCGTGCGCGCCGCCGACGCGATCGACGAGCGCCGTGAACGCGCGCGTGCCGCTGCGGAAGCCGATGCCGAGATGCGCTCCGCGATCGCGGCCTCTCCTTTCGCCGACGCATCGGAGGCCGAGCAGGCGATGCTCGCGGCCGCCGACATCGCCGCGCTCGATCAGCGGGTCACCGCGCACGCCGTCGCGCGGGAAAAGGAGCGTGCGCTGCTGCTGGATCTCGAGATGCGGATGCTGCCGGAGGAGCGCATCGATCTCGCACCGGCCACGGCGGCAGCACAGCGTGCGCGCCGGGACTGGGAGGACGCCGTCGACGCCGACAGCCGGGCTCGCGCCGTGCAGAAGAGTCTGGCGGCCACCCTCGAGGCGGCGGTCGATGTGCACGCGGCGTCGGCCGAGGACGCGGCGCAGTTCGAGGTGCTGCGCGGGCTCGCGGATGCGCTGGCCGGGCGAGCCGGCAACACCCGGAAGATGAACATCGAGACGTTCGTGCTCGCTGCCGAGCTGGAGGAGATCGTCGCGGCGGCCAATCAGCGGCTGGGAGCCATGTCCGATGGTCGCTACCAGCTGCGGCACTCGGACGCGCTGGCGGCGCGCGGAGCGGCATCCGGGCTCGGCATCGTCGTCTTCGACGCCTTCACCGGGCACACGCGCCCCGCGAAGTCACTGTCCGGCGGCGAGACATTCCTGTCGTCGCTCGCCCTTGCGCTGGGGCTGGCAGAGGTCGTCACCGCACGCGCCGGCGGCATCCGGCTCGACACTCTCTTCATCGACGAGGGATTCGGCTCGCTCGACGCGGACACGCTCGAGACGGCCATGCGCACTCTCGATGAACTGCGCCAGGGCGGACGCACCGTCGGCGTGATCAGTCACGTCGAGGCCATGCAGGAGCAGATCCCCGCCCAGCTCACCGTCCGCACGGTTGCGGACGGGCACAGCGTCATCGACGCACCGCGCGCACCGCAGCGCGCCGACTGAGGCGAACTCAGACCGCGTACTCCCGCTGCATGTGCTCCCACAGCCGCGTGCTGCACGCGGCGACCACCTCGTCCCACACCTGCGTCGCACCGTCCTGCGCACGATCGGACACCACCCGCAGCACGCGGATCGGCACACCGAAGCGCTGCGCCACCCAGACGAGCGAGAACGTCTCCATGTCGACCAGCACGCCGCCGAGAGCCCGGATGCGGGCGACGGCATCCGCGTCATCCACGAAGATGTCGCCGGTCGCGATCGTGACCCCGTCCCGCCCCGTCTCCACGCGGGAGGGCAGCGAGACGTGCTGGCCTACGACACCGTCCAGGTCCTGCACGTCGTGCTGGATCGCCGCGCTGATGTCGTATACGCCCGACTCCACCGCATCGTCGACAGCGCCGGCCGTGCCGACGACGACGATCTCCTCGTAGCGCCGCGCGTCCAGCGCCCGGGTCAAGCCGTACGCGGCCATGAGCTTGCCGGGACCGGTCACCAGGCGATCGAAGCCGGGAAGCTCGGCGGGGAAGGCCTGCAGTTCGGACGCCAGAGCCGCGACAAGAAGTTTCACCACCCCATCCTCGCAGGTAGGAGAGACTGGAACCCGACGGAGGAGGCGCCATGGGCATGCAGCAGCAGATCATCGAGGACCTCGGGGTGAAGCCGGAGATCGACCCCGCAGCGGAGATCGAGAGGAGGACCGCCTTCCTCGGCGACTACCTGCGCGCGACCGGGGCGAAGGGCTTCGTGCTCGGCATCTCGGGCGGGCAGGACTCGACCCTCGCGGGCCGGCTCGCGCAGCTCGCGGTCGAGCGCGTGCGCGAGAGCGGAGCAGAGGCCATGTTCCTCGCGGTACGGCTGCCGTACCGAGTGCAGATGGACGCCGCGGATGCCGAGGCGGCCATCGCCTTCGTGAACGCGGATCGCTCGGTCACCGTGAACATCCAGCACGGCGTCGACGGTCTCGAACGCGACCTCGAGGAGGGGCTGGGCGGCAGCATCAGCGACTTCAATCGCGGCAACCTCAAAGCGCGCCTGCGCATGGTGACGCAGTACGCGCTCGGCGGGCACGACGGACTGCTCGTGCTCGGCACCGACCATGCCGCCGAAGCGGTGACCGGCTTCTATACGAAGTTCGGCGACGGAGCCGCCGACCTCACGCCGCTGGCCGGACTGAACAAGCGGCAGGGCCGCGCGATCCTCGAGCAGCTCGGCGCACCCGAGCACCTGTACACGAAGGTGCCCACCGCCGACCTGCTCGACGGCGTGCCCGGCCGCCCCGACGAGGACGAGCTGGGGCTGACCTATGAGCAGATCGACGACTATCTCGAGGGTCGCGAGGTGGCGCCCGAGGTGGCTGCGCTCATCGAGCAGAAGTACCGGGCCTCACGGCACAAGCGGCATCTGCCGGTCACGCCGACCGACGATTGGTGGCGCTGAGCCCGCTCCCGTGACCCGCCTGCCGCGCGCCGGGGATGTCGGAGGCCGCGGATAGTGTCGAGGACAGCGACGAGAGGGAGAGCGTGCGGGTCATCACAGCAGAGAACAGGGTCGTCTGGAGCGCCAGCGACCTGAAGCTCGCCGCGGAGTGCGAGTTCGCCTGGGCACGCGCCCTCGACGCCAAGCTCGGGCGCGTGCCGGCCGTGGAAGAGCCCGAGGACGCCACCCTCGAGCGCGCCGCGCGGCTGGGGGACCGGCACGAGGAGAAGGTGCTCGCGCAGTATCTCGACGACCTGGGCGAGTCCGTGCACGGCGGGCCGGGAGTCGTGGTGCTGCCGAAGGTCTCGTCCGCGGATGCCGATGAGCTCGCGGCCACCGTCGCCGCGACCGAGGAGGCGCTGCGCTCTGAGGCGACGCTGGTGTTCCAGGCTGCCTTCTCCACCGCGGAGTTCGTCGGATTCGCGGACTTCCTCGCCCGCGACGGAGCGCTGCCAGGCGGGAGCAGCGGACGCTGGCGCGTGCAGGACTCGAAACTCGCGCGCACCGCGCGTGCGACCGCGCTCATGCAGCTCGCCGCATACGTCGACCAGCTCGACCGGCTGGGCATCCCCCGGTCCGACGAGGTCGACCTGCTGCTCGGCGACGGCAGCACCAGCACGCACCGCGTCGCCGACATCCTGCCGCTGTTCCACGTGCGTCGCGCCCGACTGCGCGCGCTCATCGCCGATCGCCGCATCGACGACCCCGCTGCCGAGCCGTTGGCGTGGGGCGACGATCGCGGTGAGCTGCAGATCGGCGCATGCGGGCGTTGCGCGACCTGCGAGGAGCAGGTGCTCGCGCATCGCGACCTGCTGATGGTGGCGCGCATGCGGCCCGTGCAGCGGCAACGGCTGCGGGCGGCAGGCATCCACACCGTCGACGACCTCGCCGACGCCACCGATGCTCCGGACGGCATGAACCCCGACACCTTCCTCGCCCTGCGCGCGCAGGCGCGGCTGCAGCTGGCAGCGGCCTCCGAGGCGGGCGAGGTGCCGCCGTACGAGCTCGTCTCCGCGGCCGCGATCGGGCTGATGCCGCGTCCCAGCAGGGGGGATCTGTTCTTCGACTTCGAGGGCGATCCGCTGTACACCGAGCCGGTTCGCCGCGGGGAGACCCCGATGTGGGGGATCGACTACCTGTTCGGCTGGACCGACGACGATGAGCAGTACACGGCGCTGTGGGCGCACAGCTTCGCCGACGAGAAGCAGGCGCTGCGCGACTTCCTCGATTTCGTGGCGCTACGCAGGCAGTCGCATCCCGACATGCACATCTATCACTACGCGCCCTACGAGACCTCCCACCTCGCCGCGATGGCCGCGCGGCACGGCGTGGGCGAGGCCGAGGTCGATCGGCTGCTGCGCGACGGCGTGTTCGTCGACCTGTACCCGATCGTGCTGCGCGCGGTGCGCATCGGCTCGCGGTCGTACTCCATCAAGAAGCTCGAGCCGCTGTACATGGGCGCCGAGGTGCGCACCAGCGATGTGCAGAAGGGCGATGACTCGATCGTGCAGTACGTGCACGCGCGTCAGCTGCTCGCGGCGGGGGAGGATGCCGAGGCGCAGCGGATCTTCGCCGACCTGGCCGACTACAACCGCTACGACTGCGTGTCGACGCGTCGACTGCGCGAGTGGCTGATCGGCCTGGCCCGGAGCGCAGGCGTCGTGCCGGCTCCGCCGGACGACCCCGAGACACGTGCCTACGAGCCCGAGCCGCTGTCGCTCGCGCTGCAGGCCGAGGCACTGCGCGCGGACGACGATGCGGCGGCGTCGTACCGGGTCGCCGCGGCGGCCATCGACTACCATCCCCGCGAGGCGAAGAGCTTCTGGCAGGGGCACTTCCAGCGGTTGCGCGAGCCGCTCTCGATCTGGGAGAGCACCCGCGATGTGCTGCGGGTGGATGCGTCGGTCAGTGCGGTCGCAGAGGACTGGGCGATCGATGAGGGGCGTCGCGCGCAGACCCGGATGCTGCGCCTGCGGGGCGAAGTCGCGCCGGGCAGCACTCTGGGCGTCGGCGGACGGCCGTTCGCGCTCTACGGCGTGCCCACGCCGTTCGATGCGCCCGCCCCCTCGCGCGTGATCCACGTGCCGCACGAGGTGGAGATCGTCGAGGTCCTCGACGACGGCTACCTCGTGCGCGAGCGCACGGTGCAGGGGCAGATGTGGGACGAGCTGCCCCTCGCGCTCACCCCTGCCGCACCGCCGCACGTCGCGTCGCAGCAGGGCGCGATCGAGGAGTGGGCCTCCTCGCTGCATCAGGCAGCGCCCGACTTTCCGCGTGATGCGGCGACGGACATCCTCCGCCGCACCCCGCCGCGCACCTTCTCCGGGGCGGGGCTACCGGCCGCGCACGCCACCGGCGCAGACGTCGTCGGCGCGATCGTGCGCGCCGTGCTCGATCTCGATCACAGCTATCTGGCCGTGCAGGGCCCGCCGGGCACCGGGAAGACCTACACCGGCTCGCATGTGATCGCCCGCCTCGTGCGCGACCACGGTCTGCGCATCGGCGTGGTCGCGCAGTCGCACGCCATCGTCGAGAACCTTCTCGAGCGTGTGGTCGCCGATGGCGTGCCCGCCGCCCAGGTCGCGAAGGCGCCGAAGGATCCGGATGCCGCAGCGCCCGCCTACACCGTGATCCGCAAGGACGGCATGGCGGCCTTCCTCGCCGAGCACGCCCACCACGGCGCCGTGGTGGGCGGGACCGCCTGGGACTTCAGCAACACCCGTCGCGTGGAGAGGAAGGGGCTGGACCTGCTGGTGATCGACGAGGCCGGGCAGTTCTCACTCGCCTCGACCATCGCCGTCGCCGCGGGCGCGAAGCGGCTGCTGCTGCTCGGCGATCCGCAGCAGCTGCCGCAGGTCAGTCAGGGAACGCACCCCGAGCCGGTCAACACCTCGGCGCTGGGCTGGGTGATGGACGGCGCTGCGGTGATCGATCCCGCGCACGGATACTTCCTCGCGGACTCCTGGCGCATGCACCCGGCGGTCGCCGCGCCGGTGTCGAGTCTGTCCTACGCGGACCGCCTCGCCTCGGCGCCGGGAGCGGAGCGTCGGGTGGTCGACGGCGTCGAGCCGGGGCTGCACGTCATCAGCATCCGGCATCGCGGCAACGCGACGCAGTCCACCGAGGAGGCAGCCGAGGTGGTGCGGATCGTACGCGACTTGATTGGCCGCTCCTACATCGACGGCATGTGCGATGACCCGCCGCGGCCACTGCAGCAGGACGACATCATCGTCGTCGCACCGTACAACGCGCAGAAGCAGCTCATCCACGACGAGCTCTCGGCGGCGGGCTTCGACGGTGTCGCGGTGGGCACCGTCGACAACTTCCAGGGCCGCGAAGCCGTCGTCTCGATCACCTCGCTCGCCGCGTCCAGCGGACGCGACGCGCCCCGAGGACCGGAATTCCTGCTGCTGCAGAATCGTCTGAACGTCGCCATCTCTCGGGCGAAGAGCATCGCCTACCTGATCCACTCCCCGGCGCTGCTCGACGATCTGCCGTGGACCGCGGAGGGCGTCGCGCGGCTCAGCGCGTTCGCGCATCTCGTCGGCGCCGACCGCGACTGAAGCCGCGATCGCCGCTCAGCTGGAGACGTCGTTCTCGATGTCCTCGGCCAGATCGTCGATCGCCTCCGGACGAAGCTGCACGCCGGCCTCCTCGAAGCGCTCCTCGAGCACGTTCGTCACGTCGTCGTCCACCTGCCCGTGCCGGATGTCGTCCCGCACCTCTTCGACGACCTGCTCGACCGCCTCGGTGTCATCGTCGGCGGCCGGGTAGTCAGTCATCGCGTCGGCATCCGTCGTCTCGTCGGCACCGGTCGTCTCACGGGGATCGCTGTCGCTGCTCATGTCGCGATCATCGTCATCGCGGCCGCGAAACCCCAGCCCCTTGACGCCGCCGCGCTTGCGCATCACGCAAAGCGCAGCAGCGCCGACTCACACGGTGCCGTACAGGCGGTCGCCGGCGTCGCCGAGGCCGGGCACGATGTAGCCCTTCTCGTTCAGCCGCTCATCCAGCGCACCGAGCACGAGAGTCACATCGGCGTCGCCGACGATCTTCTCGATCGCCGCGACGCCCTCGGGCGTTCCCAGCAGGCAGATCGCGGTGACGTCCTTCGCCCCGCGATCGAAGAGGAACTGGATCGCCGCCGCGAGCGAGCCGCCGGTGGCGAGCATCGGGTCGATGGCGAAGCACTGGCGGTCGCTGAGGTCGTCGGGCAGGCGTTCCGCGTACGTGGTCGGCTCGAATGTCTCGTCATCGCGCACCATGCCGAGGAAGCCGACCTCGGCGGTGGGGATGAGCTTGACGAGCCCCTCCAGCATCCCGAGTCCGGCGCGCAGGATCGGCACGACGATCGGACGCGGCTCGGCGATCTTCACGCCGGTCGTGGTCGTGACCGGCGTCTTCACCTCGATCGGCGTCACCCGCACGTTGCGCGTGGCCTCGTAGGCGAGCAGCGTCACGAGTTCCTCGGTGAGCTGGCGGAACACCGGCGAGGAGGTGTTCTCATCCCGCAGCACCGTGAGCTTGTGAGTGATGAGCGGGTGATCGGCCACATGAACGCGCATGGGAACAGATTACTTCGCCGTCGCCTCCGCGTCAGAACGAGAGGTGCGTCGTGCACGGGCGGCACGGTTCGTCTTCGTGGCCTGCGTCGCGGCAAGGATCGAGCCGACCAGCGCCGGGATCGTGGTGAGCATGATGATGACAGCGGGTGCGTTGTCCATGTCAGTCACGCTACGCAGGCGGCGGGTCCGCGGCATCCGTCCCGCGGGGGAGATGTCCGTCCACCGGGCGGGGGAGCGCCCAGTAGGCTCGGTCGACGGGAGGGGCCATGACCGCCGCAGACGAGAATGCCATGCGTCGCGCGCTGCTGCTCGCCGCCGGCGCGGGCGAGGCGGGCGACGTGCCGGTCGGGGCAGTGGTGACGGATGCCGTCGGCCGCGTCGTCGGCGAGGGCGCGAACCTGCGCGAGCAGACGCACGATCCGACCGCACACGCGGAGGTCGTCGCGCTGCGCGCCGCGGCCCGAGCGCACGGCGGCTGGAACCTCGAGGGCCATACGCTCGTGGTCACCCTCGAGCCGTGCGTGATGTGCGCCGGCGCCATCCTGCAGGCGCGGGTGGGCCGGGTGGTCTTCGGCGCCTGGGACGACAAGGCCGGCGCGGCTGGATCGATGTACGACCTGCTGCGCGACCGGCGCCTGCCGTACCGGGCCGAGGTGATCGGCGGGGTGCAGGCGGATGCGGCATCCGCGCTGCTGCAGTCGTTCTTCGAGGCCCGACGCTGACGCCGGGGTCGTCTGTCAGTCCGAGGACTTGAAGACGAACGCGTCCGTCGGCGGCTCGGGGTCCAGCGCGGGACGGTAGATGTCGGGCTCGAGGTAGATGACGCGCGCCGCGGGAACGGCTGCCCGGATCCGCCGTTCGATCTCGTCGATGTCGGCCGCCGCCTCGCGCACGGACTTGTCGGCCTTCAGCGCGATCTTCGCGGCGACCATCAGCTCGTCCGGGCCGAGGTAGAGCGACTTCATGTGGATGAGCTTCTCGACGTCGGGCCCGCCCGAGATGGCGTCGACGATGAGGTCGTGGTCGGCGCGGCTGGCGCCCTCGCCGATGAGCAGGCTCTTCGTCTCGATCGCCAGCACGATCGCGATGAGGATCAGCAGCACGCCGATCATCAGTGTGCCCAGCGCGTCGAACAGCGGGTCGCCGGTGATCAGGGTCAGGCCCACGCCGAGCAGCGCGAAGGCGAGGCCGACGAGGGCGCCGGTGTCCTCGAGCAGCACGATCGGCAGCTCCGGTGCCTTCGCGCGGCGGATGAACGAGAACCAGGACTGACCCTTCTCGCGCACCCGGTTGCTCTCTCGCACTGCGGTGCGCAGCGAGAACGACTCCAGCGTGATGGCGATCACAAGCACCGCGAGTGGCAGCCACCACCAGGTGCGATCGATGTCGTGCGGATCGACCAGCTTCTCGATGCCCTCGTAGACGGCGAACAGGCCACCCAGCGAGAACAGGATGATCGATACCACGAACGCCGAGACGTAGCGCTCGCGACCGTATCCGAACGGGTGCGCGCGGTCGGCCTCCTTGGTGGCCTTGCGGTTGCCCAGCATCAGCAGCAGCTGGTTGCCCGAGTCGGCGACGGAGTGGATCGCCTCGGCCAGCATCGATGCCGAGCCCGAAAGTGCCCACGCCAGGAACTTGGCCAGGGCGATGCCCATGTTCGCCAGGAAAGCCGCGATGATCGCCTTGCTGCCGCCGGATGCGCTCATGGCCCGAGTCTACGATGCGACGGCGGGCTCTTCACGGGCCCGGCTCGGCTCGTAGGATTGCGGCATGGTCGACTCGCTTCCCTCTCTCGCATTCCTCGGCGCCGGCTCGATGGGCGGTGCGATCCTGCAGGGCGTGGTCGCATCCGGTGTCGAGGTGGACGGCGGCATCGTCGCGACCAATCGCACCCGCGAGAAGGCGCAGACGCTGGCATCCCTTCCCGGGGTGACGAGCATCGCGCTGGAGGAGAACCCGGCGGGCAACACCGACGCCGTCTCGAGCGCCCGGATCGTGCTGGTCGGAGTGAAGCCGGCGATGGTGCCCGACCTGCTGCGCGAGATCGCGCCGGCCCTGCGCGACGACGCCATCGTGGTCAGCCTCGCGGCCGGCGTCACGCTGCAGACCTTCACCGCAGCACTGGGGGAGCGCGTGCACAGCATCCGCTCCATGCCGAACACCCCGGCCACCGTCGGCGAAGCGGTCACCGGCCTCGCCGCCGGCCCCGCCGCGACCGACGAGGACATGGCCCTGGTCCGGGCGCTGTTCGAGCGGGTGGGTGCGGTGATCGAGGTGCCCGAGGGGCAGATCGATGCGCTGTCGACCGTGTCGGGCTCCGGCCCCGCGTACGTCTTCCTGCTCATCGAGGAGCTCACGAAGGCGGCGATCGGGATGGGCTTCTCGGATGCCGACGCGCGCCTCATGGCCGGGCAGACCTTCATCGGCGCCACGGCGCTGCTCGCCGCCTCGGGGGAGGAGCCGGCCGAGCTGCGCCGCCGGGTCACCAGCCCCAAGGGAACGACCGAACGCGCGATCGCCGTGCTGCAGGAGGCGGCGCTCGACGACGTCTTCGCCCGCGCGACCGCTGCCGCCCTCGCCCGCGCGAAGGAGCTCGCCGCCGGCTCGTGAGAGCTACCGGTCGAGGCCCGCGAAGCGCTCGATGTCGCTGTTGGTGCCCGAGACGATGATCAGATCGTGGTTGGTGACCACGGTGTTCGCCTCGGCGTAGCGGAACGGCTTGCCGGGGCTCTTCACGCCGACGACCGTGACCTTGTACTTCGTGCGCACGCCGGAGTCCTTCAGGCTGACTCCGCGGATGAACTTCGGCGGGTACATCTTCGCCAGCACGAAGTCGTCGTCGAAGCGGATGAAGTCCAGCATCCGTCCGCTGACGAGGTGCGCGACGCGCTCACCGGCTTCGCGCTCGGGGTAGATGACGTGGTTGGCGCCGACGCGGGCGAGGATCTTGCCGTGCGACTGCGACACGGCCTTCGCCCAGATCTGCGGCACCTTGAGGTCGACCAGGTTCGCGGTGATCAGCACGGACGCTTCGATGAGCGAGCCGACGGCGACGACGGCGACCTGGAAGTCCTGCGCCCCGATCTGCCGCAGCGCGTCGATGTTGCGCGCATCGGCCTGCACGGTGTGGGTGACCCGCTCCGACCACTTCTGCACGAGGCCGAGGTCCCCGTCGATCGCGAGCACCTCGCGGTCGAGGCGGTCGAGCTCCCCCGCGCACGCGGCGCCGAAGCGTCCGAGTCCGATCACGAGCACCGGGGCGTCGCCCCGCACCATCTCAACCAACGATCGGCCTTTCGACGGGCAGCGAGTACAGCTGCGAGCGGGACGTCGCGGCGACCGCCGCGGCGAGTGTCACTGTACCAACGCGGCCCATGAAGATGGTCGCCGCGAGCACGTAGCTGGCGGAATCCGGCAGTTGGGCGGTCAGTCCGGAGCTGAGCCCGACGGTGCCGAACGCCGAGATGACATCGAAGAGCACGTCGATGATGTCGGCCTTCGTGATCTGCGCGATCACCACGGTCGACAGCGCGACGATCGTCGCCCCCCACGCGACGACCGACAGCGCCACACGCTGGACGTCGGAAGGGATGCGACGACCGAACACCTCCACGGACTGCCGGCCCTTCGCCTCCGACCACACCGCGATGGCGAGCACGGCGAGGGTGGTCACCTTGATGCCGCCGGCGGTGGACGCCGAACCGCCGCCGACGAACATGAGCATGCATGCCACGAGCATCGACGAGCCGTTCAGGTCGGATATCTCGATGACGTTGAATCCGCCCGAGCGCGTCATCGCCGACAGGAAGAGCGCGTTGATCGTGGTCTCACCGGCATCCATCGACCCGAAGGTCGCGGGGTTGTCGAACTCGAGCAGCAGGAACACGCCGGCGCCGACCACGAGCAGCAGGGTGGTGGTGATCAGCGTGAGCTTGGAGTGCAGCGACCAGCGCTTCACGTGCCACACGTGCTTGGCGAGGGTGTAGATCACGGGGAAGCCGATGCTGCCCAGGAACATGCTGATCATCAGGATGGTCAGCACCAGGTAGTCATCGGCGAAGACGGTCACGCCGCCCGCGTTCGGGGTGAAGCCGGTGTTGGTGAACGACATCGCCGCGTAGTACGGCGCCTCCCAGAGCGCGGCGAACGGGTCGATCCCGGCCCAGAGCAGGGCGGGATACAGGGTCACCGCCACTGCGGCCTCGATCACCAGCGTCGACAGGGCGACGGTGGTCAGCAGCTGACCCACCTCTCCGAGGCGCACGGTCTGACTCTCGTTGACCGGTCCGCCGTGCGCGCGCATCGGGTTCGTGTCGCCGGCGGCGAGCAGCTTCGCACGCAGTCCCAGGCGCTTGGAGATGACCATGCCCATCACGGAGGCGAGCGTGAGCACGCCCATGCCGCCGATGTTCACGCCGATGAACAGCAGCACGTTGCCGAACGGCGACCAGTGCGTGGCCATGTCGACCGTGGCGAGACCGGTGACGCAGATCGTGGACATCGCAGTGAACAGCGCGTCGCTGAGCGGCGTGATCGTGCGATCGGCCGACGCGATCGGCAGCGACAGCAGGCCGGTGAAGATGAGGATGAGCGCGGCGAAGATGATGATCGCGAAGCGCGACGGCGACGACGTCACCAGGTGCTTCGCGCGGCGGCCGAAACCGCGCATCGTGATCTGCGGGGAGGATGCCGACCCCATGCCCGACATCGTTCCCCCTCCTTCGTTCGCCGGCGCCGCTCGCCGAGCCCTCGTCATGGTACTCCGCCGCGGTGCCTACTACCCTGAGGGCATGACCGACATCTTCGACGTGATCGCAGACGGCACGAGGCGAGACATCCTCCGGCTGCTGCTGAGCGAGTCGGCGAAGGGTGACGGCGGCACGAGCGTGACCGGGATCGTCAGCGAGCTCGGCATCAGCCAGCCCACGGTGTCCAAGCATCTCAAGGTGCTGCGTGAGGCGCATCTGGTCACCGTGCGCGAAGACGGCCAACGCCGCTTCTACAGCATCGCGGTCGCCCCGCTCGAGGAGGTCGACGACTGGCTGGTGCCGTTCCTCGTCGACGCGTACGGCGAACTGGCGCCCGAGGTCGACATCCCGTTCACCGCGCTTCCGCCTGCCACGGCGCATGCGGCGGAGGTGGTGGGCCGTGCGGCCGCGTCGGCCAAGCACGCGGTCGCCTCGGCGCTGAAGAAGCTCGGCACCTGAGCGGAGCTCAGTCACATGCGCCCCAGTGGTTTACACCCGTTGCACGCGCCCATATGCTGAGCTTCATCAGAAAGGGGTGCTGGGGATGCCCGATGTTCACGATGTCCGATTCCTGACGGTGGCCGAGGTGGCCGAGATCATGCGCGTGTCGAAGATGACGGTGTACCGTCTCGTGCACGCCGGCGAGCTGCCCGCGGTGCGCTTCGGACGCAGCTACCGTGTGCCGGAGTCCGCGGTGTCCGACGCCATGCGCCCGCCGATCGCCGACGTGGGCTGACCACGAGACCCGGGTGGGCGGTACAGAGGGCTTGCGACCTTTTGCTAGACTCGTCCGAGGCATTTTTTCCGTGCCCGTACCCGGGTGCCGCCTCGTCGGCATCCAACCCCTGACTTAGTGAGGTTTCCGTGGGTTCAGTCATCAAGAAGCGCCGCAAGCGCATGGCGAAGAAGAAGCACCGCAAGCTGCTTCGCAAGACTCGCCACCAGCGCCGCAACAAGAAGTAAGCGGCACGACACCGAGCGCCCCTCATGGCTCCTGAGCCTGTCGAAGGGGCGCTTCGTGTATGCGTCGCGCACCCAGGAGGATCCCGTGAAGTCCATCACCGTCGAAGAGCTCGCCGCCCGCGTGGGCGTTCCGCTGATCGATGTGCGCGAGCGCGACGAGTTCGCTGCCGGCCACGTGCCCGGAGCCGTGAACCTTCCGCTGTCCGAACTGGGCGGTCGGGTCGACGAGCTGCCGGCGGAGCCGTTCGACGTGATCTGCCAGGTCGGCGGCCGCTCCGCGCGAGCCGTCGAGGCGCTCACGGCGCGCGGACATGACGCCACCAACGTCGAGGGCGGCACGGGCGAGTGGATCGCCCAGGGACGCCCGGTCGAGCAGTGACGACGCTCACGCTGATCGGCAAGCCGGACTGCCACCTCTGCGACGTCGCGACCGAGATCGTCGACGCGGTGGTCGCCGAGCTTCCGGATGCGGCCGCCGAGCGCCTCGAGATCGTCGAGCGATCGATCGCGGACGACCCCGCCCTGTACGAACGATGGTGGGAGAAGATCCCCGTCGTCCTGATCGACGGCGAGCTGCACGCGCACTGGCGCGTCTCGCCCGACCGGCTGCGCACCGCGCTCGAGGAGGCCCTGAGATGATCCGTCACGTGGTGATGTGGAAGATGAACGGCGCGGATGCCGACGCGCGCGCCGGCCAGGCCGCCGAGGTGGCCCGTCGACTCAACGCGCTGGCCGGCGTGATCCCCGAACTGCGTGCGGTCTCCGCCGGCGCGAACGTCCTGCACACCGACGTGAACTTCGACGTCGCTCTCGTCGCCGACGTCGACTCGCCCGACGCCCTCGAGGCGTATCAGGTGCACCCCGCGCACCAGGAGGCCGGCGCCTACATCAAGTCCGTCGCCGCCGGGCGCACGGCAGTCGACTTCGAGATCTGACCTTGCAACGCAAACGTGATCGGCGTCCGTGCCGCCCCGCTGTGAGATGTGCGCGTGAGCATGCCAAGATGAATTCACCCGAACCGGGCGTATGCCCCCGTCACGAAGGAGTGGCCTGATGAAGCGCCGTCCCCTGCTTTTCACTGCAGCCATCGTTGCATCCGCCGTACTCGCTCTCACCGGCTGCGCGAGCGGCTCGGGCTCCGACGACGCAGACCAGACCTCGTCGGATGCCGGTGCCGAGTACGGTCTGGTGACCCCGGGCACCCTCTCGGTCTGCTCCGACATCCCCTACGCGCCGTTCGAATTCGAGGGCGGTGACAACGGCACGGGTTACACCGGCTTCGACATCGAGCTGCTCGGCGCCATCGCGAAGAAGCTCGACCTGAAGCTCAACGTGCAGGATGTCGGCTTCGACGCGCTGCAGTCGGGCACGACGCTCGCCGCCGGCACCTGCGACGTCGGTGCGTCCGCGATGACGATCACCGAGGCACGCAAGGCCAACATCGACTTCTCCGATCCCTACTACGACTCTCTCCAGTCGCTGCTCGTCCGCACCGACTCGGGGATCAAGAGCATCAAGGATCTGAAGGGCAAGACGGTCGGCGTGCAGCAGGGCACCACGGGCGAGAACTACGCCAAGGAGAACGCCAAGGGGGCGGAGCTGCTGCAGATGGGTTCGGATGGCGACCTGTGGCCGGCTATGCAAGCCGGGCAGCTCGACGCCATCCTGCAGGACCAGCCGGTCAACCTGGAGCACGAGAAGGCGGACAAGAGCTACAAGATCGTCGAGGAGTACAACACCGACGAGCAGTACGGCTTCGCCTTCGAGAAGGGCAAGAAGGACGCTCTGCGCGATGCGGTCAACAAGGCTCTCAAGGAGCTGAAGGACGACGGCGAGTACCAGAAGATCTACGACGAGTTCTTCACCGCGAAGTGACTCCCGCGAGAGCCCGGTCGGAAGGACCGCGACCATGGCGCTGAAGCGCACGCAGAAGCAGCGGCTGTACCGCTACAGCGTCTATGCGGTGCTGATCGCGGTCGCCGTGTGGATCGCTCTCACGGCGAACTGGGGTCGGCTGGTGCCGCTGTTCCTCAACCCCGAGGTCGCGGTGCGGATGCTGCCGACGATCGTCACGACCGGGCTCGTGAACACCCTGTGGTTCACGGCGGTCGCGTTCACGGGCGGCCTGCTGATCGGCATCGGACTGGCGCTCATGAAGATGTCGGTGATCGGCCCGTTCCGCTGGATCGCGACGGTGTACATCGAACTGTTCCGGGGTCTGCCTGCGATCCTCACGATCTTCGCGATCGCGTTCATCCTGCCGATCGCCGTGGGCGTGCCGGGCAAGGATCTGGGCGGCCCGGTCGTCCTCGGCCTGATCGGTCTCATCCTGGTGGCCTCGGCGTACATGGCCGAGACCATCCGAGCCGGCCTTCAGGCTGTGCCGAAGGGACAGACCGAGGCAGCGCGCTCGCTGGGCATGTCGCCCATGGCGACCACGTTCTGGATCGTGATCCCGCAGGGCTTCCGCATCATCATCCCGCCGCTGACCAACGAATTCGTGCTGCTGCTGAAGGACACCTCGCTGCTGTTCGTCGCGGGGACGTTCATCTGGTCGAAGGAGCTGACCACCTTCGCCCGCGATGCGAGCACGCAGAACGCGAACGGCACACCCCTGATCATGGCGGCGCTGCTGTACTTGATCGTGACGATCCCGCTCACCCGCTTCACGGCGTGGCTGGAGCGGCGGATGGCGAGGGAACGATGACCACCGACATGATCGACGTCCACGCCCCGGCCATCGACATCCAGGGTCTGGTGAAGACCTACGGCGACAACGAGGTGCTCAAGGGCATCGACCTCACCGTGCTCGGCGGTGAGGTGGTCTGCATCATCGGGCCGTCCGGGTCGGGCAAGTCGACGCTGCTGCGCTCGGTGAATCTGCTCGAGCATCCCACCGACGGCCACATCCTCATCGAGGGGATCGACGTCACCGACGAGGACACCGACATCGACCGGGTGCGCCAGCGCATCGGCATGGTCTTCCAGAGCTTCAACCTGTTCCCGCACATGTCGGTGCTCGGCAACCTCACCATCGCCCAGCGGCGGGTGAAGAAGCGCTCGAAGGATGAGGCCGAGAACGTCGCGCGCGAGATGCTGGAGCGGGTGGGCCTGTCGGAGAAGGCGGATGCGTACCCGAGCCACCTCTCCGGCGGGCAGCAGCAGCGCGTCGCGATCGCTCGCGCGCTGTGCATGAACCCCGACATGATGCTCTTCGACGAGCCCACCTCCGCGCTCGACCCGGAGCTGGTCGGCGAGGTGCTGCAGGTGATGCGGCAGCTGGCGGATGAGGGCATGACCATGCTCGTCGTCACGCACGAGATGGGCTTCGCCCGCGAGGTCGGCTCGCGCCTGATCTTCATGGATGGCGGTCACATCCTCGAGCAGGGCGACCCGCGCGAGGTGCTCGCGAACCCGCAGCATCCGCGCACGCAGGACTTCCTCTCCCGCGTGCTCTGACCGGGCCGTCGGGCGGGCGGCGCGTCATCGAGGGGCGCCCGCGTCTGGCATCCTGGAACGTGATGGAGATCGGCGCACTACTCGGCCTCGAGCAGCTCACCTGGGGCATGCTCATCCTCGTCGTCATCGCCGCGTTCGGTGCGGGCTGGATCGACGCCGTCGTGGGTGGCGGTGGACTGCTGCAGCTGCCGGCTGTGCTGCTGATCCCGGGCATCACGCCGGTGCAGGCGCTGGCGACCAACAAGCTCGGATCGATCTTCGGCACGGCCACCAGCAGCGTCACCTACTACCGTCGCGCCCGCCCCGACATCCGCACCGCCCTTCCTATGGCGGTGATCGCCCTGGCCGGCTCGTTCGGCGGCGCCGCAGTCGCGACCGTGCTCCCGGCATCCGCCTTCAAGCCCATCATCGTGGTGGCCCTGCTCGCCGTCGCGCTGTTCACCGCCTTCAGGCCGCAGCTGGGGGCGGCCACGGCGCTGCGTTTCTCGGGCCACCGGCACCACATCGCCGCAGGGGCGGCCGGCCTGGTGATCGGCTTCTACGACGGACTCATCGGCCCCGGCACCGGCACCTTCCTCGTGATCACCCTGGTCGCGCTGCTCGGCTACGACTTCCTGCAGTCGAGCGCGAAGGCCAAGATCGTGAACTTCGCGACCAACGCCGGCGCGCTCATCCTCTTCATCCCGCACGGCGCGGTGCTGTGGCTGCTGGGTCTGATCCTCGGCGCTGCCAACACCGCCGGCAGCTACCTCGGATCGCGCATGGCCATCTCGCGCGGGTCGACCTTCATCCGGGTGGTGTTCCTCGTCGTCGTCGTCCTGCTCATCGGCAAGCTCGGCGTCGATGTGTGGAACGAGAACCTCTCGCCGCTGCTCGCGTCGCTCGCCGCGGTCTGAGTATGCATATCGCTTTGGTCACCCCCCTGCTCGCGAGCTGTCTTCCCGCGTAGACTCGCGAGTGCGTGCGTCCGGAGGGGGCGGCACGCGGCCTGACGGAGGAGGGACGATGATGTCACCACACAGGAAGCCGATGCTGGCCGGAGCGGCCGTTCTCGCTGTCGCCGCACTGGCGCTCAGCGGATGCTCGGGCGCGGGCGACGGGGGCGACGGGGAGAAGGTCGAACTCGAGGTGCAGTCGGCGATGGCCGAGGGGACGGCGCGCTACGACTCGCTCAGCGCACTCGCGGAGGCGTACGAGAAGAAGAACTCGGACGTGAAGATCAACGTGGTCCCGATGGGGAAGGACTACGAGGGCGACATGAAGGTGCGCATGGCCTCGGGCGACCTGCCCGACATCTGGGCCACGCACGGCTGGTCGCTGCTGCGGTACAGCGAGTTCCTCGAGCCGCTCGACGAGCAGTCGTGGGCAGACCAGCTCAACCCGGTGCTCGACTCGACCATGAAGAACGACGACGGGCAGTTCTTCGCCCTGCCGCTGACCACCGATGTCGCCGGCATCCTGTACAACAAGACCGTGCTCGCCGATCTCGGCATCGACCCCGCATCGCTGGGCAGCATCGATGCGTTCGACAAGGCGCTCAAGCGCGTGAAGGACGAGGGCATCGTACCCATCGCCAGCTCCGGGAAGGACGACTGGTTCGCCGGCAACGTCGCCGACTGGCTCGGCTCCGGCTCGTTCGACGAGGGCCAGTCAGAGAAGCTCACCGACGGCGACTTCGCAGCCGACGGCTTCGAGGCGCTGTTCGGCAAGATCGACGAGTGGGCGAAGGGCGGCTACTTCAACCCGGACTTCTCGTCGGCGACGAGCGACGACATCGCGACCGCTCTCGGCCAGGGCAAGACCGCGTTCGTGATGATCCAGAACACCCTTCTCGTCAACGCGCAGCAGTTCGTGCCTGACGCGCAGCTGGGCTTCATGCCCGTACCGGCGATCAATGGTGACCCGGAGTACCTCATCGGCGGCGAGGGAGTGGCGTTGGGGGCGTGGCGCGACGGCGAGCACAAGGAACAGGCACTGGACTTCCTCGCGTTCCTCGCCGAGCCCGACAACATCGGCAAGTTCGCCGGCGAGGACGGCAACCCTGCCGGGCTGAAGGACATCGACGTGGATCTCGGCGAGCTCTCCAGCAGCTACGAGGCGTTCTTCACCCCCGGCAAGGTGCGCATGGTGCCGTACTTCGACCGCGCGTACCTGCCCAACGGCATGTGGAACACGCTGATCACCACCACCAGCGGGCTCGTCACCGGTCAGACCACGGTCGACTCGGCAGTCACGCAGACCGAGGCCGACTTCGGCACGCTGTACGGTCAGCAGTAGCCGACCGTCCGAACCCGTCCGGGGCGGCTGTCCGCCGGCCGCCCCGGACGCCTGGAGAACCGATGACCCTCGCTCGCGCGCCGCGTCCCGCAGACGCGGCACCCGTCGTCGCGTCCGCCGTCCGCCGCCGCGCCCGCGCGCACGGCCTCTATCCGCGGCGGCTGAACTGGTTCTATGTGCCGGCGCTGGCGCTGTTCGCGGTGTTCTCGATCTATCCGCTGCTCAGCGGGATGAGCCTGTCGCTGACCAACTGGAACGGGTACAGCCGCAGCCGCGACTTCATCGGCTTCGACAACTACGTGCGTCTGCTCGGCGACGAGGTGTTCCGCACCGCACTGGTGAACACCCTCATCTACGGTGTGGGCAGCACCGTCATCCAGCAGGTGCTCGGACTCGCCCTGGCCGTCGTGCTCGACCGCGTCGTGCGCGGTGCGGCGGTGCTGCGGGCGATCATCTACCTGCCGGTGATGGTCTCGCCGGTCGTGCTGGGCACCATGTACTACCTGATCTTCCGCTACAACAACGGCGCGCTCAACGACCTGCGGGCGGTGTTCGGTGCTGAGCAGGTCGCGTGGCTGGCCGATGCCTCCGTGGGCATCGCCGTCATCGTGGCCGTGAACTCCCTGCAGTTCGTCGGGATCTCGATGGTCATCTACCTCGCCGGGCTGCAGGCCGTGCCCACGGAGTACTACGAGGCGGCCCAGCTCGACGGGGCCACATGGTGGCAGAGCTTTCGCAGCATCACCGTGCCGCTGCTGCAGCCCGCGTTCGCCACGAGCATCGTGCTGAACCTCATCGGCGGGCTGAAGCTGTTCGACGTGGTGCAGGTGCTCACCGGGGGCGGCCCGGGCAAGTCCACGCACTCGGTGTCGACGCTGATCGGCGAGACGTACTTCGCCGGGCAGGCCGCCGGGTATTCCGCGGCCATCGGCGTCGTGCTGTTCATCCTCATCGCCGCGGTGACCTTCGTGCTCAGTACTCTGCTGAACCGTCGACGGGTCGAGCTGTGAAGCGGGCATCCGCGCCGTCGAAGGCGTTCATCTACGCCGGACTCGCACTCATCGCCCTGCTGCAGCTGCTGCCGTTCTACTTCGGCGTCACCACGGCGGCCAAGGCGAAGACGGATCTGTCCTCGCCGTGGGTGCTGCCGGGTGAGATCCACTGGGCCAACTTCCGCACCGCGATCGAGCAGGGCCACATCCTCACCGCCATCGGCAACAGCGCACAGGTCACTGTCGTCTCCACGGTGCTGGTGTGCGTGCTGGGCGCCTTCGCCGCCTACCCCCTGGCGCGCCGGCAGACTCGCGGAAACCGACTCGTGTACGCGGGCATCATCGGGCTGATCATGATCCCGCCGCTGTCGGTGCTGGTGCCGCTGTACACGCTCATGAAGGTTCTGCACGGGCTGAACACGCACTGGGGCATCATCGCGGTGATGGTCACCGGCAACCTGCCGCTGGCGGTGTTCCTGTACACGGCGTTCATGCGCAGCCTGCCCGTCGCGATCGAGGAGGCGGCGGTCGTGGACGGCGCCAGCGGATGGCAGGTGCTGATGCGCATCGTGTTCCCCATGCTGCGCCCGGTCACCGCGACGGTCGCGATCCTGGCGGGTGTGGGCATCTGGAACGAGTTCGCGCTGAGCACGTACTTCCTGCGCAGCGACGAGACCCGCACGATCGCACCCGCGGTGGCGAACTTCTTCGCGTCTCAGGGCAGCAATCCGGGCGCCGCGGCCGCGGCGGCACTGCTGTCGGTCGTGCCGGTGCTGCTCGCCTACCTCTTCCTGCAGCGCAGCTTCATCAAGGGGATGGTGGCCGGCTCGATGAAGTGAGGCCGACGGGCACGGGGTACTTGAAGCCGACGTGCGAGCCGGTGTAGCCGAGGCGCTCGTAGAACCGGTGGGCATCGGTTCGAGCGGCATCGGAGGTGAGCTGGATCATCGCCGCCCCGAGGGCGGGCGCGGCGGCCCCGGACACCCAGCGCATCATGGCCGAGCCGATGCCGCTCGAGCGCAGGTCGGCGCGCACGCGCACCGCCTCGACGAGCAGACGCCGCGCACCCCTGCGCGCCATGCCTGGGATCGAGGTCAGCTGCAGGGTCCCCACGATCGCGCCATCGAGCTCGACGACGAGCAGGTCGTTGGAGTCGTCGGCGATGATGTCCTCGAGCGCGGCGAGATACGCCGGCCGGTCGGCATCCGACGCCTGATCGCCGCGGGAGGCGCTGATCGGGTCGTCGGCGAGCAGTGCGATGATCCCGTCGGCATCCGCCCGCGACGCCCGTCGCAGCACGCACGTCCCGATGCGCGAGTCGAGCGGCTGCGGAAGGGGGAGGGATGCCAGCACCCGTCCAGTCTGTCAGGATGCCGAGACCCCCAGAAAATGCCGACACCCCCAGCTGCGGACGTGCGCAGCTGGGGGTGTCGGCGGGAAGTGGGGGTGTCGGCGGGGAGGTAAGTGTGCCGTGACCGTCAGGCCTCGGCCGGCTCCTCGGCATCCGGCTCCGCGTCCACGCCGGCTTCGGCGCGCTGCTCCGGCGTGATCGGCGCGGGCGCCTCGGTGAGCGGATCGAAACCGCCGCCGGACTTCGGGAAAGCGATGACCTCGCGAATGGACTCCGTCTTGGTGAGGTGCTGCATCACACGGTCCATGCCCAGCGCGATCCCGCCGTGCGGGGGAGCGCCGAACTTGAACGCCTCGAGCAGGAACCCGAACTTCTCGTCGGCCTCCTCCTCGGTGATGCCCATCACCGAGAACACGCGCTTCTGCACGTCCTCGCGGTGGATGCGGATCGATCCGCCGCCCAGCTCGGAGCCGTTGCAGACGATGTCGTACGCGTACGCGAGGGCGGATGCCGGGTCGGTGTCGAACGTGTCGGCGAACTCCAGCTTCGGCCCGGTGAACGCGTGGTGCACGGCCGTCCAGGCGCCTGAGCCGACCGCGACGTCACCGGATGCCACGGCATCGCCGGCCGGCTCGAACATCGGCGCGTCGACCACCCAGGTGAACGCGAACTCGTTCGGGTCGAGCAGACCCAGCCGGCGGCCGATCTCCACGCGCGCTGCACCGAGCAGTGCCCGGCTGGCCTTCGTCTCGCCGGCGGCGAAGAACACGCAGTCGCCGGTCTCCGCGCCCACGAGCGCAGCCAGTCCGGCCTGCTCCGACTCGGAGAGGTTCTTGGCGACCGGGCCGCCGAGCGTCCCGTCCTCGTTGAACAGCACGTACGCCAGGCCGCGCGCGCCGCGCTGCTTGGCCCAGTCCTGCCAGGCATCCAGAGTCTTGCGCGGCTGCGAAGCGCCGCCGGGCATCCGCACCGCACCGACGTACTCCGACTGGAACACGCGGAACGGCGTGTTCACGAAGTAGCCGGTCGCCTCGACGAGCTCGAGGCCGAAGCGCAGGTCGGGCTTGTCGGAGCCGTACTTCGCCATCGCGTCGGCGTAGGTGATGCGCGGCAGCGGGGTGTGCACGTCGACGTCGATGGTGCGCCACATCGCGACGATGAGCGACTCCATCATCTCGATGACGTCCTCCTGGTCGACGAAGGCCATCTCGATGTCGAGCTGGGTGAACTCCGGCTGGCGGTCGGCGCGGAAGTCCTCGTCGCGGTAGCAGCGGGCGATCTGGAAGTACTTCTCCACACCGCCGACCATGAGCAGCTGCTTGAACAGCTGCGGCGACTGCGGCAGCGCGTACCAGCTGCCCGGATGCAGGCGCGCCGGCACCAGGAAGTCGCGGGCACCCTCGGGAGTCGAGCGCGTGAGGGTGGGCGTCTCGACCTCGACGAACTCACGCCGGTGCAGCTCGTCGCGGATCGCCTTGTACACCTGCGAGCGCAGGCGCATCGCGGCGGCGGGTGCGGGTCGGCGCAGGTCGAGGTAGCGGTGCTTGAGACGCACCTCCTCGCCGATCGGGTCGGTCTCGGCCAGGCCGCTGGACACCGGGAACGGCAGCGGCGCGGACTCGTTGAGCACGACCACCTCGGATGCGATCAGCTCGACCTCTCCGGTGGGCAGGTTCGGGTTCTCGTTGCCCTCGGGGCGGCGGGCGACCTCGCCGGTCACCTGCAGCACGAACTCGCTGCGCAGCGGGTGCGCCACCTCTTCGTCACGGATGACGACCTGCGCGATGCCGGACGCATCGCGAAGATCGATGAATGCGACGCCTCCGTGATCGCGGCGACGGTCGACCCAGCCCGAGAGGGTGACGGTCTGACCGATGTGCGAGGCAGTCAAAGAGCCTGCCGGGTGGGTGCGCAGCACGGAGGATTCCTTCTGATCGGGGGATAGTGACCCCGCCAGTCTACGTGGCGTGTCGTGGCGGCCGACTCGGCCGGCGGCCTGCCGCGCGATACGGTGAGCGGGTGACGGAACGACGACTGCACCTGGTGCGCCACGGCGAGGTGCACAACCCCGCCCGGGTGCTCTACGGACGCCTTCCGAACTACCACCTCAGCGAGGCGGGCCGGGAGATGGCGAGGGCCGCCGCCGCGCACGTGGCATCGCTCGACCGGCCGGTGGGCGAGCTGCGCTGCTCGCCGCTCGAGCGCACCCAGGAGTCGGCCGAGCCCTTCACCGAGATCTTCGCGCTGCCCGCCACGCACGACATCCGCATCATCGAGCCGGCCAACGTGTTCGAGGGCCAGCGGATGTCGCGCGCACTGCGCAACCCCTTCAACTGGCGCCACTTGCGCCGGCCCTCGCTGCCCAGCTGGGGTGAGCCGTACGCGGCCGTCGCGCAGCGCGTGCGCGCGGCGATGGACGAGGCGTGGGATGCCGCCGGCGAAGGCGCCGCGGTGCACGACGGCGACATCGTGTTCGTCTCGCATCAGGCGCCGATCTGGATCACCCACCTCTCGGTCGCCGGTCTGCGCTTGCAGCACGATCCCCGCACACGCCGCTGCGCGCTGTCGAGCGTGACGAGCTTCGAGCGCGTCGGTGACGTGTGGCGTGAGGTCGCGTACGCCGAACCCGCGAGCAAGGGCATCGACCTCGGCGCGGTCTGACCGTCCTCCGACCGCACGACAGCACGGCAGGCGAGCCGCGTTTCAGAGCGCGCATAGGAACCCCGCGTACGATTCCCAGCGTGTCCGTGCCTGCTCGAACCCTGCGCGGCGCTCGCCGTCTCGGCGCTGCCGCTCTCGCCGCGGCGCTCGCCGTCGGGCTGAGCGCCTGCAGCTCCGACCCCACGGTCGACGCCTTCAAGAACGGCGAGGAGAAGGCGTACACCTCGGCCGACTTCCGCGTCGAGTCCATCCCCGCTGCCAAGCGCAAGGCGCCGGTCTACTTCGGCGGCGTCACCGAGGACGGTGAGAAGTTCTCCAGCGATGACATCCGCGGCGAGGTCGCCGTGGTCAACTTCTGGTACGCGGGATGCGGGCCCTGCCGCATCGAGGCGAAAGACCTCGAGGCGACCTGGCAGAAGCACCGCGGCGACGACGTGCAGTTCATCGGCGTGAACATCTACGACCAGGCCGATACCGCCAAGGCGTTCGCCAAGACCTACGGGGTCACCTATCCCAGCCTGATCGATGCGACCACGGGCGAGGCGAAACTCGCATTCGCCGCCGTCACGCCCATCCAGGCGCCGCCGACCACGCTCGTGCTCGACCGGCAGGGACGGGTCTCGGCGCGCATCATCGGACCCATCGACGGCACCTCGATCCTGTCCACGCTGATCGCCGACGCGCTCAAGGAGAAGGCGTGAGCCCGGATGCCGTGATCGGAGCCGGTGCGCTCTGGATCGCCATCCCGTTCGCGCTGCTCGCCGGACTCGTCTCGTTCCTCTCGCCGTGCATCCTGCCGCTCGTGCCGGGCTACCTCGGCTTCATCGGCGGCGCGGCAGGCACCAGGGCGTCGTCGGGCCCTTCGGCAGGCTCAGGGACCCAGGCAGGCTCAGGGACCCAGATGGGCTCGGCCTCTCAGCGCCGGCGGATGCTGCTCGGCGTCCTGCTGTTCATCGCCGGCTTCACGGTCGTCTTCGTGGCGTACACCGTGATCGGCGGCGCGGCCTCCACCTTCTTCCTGCAGTGGGGCGATCTGATCACCCGCGTGCTGGGCGCGGTGGTCGTGCTGATGGGCCTGGTGTTCCTCGGCCTGTTCGGCTTCGCGCAGCGCCAGTACAAGGTGCAGGTCAGCTCAGCGACCGGGCTGATCGGCGCCCCGCTGCTGGGGTTCACGCTTGCGATCGGCTGGGCGCCGTGCACGGGTCCCACGCTCGGCGCGATCATCAGCGTCGGCTGGACACTCGGCGACCCGTGGCGCGCCGGGCTGCTCGGGGTGGCGTATTCGCTCGGCCTCGGCATCCCGTTCCTCCTCGTGGCCCTCGGCTTCGGCTGGGCGACGACCGCCACGACTTTCCTGCGCCGACACATCCGCACCGTGAACGTCATCGGCGGCGCGCTGCTGATCCTGCTCGGCCTGCTGATGGTCACCGGCGTGTGGACCCAGATCATGTCTCGACTGACGGCGGTGATGAGCAGTGTCATCCTCCCTCTCTGATCGCTCCGGACCGGTGGAGGGCGCGGCGGCGACATCCGACCCGCTGCGCCCGTCCGACCACATCGACTCCGCACCCGTCGACGACGGCGAGATCAATCAGCCGAAGCTGGGAGTCGTCGGATGGCTGCGCTGGGGCTGGCGGCAGCTCACGTCCATGCGCGTCGCGCTGGTGCTGCTGCTCATCCTCGCGATCGCGGCGATCCCCGGGTCGGTGTTCCCCCAGCGCACCGCCGACCCGAACGGCGTCGTGCAGTACAAGCAGAACAACCCCGATCTGTTCCCGGTGCTCGACGCGCTGCGCATGTTCGACGTGTACTCGTCGCCGTGGTTCTCGGCCATCTATCTGCTGCTGTTCATCTCGCTGATCGGCTGCATCATCCCGCGCATCCGCCACCACGCGAAGGCGCTGCGCGCGGCGCCCCCGCGCACCCCGGCGCGGCTCGACCGGCTCGAGCACCACCGCGCGGTGGTACTCGAGGACGGTGCGGCGGCCGCATCCATCGACATCGCTCAGAAGCAGCTCAAGGCTCTCGGCTACCGCGTCGCGCGCTACGACCGCGGCCGCACCTGGTCGGTCTCCGCCGAACGCGGATACTGGCGCGAGACCGGCAACCTCGTCTTCCATATCGCCCTCGTCGGCGTGCTCGTCACGGTCGGCATCGGCGGCGGCTTCGCCTACACCGGCCAGCGCGTCGTGATCGAGGGAGACAGCTACGTCAACACCCTGATCGACTACAACTCCATCAACCGCGGCCGCTTCGTCGCCGACGACAGCTTCCAGCCCTACGCGCTCACTCTCGACTCCTTCGACATCACCTACGAGGACTTCGGCACCCCCGGCGCAGGGCAGGCGGGAAACTTCGCGGCGAACCTCACCGTGCGCGACGTCGACGGCTCGACCCGGAAGGGCACCGTGCGGGTGAACCACCCCCTGCACGTCGGCGGCGACAGCGTCTACCTGCTCGGAAACGGCTACGCCCCGATGATCACCGTGCGCAACGCCGAGGGCGAGGTCGTCCGCAGCGGACCGGTGGAGTTCCTGCCGCAGGACAGCTCGATGACCTCGCTGGGCGTGGTCAAGGTGACCGACGGGATGCCGGAGCAGCTCGGCATGATCGGCTTCCTCTACCCGACGCCGCTGAAGCTGAAGACCGGCGCCTACACCTCCGTGCACGGCGCGCTGACGCTGCCGCTGCTCACGCTCGACGTGTATCAGGGCGATCTCGGCATCGACGGCGGGAAGCCGGTGTCGGTGTTCGAGCTGAACACCGACGGGCTGGAGAAGCTCAACGGTCGCGGCACCGAGACGAAGTCACTCGAGCTCGAGCCCGGGCAGACTGCCGAGCTGCCGAACGGGCTGGGCACGGTGACCTTCGAGGACGCCTCGCCCGAGGGTGCGAAGGACTCGTTGCAGTCGGTGAAGCGCTACGTCTCGCTGCAGATCCACCACGACGCATCGGCACCATGGGTGCTGGCCTTCGCGCTGCTGGCGCTCGCTGGGTTGAGCCTGGCCCTGTTCATCCCGCGCCGTCGCATGTGGGTGAAGGCGACGACCGGCGACGACGATCGCATCCACCTGGAGTACGCCGCGCTGGCCCGCGGCGACGACCCGACCCTCGCCGCTGCCGTGGACGACCTCGTCCGCGGGCATGAGCGGCTTCTCGAAGCGGCCGCGCCGAAGGGCGCGACCCCCGCGCAGGGAGTATGACATGGACCTCGATTCGATCTCGATCCTCACGCTGTGGACGGCCATCGCCGTGTACGCCGGGTCGTTCATCGCCTACGCCTTCGACCTGGCACGGCGCTCGTCGGCGAACACCGCGGCCGCGGTCGCGTCGCCCGCCTCGTCACCGGCGCTGGTCGCTGCGGGTGGTGGCGCGGCGGCTGCCGGCGACCTGCGCGCTGCGGGAGTCGCGGATGCCGGCGACGTGCGCCCTCGTCGCGGCAAGCGCGACGGAGCACCGCGCTACATCTTCGCCCGGATCGGCACCGCGCTGGCCATTCTCGGCTGGCTCTTCCACCTCGCCGCGACCCTGACCCGCGGGTTCGCCGCCGGACGCGTGCCGTGGGCGAACCTGTACGAGTTCGCGATGATCGGCACACTGCTGATCATGGGCGTGTTCCTGGTCGTGCTCACCCGCATCGACCTGCGCTACCTCGGCACGTTCATCTCCGGGCTCGTCGTCGTGCTGCTCGGAGCGGCCGCCGCGAACTTCTACGTCTCGGTCACGCCGCTGGTCGACCCGCTGAAGTCGGTGTGGCTCGTGATCCACGTGTTCGTGGCATCCCTGTCCACCGCGCTGCTGGCCCTCGCCTTCGCCCTCTCGGTGATGCAGCTGCTGCAGTCCCGGCGCGAGCGTCGCGTCGCGGAGGGCGTGGAGAACGCCGGCCCCGGGTTCCTGCGCACCCTGCCGAACACTGTGCGCCTGGAGAACATGGCGTACCACTTCACGGTAGTGGGCTTCATCTTCTGGACCTTCACACTGATCGCCGGCTCCATCTGGGCGCAGGATGCGTGGGGCCGCTACTGGGGCTTCGACGTGAAGGAGACCTGGACCTTCATCATCTGGGTGCTCTACGCCGGCTACATCCACGCGCGGGCGACCCGCGGCTGGCGCGGCAACCCGTCGGCGTGGCTGTCGATCACCGGCTTCACCGCCGTGATCTTCAACTTCGCCATCGTGAACGTCTTCTTCAAGGGCCTGCACGCCTACTCCGGCCTGAGCTGAGTGCTCGAGCGGCTTTCGCGGATTGACCCGGGGAAGGTGATTCACCCGGAGAAGGACGGATGCCGGGTGTGGCATCCGTCCTCCGGTGAATAACCTTCGCTCGGTGACACCGGCAAGAGGACGACCGGGCGGGTGCCGGAGGCTACGCTCTGGCCAGCACCGCCTTCGCGCTCGTGGTGCGCCGGGTGGCCACCGCCAGCGTCGCCGCGCCCAGGGCAAGCACGGCCCAGATCACCAGACCCGCGAAGTCCGCCCCGCTCGGCGCGATCAGCCCGTTCAGCGCGGGCGCGGTCGGCAGCGCCGCGCCGAGCCCGGCCAGCCAGCCCGGCACCGTGGAGATGAGCCCGGTCGCGAAGGCGAGCACGCCGATGAGGGCGCTCACCCAGCGGCCGATGCCACCCAGCACGGTCACCAGCGCCTGCACGACCGCGGCGAACGCGACTCCCGCGGTCACGGCGAAGGCGGCGAAGCCCCACCACGTCGCGGCATCGTACTCGGCCACGAACTGCACGACCAGTGCCAGCAGCAGTCCCTGCGCCGCCCCGATCGCCGCCGCCGGCCAGAACCCGCGCAGCACCATGCCGATCGACGACCGGCGTGAGGTGAGCGCGCTGCCGGGCACGGCCCGCAGCACGAGGAACGTCGCCAGGGCGCCGAACCACAGCACCACCGCCGACAGCAGCGGGATGGTGGTGGGGCCGAACAGCTCGTCCGCGTTCGACGAGGCGGTCACCGGGTCGGCGATCACCGACGCCAGAGACTTCGATTCGTCCTGGTCGAACGCGGGGAGCGAGGTCGCAGCAGTGTGCAGTCCCTCGGCGAGATCGCCGGTTCCGGATGCCAGCTCGTCCAGCCCGTCCGCCAGCTCGCCCGCTCCGTCGCCCAGCGCAGTCGCGCCATCGCCCAGCTCGTGCGCGCCGTCCGCGAGGCCGCGGTTGCCGTCGGCGACCTGCCCCGCTCCGTCGGACAGCTGGCGCGCACCGGTCGCCGACTGGTCGACGCCGTCGGCGAGCTGGCCGAGGCCGCCTCCGAGCTGAGACGCCGCCGCGCCGGCCGTGCGCAGCTGACCGGCGATCTCGGCGGTCGCCTTCTCGTTGAAGGCGCCGAGACCCGAGGCGACGCCGGTCAAAGCCCGCTGGGCACCGTCGGTGGCCTTCGCGGCGGTGTCGGCCAGGTCGGCGGCCGTCTTTGCCGACTCCCTCAGCTTCTCCGTGCCGGCCGCCAGCCCCTCGAGCTGACCGCAGAACTCGGGCTGCGCGGCCGCGTTGCACGAGGCAGCCAAGCCGCTGAGCCCGGGGGCGATCTCGTCCAGACCGTCCTTCACGCCCGTGCTGGCTTGCGCCGCTCCGGCGGTGGCCTTCGCGGCCCCGTCGGCGGCCTTCGCGGCGAGTCCCGCTGGGTCCAGCAGCTGCGCGGGCACGATCCCGTCGCGCTCGAGCGCACTCGCGCCCGAGGTCAGGCCCTGCCCGAGCTGTGTCGCACCCGATCCCGCTTCGCGCGCCTTCCCGGCGATCGTGCCGAGCCCGCCGGCGAGGGCATCCGCGCCGGACGCGAGCTCGCCCGCACCGCCGGCCAGCTGCGCCGCGCCGTCGGCGAGCCCGTTCGCGCCGTCCGCGAGCTTCGCCGCGCCCCCGGGGATCTCCGATGCGCCGTCGGCCGCCGAACGCGCGCCGTCGGCGAGCTGGTCGGCACCATCGGCCGCATCCCCGATCTGATCGCCCAGTGTCGTGAAGCCGATCAGCACGTTCTCGACGGTCGCCTCGCTGAGCATGGTGCCGAGCGTAGAGGCCGCGGCCGTGGCGATCTGCTGGCTGATGAGGCCGTCGGCGACCCGCCCGTCCGGTGGGGTGGTCACGCGGATCTCGGCCTGCTCGGCCGCGCCCTCGCCGTCCTTCAAGGTGGTGCCGGCGGAGGTGGCATCCGCCGAGAACGACTTCGGGATCGTCACGACCGCCTGATACCGGCCCTCGGACATGCCCTCCGCCGCGTCGTCCTTGTTGGAGATCACCCAGGTCAGGTTCGAGTCCAGTTCGTCGGATCCCTCCACCAGCCCGGCGGCGAGCTGCCGCCCGAGCGGCGTGTACTGCCCGTCGATGGTGACCGGTTCGTCGAGGTTGACCACCGCGGCGGTCATCTCGTCGAGTCGTTCGGTGGGCTCCTGCAGCGCGGCGACGAGGATGCCGCCGATCAGCGCCGGCAGCAGCAGCACGCCGAGCACGGTGAGCCACGTGATCGGCCGGCGCGAGCGCGCGCGTTCGATGGGAAGGGTCATGCGGGCACCTCGGTCGAATCGGAGAGGTCAGTGACGGAAGAAGGGGAGAGGGCGGTGACGGATGCCGCGGCCCGGCCCGCCTCGCCGAGCAGACGCTGCGCGGCATCCGCGTCCGTGGTCGTGCAGACGATCGCGAGGCCGTCACCGGCGTCCCGCAGCCGCGCCGTGAACTGGTCCCGATCGGATGCCGAGACCCGCTCCACGCCGTCGAGGATGACCAGCCCGGTGCGACCGCGCAGCGCGTCGGTCAGCTGCGCGCGGGCATCCGGCTCCGCGAGCAGCACGACGCCGACGTGCGCGCGGACCCAGGCGGAGCGTCCCGGCAGCAGATGCCCGGCGACGCGCAGCATCCCGGCATCCGGCTTCACACGTCCGCCGAGCGTGAGCGCGAGGGCGCGCAGCTCGCGAGCGGACGCGCCGGTGACGATGAGGGATCTGCCCGGCATCAGGCGCAGGTGGGCGCCCGAGATGCCGGCGGCGTCGACGGCCAGGTCGTCGGCGGCAAGGATGCTGTCATCGCCCGGCCATTCCCGCAGCGCGCGCTCGCGCTCTACGGCCTCGCCCTCGATGTCGACGTGCGGCAGGATGCGCTGCATCCAGCGCGGGATGCGCCAGGCGTGGTCACCGAGCAGCGCCATCACGGCGGGGATGAGCGTCATGCGCACGAGGAACGCGTCGATCGCGATGCCTGCCGCGAGGCCCAGCGCGATGGGCTTGAGCGACGAGTCGCCCTCCGGCACGAACGCGACGAAGACGGCGAACATGATCAGTGCGGCGGCGGTGACCACGCGGGCGCTTCCGGCGAATCCGGTGCGCACGGCCTCCTCCGCCTCCGCTCGGCCCGAGCCGGAGGCGTGCACGAAGTCCTCCCGCATGCGCGAGACGAGGAACACCTGGTAGTCCATGGCCAGACCGAACAGCACGCCCATCAGCACGATCGGCATGAAGCTGATGATCGGTCCGGTGCGCGCGACGTGCAGCAGGTCGGCGAACCAGCCCCATTCGAAGACCGCGGCCACGACGCCGAACGCGGCGATGATCGAGAGCAGGTAGCCCACCGCGGCGGTGATGGGCACCCAGATCGAGCGGAAGACGATCGCGAGCAGGATCAGCGACAGGCCGATCACGAACACGCCGAAGGGCAGCAGGGCGGCGCCCAGCTGGTCGGAGATGTCGATGGCCACGGCGGTGAACCCGGTGACCTTCAGATCGATGCCGAATTCGTCCAGCCACTCGTCGTGGTGCGAGCGCAGCTCGCGCACCAGGTCGGAGGTCGCCGGGTCGTCGGGAGCCGTGGTGGGGATGATCTGCACGATGCCGGTGTCGGCGGTCTCGTTGGGGGTGGACAGGGCCACTTCGCGCACGCCGGGCAGCTGCTCGACGGCGTCGCCGAGATCCTTCATGAGGTTCAGCGGGTCGGTGGAGGTGACGATCGTGCCGGTGAGGATGAGAGGGCCGTTGAATCCCGGGCCGAACTCCTCGGCCGTGAGGTCGTAGTTCACGCGGGCCTCGGAGCCCTTCGGCAGCACGCCGGCGTTCGGCAGGGCGAGATTCAGGCTGAGGGCCGGGATGGCCACGATGCCCAGCCCCACGACGACAGCGGTCGCCACCAGGGCCGGCTTCTTCGTGATCGCGGCGACCCAGCGCTGCGACGCGGTGGGTCGCGGGCGAGCGGCGCGGCTCTCAGCGCCGGCATCCGTCCCGCCGCGGCGCGACCGCCGCGGCCGGCCGACGACGCGTCCCTTGAAGAAGCCGAGCACCGCCGGGGTGAGGGTGACGGCGATCGCGACGGCGATCGCCACGGCGACCGAGGCGGCGATGCCCATGGTGGTCAGGAACGGGATGCCGGCGAAGCCCAGGCCGATCAGCGCGATGAGCACGGTGACGCCGGCGAACACGACCGCCGAACCCGCCGTGCCCACGGCACGCGAGGTGGATTCCTCGGGGTCCATCCCCTCGCGCACCTGATCCTGATGGCGCGCCACGATGAACAGCGCGTAGTCGATGCCCACCGCGAGCCCCAGCATGAGGGCGAGCAGGGGAGTGGTGGACGAGACGGTGGCGAAGGCGGTGGCGGCGAAGATGCCCGCCATCGAGATGCCCACGCCGAGGATCGCCGTCAGCAGCGGCATCCCGGCGACGACGAAGGAGCGGAAAGTGACGATCAGCACGAGCAGGGCGATGACCAGACCGACGGCCTCGGTGAGCGTGACCGTGGGGATCGACGTGGCGAACAGGTCGCCACCGAGGGCGACCTGCGACCCGTCGGGCAGCGCGTCCGCCAGCTGGTCGACCGAGGTGCGCAGGTCGGTCTTCACCTCGTCGGAGACGGTGGTGGACTGCCCCTCGAACTGCAGTCGCACGATGGCCGCGGTGTGCTCGTTGTTCACCATGCCGCTGATGTTCTCGTCGTAGGGCGAGGTGACCGCGAGCACGCCGTCGAGGCGGTCGAGGTCGGCGACGGTGTCTTCGATGTCGTCGCGATACTGCGCGTCCGTGACGTCGTCACCGGGCGCAGCGACCACGATGAACTGGGCGTTGGTGCCGCTGACCTGCGGGAAGGTGCGCTCGAGCTGCTCGAGACCCGCCTGTGACTCGGTGCCGGGGATCGAGAACGTGTTGTCGGTGCCAGAGCCGAGCACGAGCGCGCCACAGCCGGCGACGCCCAGCACGATCAGCCACGCGACCAGCACACGCCAGGGGTGGCGGAACGACCAGCGGCCGAGCGAGGAGAGAAGGGTGGACACACGGCCTCCGCGAGATCTCGATACATGAACGTATTGGATACGTAGATGTATCGTAGGGGCATCGGGAGGCCACAGGCTGTGCGCCGGGTGGGAAGGTGTGCTCTGCGCGGCCTGCGTGCGGCGTGCGAGAGTTGTTCCGGGAGGAGCCATGACGGTACCGACGAGGAGTCGCGAGAACACTCGCGCGCGCCTGCTGGACGCCGCCGAGCAGGTCTTCGCGGAGGTGGGTCTGGAAGGCGCCACCGTGGAGGCGGTCTGCGAGCGCGCCGGGTTCACCCGTGGGGCGTTCTACTCCAACTTCGAGTCGAAGGACGAGCTGTTCCTCACGCTCGCCGCCTCCGTCGGCGAGGCGCGGCTCGCCGCTGTGCGCGAGCGGGTGTCGGATGTCATCGGCGAGCAGTCGCTGGATGACTGCGACCCCGTCGATCTCGTGCAGCGCATCATGGACTCCGGCGCGGACGACCGCCTCGGCGTGATGATGCTCAGCGAGATCCGCATCCGTGCGCTGCGTGATCCGGCGTTCGGAGCGGCCTATCTCGCGCAGGAGAACGAGATGGTGCGCGGCATCACCGCCCTGATCCAGGAGCTCGTCGACTCGGGCCAGATCACCCTGCGCGTCGAAGCCGCGGAGGCGTCGCAGCTGCTGATGACGGTGTGGGAGGGCACGACCGTGCGCGGGGCGATGGACGGCGACGACCCCGCCCGGCTGCGCCGCGTCGGCAGCGACGCGCTGGGCCGCATGGTGGAGCTGCTGCGGGTCTGAGGCGTTCGGGTCGGACCCGCCGTCAGCGCTCGAGCCGCGCGTGGGTGTCAGCTCTCGAGCCGCGCGTGGCACCGCGTGAGCCGCTCCAGCCACCACTCCCGCCGCGCGGCGGGGGCCTCGAGGCGCGCGAGCGCCGTGGCATCCGGAACCACACGGGTCACCGGCACCGTGCCGCCGACCGGGCGTGCGTCGGCGACGTCGTCGGCGAACAGCGACGCCGTGCCCAGCCCGCAGTCGAAGTCCAGCGCTGGCAGGGATGCCGCCAGCGCCGCGCCCTGCGCGAGGCCGACCGCGCTGTCGAGCGCGCTGGAGACGACGGCGGGAAGGCCGGCCCGGGCGACGATGTCGAGCGCGCGGCGGATCCCGCCCAGCGGCTGGGCCTTGATGACGATGAGATCGGCGGCGCGGGCGCGGGCCACGGCGAGCGGGTCCTCGGCCTTGCGGATGCTCTCGTCTGCGGCGATCGGGATGCCCCTGTGCTTTACTCGGCGGCGCAGCTCGGCGAGCTCGTCGACCGTGGCGCAGGGCTGCTCGACGTACTCCAGGTCGAACTCGGCGAGGGCGTGCACGGCGTGCTCGGCCTCATCGACGTTCCAGCCGGCGTTGGCATCGATGCGCACCCGCCCCTCCGGTCCCATCCGCTCGCGCACCGCTCGCACGCGGGCGATGTCGTCGGCGAGCCGCTGGCCGCGCTCGGCGACCTTGACCTTCGCCGTGCGGCATCCGTCGAAACGGGCCAGCACGGCGGCGACGTCCTCGGCGGCGACCGCCGGCACCGTCGCGTTCACCGGGATGCGCGTGCGCAGCGGCGCGGGCTGCTCGTTCCACGCGAAGTCGACCGCCGCGGCCAGCCAGGTCGCGGCCTCGGCATCCGGGTACTCCACGAACGGCGAGAACTCCGCCCAGCCCTGCGGCCCTTCGAACAGCACCACCTCGCGGACATCCACCCCGCGGAAGCGCGTGTTCATCGGCAGCGCGAGCACGCGGGCGGTGTCGAGCAGGTCGGCGAGCGGCGGCGTCATGCGTCCATCATGCCCGTCCTGCGCGTCCCTCCCAGGTCAGAACTCCGGAGAATTCGTGCGTCGGGACCGGTTCGTTGCCGTCCTGGCTCGTTTCCGGTCCGGTTCTCCGGAGTTCTGAACCGCTGGGGGCTCAGCCGATCCGCTTCTGCAGCTCGCCGAGCCGTCCGGTCGCCACGAATCCGAGCCGGGTGTTCACCGCGAGCATGTGCGCGTTGGACTCGGCGTTGTACGTGTAGATGCGCGGGACGTGCGGACTGTGCTGCTGCAGCATCCGCAGATTCACGAGCTTGACGCGCAGTCCCAGCCCGTGCCCGCGGTCCTCGTGGCGTACCAGCGTGCCCCACTGGTATGCGTTGCCGTCGTCGCCCGACACCACGAGCTGGGTGTACGCCGCGACGCGCCCGTCTGGTGCCACTGCCACCGTCCCGAACGAGGTGCGTCCCTGCGCCTGTTGCAGCGCCTCGTCGGCGCGATGATCGGCCACATCGGCGACGCCCGCCTCGATGTCGAGGTCGCCGGTGGGCGCCTCGGTGTCGAGGACGGCGTCGAGGGCGGCCCACTCCGCGACGAACTCCTCGGGAACCGGCCCGACCCAGCTGCGGATGTCGTACCCCGCTGCGGGGGACGCGGACTCGGGCACGGTCGTGGGTTCGGCCTCGTGCGGGGCCTCGTGCAAGAGCTCGGCGATCATCCGGTCAGGCACGGGGAGAGTCAGCCTGTTCTGCAGGTCGCCGAGTGCGAGCGCGTAGCCGTGGCGGCGGGCGAAATCGATGCCGGGCTGCCCGCTCCCGTCTGCCGGTGCTGCGGCGGGCCACGCGGTCTCGGCGCGGAAGGTGCGCCGTCCAGCATCGCGAGCCTCGGCCTCGATGTACGCGAGCAGGGCGGATCCCACACCGCGCTGGCGGTGCTCGGCAGGAACGGTCACGCCGAGCGCAGCCGCGTGGAGGTTGTCCTTGAGCCCGAGCGCCAAGGAGCCCGCCCCGACGACCGCGCCATCGCGCAGTGCGACGTAGGTGCGCCGTTCGGTGGTAGCCGAGTGCTGCTGCATCTCCGCGCGGCTCTCCTCCAGGGTCCACACCAGCGCGTCCTCACCCATGTCGGCGTGCTTCGCCGCAGCGTACGCGTGCCACCAGCGGTCGTGGTCGGCGGCGTCGAACGGGTCGACGCGAAGGATTTGCAGAGCGGCGCGCATCGCCTCAGAATAGAGCGCGCTGTTCGATGCATTGTGTCGTTGACTATAGTGTGCGACACACAATATAGTGATGCGCATGAGCGATGCTGAGTTCGAGGGCCATCTGCAGGAGCTGCGGCGGGGCACCGTCGTGCTCGCCAGTCTGCAGCTGCTGCGCACCCCGGGCTACGGATACGGACTGCTGCAGCAGCTGGCATCCGCCGGTTTTCCCACCGACGCGAACACGCTCTACCCGCTGCTGCGCCGACTCGAGAAGCAGGGCTGTCTCGAGAGCGAGTGGAACACCGACGAGGCGCGGCCTCGCAAGTTCTACCGCACCTCCGAGACGGGCATCCGCCTCGCCAAGACTCTCACCGCCGAGGTCGCCGCGATCGCGGCGGCGACCGCTGCACTCCGCGAACAGGAGATGTGACATGACCGCCACCCTGACCGAACGCTATATCGCTGCCACCGTGCGCGGTCTGCCTCCGGGACTGCAGAGCGAGGTGCGCGACGAGCTGCAGACCTCGATCGCGGATGCCATCGACGCGCGCGCGGAGAACGGCGAGCCGGTCGCGCTGGCCGAGCGCGAGGTGCTCACCGAGCTGGGCGATCCCGGCATCCTGGCCGCAGGGTATGCGGATCGTCCGCTGCACCTCATCGGCCCGCGCTACTTCCTCACCTGGTGGCGACTGCTCAAGGTGCTGCTGGCCATCGTGCCGGCCTGTGCGGTGGGCGGGGTCGTCATCGCACAGGCGCTGACGGGTGCGGCGATCGGGCAGATCATCGGCGAAGCGGTCGTGGTCGCGCTGTCGGTGATCGTGCACGTGTCGTTCTGGACGACGCTCGTCTTCGTGATCCTCGAGCGCACCGGCGCCGACACCGGAGTGGGCTGGAGTGTGGATCAGCTGCCGAATCCGCCGGAGTCGGCGGATTCGCGCACTGGGCGCGCGGATCTCGTCGTCTCGCTGGTGCTGCTCGCCCTGTTCGCCGGGGCGCTGCTGTGGGACCGCTTCATCGGGTTCGCCTACGTCGGGGGCGAGCTGCGGCATGTGCTGGATCCGGCGCTGTGGCCCTGGGGGATCGGAGCGGTGCTCGTGGTGATCGCCGGTGAGGCGGCGCTCGCGATCGCGGTGTATGCGCGCGGGACATGGAGTGCAGCGCTCGCCGCGGTGAACACGGTGCTCGCGATCGCGTTCCTGAGCATGGCGCTGACCGCGCTGGGGACAGGCGCCCTGTTCGACGACCGTGTCGTCGACGCGGTGTTCGCGCATGGTGGGGATGCCGCGACGCCGGTGCTCGGCGCCCTCGCCGGTGTGCTCATCGCCGGGATCTCGATCTGGGATGCCGTCGACGGCTGGCGCAAGGTGCGCCTGCACCGCCGCGCCGCCTGACCGCCCACCGCTTCTTGCTCCGGTATGAGTTTCTGTCGCCTACCTGCGAATCAGGCGGCAGAAACTCATACCGGAGTGAAGGGCGGTTAGGCGGTTCGGCGGTTCGGCGGGGCCGGGACCGGGCCCGGAGCCGGGGCCGCCGCGGGGGGGTCAGCCGGCGGTGACCGACTCGATCTGCACCGGCGTCTTCGGCGCGCCGTCGGGTCCGCCGTCCTCGGTGCCCTTCTCCGCCACGGCCGCCACGGTCTTCGTGCTCGCCTCGTCGAGGTGGCCGAACACGGTGTACGACGGGGGCAGCTGGCTGTCGGCGTAGACGATGAAGAACTGCGAGCCGTTGGTGTCGGGTCCGGCGTTCGCCATCGCGAGCGTGCCCGCCGGGTAGGTCTCGGAGCCGTCGAGCTCGTCGCCGAAAGAGTACCCGGGGCCCCCGGTGCCCGTGCCGGTCGGGTCGCCGCACTGCAGCACGAAGATCCCCTGGGTGGTGAGGCGGTGGCACGCGGTGCCATCGAAGTACCCCTGCTCGGCGAGCGAGAGGAAGCTGTTCACCGTGCACGGGGTCTTGTCGGCATCCAGTGTGACGGCGAGGTCGCCCACGCTGGTCGCGACGGTCACGGGAACCTGTCCTGCAGCGGTCGGCTCCGCGGCGGGCGGGTCGGCGGTCTTCGCCGGCTCGCGGTCGTCGGTCGGGTAGGAGCAGGTGCCGGCGTCTGCGGATGCCGTCGACTGCGGCGCCGCGCCCGCGGAGCCAGACGGGTCGGCATCCGGCGTCGATGCGCAACCGGTGAGCACGAGCGCCGCGGCGGCGGTGAGAGCGAGCAGGGAACGGCGAAGGCGGGGAGTCAGCACGGGACGATCGTAGCGACGCCGCATACAGTGGATGCTGTGAGCCCCGCATCCGTCTCCGACATCTTCGACCCCGCCGAATGGACCCTCGCGCCGGGCGCTGAGGACTACACCGACATCACCGCGCATGTGTCGCACGACGGCGGCGTCGCGCGCATCGCGTTCGACCGGCCGGAGGTGCGCAACGCCTTCCGGCCGCACACCGTCGACGAGCTGTATCGCGCACTCGACATCGCCCGGCAGGATCCGCGCATCGGCGCCGTGCTGCTCACCGGCAACGGCCCCAGCCCCAAGGACGGTGGGTGGGCGTTCTGCTCCGGCGGCGATCAGCGCATCCGCGGCCGCGACGGATACAAGTACAGCGAGTCCACGACCGAGGTGCACGATACGGCCCGCGCGGGACGCCTGCACATCCTCGAGGTGCAGCGGCTGATCCGCTTCATGCCGAAGGTCGTCATCGCCGTGGTGCCCGGATGGGCCGCCGGGGGTGGGCACTCGCTGCATGTGGTGTGCGACCTCACGATCGCGAGCGCCGAGCACGGCCGGTTCAAGCAGACGGATGCCGACGTCGGCAGCTTCGACGCCGGCTACGGCTCGGCGTACATGGCGCGCCAGACCGGGCAGAAGATCGCGCGCGAGGTGTTCTTCCTGGCCGAGGAGTACTCCGCCCAGCGCGCCTACGAGATGGGCGCGGTGAACCGGGTCGTGCCGCACGCCGAGCTCGAGCGCGAGGCGCTGAAGATGGCCCGGACGGTGCTGACCAAGTCGCCCACGGCGATCCGGATGCTGAAGTTCGCGTTCAACGCGGTGGACGACGGCATGGTCGGCCAGCAGGTGTTCGCCGGCGAGGCGACCCGGCTGGCGTACGGCACCGACGAGGCCGTCGAGGGCCGTGACTCCTTCCTCGAGAAGCGCCCACCCGACTGGTCGGCGTTCCCCTACCACTTCTGAGCCGAACCGCCCCTCGCTCCGGTATGAGTTTGTGTCGCTTGGAGGCGAATCAGGCGGCAGAAAGTCATACCGGAGCGAGAAGCGGTCGCCGGGAGCGAGAAGCGGGAATCCGGGAGGGAAGCGGGGATCCGGGAGGGAAGCGGGTACCGGGAGGGAAGCGGGGATCGGGGTGAAGGACGCAGCGAGGAGAGGGGTGGGGATGAAGGTGCGGACGGTCGACGGGGCGGATGCCGCCGCAGTGCGCGACGCCCTGCCCGCCGCGCTCGACGGCGAGCAGCCACTGGCCCTCGGCTTCGCACCCGCCGCAGACCAGACCGTCCCGGCGGGCACGGCCGCCGTCATCGCGACATCCGGATCCAGCGGCATCCCCAAGCGCGTGATCCTCAGCGGCGACGCGCTGCGCGCGAGCGCCGCGGCGACCGCCGCCCGGATCGGCTCCGGGCAGTGGATGCTCGCGCTGCCCAGCGGCTACGTCGCCGGACTCCAGGTGCTCGTGCGCGCGCACCTCGCCGGAACCGACCCGATCCTGCTCGAGGGGCGTTTCACCGCCGATGCCTTCGTCTCCGCGACCACGCGAGCCGCCGCCGGCCGCGACCTGTACACCTCTCTCGTGCCGGCGCAGCTGACGACCCTGATCGACGCCGCGGAGGATCCCTCGGTGCTGCGAGCACTTCGCGCCCACACGGCGATCCTGGTCGGCGGGCAGGCGCTCTCGGACGGCATCCGGACGCGCGCCGCCGACCTCCGCGTGCCGATCGTCCGCACGTACGGCTCCAGCGAGACCAGCGGTGGCTGCGTGTACGACGGCATCCCCCTGGACGGGGTCGCCGTGCAGCAGGTCGACGGCGAGCTCTGGCTGAGCGGTCCGATGCTCGCCACCGGATACCTCGGCGACCCGGAACGCACCGCGCAGACGTTCCCGACCGACACGGACGGCACCCGCTGGTACCGCACCGGGGACCTCGGCGAGTTCCGTGACGGCGTCGTCGAAGTGCACGGACGCCGCGACAACGTCATCGTCTCCGGCGGCATCAACATCTCCCTCGACCGTGTGGAGCGCATCGTGCGCCGCGTGCCGGGCCTCGAGCACGCCGTCGTGCTCGGCATGCCGCATGAGCGATGGGGGGAGGCGTCGGTCCTCTTCGCCGACGTGCGCGGGCAGGACGGCGGACGGATGCTGGAAGCCGCGCGCGCCCTCGTGGCGGCCGAGATCGGCCGGCACGCCCGCCCGGTGCAGCTCGAGGCCGGCGTGATCCCGCTGCTGGCATCCGGAAAGCCCGACCGGCAGCTGCTGCGCCGCATGATCCACGAGGTTCCCCCGCACGACTGACGCCCGCGGGATACATCCGCAGACGGACGCGCCCTCCGCCCGCACTCCCGTAGCGTGAGAGCGTGATCCGCCGTGTCCCTCGCCCCTGGCTCGCGCTCGACATCGTCGGCGCGATCGTCGGCCTGCTGATCACCCTGCCCCTGTCGTACACCTTCAGCGCAGGCGAGCTCAGCTTCTGGCTGCCGGTCGGTCTGGTCTCCGACGGGCTGCTCGTCGCATCCGCGGTGCTGCTCTGGGGCGCCGCCGCCATCAGTCGGCTCTCCCCGGCGGTGGCACTGGCCGTCGCCTGGGTCGGGGCGCTGCTGCAGATGGGCAGCGGCCTGCCGCCGCTGCCGATGGATGTCGCCGTGTTCGCGGTGGTGTTCGCGACGTCGGCGTGGGGCAGCAGGCGGATGCTGTGGCTCGGCGGCGCCTCGGCCCTGATCGGCGGCCTCGTCGCGGGCCTGTACATCGGGCTGCTGCAGTTCGACCCCGCCACCGCGGAATCGCCCATCGACCTGCGCCTCGTGCTGCTCGGGATCACGATGGGGCTCACGGTGGTGCTCTCGCTCGCGCTCGCCTGGGGCGCGGGGCTGCTGTGGCGGGTGGTGCGCCAGAACCGCGCCACTCGCGAAGCGCAGCAGCGTGCCGAGGCGGTGGCCGCCGAAGAGCAGGAGCGCGTGCGCATCGCGCGTGACATGCACGACATCGTCGCGCACTCCCTCGCCGTGGTCATCGCGCAGGCGGATGGTGCGCGCTACGCCGCGGCCGCGCAGCCCGAGCTCGCGCAGGAGGCGCTGACCACGATCGGGCAGACCGCGCGATCCGCGCTCTCGGACGTGCGGATGCTGCTCACCCAGCTGCGCCACCGGCAGGGCGACGGCCCGCAGCCCACCCTCGCCGACCTCGAGACCCTGTTCGCACAGGTGCGCCAGGCGGGCGTCGAGCCGCGCGTCACCGTCGATCCCACACCACCCGGCGAACCGCCCGGGGCGATCCAGCTCGCCGTGTACCGCATCCTGCAGGAAGCGCTCACCAACGCGCTGCGCCACGGCCGCGGTGACGTCGACGTGCGCCTGTCGTGGTGGCCCGACCGTGTCGACATCGCCGTGCGCAACGCCGTCGACCCCGGTCGCGGCGCCACCGCCGGTGTCGCGCCCGGCAGCGGACACGGCCTCGTCGGCATGCGCGAGCGCGCTCAGCTGGTGGGCGGGGTGCTCTCGGCGCAACACGAAGCGGACGGGTTCGTCGTGCGCGCTACGCTTCCCATCGGCCCCTCGGCGAACTGAGTGGTCGCGAACGACCGGGAGGTCAGATGATCAGGGTCGTGCTCGTCGACGACCAGGCGCTCTTCCGCGCCGGCGTGCGCATGCTCGTCTCGTCCCAGCCCGACATGGACGTGGTCGGCGAAGCCGGCGACGGCCGCGAGGCGCTCGAGGTGATCGGCCGCACCCGACCCGACGTGGTGCTGATGGACATCCGGATGCCGGTCATGGACGGCCTGACCGCCACCGCCGAGCTGCTCGCCCAGCCCGACCCGCCCCGCGTCGTCATGCTCACCACCTTCGATCTCGACGAAGCGGCCGCGCGCGCCATCCAGCAGGGCGCCAGCGGCTTCCTGCTCAAGGACGCCGATCCGGAGTTCCTGCTCGCCGCCGTGCGCACCGTCGTCTCCGGGTCGAGCGTGATCGCGGCATCCGCCACGCGCGAGCTGTTCGCGCACTTCACCACGCAGACCAAGCCCGTGCCCGCGCATTACGGCGAGCTCACCGACCGGGAGCGCGAGATCTTCGCGCTCGCCGCCCGAGGACTGTCGAACTCGGAGATCGCCGCGCGGGAGTTCCTCAGCGAGGCGACCGTGAAGACGCATATCAGCCGCATCCTCGCCAAGCTGCAGCTGCGCGACCGGGTGCAGCTCGTCGTGTTCGCGTTCGAGCACGGCCTCGCCTGACGGCATCCGCCCGCCGGCACCCGCCCGCCGCACACGCTTGTCGGTGCGATGCACGGATGTCGGCGGCATTCCGTCATGCGCGCCGACGCGTGTGCATCTCGCCGACATCCGTACCCCGCCGGGAGCAGAAACAAGGGCGGCGGGATCATCCTCCGGGTGTAGCCGGATGCGCCTGCGGGCCGATGCGGGCGGGCGGATGGCGGAAATAGCGTCGAAGTCATGCAGATCACCACCTCGGACCTCGGCCTCGCCGCCCGCGTCCAGCACCTCACCAAGACCTACGGCGTCGGCGCCGCCGGCGTGCGCGCCCTCGACGACGTCAGCGTCGGCATCCGCCGCGGCCAGTTCACCGCGATCATGGGCCCGTCGGGCTCGGGCAAGTCGACGCTCATGCACATCATGGCCGGCCTGGACGCGCCGACCGAGGGCCGCGCCTGGATCGGCGATACCGAGATCACCGGACTCGGCGACCTCGAGATGACGATCCTGCGGCGGCGTCGGGTCGGGTTCATCTTCCAGGCGTTCAACCTCGTGCCCACCCTCGACGCCCTCGGCAACATCCTGCTGCCCTTCGAGCTCGACGGGCGCCGCCCCACTGCGATCGAGCGCGCGCGGATCGACGGCCTCATCGACCGCCTCGGTCTGGCATCCCGGCTCACCCACCGCCCGCACGAACTGTCCGGCGGCCAGCAGCAGCGCGTGGCCATCGCCCGCGCGCTCGCCACCGCACCCGACCTGGTCTTCGCCGACGAGCCGACCGGCAACCTCGATTCGCGCAGCGGACGCGAGGTGCTCGAGCTGCTGGCATCCGCGAGCCGCGACCACGGCCAGTCGATCGCCATGGTGACCCACGACGCGATCGCCGCCAGCCATGCCGATCGCGTGCTGTTCCTCGGCGACGGCCGCATCACCGCCGATCACCCCCGGCAGAGCGCCGAGCAGATCGCCGCCCACATGCTGGCGGCGGAGGTCGCGGCGTGAGCGCCGTCGTCGCACCCGGGTCAATAGCGCCGCGCCCGCGCAGTGCGGGGCTGGCCTGGCTGCGTGAGCGGGGGATGGGGGCGAGCATCCTCGTCGCGGCGCTGGCCACCGCGTTCGGGGTGACCCTCGTCGAGGTGACCGTGTACATCGGCGCCGCGCTGCAATCAGATCCGTTCATCGGCGACAGCGGGACGCTGGCAGTCGTGGTGGGGATCCTCTCGGTGCTGCTCAGCGCGGTCGCGATGTACGTCGCGGCGGTCGTCACCGCGAACACGTTCTCGACGATCATCGCCGGACGCACCCGGCGCATCGCCCTGATGCGACTGATCGGCGCGTCGGCGCGCTCGCAGCGCGCCGAGGTCACCGGCCAGGGGTTCGTCATCGGCGTGATCGGCGCGGTGCTGGGATTGGGCGTCGGCATCGGCTTCGCCGCGGTCGGGATGCTGGTCGGCGAGCAGCTGCTCGCGCTGACGCCGAAGGAGTTCACCCTCGCGCAGCCCGGCGTGCTGGTGCCCGTCGTCGGCGTCGCGCTGACCACCTGGCTCGCGGCAGCGGTCGGCTCGCGCCGCGTGCTCACAGTCACGCCGCTGCAGGCGCTGAGCGGGTCGGTCGAGCGCACCCATGCCGAGGAGGCCGGACGCCGCGGCAAGCACGTGGTCGCGCTGGTGCTCATCGCGGTCGGTGTCGTGCTGCTCGCCGGCGGCGTGCTGCTGGGGCTGCTCAGCCCGCTCGGCGTGGTGGTGGCGTTCTTCGGCGGCCTGTTCTCGTTCACCGGGCTGGTCACCGCGTCTCCGCTGTTCATGCCGCCCGTGCTGCGGCTGGTCGGCCGGATGTTCGGCAGCGGCGCCACGGCCCGACTGGCGGCCGAGAACGCGCTGCGGCACCCGGAGCGCTCCAGTCGCATGGCGATCGGCGTGGTGATGGGTGTGGCGCTGGTGACCATGTTCGCCGTGGCGCTGGAGTCGTCGAAGGCGCTGATGATGCGCCAGAGCGAGGGGGAGTTCGTCGACGGGTTCTTCGCGCCGATGGATGCCTTCGCCAGCGTCATGATGGTGCTGGTGGCGGTGTCCGCGGTGATCGCCGCGGTGGGACTGGTGAACCTGCTGACGATCGGCGTCGTGCAGCGCAAGCGCGAGCTGGGTCTGCTGCGGGCGATCGGGCTGACCTCGGCGCAGGTGCGGCGCATGGTGCTGCTCGAGGCGGTGCACATCACGGTGGCCGCGACCCTGACCGGCCTGGTGCTCGGGATCGCGTACGGCTGGATCGCCGCGCAGTCGCTGCTCGGCTCGGTGCCGGTGCTGCCGGACTTCGAGCCGGCGGGTCTGGTGTACCCGGCCGTGCCGTGGATCCCGGTGGCCGTGATCGTCGTCGCCACGGCGCTGCTGACGGTGGTCGCCGCGGTGGCGCCGACGCGCCTGGCGACCCGGGTCGCTCCGGTCGAGGCGCTCGCTGCGGACTGATCGAGTCGAGCATGGGTGAGAAGCGCAGGAAATAGACTCGAGGGATGCCGTCGCCGTTCGATCAGTCCTCGTACCAGGTGCGCCTCGACTGGGGAGCGACGGGCCTCGCCCGGCTCGCACCGGCCGACATCGTGATCGTCGTCGATGTGCTGCGCTTCTCGTCCACGCTGCCTGACGCGCTCGCCGCCGGGCAGCAGGTCACGCTGGCCGACGCGATGCGATGGTCGACGAACGGCGCCGCCCTCGTCCACGCCGCCGCGCAGGCGGATGCCACCGCGGAGGTGCTCGTCGGCGGCATCCGCAACGCCGGAGCGGTCGCCCGCGCGGTGATGACCGTGCAGGAGCGCCGGGCCGCGCGCACCTCCGTGAGCGTCATCGCGGCGGGGGAGGTCGCCGCCGCCGGAGAGTTGCGCTTCGCCGTCGAGGATCAGCTGGGGGCAGGCGCCGTGATCGCCGCCCTGTCGGGTCTGGGCATCGACCACTCCTCGCCCGAGGCGGCCGCCGCGGCGGAGTCGTTCCGGGCGCTGCGCCGCGGTCTGCGACACATGCTCATCGGCAGCGGATCCGGCCGCGAGCTCGTCGACGGCGTCGCCTCGACCGCGCGGATGGCCGCCGACGGCATCCGCCCCGCCACGACCGCCGAGGCCGCCGAACTCGACGCGATCGACGCCGTGCCGGTGCTGCGAGACGGGCGTTTCGCGCTGTTCCGCTGAGGGGCGCGCACCACGCGACGTGTCGTCGGCCGGGCGGTCCGCGGGCCGAATAAGGTCGGAGTATGAGGTACCTGCCCGCCGTGTTCGTCGACGTCGTCCTCGTGCTCGTCTTCGCGGTGATCGGCCGCGCCTCGCACGGCGAGGACCCGCTCGGCTTCCTGCTCACGTCGTGGCCGTTCCTGCTGGCCCTGCTCGTCGGGCATGCGGTCGCCGCGCTCGTGCCGCTGCGCCCGCGCCGGCCCTGGTCGCTGGGGTGGGGCGCGATCGTCTGGGTGGTCACCGTCGCCGGCGGGATGCTGCTGCGCGTGGCATCCGGCGACACCGCCGAGACGCCCTTCATCATCGTCGCCACCCTTGTGCTCGCCGCGTTCCTGCTCGGCTGGCGGCTCATCGCCCTGCTCGTGCGCCGCTTCCGCGGTCCGCGCACCGCCGCCTGACCCGGGCTCGCACACCCGGCCGGCACGCACGCCGGCGAGCTCTCAGCGCGGCAGCTGCGCGGCCATCCGATCGGCGGCGGTGATCTCGCGGCGATGCCACTCGAACAGGTAACGGCGATCGAAGCTGCGCGAGCACCGCGCGCAGCTGGTCTCTCGTGAGGGGCGGCGATGCCGGTACGCGACGTGCCCCGACGGGCACTCGCCGATCCACGGCGCCAGCTCCTCGGCAGTCTCACCCTGATGGGTCGTGCCGCCCACGTAGCCGAGCCCGCGCGCGACGTGCTTCCAGTGCGCGCCGTGCCCGGCCTCGTGCCCGGCGAGGGCATGCGCGACCTCGTGCAGCAGCGTCTGGTGGATCTCGTCGTCGGCGAAGCGCGCGGCGAGATAACGCGAGACGGAGATGCGTTTGCGGCGGTAGTCGCACAGCCCCGCGCGTCGCTTGGCGTTGTCGAACTCGAAGGACCAGGAGTCATCGAGATGCATGCGGATCAGCGCTTCGCCCCAGACGCGGACCCGATTCAGATCGGCCATGTGATCAGAGTAGGACCACCCACCGACACCGGCTCAGACGAGGACGTCGGGGGAGGAGAGGCTGCGCCGCTCGGCCGCCTCGATCGCGCGCAGCGCCTTCTCGAGGTCCGACTCGTCGGCGCCGGCGGCACGCCGCAGGAACAGCGAGCGCTTGAAGCTCTCGCGCGCCTGCTCGTAGTCGTGCGCCTCATACGCGTTCTTGCCGTGGTGCTGGTGGGCGAACGCCGCGATGCCGGCCCAGCCCTGTCCCTCCGCCTCGTTGGCGCAGGTCGCCAGCTCCTGGGCGGCCGCCGCGTGCGCGCCGCGGTTCTGCAGCACGGTGGCGTGCAGCACCCGCGCGCGCAGCAGGTCCTTACGGGTGCCGGCCATGCGGGCCTGGCGCACGGCCTCGTCGGCGAGCTCGAGGGCTTCATCGAGCCGGTCGAGCACCTTCAGCAGCCACACCCGCTCGAGCAGCACCGGAAGGCTGCGCTGGTTCTCGATCTCGGCGAGGCGCCGCATGCACTCGCGTGCGTCGACCAGTTCACGAAGCGTGTCGGGGTCGTATCCCTGGATCAAATTCACGACTGCTGGCTCCTCTCCGCGACCGTCGTCCCAGTCTGCCCCGCCCGGCTGAGAACCGTTCGAGCCACGCCCTGCGACGGCCCAACCCGACGATCAGCGCAGGAAGATGCCGGCGTCCGGACGTGGAGAGGCCACGGCGTCGGCATCCGTCACCACCGCCGCACCCCGCGCGAACGCGGCGACCTCGGCGCCCTGCGCGATCTTCGCCGGATGCGGGCCGGCGGCCAGGATCCGCGGCAGCCATTCGGTCGGCAGCGCAGCCCGCGAGGCGGCGAGCACGAGGTTGCCGAAGCGGCGTCCCTTCAGCACCTGCGCGTCGGCCAGCAGCGCCACCTCGGCGAACACCGACATCGCGGTGGCGACCTGACGTCGCGCGAAGGCGAGACCGGGTCCGTCGGCGACGTTCACCAGCAGCACGCCGTTCGGCGCGAGCAGGTCGGCGATCTCGCGGTACAGCTCCACGCTGGTGAGGTGCGCGGGTGTCTGCGCGCCCGAGAAGACGTCCGAGACGACGAGGTCGCACTGGCCGCGCAGCGCGGGGGGCAGCCGGCGCAGGCCCGCGCGGGCGTCGCCGATGCGGATGCGGATGGCGCCGGCGCGCGGCAGCGGCAGGTTCTCGCGCACCAGCGCGACCAGCGGCTCCTCGAGCTCTATCACCTGCTGCCGCGAACCCGGACGGGTCGCCGCGATGTAGCGCGGCAGGGTGAGCGCCCCGGCTCCCAGATGCACGACGCTGAGCGGAGTGGATGCCGACTCGCCCAGCTGATCGATCACCGCGCCCATCCGCACGATGTACTCGAAGTGCAGGTGGGTGGGGTCGTCGAGGTCGACGTGGGACTGCGGCGTGCCGTCGACGATCAGCTCGAACCCGTTCGCGAACGCGCTGGGCGCGATCTCGGCGATCCCGCCGTGATCCAGGCGCGCCTGCGGGTTGGCGGCGTCCTGCGCCCGTGCTCGTCCCATCGTCCGAGCCTACCCAGCGCGGTCGGCGGGGGTCAGCGCCGCCCGCCCGAGCAGGTGTCCTGGGTGAGGTCGATGCCGCTGATCTGCTCCGACAGCACGGCGCGTTCGGATGCCGACGACGTGGGATCCGGTGAGCCGGGAGCCGCCGGCTCCTCCGGCGTCGCGCCCTCGTCCCCCTCGCCCTCGTCGCCTTCGCCGCCCTCGCCCTGCTGGTCGACCACGCCGCCGTGGTTGCTCGCCTTCCCCGTGATCTGCAGCGCAGCACCCGCGCGGATCGCCGCCCACATCGGCTCCGCGGCCTCCTCGTTCACCACCACGCGGTTGCGGTCGAAGGGGTCCTCGAGTGTGGGCAGCTGCAGGAACGCGAAGTCGTCGAACGGCACGTCCTTCATCGCCAAACCGAGCTGCGCGAGCCGCACCGGGTTCGCGAGCTCGTCGCTCGGGTCGACGTTGTCGGCTACGACGTTCGCCAGACGCAGCACCTTGGGCACGTCGGTGAGCGTCTCGCTGCTGAGGATCGTCCGCGCCAGCCGCGACATGTACTGCTGCTGGTTCGAGATGCGGGCCAGGTCGCTGCCGTCGCCGATGCCCTTGCGCACGCGGATGAACTGCAGCGCCTCGTACCCCGAGACGGTGCGCAGGCCGGGCTCCCAATCGATGTCGGTGTGCCGGTCGCGGATGCCGGTGCCGCCCACGCAGATCTCGACGCCGCCGATGGCATCCGTGATCTCCATCACTCCGTCGAAGCTCAGCTTCGCGGCGAAGCCGATGTCGACGCCGCTGATGCCGGTCACCGTCTTCGCCACGCACGACAGTCCGGCGCGTTCGAAGACGGTGTTGATCACCGCGCGCTGGGAGCCGGATGCCACCGTGCCGTCCTCCCGTGTGCAGTCCGGCACCTCGACGACCAGGTCGCGCGGCAGCGAGACGACGCTGACCCGGCGCGGCGCCGCGGACACGTGCACGAGCAGGTTGACGTCGTTGCGGATGCCGTCCTCATCGATGCAGCGCTCGCCGAGCTTCTGCGTCGACACGGCGCCGCACTCGTCGGTGCCCACCAGCAGCACGGCGAACTCGCCGGGGTATGCATCGAGCGAGGGCGCGGCGACCTTCGGCGCGTCCTCGAGCGTGACGGCGCCGTCACCCACCCGCATCGCGAGGTCGGCCGCGAGAAAGCCGCCGATGCCGAGCGCGGCGACCACCAGCACGCCCAGGCCGATGCCGAGCATCCGCATCACCGACCCGAACGCCGTCGGGCTGCGATGCGGGGCGTGCCGGGCGATGGGCCTGCGCTTCATGGCTCCCGACCCTACCGGGCGTACGGGGCGCGGTACTTGATACCGGATCGCAACCTGGGAAAGTTTGGTGATCATCGCGGCGGCTGAGTAGCGTCAAGGCATCATGTGCGGATGCAAAGGTGCATCCGATCCATGCGAAGAAGCGTTCACAGAGAGGTTCACCATGCACCAGAGCACCCGCAGGCGAGGCATCGCCCTGGCGGCCGGCGCGGTCGCCGCAGCCATGCTGCTGACCGGCTGCGTCGCCAGCCAGCGTGACGATGCGAAGGGCGACAAGGGGTCGGCCGATGTCGACAGCACCTTCGTCTTCGCCGCCTCATCCGACCCGCAGGGTCTCGACCCCGCGCTCGCGCAGGACGGCGAGACCTTCCGCGTCTCGCGTCAGATCTTCGAGGGTCTCGTCGGCACCAAGCCCGGCACCGCCGACCCCGCCCCGCTGCTGGCCGAGTCGTGGGAGTCGGCCGAGGACGGCATGAGCCACACCTTCACGCTGAAGACCGGCGTGAAGTTCCAGGACGGCACCCCGTTCAACGCCGAAGCCGTGTGCTTCAATTTCGAGCGCTGGTACAACTGGACCGACCTGCTCGCCTCTGAGGCGCTCGGCTACTACTACAACAAGCTGTTCCGCGGCTACGCGTCGAACCCGGCGGATGCCGTGTACAAGTCGTGCACGCCCGACGGCGATGACAAGGTCACGATCGAGCTGAACAAGCCGTTCGCCGGCTTCGTCGCCTCGCTGTCGCTGCCGGCGTTCAGCATGCAGAGCCCGTCGGCGCTGCAGGAGTTCAAGGCCGACGAGGTCGGCGGCACCGCCGCCGCACCCACGCTGTCGGAGTACGCCAAGGCGCACCCGGTGGGCACCGGCCCGTTCCAGTTCGACTCGTGGGCGCCCGGCGAGAACGTCACGCTCAAGGCCTACGACGACTACTGGGGCGAGAAGGGGCAGATCGAAGAGGTCATCTTCCGCGTCATCGACGACCCGACGGCGCGCCGCCAGGCGCTCGAGGCCGGCGACATCGACGGCTACGACCTGGTCGGTCCGGCCGACACCCAGGCCCTCGAGGAGAAGGGCTTCAACATGGTGTCGCGCAAGCCCTTCACGATCCTCTACCTCGGCTTCAACCAGGCCGTGCCCGAGCTGCAGGACCTCAAGGTGCGCGAGGCGCTCTCGCACGCCATCGACAAGGATGCGCTGATCAAGCAGGTCCTGCCGGAGGGCACCGAGAAGGCCACGCAGTTCGTGCCGCCGGTGGTCAACGGCTACAACAAGGACGTCACCACGTACGACTACGACGTCGATAAGGCGAAGTCGATGCTCGAGGAAGCCGGCTACACGGCCGACAAGCCGCTCACGCTGACCTTCAACTACCCGGTCAACGTGTCGCGGCCGTACATGCCCAACCCTGAGCAGATCTTCACCGTGCTGGCGAAGCAGCTCGAGCAGGCGGGTGTGAAGGTCAACCCGCAGACCGACGCGTGGAGCCCCGACTACCTGGAGCGCATCAGCAGCACGCCCGACCACGGCATCCACCTGCTGGGCTGGACGGGCGACTACAACGACACCGACAACTTCGTCGGCGTGTTCTTCGGTCAGAAGAGCGCGGAGTGGGGCTTCGACAACCCGGATCTGTTCGGCGAGCTGGCCGATGCCCGCGGTATCTCGAACATCGACGACCAGACGAAGGCGTACGAGCAGATCAACGAGGACGTCGCGGAGTTCATCCCCGGCGTGCCGCTGGCCCACCCGGCGCCGACGCTCGCGTTTGACGAGCGGGTGAAGAGCTACCCGGCGAGCCCCGTGAACGACGAGGTGTTCAACGAGATCGTCCTCACCAAGTAATGCCCGCCACGTCGTCCGCCCTCACTGGGTCCCTGAGCCTGTCGAAGGGCCAGTGAGGGCGGACGACGTGCCCTGACGGAGAACTTCGTGCTGCGAACCATCGGAAAGCGGCTGCTGCTGCTCATCCCCACCCTCTTCGGCCTCAGCATCCTGCTGTTCGCCTGGGTCCGTGCGCTCCCGGGCGGTCCTGCCGTGGCGCTGCTGGGCGAAAAGGCGACACCCGCGGCGGTCGAGCAGGTCAACGCCCTCTACGGCTTCGACCGGCCCCTCATCGAGCAGTACGTCACCTGGATCGGCCGGCTGCTGCAGGGCGACTTCGGGTCGTCGATCGTCACCTCCCGGCCGGTCGTCGAGGAGTTCTTCCGCCGCTTCCCGGCGACGATCGAGCTGAGCATCGCCGCGCTCATCTTCGCCGTCGGCGTCGGCATCCCGCTCGGCTACTGGGCGGCGCGCCGGCACGGACGCTGGAGCGACCACAGCGCCGTGATCTTCAGCCTGATCGGGATCACCATCCCGGTGTTCTTCCTGGCCTTCATCCTGAAGTACATCTTCGCTGTGCAGCTGGGCTGGCTGCCCTCCGACGGCCGGCAGAGCCCGCGCATCAACGCCACGCACGTCACCGGGTTCTACGTGTGGGACGGCCTCATCACCGGCGAGTTCGACGCCAGCTGGGACGCCATCCTGCACCTCGTGCTGCCGGCGCTCGCCCTCGGCACGATCCCGCTGGCGATCATCGTGCGCATCACCCGGGCCAGCGTGCTCGAGGTGCAGAACGCCGACTACGTCCGCACCGGCAAGGCCAAGGGCGTGGCATCCGGCACGCTGCGCAACAGGTTCATCCTGCGCAACGCCATGCTGCCGGTGATCACCACGATCGGCCTGCAGACCGGCCTGCTCATCTCGGGGGCGGTGCTCACCGAGACCGTGTTCGCGTACCCCGGCATCGGCTCGTTCCTCGCGCAGTCGATCTTCGCGCGCGACTTCCCGGTGCTGCAGGGCTTCATCATCTTCATCGCGATCGCGTATGCGCTGATCAACCTCGCCGTCGACGTGTCGTACAGCTTCATCGATCCGAGAGTGAGGGTCCAGTGATGAGCGCAGTGCTCCCACCCGCACAGGGCGGCGAGGTGCTCGACACCGTCGCCGTGACTCAGGCGGAGATGAAGGGCGGCGGCGGCTTCTGGAGCGACGTGCTGCGTCGCATCCGCCGGAACCCCGCAGCCTGGATCGGCGCGGTCATCGTGCTCCTCTTCCTGCTGGTCGCGGCGCTCGCGCCGGTGATCGCGCCCTACCCCGAGACGGCCCTGCCGGGCACCGAGTTCATCACGCCGACGAGCATCCCCGGCATCGGCGAGGTCGACGGCTTCCCGCTGGGTCTCGACCGCTTCGGCGGCGACGTGCTCTCCAAGCTCATCTGGGGTGCGCAGGCCTCGCTGCTGGTCGGCGTCGTCTCCACCGCGCTGGGTCTGGTGGGCGGCATGCTGCTCGGCCTGCTCGCCGGCACGTTCGGCGGCTGGGTGGACACGCTGATCATGCGCATCGTCGACATCATCCTCTCGGTGCCGAACCTGCTGCTCGCGGTGTCGATCGCCGCGATCCTGGGGCAGACGCCCTCGGCCGTGATGATCGCCATCGGCGCCTCGCAGGTGCCCATCTTCGCCCGGCTGCTGCGCGCGTCGATGCTGCAGCAGCGTTCGGCGGAGTACGTGCTCTCGGCGCAGACCCTCGGCCTGGGACGCGGGCGCATCACGATGTCGCATGTGCTGCCGAATGCGATCGGCCCGGTCATCGTGCAGGGCACGCTGACCCTGGCGACCGCGGTGATCGACGCGGCGGCCCTGTCGTTCCTCGGACTCGGCGGCGGACGCCCCGAGACGGCGGAATGGGGCCGGATGCTGACCTACGCGCAGAACGAGCTGGCGATCGCCCCGCAGCTGGCGTTCCTGCCCGGCATCTGCATCGCCGTGACCGCACTGGGCTTCACCCTGTTCGGCGAGGCCCTGCGTGAGGCGATGGACCCGAGGACGCGAGCGCGATGAGAGACGACGAGATGAACACCACCCGCCCGGATGCCGTCCGCGCCCCGCTGCTGCAGGTCTCCGGACTCGCGGTCGACTTCGGCACGATGGACGGCGTCGTGCACGCCGTGGAGGGCGTCGACCTCGAGATCGCCCCCGGAGAGACCGTCGCGATCGTCGGCGAGTCCGGCTCGGGCAAGTCCACCACCGCGATGGCCGTGATCGGACTGCTCGCCTCCGGCGGCCGGGTCGCCGCCGGCAGCATCGCCCTGGACGGCCGGGAGCTGGTGGGCATCTCGGAGGGGGAGATGCGCCGCATCCGCGGCCGCGACATCGGCATGGTGCCGCAGGATCCGATGTCGAACCTCAACCCCGTCGCGAAGATCGGCACCCAGGTCGCCGAGACGCTGCTCGCGCATGGCCTGGCCAACCGCGGCAACGTGCAGCAGAAGGTGGTCGAGGCGCTCAGCGCCGCCGGTCTGCCCGATCCCGAGCGCCGCGCCAAGCAGTACCCGCACGAGCTCTCCGGAGGTCTGCGTCAGCGGGCGCTGATCGCGATCGGTCTCGCCTGCCGGCCCCGCCTGCTGATCGCCGATGAGCCCACCAGCGCGCTGGATGTCACGGTGCAGCAGACGATCCTCGACCAGCTCGGCGAGATGACCCGCGAACTGGGCACCGCCGTGCTGCTGATCACCCACGACCTGGGCCTCGCCGCCGAGCGCGCGCAGCGCGTGGTGGTCATGCACCGCGGGCGCGTGGTCGAGCAGGGCCCGGCGCGGCAGATCCTCGAGGACCCCCAGCATCCGTACACGCAGAGTCTGGTGAAGGCGGCGCCGTCGATCGCCGCCGCGCGGCTGCAGCCCGAGGTGCACGAGGCCGCGGCGGGCGAGGCGACCGAGGACGCATCCCTGAGCCCGGCGAAGGACCACATCGTCGAGATCGAGGGCCTGCGCAAGGTCTACCCGATCCGCGGGCAGGCAGAGGACTTCGTCGCCGTCGACGACGTCTCGCTCGCGATCCCGCGGGGGCGGACGGTCGCGATCGTGGGGGAGTCCGGTTCGGGCAAGACCACCACCGCCCGGATGCTGCTCAAGCTCATCGAGCCGACCGCCGGCACGATCCGCTTCGAGGGGCGCGACATCGCGAAGCTCGATCGCGCGCAGTTGCGGGAGTTCCGTCAGCGCGTGCAGCCGGTGTTCCAGGACCCGTACTCCAGCCTGAACCCGATGTTCACGATCGAGCGGCTCATCGGCGAGCCGCTCGAGTTCTACAAACGCGGCAACCGCGCCGAGCGCCGCGCGCGCGTGCGCACGCTGCTCGACGACGTGGCACTGCCGCAGTCCATGCTGCAGCGCTACCCCTCCGAGCTCTCCGGCGGTCAGCGCCAGCGCGTGGCGATCGCGCGGGCGCTCGCGCTCTCGCCGGATCTCATGGTGTGCGACGAGCCGGTCTCAGCGCTGGACGTGCTCGTGCAGGATCAGATCCTCACGCTGCTGGGCGACCTGCAGAAGGAGTACGGCCTCAGCTACCTCTTCATCTCGCACGATCTCGCGGTGGTGCGACTCATCAGCGACTACGTCTGCGTGATGAAGGACGGTGCTCTGGTCGAGGCCGCGAGCTCCGAGGAGATCTTCACGAACCCGCGGGACCCGTACACGCGCCGACTTCTGGCATCCATCCCCGGCAACGAGCTCGGCATCGCCTCCTGACCAGAGAAGTCAGTCCCGCAGCCCCGGATCGCGCGCCCAGCGGGGGGCGAGCGCGCGCACCCGCAGCGCGCGCGCCTGCCACGACGCCCAGAGCACCGGCCAGAACAGGGCCGCGGCCGGGCCGTCGAAGGTGAGCCGGTCGCGCCACAGTGTGCGCCCCGGATGCCCGGGCAGCGGTGAGACCGCCATCTGGTGGTCCCACACATCCAGCGCCCCGAGCGGGCCGGTGAGCGGGATGCCGCTGTCGCGGAGGATGCGCACCCGACCAGCCGTCTCGTCGATCGTGCGTTCGCTGATGTGGATGAGCTGGGTGCCCACTGGGACGCGGCCGAACGCGGCCAGCCGCACCGGCACCTCGTCGCCGGGCGTCCAGCGCTGGGGAAGTCCGGCCGGCAGCAGGGGCTGCATCTGCAGCAGCGGCGCGTACAGCTCTCCGACCACCCGCGGCGAGTGCAGTGCACGCCAGGCGGTGTCGGCGTCGCAGTCGATGGAGAACTTCAGCACGATGCGCATGCTCCAGTGTCGCAGAGGGCGCCAATACCGCAGCATCCGGAATTGGTCAAGGATTCCGCTTGCCATGTCGTCGAATTCGCCCTATAGTTGGTAGTTGCGCTCGCTTCTCCGTGCCCTCATATGGTGGTCGGCATCCGTTGAGCTCTCGAGCGCGTTCTCCACCGACGTCTAGGAATCGACCAGCCCCTGCCCGGGCTCACGGAGGTTACTCCCTTGGCTGCTGCTCGCAACGCATCCACATCCACCACCAACAAGAACGGCCGCGGAGTCTCCCGCCTCTCGTTCGCCAAGATCTCCGACACGCTGACGGTCCCCGACCTGCTCGCGCTGCAGACCGAGTCCTTCGGATGGCTCGTCGGCAACGACGACTGGAAGGCGCGCGTGGCCGAGGCCAAGCAGGCCGGCCGCAGCGATGTCTCCGAGGTCTCGGGTCTGGGTGAGATCTTCGAGGAGATCTCCCCGATCGAGGACCTCGGCGAGACCATGCAGCTCTCGTTCACCAACCCGTACCTCGAGCCCGAGAAGTACTCGATCGACGAGTGCAAGGAGCGCGGCAAGACCTACGCCGCCCCGCTGTACGTCGAGGCCGAGTTCATGAACCACCTCACGGGTGAGATCAAGACCCAGACGGTCTTCATGGGCGACTTCCCGCTGCAGACCGACAAGGGCACGTTCATCATCAACGGCTCCGAGCGCGTCGTCGTCTCGCAGCTCGTGCGCTCGCCCGGTGTCTACTTCGACAAGACGCCCGACAAGACCAGTGACAAGGACATCGTCACCGCGCGCGTCATCCCCAGCCGCGGCGCCTGGCTCGAGTTCGAGATCGACAAGCGCGACCAGGTCGGCGTGCGCATCGACCGCAAGCGCAAGCAGTCCGTCACCGTCTTCCTCAAGGCGCTGGGTCTGACCAGCGAGGAGATCCTCGCCGAGTTCGCCGGCTTCCCCTCGATCGAGGAGACCCTGGCGAAGGACACCATCCTCACTCAGGAGGACGCGCTGCGCGACATCTACCGCAAGCTGCGTCCGGGCGAGCAGGTGGCCGCCGAGGCCGCGCGCTCGCTGCTGGACAACTTCTACTTCAACCCGAAGCGCTACGACCTGGCCAAGGTGGGTCGCTACAAGATCAACCAGAAGCTCGGCCTCGCAACCCCGCTCACCGACTCGGTGCTGACCCGCGACGACATCGTCGCGACCATCAAGTACCTCGTGCGCGTGCACCGCGGAGACGAGACGTTCGAGGGCATCCGCGGCGGCAAGACCACCGACATCCGCATCGCCACCGACGACATCGACAACTTCGGCAACCGTCGCATCCGCGCCGTCGGCGAGCTGATCCAGAACCAGGTCCGCACCGGCCTGTCGCGCATGGAGCGCGTCGTCCGCGAGCGCATGACCACGCAGGACATCGAGGCGATCACCCCGCAGACCCTGATCAACGTGCGCCCCGTCGTGGCCGCGATCAAGGAGTTCTTCGGCACCTCGCAGCTGTCGCAGTTCATGGACCAGAACAACCCGCTCGCGGGTCTGACCAACAAGCGTCGTCTGTCGGCCCTGGGCCCTGGTGGTCTCTCCCGCGACCGCGCCGGCGTCGAGGTGCGCGACGTGCACCCCTCGCACTACGGCCGCATGTGCCCGATCGAGACCCCGGAAGGCCCGAACATCGGTCTGATCGGTGCTCTCGCCACGTTCGCGCGCATCAACTCCTTCGGCTTCATCGAGACCCCGTACCGTCGCGTCGTCGACGGCGTGGTCACCGATGACATCGACTACCTGACCGCCGCTGAGGAGGTCGACTTCAACATCGCGCAGGCCAACGCGCCGCTCGATGCGAAGGGCCGCTTCAGCGAGGACCAGGTTCTCGCCCGTCCGCGTGGCGGCTCGGGTGAGGTCGACCTGTTCCTGCCCGAGGAGATCGGCTACATGGACGTCTCGCCGCGCCAGATGGTGTCGGTCGCCACGTCGCTGGTGCCGTTCCTCGAGCACGACGATGCGCAGCGCGCGCTCATGGGCGCCAACATGCAGCGTCAGGCCGTGCCGCTGCTGCGTTCGGACTCGCCGCTGGTCGGCACCGGTATGGAGGGCTACACCGCCATCGACGCCGGTGACGTCGTCACCGCGCAGAAGGCCGGCGTGGTCAGCGAGGTCTCGGCCGACCGCGTCGTCGTCATGCTCGACGAGGGCGGCACGCAGGAGTACCACCTGCGCAAGTTCGACCGCTCCAACCAGGGCACCTCCTACAACCAGCGCGTCATCGTCAGCGCCGGTGAGCGCGTCGAGGTCGGCGAGGTCATCGCCGACGGTCCCGCGACCGAGAACGGCGAGCTGGCGCTCGGCAAGAACCTGCTCGTCGCGTTCATGCCGTGGGAGGGCCACAACTTCGAGGACGCCATCATCCTCAGCCAGGAGCTGGTGAAGGACGACACCCTCTCGTCGATCCACATCGAGGAGTACGAGGTCGACGCCCGCGACACCAAGCTGGGCAAGGAGGAGATCACCCGTGATCTCCCCAACGTCAGCCCCGAGCTGCTGAAGGACCTCGACGAGCGCGGCATCATCCGCATCGGCGCCGAGGTTCGCCCCGGCGACATCCTCGTCGGCAAGGTCACCCCGAAGGGCGAGACCGAGCTGTCGGCCGAGGAGCGCCTGCTGCGCGCGATCTTCAACGAGAAGAGCCGCGAGGTGCGCGACACCTCTCTGAAGGTGCCGCACGGTGAGCAGGGCACGATCATCGCCGTCAAGGAGTTCGACGCCGAGGAGGGCGACGACGAGCTCGGCTCGGGCGTCAACCGCCGCGTCGTGGTCTACATCGCCCAGAAGCGCAAGATCACCGAGGGCGACAAGCTCGCCGGCCGTCACGGCAACAAGGGTGTCATCGCGAAGATCCTCCCCGTCGAGGACATGCCCTTCCTCTCCGACGGCACGCCGGTCGACGTGGTGCTCAACCCGCTCGGCATCCCGGGTCGAATGAACTTCGGCCAGGTGCTCGAGACCCACCTCGGCTGGATCGCCAAGCAGGGCTGGAAGATCGAGGGCAACCCGGAGTGGGCGGCGAAGCTGCCCGAGGAGGCCTACGACGTCGCCCCGAACACCAAGGTCGCGACCCCGGTGTTCGACGGCGCCAGCGAGTCCGAGATCTCGGGCCTGCTCGACTCGACCCGCGAGACCCGTGACGGCGTGCGCCTGATCGACCGCTCCGGCAAGACCCAGCTGTTCGACGGCCGCTCCGGCGAGCCGTTCCCGGCGCCCATCTCGGTCGGCTACATGTACATCCTGAAGCTGCACCACCTGGTCGACGACAAGATCCACGCACGTTCGACGGGTCCCTACTCGATGATCACCCAGCAGCCGCTCGGCGGTAAGGCGCAGTTCGGTGGACAGCGCTTCGGTGAGATGGAGGTGTGGGCGCTCGAGGCCTACGGCGCCGCATACGCGCTGCAGGAGCTGCTGACGATCAAGTCCGACGACATCCTCGGCCGCGTCAAGGTGTACGAGGCCATCGTCAAGGGCGAGAACATCCAGGAGCCCGGCATCCCCGAGTCCTTCAAGGTGCTCATGAAGGAGATGCAGTCGCTCTGCCTGAACGTCGAGGTCCTCTCGGCCGACGGCACCGCTGTCAACCTGCGAGACACCGACGACGAGGCCTTCCGCGCAGCGGAGGAGCTCGGCATCAACATCTCCAGCCGTTTCGAAGCCGCATCGATCGACGAGATCTGACCCTTCGACAAGCTCAGTGACCCATCGGGTCGCGACAGATTTTTTCTACACAGGAGAACTAGTGCTCGAATCAACCACTTTCGATGAGCTTCGAATCGGCCTGGCCACCGCTGACGACATCCGCGGATGGTCCTTCGGTGAGGTCAAGAAGCCCGAGACGATCAACTACCGCACGCTGAAGCCCGAGAAGGACGGCCTCTTCGGCGAGCAGATCTTCGGCCCCTCCCGCGACTGGGAGTGCGCCTGTGGCAAGTACAAGCGCGTCCGCTTCAAGGGCATCGTCTGCGAGCGCTGCGGCGTGGAGGTCACCAAGAGCTCCGTGCGCCGTGAGCGCATGGGTCACATCGAGCTGGCCGCCCCCGTGACGCACATCTGGTACTTCAAGGGTGTGCCGTCGCGTCTGGGCTACCTGCTCGACATGGCGCCGAAGGACCTCGAGAAGGTCATCTACTTCGCCGCCTACATGGTGATCTCGGTCGACGAGGACGCGCGCCACCGCGACCTCGCCACGCAGGAGAACAACATCCGGCTCGAGCTGAAGACGCTCGGCGACCGTCGCGACGCGAAGATCGCAGAGCGCATGGCCAAGCTGGAGGAGGAGCTCGCCGCTCTCGAGGCGGAGGGTGCCAAGGCCGACGCCAAGAAGAAGGTCAAGGACGCCGCCGAGAAGGAGATGTCCCAGATCCGCAAGGGCGCCGACGAGGCGATCGCGCGGCTCGAGCGCGTGTGGGAGGACTTCCGCACGCTCGAGGTGGGCGTGCTGCGTCCCGAGGACGACGTGTTCCACGAGCTGCAGGACCGCTTCGGTCAGTACTTCGAGGCGCACATGGGTGCCGAGGCGATCAAGCGCCGCCTCGAGACCTTCGACCTGAAGGCCGAGTCCGAGAGCCTGCACCTGCAGATCTCCGAGGGCAAGGGCCAGCGCAAGATCCGTGCGATCAAGCGCCTGACCGTCGTCAACTCGTTCCTCGAGACCGGCATGAGCCCGGCCGCGATGGTGCTCGACGTCGTTCCGGTGATCCCGCCGGAGCTGCGTCCGATGGTCCAGCTCGACGGTGGCCGCTTCGCCACCAGCGACCTGAACGACCTGTACCGCCGCGTGATCAACCGCAACAACCGTCTGCGTCGTCTGATCGACCTCGGGGCTCCCGAGATCATCGTCAACAACGAGAAGCGGATGCTGCAGGAGGCCGTCGACGCACTGTTCGACAACGGCCGCCGCGGGCGTCCCGTCACGGGCACCGGCAACCGCGCCCTGAAGTCCCTCAGCGACATGCTGAAGGGCAAGCAGGGTCGCTTCCGCCAGAACCTGCTCGGCAAGCGCGTCGACTACTCGGGCCGTTCGGTCATCGTCGTCGGCCCGCAGCTGAAGCTGCACCAGTGCGGTCTGCCCAAGCAGATGGCACTCGAGCTGTTCAAGCCGTTCGTGATCAAGCGCCTGATCGACCTCGGTCACTCGCAGAACATCAAGGCCGCCAAGCGTGCCGTCGAGCGCACCCGTCCCGAGGTCTGGGACGTGCTCGAGGAGATCATCCGCGAGCGTCCGGTGCTGCTCAACCGCGCGCCCACGCTGCACCGCCTCGGCATCCAGGCCTTCGAGCCGCAGCTCGTCGAGGGCAAGGCCATCCAGCTGCACCCGCTCGTCTGCGCGGCGTTCAACGCCGACTTCGACGGTGACCAGATGGCCGTGCACCTGCCGCTGTCGGTTGAGGCGCAGGCCGAGGCGCGCGTGCTGATGCTCGCCTCGAACAACATCCTCAAGCCGTCGGACGGCCGCCCGGTCACCCTGCCCTCGCAGGACATGATCATCGGTCTGCACCACCTGACCACGGTCAAGGAGGGCGCTGCCGGTGAGGGTCGTGCGTTCGGCTCGGTCTCCGAGGCGATCCTGGCCAAGGACGAGGGCACCCTCGACCTGCAGGCGAAGATCCGCATCCGCATCCCGGGTCTGACCTTCCTCGAGGGCGAGGCCCCCGAGGGCTACGAGCGCCACGGTCTCGTCGACGCGTCGCTCGGTCAGGCGATCTTCAACGACGCGCTGCCGAAGGGCTACCCCTTCGTGCGCGGCGTGGCCGACAAGGGCAAGCTGTCGCAGATCGTGAACAAGCTGGCCGAGGAGTACCCCAAGGTCGAGACGGCCGCCACGCTGGACCGCATCAAGGATGCCGGTTTCCACTGGGCGACCCGCTCGGGTGTCACCGTCGCGCTCAGCGACATCCTCACCCCGCCGAACAAGGCCGAGATCGTCGCCGGCTACGAGAAGCAGGCCGCGAAGGTCCAGTCCCAGTACGACAAGGGTCTGACCACCGACGCCGAGCGCCGTCAGGAGCTCATCAAGATCTGGACCGAGGCGACCGACGAGGTCCAGGCCGCGATGCGCGAGAACTTCCCCGAGGACAACACCATCAACCGCATGGTGTCGTCGGGTGCTCGTGGTAACTGGCTGCAGATCCGCAACATCGCGGGTATGCGCGGTCTGGTGAACAACCCCAAGGGTGAGATCATCCCGCGTCCGATCATCTCCTCGTACCGCGAGGGTCTGTCGGTGGCGGAGTACTTCATCGCCACGCACGGTACCCGTAAGGGTCTGGCCGACACCGCGCTGCGCACCGCCGACTCGGGTTACCTGACCCGTCGTCTGGTGGACGTGTCGCAGGACGTCATCATCCGCGAGCAGGACTGCGGCACGTCGAAGGGCCTCGAGCTCCCGATCGCCGCGCCGAACTCGCAGGGTGTGCTGGTGCGCGACCCGAACGTCGAGAACTCGGTGTTCGCCCGCACGCTGGCATCCGACGCGGTCAACGAGGCCGGCGAGGTCATCGCCTCCGCCGGTGACGACGTGGGCGACGTGCTGATCGACAAGCTGGTCGAGGCCGGCGTCGAGACGATCAAGGTCCGCTCCGTGCTGACCTGCGACTCGGCTGTCGGTGTCTGCGCGCAGTGCTACGGCCGTTCGCTCGCGACCGGAAAGACCGTCGACATCGGCGAGGCCGTCGGCATCATCGCCGCGCAGTCGATCGGTGAGCCCGGTACCCAGCTGACGATGCGCACCTTCCACACCGGTGGTTCGGCCTCGGCCGACGACATCACCCAGGGTCTGCCGCGTGTGCAGGAGCTCTTCGAGGCCCGCACCCCGAAGGGCGCCTCCCCGATCGCCGAGGCCGACGGCCGCATCACGATCGAGGAGACCGAGAAGGCCAAGAAGGTCATCCTCACGCCCGACAACGGCGACGAAGAGGTGGTCTACCCGGTGCTGAAGCGTGCAACGCTTCTCGTCGAGGACGGCCAGCACGTCACCGTCGGTCAGCCCCTGCAGGTCGGCACGCTCGACCCGAAGGAGGTCATGCGCGTCATGGGTGCCCGCGAGGTGCAGAAGTACCTCGTCGGCGGCGTGCAGGGCGTGTACCGCTCGCAGGGTGTGCCGATCCACGACAAGCACATCGAGGTCATCGTGCGCCAGATGCTGCGCAAGGTCACCGTGGTCGACCACGCTGACACGACGCTGCTGCCGGGTGAGATGGTGGACTCGAAGCGCTACCAGCAGATCAACCGCGAGGCCGTGGCCGAGGGCAAGCGCCCCGCGTCGGGCCGCCCGGAGCTGATGGGTATCACGAAGGCGTCGCTCGCGACCGAGTCGTGGCTGTCGGCCGCGTCGTTCCAGGAGACGACCCGCGTGCTCACGCAGGCCGCCATGGAGGGCAAGCGCGACCCGCTGGTCGGTCTCAAGGAGAACGTCATCATCGGTAAGCTCATCCCGGCCGGAACCGGTCTGTCGAAGTACCGCAACATCACGGTCGAGGCGACGGAAGAGGCCAAGAGCGAGCGCTACCCGAACCGGATCTTCGCATCCGACGGGGCGTACGCCGATGGCGACTTCGGCTACGTCGACTTCGACGCGTTCTCGACGGACGACATCACCCCCGGCACCTACAACTGATCCTGGTGTGATCTCGGAACGGCCCCGGCCCCTCTTCGGAGGGCCGGGGCCTTTCCCGTCCCCCGGCCCTCTTCCCCCCGGGAATACCGCTTCTCGCTCCGGTATGACTTTCTGCCGCTTCGACGCGCTTCCGGCAGCACGAACTCATACCGGAACCAGTGGCGGGTGCGCGGCGGGACCGGCGGGCGGGTCGGCCGGCGGTCAGCCCCAGAGCGACGCGATGATGCTCGAGGTGTAGCCGCTCGGGGCGAGGTTCGAGTAGCGGGTGTCGATGAGCAGGTCGTCGCGCCAGAAGAGGGTGCGCCCGTCGGTGACGGGGTACTGCTCGTTGTCCCAGGTCTTCTCGCACCGCGTGCCGCCGTCGGGCGTGAAGCAGGTGAAGCCCTCCGCCTCTGCGAGCTCGTTCAGCATGTCGAGCGCAGGGCCGCGGCTCATGCGGGAGATGGTCGTGGTGAGCCCGGTGGTGTCCGCGCGCGGATCGCCCCAATTGCACTGCAGGGAGCCGTCCGCGAGCACGCCGCTCGGCCCGAAGGCTTCGTCGTTCAGCGGCACGCCGTCGAGCTGCGCGAGGACGTCCGGCGAGAGGATCGCTCGGCAGTCCGTGGGCAGCGGCAGCGGCTTCGTGGTCGGTGTCGGGCTGGGCGTCGGGTGCGCCGAAGCGGTGGGCGAGGACGACGGCTCGCCGGCATCCGCGGACGCGCTCACCGGCGGAGACGCGCTCGGCTTCCCGCCGCCGGGTGCGCACCCCGAGAGCAGGCCGACGGATGCAAAGATGAGCGCGACTGCCGCGCCGACGCGGAGCTTCATGCCCTCACAGTAGGACCGCAGTTCGGGCGCCGGCGGAGCCGCGCCGCGCTCACACCCCCGCCCGCCCGCCCCCGAGGAAACCCGCCCCTCGTTCCGGTATGAGTTTCTGCCGCGTCGACGCGCTCCAGGCGGCACGAACTCATACCGGAGCGAGTAGCGGTGCTCGGCGGCGGGGGAGGAAGAAGGTGGTGGGCGCCGGGGGGCGCTGGGGCGGTATTCTCACGACATGGGTGCGAATGCGAGTGCCGTTGTGATCGGCGATGCGTTGATCGATGAGATCCGGGATGCCGCAGGCGTCCGCGAACTGGTCGGCGGAGCCGCGCTGAACGTCGCTGTCGGCCTGCGGCGACTGGGCGTCGAGACCACGCTGATCGCGATGGTCGGCGACGACGATGCCGGCGCGCACATCCGCGGGTACCTGCAAGATCACGGCGTGCGTCTGATCGACAGTCCGTCGCCGCTGGGCTCGTCCCGAGCGGTGGTGACCTGGTCGCCGAGCGGCGAGCCGCAGTACGTCTTCAACGAAGCGGCGCAGGCACGCAGCATCCGGTACGGCGACGAGGCGCGCGCGGCCATCGCCGCGGCCGGCGTCGTCGCGATCAGCTGCTTCCCCTTCGACGTCCCCGCTGAGGTCGACGCGCTCGTCGACGCGCTGGGGGACGCCCGCGTCGCGATCGACCCGAACCCGCGCACCGGGATGATGCGCGATGTCGACGAGTTCGTGCGCGGCTTCGAGCGGCTGGCCGCGCGGTCCTCGCTGGTCAAGGTCGGCGCGGACGACGCGGCCCTGCTCTACGACGGCGACCTCGACGCGCTGCGCGCCCGGTTGCGCGGAGCGGGAGTGAACGCCGTGCTCGCCACGGCCGGTGCGGACGGTGCGGTGCTGGAATCGGATGCGGGCACCTTCCGCGCCCCGATCGCGAGCCTGCCCGGCCGGGTCGTCGACACCGTCGGCGCGGGGGATGCCACGCTTGCGGCCGTCGCCGCCGGGCTGTCGCAGGGGGAGCCGGAATCGGATGCCGAATGGCAGGAGCTGCTGGATCACGCGATGCTCGTCGCCGCCGCGACCTGCCGCGCGGCGGGTGGCCTGCTGCACACCCCGGAGTCGGTGCACGAGGAGGAGCGGGGCGTCTTCGGCAGCTGACCGCTCGATTTCTCGTGACCGACGCGGACGAGTATGCTTGATCTTCGCGCCCCCGGTTGGCTGAGAAAGCCGGACGGGTGTGCACTGGCAAGTTGCCCGAGCGGCCAAAGGGAGCTGACTGTAAATCAGCCGCGTAAGCTTCGGGGGTTCGAATCCCTCACTTGCCACAAGAGGGCCATTCCCGGATCTCGAGGATTTTGTTCTCGTATCTCGGAATCCCAGGTCAAACGAAGAAAGCCGCCGGAATCCCGGCGGCTTTCTGCGTCGAACCCTGATTCCAGCGACTCGAAGAGGACGCTCGTTGAACTCCGCTCGCGCCCATCACGGCTGCTGATTCCCCACAGAATCTTCACCTGCTTGCGCCGGGAACAAGGTGTGAGCCTTCGCTGCGGATACCTGTCAGCGCGCTTCCCGGAAGACCTCGATAGCCGCCAACGCTGCGATTTCATCGGGGAAGGGGCCGGGAACGTTGATGATGATTTCGTCGAAGAGTGTGACTTCTCCATGCCAGCTATCGGGTTCGACTGCGTCCAGCACGGTGTGATGCTGCCCGACGCGCACATCGACACGGAGCAGGCAAACTTCTTCGCTCAATTGGTCGAGTCTCGCTGAGCGCACCCGACAGCTTTCGGTAGGAGAGGTCGAGTCAAACATCGCCTTCCTAGCTGCTGAGCGGCCAATAGCGCAGGGCGTTCTGCGTCCGCTTCATCGGCAGACGATGCCCGTGTGCGCCGACAACCTCGTCGAAGAGTGGCCCTTCGGTGACGGCGCGAACACGGAACGCGACATCGTTGATACTTCTTCCAGTCTTGGACTTGCGAGGAGGAGCTTTCACCCAGGAATCTTCGACGATCTCGAACAGTGCACGGGTGACGCCCTCGTGGACCGCGACGACGTGGCGGATGCCGCGTCGTTCGATGGTACGAGGGCTGATGGACCACCAGCCCCGCACCGATTCCCCGATCTCGTCGAAGACGGTCACACGGATCGCCGACTCTCGCCACTCGGGTTTGTAGCCGGCGAACGTGCGCCGCTCACCCTCGGGCATGAAGTGGTCAGGATCATCGTTCTCGCCGTTGAGAGTGATGAGTAGGAGCGGCTCTGAGGTCGCAAGCTCGGGGGCGGCATACTCGTCAACGATGGACTGGAGGGAGCGGATGCCGTGCCCCCGCGCCTGCTCGCGTCGCGCGTTCGTCAGCTGCCCGGGCATGTTCAGTGGCGCGTGAGGGAGAGAGCCGACGGGGACGCTCATCAGCAAGTCGATGACAGCCGCTTCAACGGCGGTGTACTCGCTCGTTCCCGACATCCCATGCCGAATGATCCAGACTTCCGGCCTCTGGCCGGCGTCGATAATCTCGCGAATCAGGCGACGCTTTCGCGGTTGCTCTTCGTCGTCAGCACCATCCTCCTCCGGTGTGAGGGCGTCTGCGAAGTGGCTGTCGAATCGGAGGCCCTGCCCTTTCCCGGCATAGAAGGGTGTGCGGTCCCGGGGGTCGATGAGCAGGTAGACGTACGTCTTCAGCTCGCTGGCAACCTGCATCAGAATCTTGTTATCGGTGACACTCACCATCTGATCTTGGCACCGCGGTTCTGCGAACAGCGATAAGGGTCGCTCCGCTCTCGCCGCGGGACGAGAGTTCCCCGGTAGCGTGGGGTGGTGCACCGCCACGCACGTGCACGGGAGGTCTAATGTTCGACGCTCATGTTCTGAAGGTGCTCATCGCATCACCCTTCGACGCTCGCGCGTTTCGTGACAGCGTGGAGCAGTCACTGCACACGTGGAACACGGACCGCGCGGAAGCTTCGTCGGTGATCCTGTTGCCGCGGCGATGGGAGAGCGGCGCTGTTCCCGAGCTCACGGGCGAGGACGGGCAGTCGGTGATTAATCATCAGCTGGTCGACGACGCTGACATCATCGTCGGGGTGTTCAGCGAGACCCTTGGGTCAGCGACTCCGCGTGCCGCGTCCGGGACGGCGGAGGAGCTGGAGCGTGCACGTGACGCGGGGAAGCCGGTCCATGTGTTCTTCAGCGCCATGCCCATCGGTAGAGACCATGACCGGAAACAGCTCGCAGCCCTGGACGCGTTTAAGAAGTCGCTCCAGAAGATCGGGCTGTATGGGACATTCGACACGGCCGGTGACCTCGAGAAGAAGGTCCGCGCGGCTGTCGAGCATGACATCAGCGGGCTTGGTCTGGGCGACCCCGCGGTGCGAAGTGCGGGAGGGGCGGAACTGGCAGGTCACTACAAGCGCGACCGGGAACCGGATAGCAAGGGCCGCATGCACACTCGTCGAGAGCGGATCGAGATTGTGAACTCCGGAACGGCAGCGGCTGAGGATGTCAAGATCACGCTCACGCCCCTCGACGGGGACCTGGCAGCCCCGTCAATGCACAACGTTGACGTGCCTTTCACTGTGCCCGCGAACGGCGGCGTGTACACCGTGCCCATTCTCGCCTTCGCCGGCACCGCGAACCACGTTCGCGTGGACTTCTCTTGGACAGAGAATGGCAAGGAGAGAACGAGCTCGCATTCTCTGTCGCTCATCTGACGGCATCCTCGGCCGTGTGGACCATTTCCTCGCCCCTCGCATCTCCGATCTCTCTGACAGGATCCGTGCATGAGCTCAGTAGCCCTTGAGTCTTCGTTGATCTCTCGGGTTGTCGCCGGGCCGAGATCATGAGAAATCCTGTCGGACGTTGGCCCGTTCTCAGTGGTCCGAACAAGGACGGAAGCACGCACATCGGAGTGCGCGTTTTACCTGATGCTGCCGCGCAGATCCGGGCGCAAGGCCACAACCTGGTGAACAAGATGTACGAGCGTTCTGTCAACCGAGCGGAAGTCGCAAGGCTCCGAATCGGCGACGTGGTGGACGTTCGCTTCGACGGGGATAAAGGCTGGTGGGTGTACCGCGGCGAAACTCGCCTAGGTCGGCTGACGTGGACCTTGAGTAGCTTTGAATCGTCGTCCTGGAAGGACACAAGCCCCCGCATCGATGAAGGCACGTTGCAGGTCACCCGATTGGTATTGGATGAAGATCGCTCCGTCATGAACGCTGGCGGGATCGTCCGACGCACGGGACAACCTATCCCGTCGGTTGCCGATGCAGTTCCGAAGGCACGGGTCGCAGTGCCGACATTGCACGGAGCCGTCGGCCGCGACGGCTCCGTGAAGGTGACTCGGCAAGACCTGCCCCCCAATGGTCGAAGGAGCATTCGGTCTCGGCTGCTCGGTCGGTGAGTTCGTCCTCAGCCTCACTCTGCGCTCGACGCACCACACCGAGATCCACGCTCCACCAGGCGCCGCTGCTGTACGACACAAGCCCGGGGGGCGTGCCGTGTTGATGTTCCTCAGCCTCTCCGGCACGATGAACGCGTGAGCCAGACCAGCCAAGACGAGGACCGATGGGCTCGCGCGCTCCCCGCCGCGCTGCAGCGACCGGCGCCGGAGGACCTGGCCAGTGACGAGCTCGCCGTCGCCCACGTGCTCGACGTTCTCGAGGGATGCTATCTGCGACCGAACGACTGGCAGACGCCGTACGTACGCTCTAGACGAGGCGGTGGGATCATCCCCCGTCGGCGCGCTAGGGTAATCACAAGATTTGGGGCGTCTCGCTGGTCGAGACGCCCCACTTCTGTTTTCGCCGCTGCTACCGGTCAAGTTGGAGTGGGCTCTCGGCATCGGACTGCACGAGCCGCTATCGGGGCTCCACTAGGGTGCTCTTGAGTAGTCGACACCTGACCGGATGAGGCAGCCATGGGATTCAAGGTCCGTAAGTCCATCAAGATCGCCCCTGGGGTGCGCCTCAACGTATCGAGCAAGAACCTAGGCATCTCCGCTGGCGTTCGTGGGGCTCGCGTCAGCGTGAACACGAACGGGCGCACAACTCGAACGCTGGGTATCCCAGGCACCGGCATCTCGCATACGTCTACCACCACGTCTGGCAGGCGGTCGGTTTCATCGTCGTCGACGCGCGCCAAGCCGCAACCCCAGCCGACGAGGCCCGTAGTCCCGAAAAAAATCAAGCCCGGTCTGACAGCTCCTGCGTGGGAGAAGCAACTCTTCAAACAGCTCAACGGCACACCTGACGCTGCTGCTATCCATGCTGTCGGCCAGCAGCACCCGATGGCAGCGGCGACCGCGGCCATGGTCGAGATGCTTCGCGTGGTCGGCCCCAGCAAGGACGGCGACCGCGCTCGTGTTCTCGCCGGGTGGCTGTTCGATATCGGATACGACCCTTCTGCTGACCCGTTCATCACCAAGTACATGGAACGTCCAGAGATCAGCATCCCCGTGGCTACCGGAGTCACTGCGGAGATGCTGTGGGACCGTCAGGCGATGGGCCTGTTCGTCGCTGAGATCGAGCAGGCCTTTGGCAATCCGGACCGTGCTATCGCCATCGTCGAGAGCCTCGAACCCACAACCATTGCCGCCGTGTCGCTGGCGGAGCTGTACGCAGAGTCGGCGCGGTGGGCGGACGTCGTCGACATCACCAATGGCCTGACGAACGAGGACGTCGCAGCGACCTTCCTGCTCATTCAACGGGGCACGGCGCTTCGTGAGCAGGGGTATTTCGAAGCCGCACGCGAAGCACTCAAGGAAGCCCTGCGGCCCCGTTCACGTCCTGTCGAGCTGCGGCACCTCGCGCTTGTCGCGCGAGGACACACCTACTTCGCCGAGGGCAAGAGGGCCATGGCGAGGAAAGACTACGAGCGGGTACTCGCCGATGATGCTGCGTACCCCGGCCTGCAAGAGATGCTCAAAGCCGCCACCGACTGACTCGAGCGTCACGGCCTGCGCCAGCCCCTTCAACCTCGCCGGGCGCCGGCGACACTTGCTGTCCCGCACGAGTCGGCCGGCGCGAGAATCTGAGTGCTGAAACTCAAGGGGGAGTATGGCAGGCGAGAGCGGTCATGGGAATAGCGATAGGAACGCTTGGGAAACGCGTAGGAATAGCGTTTCGCCGGACCTGTAGAGAGTATGCCGAAACGAGATACGGGATCGGCCCACAAAACTGATGAAGACCTCCGCCGAGCGGGGGTCTTCGTCATTTCCCCTCGGCTCCCGAGAGAGCGCGCCCGTGCGGCAGAGTGGATGCACCGGTCGTGAGGGAGGGATGTCGCATGAAGATCGTCGTCATCGGGGGATCGGGGCTCATCGGGGCCAAGCTCGTCGCCGTGCTGCAGACGCGTGGGCATTCCGTCATCGCCGCGTCGCGCCGCACCGGCGTCGACATCGTGACGGGTGAGGGTCTCGCGGATGCCGTCGCCGGAGCAGACGCGGTGGTGGACGTGTCGCGCTCGCCGTCGATGCGGCCGGAGCACGCGCGCGAGTTCTTCGTCACGGGCACGCGGAACCTGCTCCGTGCCGGCGCCGCGGCCGACGTCGGTCACCACGTGCTGCTGTCGGTCGTGGGTGCGAGGCGCCTGCCGAGTGCGGGATTCCTGCAGGCGAAAGTCGCGCAGGAGGATGTCGTCCACTCGTCGACCAGGCCGTACACGATCGTCGCCGCCACGCAGTTCTTCGAGTTCGTCACTGGGATCGCGGATGCCTCGACCGTCGGCTCAGAGGTGCGGCTGCCGGATGTCAGGGACCAGCCGGTCTGCAGTGATGACGTCGCGGAGATGCTGGCCGATGTCGCCACGTCGGCGCCGCAGAACCGGACCGTCGAGCTGGCCGGACCCGACCGCTTCCGGCTGCCCGAGTTCGTCGCCACCGGGCTGCGTGCGCTCGGCGACCCGCGGCAGGTGGTGGCTGACGACAGTGCCACGTACTTCGGTGCGACGGTGACCGGCGACGAACTGCTTCCCGGACCCGGGGCGCACATCGGCGCCGTGCATCACCGCGACTGGCTCCGCACGCAGGCGGCTCGGCCACAGAGCTGAAAACGAACCGCCAGAAGCTCAGCGGGCGTTGCGGACCAGGATGCGCCAGCGCTGCGGACCCTCATCGAGGTAGCGGGTGTGGAACGCGTCGCCGTGCTTGCCGCGCAGCTGCGTCAGCAGCGGCACCGGGTCGTGCGTCGCGGAGATGACCAGGGCCGCTCCGGGCTGCAGCGACTCGATCGCGCCGAAGATCGCGGCATGGCGCACCGCGTGCGGGATGGCCTGCGCGTCGAGCTCGGGGAGCTCCTCGTCATGGCCGCCGCACGCGCAGCCACCGCCGCCGGGCATCTGCGTGGTGGCCTCGGAACGTGACCGGTGGATCTCGATGCTGCCCATGGTTTTCTCCGTCTCGACGAGTGGGGGAACTGCACTCATTTTATTACACTGGATACCGTGGAAAATGAATCCCGCGCCGGAGAAAACGCACAGCCCCGCCGCGGAGCGGACGGCAGACGCTACTCCTCCACGCGCGAGCGGGTGCTGCGCGAGGTCGAAGCGCGCGGATCGGCATCCCTCGCCGACCTCGTCGCGGCGACGGGGCTGCACGAGAACACCCTGCGCGAACACCTCGAGCGGCTGCGCCAGGACGGCCGACTGCGCCGCGTGCGCGCCGAGGTGCGCGGCCGCGGGCGCCCCGCATGGCGCTGGTCGGCGCCGCCGGCCGACGCGATCGACCCGTACGCGGGCCTCGCCCTCGCCCTCGCCGACTCCCTCGCCGCGACCGCGCCCGACCCGGTCGGCATCGCCCGGGCCGCGGGGGAGCAGTGGGGTGATCGGATCGCCGCGCAGCATCCGGATGCCATCGGCGCGCCGCGCACGATCGTGCTCGACGTCATGCGCGAGCAGGGGTTCGCACCCGACGACGAGGGCGCGGAGATCCTGCTGCACCGCTGCCCGCTGCTCGCCGCCGCTGCCCGCCGCGCGGACGTGGTGTGCGCGGTGCACGAGGGGATGATCGCCGGCATCCTGCGCTCCCGCGATGCGACCGCGGATGCCACGCTGCTGCCCTTCCACACCGACGGCGCATGCGCCCTGCGCATCCGGACCGCATCGTGACCGGCCCGCAGCGCCCGGCCGCCCCCGCCGAGAAATCGAATCCTGCGCGAGAAACCACCCCACGCGTGGTTTCTCAGGGCGAAAGTGGTTTCTCACGCAGAGAGGCCCGGTCGCGCCGCCCGGGCCTGCGCCTGATCTGGATGCTGCCCGCCGGCATCGCCCTGCTGGCCGGCCTCGACGCCGGACTGCTGCTGCTCGGCGTGCCGGCGCCGGTGACCGCCGACCGACTGCCCGACGTGCACGGGATGCTGCTGGTGCTCGGCTTCGTCGGCACCCTGATCAGCCTCGAGCGCGCCACGGCTCTCGCCCGCCCGCTCGGATACCTCGCGCCCGCCCTGCTCGGCGTCGGCGGCATCCTGCTCATCGCCCCGGCCGTGCCGCTGGTCGTCGCGAAGGTCGTGCTCGCGGCCGGTGCGGCATCCTTCCTCCTTCTGTACGTGCCGCTGTGGCGGCGGCAGTACGATCACGCGCTGCTCACGCAGCTGCTGGCAGCCGGACTCGCGCTCGCCGCGGCGCTGATCTGGATCGGCCAGGATGCGATGACCCGCGTCATCCCGTGGCTCATCGGCTTCCTCGTGCTGACCATCGCCGCCGAGCGGGTGGAGCTCGCCCGCATCACGATGGGGCTGCGCGCCGGCATCCGACTGCTCGTGCACGCGTGGGCGATCACCGCCGCGCTCGTCGTCGGACTCGTCTTCCCCGATCTCGGGGCGATCCTGCTCGGGCTCGTCCTGCTCTCGCTCACGGGCTGGCTGGTCGTGCACGACGTGGCACGGCGCACGATCCGCGCGACGGGCGTGACGCGGTACATGGCCGCGTGCATCCTCGCCGGGTACGTGTGGCTGACGGTCGCGGGACTCGTGCTGCTACTCGGGATGCCGGACGCGCAGCCCGCCTACGATGCCGTCATCCACGCGGTGTTCCTCGGCTACACGTTCTCGATGATCATGGCGCATGCGACGACGATCCTGCCGGCAGTGCTGCGCATCCCGCTGCCGTATCGACCGGCCTTCTGGGCGCCGATCGCGCTGCTGCAGCTCGCCCTGGTGGTGCGGGTGTGGATCGGCGACGGTCTCGGGATGCCGGTGGCGTGGCGCATCGGGGGAGTGCTGGGCGTTCTGGCGCTGCTGCTGTTCCTGCTGACCGCGGTGTACAGCGCGGTGCGGGGGAAGGGTTCGGGGGCGGCGCGCGCACAGCGCCCGCCGGCTCGGGAGGAGAACTCGCGCTCGGGCGGAGGGATGCTGCGCCCGGGCCCTCCGATCAGGCAGAACTCCTCCCCAGCGGGCGCCGCGACCCCGGCAGCCCGACCTGACGGAGGAGCACGATGACTCGGAACCGCGGATTCTGGCCCATGCGCGACATCCCCACTGTGCTCTGGCTGCTGCTCACCGTCATCGCCGCGCTGGCGCACCGCTCGCTGCCGATGCCGGGCTGGCTGATGATCCACCTGCTGCTGCTGGGGGCGGTCACGCACGCGATCCTGGTGTGGAGTCAGTACTTCTCCTTCGCCCTGCTGCGCAGCGCCGCCACCGAGACCGACCGGCGGCGGCAGAACGTCCGCCTCATCCTGTCGAACAGCGCCGCGGCCATCGTGATCGCCGGCGTGCTCAGCGGTATCTGGCCGCTCACCCTCGCCGGCGCGGCGCTGCTCATCGGGGCCGTCGCCTGGCACGGTGCCAGCCTGATCCGGCGCAGCCGCGGCGCGATGCCGGGCCGGTTCGGGCGCACGCTGCGGTACTACGTCGCCTCCGCGGCGCTGCTGACCCTCGGCGCGGCGCTCGGCGCGTGGCTCGCGCGCGGCGACGCCGCACCGAACCTCGTCGTGGCGCACGCGCTGATCAACGTGCTCGGCTGGATCGGGCTCACCGTCGCCGGCACCGTGGTCACGCTCTGGCCCACCATCCTGCGCACGCGCGCCGACGAGCACGCCGCCACCGGAGCCGCCCGCGCCCTGCCCGTGCTCGCCGTCGGCGTCGTCGTCGCCGCGACCGGCGCGGCCTTCACGCAGCTGATCGTCGTCGCCGCGGGGCTGGCCGCGTACCTCGTCGGGTTGGCGCTGATCTTCGTCTCGCTGCTGCGCGCGGCGCGGCAGAAGGCCCCGCACAGCTTCGCCGCCCTCTCCGTCGGCGCGGCGCTGGTGTGGTGGGCGGGCACCGTCGCCACCGTGACGATCGGCGCGGTCGTCGCCGCGGTCGAGGGCAGCGGATTCGCCGCGCTCGACGCGCTGTTCGGCCAGGTGGTGCCGTATCTGGCCGCCGGATTCGCCGCGCAGGTGCTCATCGGCGCGCTGAGCTACCTCATCCCGGTGGTGCTCGGCGGCGGCCCGGCGCCGGTTCGCGTCGGCACCGCGGCGTTCGACGCGTTCGGCATCCTGCGGGTGACCGTCGCCAACGCGGCGCTCGCCGTCTGCGCCCTGCCGGTGTCGAGTCTGATGCGCGTCGCGGCGTCCATCCTGTATCTCGTCGCGATGGCATCCTTCCTGCTCGTGATGTGGCGGGCGATGCGCGCGCAGCGCAACGCCAAGAAGCCGCCGGTGCCGGAGGAGGCGGCCGACGCGCCGGCTCCGCGCCGCCGCGGCCCCATCGTCCCCGAGGGCGAGAAGGCTCCCGGACGCCGCGCGGGTCAGGCGGTGGGCGGACTGCTCGCGGTCGTGCTCGTCGCCGCCGGTCTCGCCGCGGTCGACCCGGTGGGTCTGGGGTGGAGCGCGGCGCCCGCCGGTGACGCGGACGCGCCCGTGAAGACCGTGCAGGTCGAGGCGGCGAACATGCGCTTCACGCCGAACCGCATCGAGGTCGCCGCCGGCACGCGTCTGGTGGTGGAGGTGACCAACACGGATGTCGAGCAGGTGCACGACCTGGTCTTCGCGAACGGCATCGCCGGCCGCCGCCTCGCACCCGGGGAGTCCCAGACGATCGACGTCGGCGTGCTGACCGCCGACCTCGACGGGTGGTGCACGATCCTCGGACACCGCCAGATGGGCATGACGATGCAGATCGTCGTGACCGCGGCGGAAGCGGGTGCGGGAGACAGCGGTGACGCCGCGAAGCCGGATGCCGGCGGCCACGACATGAGCCACATGGGCGATTCCTCGGCCTCGGCCGGCTCCTCCGCGCCTATCGACCTCATGGCCGATCCCGGCCCGGACTTCCAGCCCTACGACGCCGAGGTGCCCGCGCTGCCGGCATCCGATTCTCCGGTGACCCGGAAGATGACGCTCACCGTCCGCGACGAGAAGCGCGAGGTCGCGCCCGGCGTCACCCAGACGCTGTGGACCTACAACGGCACCGCACCGGGGCCGCTGCTGCACGGCCGCGTCGGCGACCGCTTCGTCATCACCCTCGAGAACAAGGGCACGATGGGCCACTCCATCGACTTCCACGCCGGAGCCCTCGCGCCCGACGAGCCGATGCGCACCATTCCGCCCGGCGAGAGCCTCACCTACACCTTCACCGCCACCCGCGCCGGCATCTGGATGTATCACTGCTCGACCATGCCGATGACCGCGCACATCGCCAACGGCATGTACGGCGCGGTGATCATCGAGCCCGGCGATCTGCCAGCTGTCGACCGCACCTACGCGCTCGTGCAGGGCGAGTACTACCTCGGCGATCACGACGGCGGGATGGTGGACCTCGATCGCCTCGCCGCGGGGAACCCGGATCTGGTCACCTTCAACGGCTACGCGAATCAGTACGATCACGCCCCGCTGGCGGCGAAGGTGGGCGAGCGGGTGCGGGTGTGGGTGCTGGATGCCGGCGTGGAGCGTCCCACGAGCTTCCACGTCGTCGGCGGGCAGTTCGACACGGTGTGGTCGGAAGGGGCGTACCTGCTGGACCGCTCGCCCGACACCGGATCGCAGGCTCTGGGTCTGCAGCCCGCCCAGGGCGGGTTCGTCGAGCTGACCTTCCCCGAGCAGGGCCACTACCCGTTCGTGTCGCACTTCATGATCGACGCCGAGCGCGGCGCGCACGGCCTGTTCGCGGTGGACGGCTGACCGCGGACCGGTCCCTCTGGCGTGCCGTTGCGAACCGTGGGCCGACACTCCAGATGTCGGACAGATCCGGCCAGAACGTCCGACATCTGGAGTGTCGGCCCCCGGAATGTGACCGTCCCCAGCACACGGAGTACGCCAGAGTGGATGCCATGAACGAGACCGACCTCACCCACCTGCGCCGCTGCGTCGACCTCGCCCGCGAAGCCCTCGAAGACGGCGACGAGCCGTTCGGGTCGCTGCTGGTCTCCGCCACGGGGGAGGTGCTCTTCGAAGACCGCAATCGCGTCGCCGGGGGCGATCAGACCCGGCATCCGGAGTTCGAGATCGCGCGGTGGGCGGCCGCTCACCTTCCGCCCGAGGAGCGGAGGGATGCCGTCGTCTACACCTCCGGCGAGCACTGCCCGATGTGCGCAGCCGCGCACGCATGGGTCGGACTCGGGCGGATCGTGTATGCGACCTCGTCGGCGCAGCTCGGCGCCTGGCACGCCGAGTGGGGCGTCGCTCCAGGACCGGTGGCAGGGCTGCCGATCCAGGCTGTCGCTCCCGGCGTCCCCGTCGAGGGGCCCGCCGACCAGCTCGTGGATGAGGTCAAGGAGCTGCAGCATCGTCTTGCCGAGCGCTCGAGCCGCTGACCCGGATCGTTCTTAGACTGGATCGATGCGACCACTGACCGAGACCGAGGTGCGTGCGGCGATTCGCAACGCGGATGCCGACGAGATCGAACAGATCGGGATGCCGCACGACTTCCTGCTCACCGACTGGGACTACATCGACTTCCTCGCCTGGCGCGACCCGGAATCCAGCCGCCGCGCGGTGGTGATCGTCGAGCACGAGGGGCACCCGGCGGGGATCGTGCTGCGCTCCACCGAACCGAGCCGCGTGCGTTCGGGCATGTGCAACATCTGCCGCACGATGCAGCCGGGCAACCAGGTGGCGCTGCTCACCGCGCGCCGCGGTGGCGCGAAGGGACGCCGCGGCGACAGCGCCGGCACCTACATCTGCGCGGATCTGTCGTGCCACGACAACGTGCGCCTCGCGCATCCGCTCGCGCCCAGCGAGGTGCGCGCGCCCGGGCAGGCCGACATGCGCCTGGACGGCACGCGCCACCGCATGGAGGCGTTCGTCACGCGGGTGCTCTCAGAGGAGTGACGCCGGGCGGGCACGCGACGGCACACCTGAACCGCAGTCCCAGATAGCCTGGAACCCCGTCTTGCGCTGCAAAGGAGAGCCATGACCGATCCGCTCCTGCTCACGATCGATGCCGGCCTCGCGCGGCTCACGCTCAACCGGCCGGAGAGCCTGAACGCCTTCGACGCCGAGCTCGCGCACGCCTGGCGAGACGCGACAGCCGAGGTGGTCGCGCGCCCGGATGTCGGCGCGATCCTGATCGACGCGAACGGGCGCGCATTCTGCGCCGGAGGTGACGTGCGGGCGATGGCCGGCGGCATCGGCGGCGGCTCGGACATCACCGCGCTCGCCCGGGTCATCAACGCGGGCATCCTGTCGCTCACCACCGCCGCCATCCCCGTCGTCGCGGCCGCGCATGGCGTGACGGCCGGGGGAGGGCTGGGCATCCTCATGTGCAGCGACTACGCCGTCGTCGGCGCGGGATCGCAGATCGGCAGCCGCTACGCGAACATCGGGCTCACACCCGACCTGTCGGTCTCCGCCCAGCTCGCGCGGGCGGTCGGCGAGCGGCGTGCACTGCAGCTGCTGCTGCAGGACCGGATGCTCTCGGCGGAGGAGGCGGTGGACTGGGGTCTGGTCGCCGAGGCGGTTCCGGCGGCGTCGGGCAGCGAACCGGGCGCCGAGCCGGGCGGCCGGCTGGATGCCGCAGCGGAGGCGGATGCCGTGCGCGAGCGCGCCGAGCAGATCGCGCGCTTCTGGCTCGCCGGCGCCGCGGGCGCCTACGGGCGCGCCGTGCAGCTGGTGCGCACGCAGCCGTCCCGCTCGTTCGAGGAGCAGCTCGAGGTGGAGGCGCAGTCGATCGGCGCCGCGTTCGACACCCCCGATGCGCAGGCGCGCGTGGCCGCCTTCGCCGCCACAACGCGCAGCCGCTGAGCGGTTGTCCACATCTGCCGGTGCCCCTCGTGCGCGCGTGCGAGGATGAGAGCACCGACCGCGGGAGGAATCTCATGTCTGACGTCACGCCCCCTCATTCCGAGCAGGCGCCGGCCGAGCGCCGGCCGATGGGTTCGAAGCTGCTGCGCGGGGCGATCTGGATCGCGATCGGCGCACTGATCGCCGCCGCTCTGGTCTGCGTGGTCTGGGTGCTGGTGGGCGACCAGGACGGCATCATCGGGCGGGCGTTCCTCACGATCCTGCTGCTGGCGCTGTTCGCCGGGGTGGCGATCGCGGAGGCGCATCTCGCCGAGAAGCGGCCGGACTGGTTCGCGTTGGCCAGCATGATCAGCTGGATCATCGTGCTGCTGGTGGGGGCGGTGAAGATCTGGCTGCCGCGCAGCTTCTCCGAGTACGAGTTCGGGTGGGGGCCGGGCCGCTTCTTCCAGTTCCTGCTGGTGATCGGAATCCTGCAGCTCGCGCTCCTGCACGTGCGGATGTACGTGCGGGCGTCGCAGCGCTACGTCACGACGTTCACGCGCGTGATCGTCATGGTCACCTTCGCCATGCTCGCCGCGCTCGTGGCGATGCTCGTCTTCTTCCTCACCTTCCCCGACCAGGTCGACTACAGCGACCTGTACTGGCGGATCGTGATCGCCCTGGCCATCCTCGCCGCCGTGGGCACCACGCTCATCCCGCTGCTGAACGCGCTGTTCGCGCCGCGCGCTCCGCGTCCTGCTGCGCAGCCGGTCGCCGCGCAGCAGCAGTGGCCGACCTACGCCGACGGGCGCACGCCGCTGCCGGTGATGCCCGACGGCAGCCCCGACTGGAACGCGTACTACACCGGCCGTCCGACGTACGCGCCGCAGCTCGCGCAGGGCTTCCCCGTGCCGGATGCCGGGACGCAGCCGACCCCGCACGCCGGCTCGGCGCACGCCGGTCGCGAGCAGGGCTTCCCGCCGCCTCCGCCCGCAGTGCCGGTGGCCCCGCGCACCGAGCGGACTCCGGATGCCGCCACGGCGCCGTTCGCGCACGTGACCGACGGGCGTCTGACGGGCGCGCCTGGCGCACCGGAGGGACCCGGTGCCCCCGCAACGCCACCGGCGCCGCCGACGCCGCCGGTGCCGCCCGCCCCGGACGCTGCGCGCGGCCCGGAGGCTCCCCGATGAGCGCGGCTGAACTCGGCGCGCTCACCGCCGACATCGCCCACGAGGCGGGAGATCTCGCGCGGCGTCGCCGTGCGGAGGGAGTCTCGCTGGCAGCGACGAAGTCGACGCTGGCCGACATCGTCACCGAGGCCGACCGTGAGGTCGAGCGGCTGATCCGCGATCGTCTGCGCGCCGAGCGTCCTGACGACGGCTTCCTCGGCGAGGAGACCGGCGCCGCGCACAGCGCCAGCGGCCTCACCTGGGTGGTCGACCCGATCGACGGCACCGTGAACTACGCCTCCGGCATCGCGACGTACTCCGTCAGCATCGCCGTGGTGGAGGGCGAGCCGCACCCCGACCGCTGGCAGGGAGTCGCTTCGGCGGTGTACGCGCCGGCGCTGGGCGAGCTGTTCACCGCCGTCCGCGGCGAGGGGGCGTGGCTGGGCGACGCCCGCCTCGCGGTCACGACCGAGACTCCGGCCGGCGCCCTGCTGGGCACGGGCTTCGGCTACGACCCCGCCACCCACGACGGCGACCTCGCCACCGTGCGCCGCGTGATGAGCATGGCGCGCGATCTGCGCCGCATGGGCTCGGCTGCCATCGACCTGTCGTACGTCGCCGCGGGCCGGCTCGACGGCTTCTTCGAGCGCGGGCTGAACCCCTGGGACTTCGCCGCAGGGGCCCTGCTCGTGCAGGAGGCCGGCGGAACGGTGACGCGTCTGGAGGTCGAATCGGCGCGGCCGATGCTGATCGCCGGCGGACCCGGCGTGCACGAGCGGCTGCGCGCGCTCATCGCCGACGGGGCGGGGTGACCGCCCTCCGCCTCATGGCTTTTTCAGCTTGAGCGTTGTATCGTTTACCTGATCGTTACCTTCGCTTCCCGAAGAGCGAGGCTGACCAAGCCCCCCAAGCTTGACCGACCGAGAGATTCGTTTTGCCCCCTGAGCATCTTCAGAACAGCGCTGCGCCCACGCGTCGTTCGAACCGACTCCGCGCCGCCTCCGCGGCCCCTGCGCTCTCGTCGACCTTCGCTGATGCGCAGGATGCCGGGTCGCCGGCATCCGCCGACGTCGCCGCGACGGCTGCCGCGGCCGTGACCGCCGCCGCTGTTTCGGCCGCCGCCACCAGCCGCCGCGCCCGTCGCGCGGCCGCCGCCGGCGCGGCATCGGTGCAGGTGCTCACCGAGCCCGAGACCGTCGTCGTCGAACCCAGCGCTGTCATCGCCGACATCGTCATCGCCGCTGCCGCCGTGGCCCAGGAGCCCGCCGGCGAGGTCGCTGAGCGTGCGGTGGCCGCCACCCCGGACGTGCCCGAGTCGGCGCCCGAGGTCGTCGAGCCGGTGGTCGCGGATGCCGACGAGATCACCGACATCGTCGTCGACGTCGAGGCCGAGCTCGGCGATGACGCGTTCGCTGCGGCATCCGAGGCCTTCGGCTTTCAATCCGTCGACGACGAGCCGACCGCTGTCCCCGTCGCCGCCGACCCCGTCTCGGCCGGTGCGACCCCCGAGGCGCTCAACGACGCCGCGCACGTCGCCGCCCGTCGACCGCGCATCGCTCGCCGCGTGATCGCCACCGGCGCGAGCCTCGGCGTGATGGGCATCGCCGGACTGATCGCAGTGTCGATGACGCTGCCGGTCTCGGCCGTCGCCGCCTCGAACGGCACCGCGTCGACATCCTCCCTCGTCGCCGGGTCGAGCGCGGCGAAGGGCTCGACGGCTGCTGACGAGGAGATTCAGGCGTTCGTCGCCTCCTCCGACGTGCAGGACGAGGCACTTGTGCGTTCCGACTCCTTCTCGTCGGTGTCGATGGCCGACGTCGCCGCCGAAGAGGGCATCCGCTTCTCGACGAGCCTGTACACGAACGACCCCGACGCGGCCATCCAGTGGCCGTTCAAGGTCGGTGTGGCGATGAGCTCTCCCTACGGCCAGCGCTGGGGCCGGCTGCACGCCGGCATCGACCTCGTTCCCGGCGAAGGTGCGCCGATCCAGGCGATCGCAGACGGCACGGTGCGCATCGCGACCGAGTCCGGCGGCGCGTACGGCGTGACGATCTACATCGATCACGTCATCGACGGCCAGGTCGTGACGAGCCACTACGCGCACATGCAGCACGGCTCGATGCAGGTCAAGGCGGGCGACAAGGTCAAGGTGGGCGACGTCATCGGCCACGTCGGAAACACCGGCCGCTCCTACGGCGCGCACCTGCACTTCGAGATCATCATCAACGGCTCGACGGTCGATCCGCTGCCGTGGATGAAGAAGAACGCCGGCCGGTACGAGTACTGAGGCTCGATTTCGCGCGAGACACCGTGAGGTGATAATCTCATCTGGTTGCCCGGAAGCGGGCAGCACGCCCCGATAGCTCAGTGGCAGAGCACTTCCATGGTAAGGAAGGGGTCGTCAGTTCAATCCTGACTCGGGGCTCGCAGCATTCGATCTCTCGGATGCCCTGCGGCAGGGTAGCTCAGTTGGTGAGAGCGCACGACTCATAATCGTGAGGTCGCGGGTTCAAGCCCCGCTCCTGCTACAGCATGAAACCCCCGGTGAAGCCGGGGGTTTTGTCGTCTCACTCCCCTCGCCCGTCGTCCGCCTCCTGCGGCAGCTGCGAGACGGGGATGACCACGACGTCCTGCACCTTCCAGTCCAGGCGCGCGATCGCCTCGGATGCGGCGTCCACCTCTGCCACGCGCACCTTGCGTCCGGTCGGCACGACGAATGCCTCCACGTGCAGCACCTGGCCGAGGTCCCGGATGCGCACCGCGGCATCCGCCACCCAGCTCTGCGCATGCAGCAGCGTGAGGATCTCGTTCGCCACGGGGTGCGCGTGCTTGTCATCGGGCGTCGCGGCGCGCTGGTCCATCAGGTCGAGCAGCGCACCCTTCGTGTTGCGGAAGCCGTCCCACACGATGCCCAGCGAGATGAAGACGGCTGCCGCGCCGTCGAGCCACCACCAGCCCACCCCGATGCCGAGCACGCCGACGATCGACGCGGCGTTCGTCTGCCAATCGGCTTTCGCCATGTCGGCATCCGCGTACAGCAGCTTGTTGTGCAGCACCGGCGCGAGCCGCGCCTTCGCCGGGCCGTAGATGAACACCGGGCCGACGACGATGACGACCATCACCGCGACCATCAGCCAGCCCAGCCACACCGTGTGCCCGAACAGCTTGACGGTGCCGATCGTCGGATGCTCGCCCGAGACGAGCCCGATCGTCGACTCGACGGCGAGGTTCAGTCCGATCACCAGCAGCGCGACTCCGGCGACCATGTGCCCCACGCCCATCGCCCGATGCAGTCCGTAGGGATGCCGGCGAGTCGGCCGACGTCGCACGAAGATCATCGCGACGAGGAACGCCACCTGCGGGGTGAGCGAGAGCATGTCCTCGATCCACGCCGTGCGCATGGCCTGCGAGCCGCCGAGCACGAACGCCACCACGGTGATCGTCATGCCGGTGTAGCACATGGTGAAGATCTCCCACCGGATCGCGCTCTTCAGCGCGCGCTGCTGCTTCTCGGGCAGATCGGTGCGCCCGAACTGGGCGGCCTTGGTCTCGGTCACGAGCCCACCTCCTCATCGAGGAACCGCTCGAGGTCGCTGAGCATCGCGTTCTCGCCGAGCGGGACGAGCATCACCAGCTTCCGGCCGTCCGCACCCGGGATGTTCGCGTAGCCGCGCGTGAGCGCGGCGCGCGCGGTCCACGGGGTCTTCTCGGTGAACCCGCCGACGGCGAGGTCGATGTCGCCGGATTCCAGCATCCCGACCAGGGTCTCCTCACTGGCCACGGTCCAGGTCGGGGTCGCGTCCAGGGTGCGCGCGTAGTCCTCCGCCAGATCGATGAGCGCTCCGGTGGGCGTCGCGCCGGACACGTCGATCAGTCCCGGGTCGGGGGAGACGCCGACGTGCAGCTCGTCTCCTTCGACGCCGGTGAGGGTGCCGTGGGGGTCGGCGGGGATGCGGATGCCGCAGCCGGCGAGTGACACGAGGGCGCACAGCGTCGCGATCGCGGCGAGAGCGATACGAGGACGATGTCTCATGCTGAGACGGTGACGGACGGATGCCGCGCACGGAATGTCCTTGACAGGATGCCGGCGCCCGCGGCAGAGCCGGAGGCGGGCAGCGACGGCGGCGACGGCGGCGCGGGGGAGCGCCTAACGCTGCGGATAAACTGGAGCGTGTGACTGGCGCGCGTGCCGAGGCGGCATACTCTCGCTCCCTCGCGGCGTTCCGCACGCCGACGCTGGGGCTGCTGCACGGACGCCAGGCGCCGTTCGTCATCGCCGCGCTGTCGATGCTGTTCACCGCCGACCGCCCCGCCGTCGCCGTCGCCGACGCGCATGCCGAGGTCGCCGAGGCGCTCGACGAGCTGCGGGCCGCCGGCTTCGACGACGACGATCGCCGCCTGCCCGCCGGCAGCGGACGCGAGGTGTGCCGCACCTGGGCGAAGCAGGGCTGGCTCGTGCAGCAGATCGACGACGACGGCGAGGTGTACCGCCTCTCCGCGCACGCCGTCGAGGCGCTGGAGATCACCGGACGCACCGGCGGCGGACGCACGCGCGTGTCGAACTCGCGCGTGCGCACGCTGCTCGACGCCGTCGAGCGGCTCGCCGATGAGGCCGAGGCCGACCCCGTCAAGCGCATCGCCCGCCTCACCGCCGAGCGCGACGCCCTCGACGCCGAGATCCTGCGCGTGCAGGCGCACGGCGCGGTGCCCGTCGACGACGAGGAGCTCTACGAGGAGGCCGAGAACATCCTGCACCTCGCCCGCGAGCTGCCGGCCGACTTCACCCGCGTCGCGGAATCGCTCAAGGCCATGCAGCGCGATGTCGTCGCGCACCTGCGCCGTGATGAGCGGCCCACCGGCGAGGTGCTGCGCGAATACCTGCAGCGGGCGAAGGACGTCATGCAGGCCACCCCCGAGGGGCGGGCGTTCGCCGGCGCGCTGCGACTGATCGGCGATCCCGAGCGCATCGACGCGCTGGCCGAGCAGCTGCACGACCTGCTCGCGCATCCGTTCGCGCGCTTTCTCGACCCTGCTCAGCGGGCCGAGTTCGATGCCATCGGCCGCCGCGTCGAGCTGGGCGTCGAGGAGGTGCTGGCCGCGCAGCGCCGCGCGTCGCACGTCATCACCGGGCAGGTCAAGACGCACGACCCGCTGCGCGACCGGCAGATCGACGATCTGCTGCGCGACGTCATCTCCGGGCTGCACCAGTGGGCGCAGACCGCTCCGGCGAGTGCGGCGGTCGAGCCGGTGCGCAGCCTGCCGCTGATCGATCTCGGACGGCTGCGCCAGAGCGTGGGCGACGTGCGTCCGCCGACCGCCCCGGCGCCGCTGACGGATGCCGATGATGTGGAGTACCTCGAGACCGACTCGCGCTCGTGGGGCGGGCCGCGCTACGCCGAGCTGGAGGCGCACGTCGCCGGTCTCGGCGACAGCTTCGATCTGGCGGAGGCGTTCACCGCGGCACCGGACGGCACCCGTCGCCCGGTGGACCTGGTCGGGCTGCTCGAGATCGCGCACCGAAACGGCATGGCCGAGATCGACGATCTCTCGACCGTCGAGACGCAGCGCCCGGACGGCACGACCCGGCGCTTCGCGTTCGTGTCGGCGACCGCTCGGCGCGCGAAGGAGGACGAGGATGACTGACACCACGACCGCATCCGCCCCCGAGGTCGGCCTCGAAACGGACGCCGAGGCGCAGCATCCGGATGCCGAAGCGCAGCATCCGGCGCCGTTCATCGCCCCCGTGGCGATGGAGGACGACCCCGACGAGCTCTTCCCCGGGGACCGCGGCACTCTCGACCCGGAGGTGCGGCGCGTTCTCGTGCACGTGCTGCAGCGCCGCTTCCTCAGCGCCGACAACCGGGCCGAGTGGGCGCTGCTGCTCGCGCACCAGCAGGTGATCGAATCGCGCCTGCACGATCTGTACCTGCGCCTCGTGGTCGACCTCGGCCGCGGCCTCGCGTACAAGCAGCAGGTGCGCTCGGACGAGTTCGAGGTGCCGATCCTGCTGAAGGACGCGCCCTACAACCGCACCGAGACGCTCGTGCTCGTGCACCTGCGCACGGTGTTCCAGCGCGAGTCGGCGGCAGGCGAGGCGGCCCCGCGCATCGACATCGAGGACGTCGAGCAGACCGTGCTCAGCTACCTGACCGACGCCGACGGCAGCACGGCGCGTCAGCAGAAGGCGATCCGCGCCGCGCTCGAGCGGCTCGACCGCGAGGGCGTGATCGATGAGGAGAGCGTCGGCCGCTATCGCATCAGCGCGCTGATCGAGGTGGTGCTCAGCGCCGAGAAGCTCGCCGAGCTGCGCACGTGGCTGCGCTCGCAGGCGATCGCCGACGCCGACCGGATGCCGAAGGAGGCCGCCCTGTGACCATGCTCGACACCCTGTTCGGGCTGATCCCCGCCGCCTCCCGCGGCCAGCAGTGGGTGGCCGAGGAGCTGCAGCTGATCAACTGGGGCGGCTACGACGGCGGGCCGCACCGCGTGCGCTTCTCGCCCGACGCCACCCTGCTGTGCGGCGGGTCGGGATCGGGCAAGTCCACCCTGATGGATGCGTACATCGCGCTGATGATGCCGCACACCACCCCCTTCAACGGCGCCTCGAACGGCGGCATCACCGGGCGTCCCCGCGGCGACGAGCAGCGCAACATCCTCTCCTACGGGCGCGGGAAGATCGACGAGTCCCGCACCGACGAGGGCACGAAGCTGCGGGTGCTGCGCGGCGACGGTGAGGACACCTGGACGGCCATCGCCATGACCTGGCGCGACCACGACGGCTCGCGCTTCACGGCGCTGCGCGCCTGGTACATCCCCGCCGGCGCGCGCATCCTCGAGGACACCGTCCGGGTGCGCGCGACGACCGACGGCTTCTTCGACCTCGCCCGGCTCGAGCAGGCGGCCGGGCTGCGCCTGGCCGACTCGGCGCTGCGCGCTGCGGGGCTGGAGACCCTCGGCACCGACCGGGAGTTCTCGGCGCGGCTGCACGCGGTGCTCGGCATCGGCGCGGCGGGGTCGGGCGCGAAGGCGATGAGTCTGCTCGCGCGCATCCAGGCCGGTCAGCAGATCACCACGGTCGACGACCTGTACAAGCGTCTCGTGCTCGAGGAGCCCGAGACGATGGCGGCGGCGGATGCCGTCGTGGCCCACTTCGACGAGCTCGAGAGCACGCGCCTCAGCATGGTCACTGCGCGGCAGCAGGTGAACGCGCTGGCACCGATCCACGGCATCCGTGAGCGCATCGCCGCCGCCGACGAGCAGCTGCGCCTCGTCGACGAGCTGGGCGAATTCGCCGACCCGGACTCCCGTGCGTCGCTCTGGCGCGCCGAGCGGCGCCTCGACCTGCTGCGGGAGGTGGAGGACGAGCTGCGTGATCGCACGCATGCCCTCGATGCGGTGCTGCGCGAGAAGAAGGCGCAGGTCGATGCGGCCGAGGTGGAGCGCGACGGTCTTCTGGATCTGCTGCGCCAGTCCGGCGGCGACCGGCTCGAGACCGCGCAGCGCGAGCTGCGCGCGGTGGAGCGGCGGCTGGCCGACGTGCAGCGTGAGCGGCAGCGGGTGGATGCCGTGCTGGCCGAGCTCGGGCTGTCGGCCGAGTCGGCCGAGCAGTTCGCCGAGGTGCTCGCCGCCGCCCGCGCCGCGCAGTCGGAGGCGGGTGTGCGGCGTTCCGCGCGCGCGACGTTCGCCGAGGCGGAGTCGGCGCGGCAGGCGCTCGCGAAGCAGCGTCGCGAGCTGGCCGAGGAGCGCGCGGAGGCCGGGCGGCTGCGCGGCAGCATCCCTCCCGCTCTCGATCGTGCACGGACGCTGCTCGCGGAAGCCGCCGGCCTCGACGCCGACGCGCTGCCGTTCGTCGGTGAGCTGATCGAGGTGCGCACCGAGTTCGAGCCGTGGCGGGAGGCGTTCAACCTCGCGCTCGGCGGATTCGCGACCACGCTGCTGATCGACGTGGCGCATCTCGACCGGTTCCGCGCGGCGATCGACGCCGTGCGCTTGCCGATGCGGCTGCGGTACGAGGGCGTGCACACCGGGCTCGCCGCATCCGCCAGCGCGGACGAGCGCACCCTGCCGGGGCGGCTCGACCATCGCCCGACGCCGTTCACCGGGTGGCTGCAGCAGCGCCTCGACGAGCGCTTCGGCTTCGTCTGCGTCGATTCCTCGTCGCAGCTGTCGGCGCACGCCATGGCGCTGACCATCACCGGGCAGATGTCCCACGGCAGTCGCGGCGGGCACGGCGGGCACGGGCGGGAGAACGTGCTGGGCTTCTCGAACGAGCGGCGCCTGCGCGCGCTCGACGAGCAAGCGGCTGCGCTGGAGGCCCGGGTGGCCGAGGCGACCGCTGCGGTGACCGCCGCGGAGAGCGAGATGGATGCCATCGAGGCCCGCCTGCAGGCGTTCGCCGTGGTGCGCGACCTGAGCTGGGAGCAGATCGACGTCGACGCGGTGGCGCAGGAGCAGCAGCGCTGGGCGGCCGTCGAGGCCGAGGTGACCACCGCGAACCCGCAGATCGCCGAGCTGACCGAGCGGGCGGCGGGGCTGAAGCTGGCCGCCGCGGTGCTGCGCGACGAGATCGGGGCGCTCAGCGCGCAGCGGGCTCAGGCGCAGGAGCGCTGGGCGGCTGTCACCGACGACGTCGACGACTGTCAGCGGGTGATCGATGCGGCCGAGCAGGGCGCGCTGGTGCTGGACGAGCGGCAGCGTGCGTTCCTCGCCGAGCGGTTCCTGCTGACCGCGGCGGATGCCGAGGCGCTCACCGCGGATGAGCGGCTGGCGCGGCTGGATCTCGCGCTGAAGAGCGCCGGCGCGCGCCTCGCCGCCGACCGGCGGTCCGCCGCTGAGGCGCAGCAGGAGCAGCGGGAGCGGATGCGGCAGCTGATGACGTCGTTCCTCGAGCGCTGGCCGAACCTGAACCTGCTGCCGGATCCCGACGCGTCGGTCGATGAGTTCGTCGGCATCCTCGACGCGCTGCAGACCAACGGGCTGCACGAGCTGGAGGGGGAGTGGCGCGACAGCCTGCTGAAGCTGTCGGGCAACGACCTGACGAGCCTCGATTCGACGCTCAGCCGCTCGGTGCGCGAGATCAGGGAGCGCATCGAGCCGATCAACGCGATCATGCGCGAGCTGCCGTTCTACGACGACCGGCATCGTCTGCAGATCTCGCCGCGTGAGAATCAGTCCGAGGCGCGTCGGCGGTTCCGCCGCGAGCTGCGCGAGGTGCGCGGGCTGATCGAGGCGGCGTCGAACGATGACGAGCGCGAGAGCGCGTACAAGCGGATGAGCCGGCTGATCGGGCGGATGCGGCGCTCTGCGCCTGACTTCGCCGAGTTGATCGATGTGCGCAATCACGTGCGCGTGTCCGCGGAGCGGGTGCTCGCCGAGACGGGCGAGCACGTCGCGCTGTACGACCACATCGGCGAGAAGTCCGGAGGCGAATCGCAGGAGCTGGTCGCGTTCATCGTCGGGGCTGCTCTGCGGTATCAGCTGGGGGATGCCGGCGCCTCGCGGCCGCGCTACGCGCCGGTGTTCATGGACGAGGCGCTGATCAAGGCTGACGCGCACTTCACGAAGCGGGCGATCGGGGCGTGGCGGGGGCTGGGCTTCCAGCTGGTGATCGGCGCGCCGAACGACAAGTACAGCGCGATCGAGCCGCATGTGGATGTCGAGTACACGATCCTCAAGGACACCCGCGGTCGCTCGTGGGCGAAGCCGAAGGTGGCGGTGGACTGACGTTCGGCAGGAGGCGCCGTCACTCGCTGCCCCTAGGCGTCCGAGCGCGCCCCTGGATCAGGCGGCGATGTCGTAGCGGGCCCTGCCGCCGAGGCGGGGTCGGCGTTCCGGGTCGATGTGGGGTGGTGGGATGAACCACACTCGTCCCCTGATGCCGGAGCGTGCGTCGGAGTTTTCGATGCGGATGTTCCAGCCGTTGTCGTGGATGCGGTGGTGGCAGGTGGAGCAGAGCAGGATGCCGTTGGTCAGGTCGGTGGGTCCGGTGTCTCGGGTCCACCAGTTGATGTGGTGGCCCTCGGTCATGTCCGGTGGCAGTGCGCACATCGCGCATCCGCCGTCGCGGTCGACGAGGGCGAGTTTCTGCGCTCTGGTGAAGAGGCGTCTCTCGCGTCCCCAGTCGAGGATGTCTCCGGCGGAGTCGAGGACGCACGGGATCACGCTTCCTGCGGCGGCCATGCGGCGGATCGCGGTGATCGAGACAGGCTGGTCGATTCCGTCGATCGTGCCCGATCCGGTGCCCGCTTGGAGGTCTTCGAGGTTGATGCGGACGATCACGCATGCCCCGGCCAGCGGCAGTCGGCTCTCGCAGTCGAGCACGTGGGCGCAGAAGAGGGCGAGGGCGTCGGCGCGCATCATGGTGACGGTGCGCCGATCGGCGTCCGCCTCGTCGCCGTCGACGACTCCAGAGTCGGCGATGTCTTTGCGGGCCTGGAACTGTGCGGAGACGTACCCGTCGATCGCGGTCTTGATCGCAGCGCCCGCTTCGATGGGGGTGATGAGGTTCAGGTGCAGCATCCCGTCGCGTTCGAACATGCTCAGCGACCGCGCTGCGCGTCGTTCTTCTTCCCGGGCTTCGAGCTTGTCGGCTTCGAGCACGGCTTCGGCGCGCTTGACCAGGCGGCGCACGTCGTCCAGCGACAGGTCGACGGCTCGTTCGACGAGCTGCCGCTCCACGTCCGCGACGAGGGTCTTGTCTGCCCCGACGCGTGCCCGGTCGAGGAACTCCACGATCAGCGCCGCTCCGGCGGCTCCCAGCCGACCCGCGGTGACGGCGTCCTGCACGGCTGGGTACTTCGCCGGTGCCGGTTCGCCGAGAAGGTTCTGTCGTGCGGCGATGGCCTCGCCGACTTTCACCAGTCGTGCGGCGTCGCCCGCGCTCGTGCCGGTCGTCGTCGCGATCAGCTGCGCGGGGGTGCGGAAGCCCTGCTGCTTCGCCAGCGAATCCGGACCGAGCTCGGGGCGTGATTCGTGCGCGATCACCGCCGCGACATCCGCCTGCAGAGCATCAAGAGCCCGTCGCGCCGAGCCGATCAAGCGGGTGATGAAGACCAGATCGGGCCGGTTCAGATCCGCGGCGGTGTCAGCATCCGCCCACACCTCACCGAGGGCCGTGTAGGCCTCTCGCAAGGGGGTCAACGCCGCTGCTGACATACCTCCAGTGTAGAGCGGGGAGTGAGCAAAGGCAAGCAAATATTCGAGGGTGAATAACACGTGCACTCGATAAGAACCGAACATAATGACGATCTCACGTCTCGAAACTCGACACCCCCGCGACGCGTCGTCCACTCCGCTCCACTGTGCGACACGCGCGCGGGCGCCGCGTCCCCGCCCCGCTAATGTGAACCGACCCCCCAAATGCGAAAGCACGATCCATAGTGCGATGACGCTCCAAGGAGAATCCATGACCTTCACCCCAGAATCCGGCAGGGGCGCTGATGCGCTCGTGCACGACCCGGCATTGCCGCCCGTCGCCGTCCCCGAGGCCGAGCTCGAGCGCGAATCCCGCATGACGCTGCCCAAGATCGTGCTCTGGGTCGCGATCGCGCTGCTCGGCGGCGTGGCCTGGACCATGCTCGCCATCGTCCGCGGCGAGACCGTCAACGCCATCTGGTTCGTGTTCGCGGCGGTCTGCACCTACGCGATCGGCTACCGGTTCTACTCGAAGGTCATCGAGCGGTACATCACCCGACCCGACGACCGCCGGGCGACTCCCGCCGAGGTGCGCGAGGACGGCAAGGACTTCGTGCCCACCGACCGTCGCGTGCTGTACGGTCACCACTTCGCCGCGATCGCCGGCGCGGGTCCGCTGGTCGGCCCGGTGCTCGCCGCGCAGATGGGCTTCCTCCCCGGCACGATCTGGATCATCGTCGGCGTCGTGCTGGCCGGTGCCGTGCAGGACTACACCGTGCTGTTCTTCTCGATGCGACGCGGCGGACGCTCGATCGGGCAGATGGCGCGCGACGTGCTCGGCAAGGTCGGCGGCACAGCGGCGATCATCGCCTCGCTGCTCATCATGGTGATCATCATCGCGATCCTCGCGCTCGTGGTTGTGAACGCCCTCGGCGAGAGCCCGTGGGGCGTGTTCAGCGTCGGCATGACCCTGCCGATCGCGATCTTCATGGGCGTGTACCTGCGTTTCCTGCGCCCCGGCCGCATCACCGAGGTGTCGCTGATCGGCTTCGTGCTGCTCATCGCGGCCATCGTCGGCGGTGGCGCGGTCGCCGCGACCGACTGGGGTCAGGCGATCTTCCACCTCGATCGCACCACCATCGCGTGGGCCATCATCGTGTACGGCTTCGTCGCCGCCGTGCTGCCGGTCTGGCTGCTGCTCGCCCCGCGCGACTATCTGTCGACGTTCATGAAGGTCGGCGTCATCGTGATGCTCGCCGGCGCCATCGTCCTGGTGCGTCCCGAGATCGAGGTGCCGGCGTTCACCGAGTTCGCCGCGACCGGTCTCGGACCGGTGTTCTCGGGCACGCTGTTCCCGTTCCTGTTCGTGACCATCGCCTGCGGCGCCCTGTCCGGCTTCCACGCGCTGATCTCTTCGGGCACGACCCCGAAGCTCATCGAGAAGGAGCGTCAGACGCGCTTCATCGGCTACGGCGGGATGCTGATGGAGTCGTTCGTCGCGATCATGGCGCTCGTCGCCGCTATCTCGATCGACCAGGGCATCTACTTCGCGATGAACTCGCCTGCCGCGCTCACCGGCGGCTCGGTCGAGGGGGCAGTGGCCTTCGTCAACTCGCTCGGCCTGACCGGCGTCAACCTCACCCCAGACATGCTCACCAGCACCGCCGCGGCGGTCGGCGAAGAGACCGTGGTCTCGCGCACCGGTGGCGCGCCGACCCTGGCGCTCGGGCTCGCGCACATCATGCACCAGATCGGCGGGGGCACCGCGATGATGGGCTTCTGGTACCACTTCGCGATCATGTTCGAGGCGCTGTTCATCCTCACCGCCGTCGACGCCGGAACCCGTGTGGCGCGCTTCATGCTGCAGGACTCGATCGGCGCCTGGATGCCGAAGTTCCGCGACATCAGCTGGCGTCCGGGCGTGTGGATCTGCACGGCCATCATGGTCGCCGGCTGGGGATACATCCTCATCCTCGGCGTGACCGACCCGCTCGGTGGGATCAATACGTTCTTCCCGCTGTTCGGCATCGCCAACCAGCTGCTGGCGGCGATCGCGCTCGCCGTGGTGTTCGCCATCGTCGCCAAGCGCGGCCGCAGTTACGTGCGCTGGCTGTGGATCGTCGCCGTTCCGCTCGCCTTCACCGCCGTCATCACGATCACCGCGTCGATGTACAAGATCTTCTCGCCGGTGCCGGGCATCGGATACTGGGCCAACAACGCCAAGTACCGTGCCGCGCAGGCCGCCGGCGACGGCAGCCTCGGTGCGCCCGAGGTCGTCGAGGCGGTCATCCGCAACACGGCCGTGCAGGGCACCCTGTCGATCGTGTTCGTGGTGCTGACGATCGTCGTGCTCGCCGTGGCTGTCATCTCGGCGGTGAAGTCCATCCGCCAGGGCGTGACCGACGACGGCGAAGACGCGCCGGTGCCCTCGCGCCGCTTCGCCCCGGCGGGATTCATCGCCACGAAGGCCGAACGCGAGATCGAGGAGCAGTGGCGGGAGCACGACAGCGCGACCGGCACCGTCCGCACACGAGGCGGACACTGATGAGCGCGCCGGGCCTCGAGGTCCGCTCCGCATCCGTCGCCATCTGGCAGCGGATGCGGGGTGCGGCATCCGGCATCCGGTGGTACGTCACCACACTGATGGGTGACCGGGCGTACGAGACCTACGTCGCGCACCACCGGGTCAACCACCCCGACGTGCCGGCGCTCACCGAGCGGCAGTTCTGGCGGGAGCGGATGGACGAGCAGGACCGCAACCCCGGCGCGCGCTGCTGCTGAAATCGGCCCGCCCGTCCGGCGTCTGCCGGTGCGGGTGGGCCGCATCTAGGCTGGTCGGGTGCGCATCCGTCTCGACATCGCCTATGACGGCACCCACTTCCGCGGCTGGGCGAAGCAGCCCGGCATGCGCACCGTGCAGGGCACGCTCGAGGCGGCTCTCGCTCGGATCGTCGGCTCCGAGGCGCAGCTCGTCGTCGCCGGACGGACGGATGCCGGCGTGCACGCCGCCGACCAGGTCGCGCACGTCGATCTCGACGAGGCGCAGTGGGCGCGCGTGCAGACTCGTCACGGGCAGGCGGCATCCGATCCCGCCGGCTCGCTCGCGCGTCGCATCCGGGGCGTCCTCGGCAACTACCCGGACGTCACCGTCACGCGCACGAGCATCGCGCCCGACGGCTTCGACGCGCGCTTCTCGGCGGTGTGGCGTCGCTACACCTACCGCCTCGCCGACGCCGCCGCCGGGTACGACCCGATGCGCCGAAACGACACCACGACCCTGCGCGTCGCTCTGGACGTCGATCGGATGGATGCCGCTGCGCGCACCCTCATCGGGCTGCACGACTTCGCCGCATACTGCAAGCCGCGCGAGGAGGCGACGACGATCCGCACGCTGCTCGACTACCGCTGGATGCGCGACCGCGACGGCGTCCTGATCGCCGAGGTCAAGGCCGACGCGTTCTGCCACAGCATGGTGCGCGCGCTGGTCGGCGCGTGCGCGGCGGTGGGGGAGGGCAAGCTCGAGATTGAGGACGTCGCGCGCCTGCGTGACGAACTCACTCGCACGAGTGCCTTCAAGGTGCTGCCGGCGCGCGGATTGACGCTCGCCGAGGTCGGATATCCGGCCGACGACCTGCTCGCCGCACGCGCCGAGCAGACCCGCGCGCGCCGCGACAGCGGAAGCTGACGACGACCGAAGAGTGCGATGCCGCGTCGGCGCAACCCCGGTCTTCGCACGGAAGCCCGGCGGTAACGTGAAGGCATGAGAGTGATCTCGTACAACCTTCGCAAGCATCGCGCGGCGACCGAGCTGGTCAACCTGGTCCGCGAGCACGATCCGGACATCCTGTGCCTGCAGGAGTGCGACACGCAGGCGCTTCCGGATGCCATCGAGGGCCTCTCGCTCGTGCGGGCGACCAGCGGCAATCGGCTGGGACTGGCGATGTATCTGCGCCGCAATCAGTTCCGCGTCGAGCAGGTGCGCACGATCGGGCTGAAGAAGTCGCTGCACGATCGGGTGCTCAAACCCGCTCACGAGCGGGTGCTGGGCGCGCTGCTGACGAACATCGACACGGGTCGGCGGGTGATCGTGGCGTCGTTCCACGCCGCCCCGCTCACCGCGCTGAACTCGCTGCGACGGAATCAGATCCGTGCGGCACTCGATGCGCTGCAGGGGCTTGCTCCCGGCAAGCCCGTGCTCATGGTCGGCGACTACAACTACCCGGTCTTCAAAGAGAACCTCGGTCAGACGGTGCGCGAGCATGGCTACACCCTGACCCTCAGTGACGATCGCACCTACACGCGCTATCGGGTGTTCAAAGGACATTACGACTTCGCGACGTCGGTGGGCTTCGACATCTCACAGATCACCACGTTGCCGCAGGCTACGAGCGATCACCGCCCGATCCTGATCACCGCCGAAGCCGCGTAGGTCGCAGCCCGCCGACGCCCGCGGGCGTCCGCGTCCTCCTCCGCGGCGTTCGTCGCACAGTACAGGGCGGGCTCCACGAGCCCCGATACTGGAGGACATGGTGTCGGTGACCGTCTACAGCGCGCGACTCGTGGTGCCCGTCACCGCCCCACCCATCCGCGACGGCGCCGTCGCGATCAGTGGGGATCGGATCATGCACGTCGGCGATCGCGCGTGGGTGCTGCGGTCGTTGCGCGAGCGCGGCGCTGACGTGACCGAGGTGCACTGGGACGGCATGGTGACCCCGGGCCTGGTCAACGCGCACTCGCACCTGCAGTACAGCGGCATGGCCGCCGTCGGGCAGGGCAGCTATGCCGGTTTCGAGGACTGGTCACGCGCGTTCAGCGTCGTCTACGCCGAGGGGCGGGACTGGGCTGCGGATGCCGCCGCCGGTGCGCACGAGATGATCCGTTCGGGCACGACCGCTGTCGCCGACATCGTCACCGACCCCGAGGCCGCATCAGTCCTGCACGACTCCGGACTGCACGGCATCACCTACTGGGAGGTGATGAGCTGGACCAACGAGGAGTGGGCGCGCACCGGACGCACGAGCGTCGAGCAGGCCCTGGATGGGCTGCCTGTCCCACCGGGACGCGGGCTCTCGCCCCACGCGCCGTACTCGCTCGACATCGAACCACTGCTCGAGATCCCCGACATCGTGCGCGAACGCGGCGGTCGCATCCACATCCATCTGGGTGAGGCGGCGTTCGAGAGCGGCCTCGACGACCCCGAGCAGCGACCGTGGCACCGGGCGGGGCTGAGCAGCTTCCGTGAGCTGCGGCGGGCGGGATTCGGAGTCAGCGCCACCGAGTTCGTCGACCAGCTCGGCGTGCTCGGTCCGGATTGCCATATCGCCCACGGGGTGTACATGACCGCGCGCGATCGCGCGATCCTGCGCGAGCGGCGCACCTCGGTCGCGCTGTGCCCGCGCTCGAACGCCGTGATCGGGCTCGAGGAGCCGCCGATCGCGGCCTATCTCAAAGAGGGCAACGCGATCGCTGTGGGTACAGACTCGCTCTCCTCGTCGCCCTCGCTCGATCTGATGGACGATGTGGCGGCGCTTGCGCGCATCGCCCGCGAGCAGGACTACCTCGACCGCGACCTGCATGCTCGGCTGCTCGGCGCGGCGACGATCGGCGGCGCGCACGCTCTCGGCATCGACGTGGGTCGGCGCCGCACGGGATACCTCGCGGTGGGCGCTCTCGCGAACATGACCTTCTTCGACATCCCGATCAGCACCGACGCCCTCATCGACCTGGTCGAGTACGGCGGCGGGCGCACCGCTGCCACGATGATCGCCGGGGACATCCGGTTCGCGACACCCGCGTTCCCCGTAGCGGCGTCAGCGGCGTCATCGGAGTCGTCATATGACGACGAGCATTGCGCGCGGTCCGCCGCGACGATAGCTTATGCAGCAACCGCCCGGGAGTCTTCTGCCCGTGACTCCGATCTAAGCGCTTAGATCACTGTGCGGGAGAGCAGCACGTGGACATGGATCGCACGGGAGTGGAGCCCGCGCAGGTGCCGCCCACGTGCGGCCATCACGGGCGCCTGAAGGAGCAGCAGATGGAGAATCCGCCGAAGACGGTGCAGGGCGACGCGGTCGCCGGCCGCGCGCAGATCGAGTGGGTGCGCAAGAACTCCCCGGTGCTCGACGGGTTCGTTCGCGAGCGCATCGGGCGCTCGCTGCAGGGCGTCCGCATCGCCGTGGTGGTGCACCTCGAGGCGAAGACCGCGTTCCTGGCCACGGTGCTCGCCGACGCGGGCGCCGAAGTGATCGCCGCCGGCAGCAACCCTCGCACGACGCGTGCAGACGTGGTGGCTGCGCTGCGTGAGCGCGGCATCACCGTCGTCGCCGAGGAGGGCGGAGACATCGAGAGCTGGGAGGCCGAGCTGCTCGCAGCCGCCGACCATGCGCCCGACTACGTCATCGATGACGGCGCGGAGCTCACCATGCGCATGCTCCGTCACCGCCCCGAACTGTTCGCGCGCCTGCGCGGGGTGTCGGAGGAGACGACCACCGGCACTGGACGGCTGCACGCGCTGCAGACCGCCGGCAGCCTGCCGTTCCCCGCGTTGACCGCCAACGACGCACGCTGCAAGCACCTCTTCGACAACCGCTTCGGCACCGGGCAGACGACGATCCAGGCGCTGCTGCGACTGACCAATCGCCAGATCGCGGGCGCGGTCATCGTCGTCGTCGGCTACGGCTACGTGGGCCGCGGCATCGCCGAGTACGCCAAGGCGATGGGCGCGCAGTCCCGCGTGATCGAGACTGATCCGGTACGCGCATTGGAGGCGCTGATGGACGGGCACGCGGTCGGACCGGCACGGCAGATGCTGCCCGGCGCCGGCTTCGTGGTGACAGCGACCGGCGGGATGCGCGCGATCGGCGCCGTCGACCTGCCGCACCTCGACGACGACGTGGTGCTCGCCAACGCGGGTCACCACGACCTCGAGGTGGACGTCGAGGCGATCGCCGCCGCAGCATCCGCGACCTCGTCGCCGCGTCCCGGCGTCGACACCTACACGGTCGACGGTCGTGACCTCCACGTGCTCACCGGCGGTGCGCTGGTGAACATCGCCGGCGGCAGCGGGCATCCGGTCGAGATCATGGATCTCACCTTCGCGGTGCAGGGGCTCGGCGCGCACCACCTGATCACCTCCGAGCTCGAGCCGGGCGTGCATGTCATCCCGCGTGAGCTCGACGACGCGATCGCCGCCGCCAAGCTCGCCTCCCGCGGCGTGGTGCTCGACGCGCATCGCGAGGACCAGACCGACGACGCCGCCCAGTGGCTCGAGCAGCCCACCACCTCTGAGGGAGCACGATGAGCACCATGCAGCAGCGCGCCGCCGCGGGCCGCGCGCGCATCGACTGGGCGCGGCGCGGGATGCCGGTGCTCACCGGCATCGCCGACCGACTCGCCGAGTCCGGCGGCCTGCGCGGACTGCGCATCGGCGTGAGCCTCGTGCTCGAGCCGAAGACGGCGAATCTCGCGCACGCACTACGGGAGGCCGGCGCGGAGGTCAGCGTGTTCTGCGCGGGCCGGTCGACCGACCAGGAGACCGCGGATGCTCTCGCAGCCGACGGCTTCGCGGTGTTCGCCGAGCACGACGCCTCGGATGCGCGCGACACTGAACTCGCTCGCGCCTTCCTCAGCCCCGGCCTCGACATCCTGCTCGATGACGGCGCCTGGGTCACCCGCCTGGCGCACCGGGAGTTCCCCGAGATGGTGGGGCGGATGCTCGGCGCGTCCGAGGAGACCACCAGCGGCGTGCGTCCCCTGCGCGCGATGCACGCCGATGGCGCGCTGCGCATCCCGGTCGTCGCCGTCAACGACGCGCGCACCAAGTACCTCTTCGACAACGTGTACGGCACCGGGCAGTCCTGTGTGATGACCCTGCTCGACGTGACGAACCTGCAGCTGGCGGGGCGCGTTGTCGTGGTCGTCGGCTACGGATGGGTGGGCTCGGGCGTCGCCCGCCACGCGGCCGCGCTCGGAGCGGATGTCGTGGTCACCGAGCTCGACCCGATCAAGGCGCTGCAGGCGCTGCACGACGGTCACCGGGTGATGAGCCTGGCCGAGGCCGCGCCGAACGCAGAGGTCGTGTTCGCTTCGACCGGACTGGCGGGTGCGGTGACGGCTGCGCAGGTGGCCCTCATGCCCGACGGGGTCATCCTGGCGACCGCCGGCGGCGGCGCCTTCGAGCTGCCCATGCCCGAGCTGGACGCCACGGGCACCGCCGTCTCGGTGCGCCCTGGCGTCACGAGCTACACGCAGCCGTCGGGCCGCACCGTGCTGGTGATCAGCGAAGGCGACTGCCTGAACTGCGCCGACGGCGAGGGCAACCCCATCGAGGTGATGGACCTGTCGCTCTCGCTGCAGGCGCTGGCGGCAGAGCTGATCGCGACCGAGGCCAAGGACTGGCCGGCAGGCGTGCACCCGATCCCCGTCGAGACGGAAGAGGCGGTCGCCCGCGAACGGCTGCGGCACGACGGCGCATCGCTGGAACCCCTGACCCCTGAGCTGGAATCCGCGCGCACCGCCTGGTGACGGATGCGGCAACGAAAGGAATGACCCTGTGAGCACTTCCCGACGCCGGTACCGCGCATCCGCGGCGGCGATGATCACGATCGGCGCCCTCGCACTGTCCGCCTGCTCGAGCGGCGCCGGCTCCGATGCATCAGCACTCGACCCGGCCGAGGTGCCCGACGAGAAGACCACACTCACCGTGTGGTCGTTCCTGCCCGGCAACTACGATGCCGGCGCCGAGACCTACGACAAGGTGATCGCCGCGTTCGAGGACAAGTACCCGCAGGTCACGGTGAAGCTGAACGACATGCCGTATCCGACCTACTTCGACCAGGTGCGCAACGCCACGGTCGCGCGCAAGGGTCCGGACGTGATCACCATGTACGGCGGGGCGCAGGCCTACAGCTACCGCAACGGGCTGCAGCCGCTGCAGGACGCCATGCTTCCCGAGGTCGAGAAGGACCTGAAGTTCGTTCCCGACAACTACTCGAAGGACGGAAACCTCTACATCCTGCCCACCGGCACCTACGGGTACGCGATGCTCATCAACGAGGGCCTCTTCGAGCAGGCGGGTGTCGACCCGACCGCCGGTCTCACCGACTGGGCGAGTCTGCTGAAGACGTGTGAGACGCTCAGCGGAAAGGGCATTCAGCCCATCGCGGCGGGCTGGAAGGACGGCTACCTCTTCGAGACGTTCATGTACATGATCTCGAGCCAGCTCATGGACGACGAGACGCTCGACAAGTGGGTCGCCGGGGAGATCCCCGTCGACGACGACATCTTCACGACCGCCACCGACGCGATCGTCGACATGAACGAGGCCGGGTGCTTCGGCGGCGATGAGAACCTCGGCCTGAACATGTACGACGATGCGTTCAACCAGTTCTACGCCGGCAAGGCGGCGATGATGGCGAGCGGTTCGCTGTCGACCGCAGCCCAGGCGGCCGATACTCTCGGCGCGGCCACCGTGCTGGCGCTGCCGCAGGTACCCGGCTCAGAGCACACCTCGATGATCGACGCCGGTGCCGAGGCCGGATGGGCGGTGACGAAGTGGTCGAAGAGCCCGCAGGCCGCTGCCGCATTCGTGAACTTCCTCGCCGGTCCCGAGGCTCAGCAGCTGATCTGGGACGGCGTCGGCGTGCCGCCGAACCTGAAGAGCCTGAAGGTCACCGGCACGACTCCGATGCAGCAGGCGTTCCTGCCGCTGATGGAGAACCCTGAGAACCACACCGGGTTCGCCTCGTTCCCGCTGCCTGTCCTCGCGGTGTACGAGCGCAACGCGTCCTCGTTGATCGGCGGCACGATGACGGCCGACGAGTTCACCGAGCAGGCACAGGCGGCGTTCGCGAAGAGCAAGTGATCGTCTGCACACGATGGTCGCAGTGACTGAGAAGAGGGCGGATGCCGCCGCGGCGCGGCATCCGTCCTCCGCGGTGCGCAGGCGCACGTCGCGGCGCGGACCCGGCTGGGGCCCGACCCTGGTGCTGCTGGGACCGGTGGTGCTGCTCGAGCTCGCGGTCCTGTTCGCGCCGCTGATCTATCTCGCGGTCCAGTCGATGCACGACTGGCAGCCCGGAGCCGAATCGCCCTTCGTGGGGTGGGACAACTACGCCGAGCTGTTCGTCGACCCGCAGTTCTGGGAGGTCGTGGTCAACCAGGTCGTATTCCTGCTCGGCCTGCCGCTCTGGGTCGTCGCGCCGCTGATCGTCGCCTACCTGCTGCGCGAGCACGTCGCGCGACCGGGGCTGTGGCGGTCGGTGTACTTCCTCCCCGCGGTGATGTCGCCGGCCATCGTCGGCCTCGTCTTCCGGTCACTGCTGTCGACGGGTGGTCCGCTCGACAGCTTCTTCACCTCGATCGGTCTGCCGCAGCTCGCCCTGCCGTGGCTGACCGACGCCACACTCGTCAAACCGGTGATCATCGTGCTCGTGCTGTGGGCGGGATTCGGAACCGGCGTGCTCATCTTCGCATCGGCGCTGGGCGCTGTCCCTCAGGAGATCTTCGAGGCGGCGCGCCTGGACGGCGCCGGATTCTGGCGCGAGTTCTGGGACATCGCCGTGCCCAGCATCCGGCCTGCCGTGGCGCTGTGGACGATGTTCCAGATCATCTCGATCTTCCTGTTCATGTTCTCGTGGATCTACGTGCTCACCGGCGGCGGCCCGGGGCTCGCCAGCGCCACCCTCGACTTCGCGATCTATCAGAAGTTCATGCGCTTCGGCTTCTTCGGATCCGCGGCCGCGGAGTCGGTCGTGCTGGTGATCATGATCGTCTTCGTCGCGGTGATCGGTCTGCTCGTCCAGCGCGCGGCGCGCGCCGCGGCGGGCCGTGTCGGCCGAGCCACGAAGGAGGAGGGGTCAATAAATGTCGGGTTAAGAGGTGCGGATGCCGCGTTTTCTGACCCCTCTGGGAGGAGCGCATGAGCATCCGGATGCAGCGCCGCGTGCGCACCACCATCGCGGCCGTCATCGCGATCCCGTTCGTCCTGCCGTTCGTCTTCCTGATCGGCACAGCGGTACGTACCCGCGAGGACTACATCGCAGGCCCCGGGTCTCTGCCGCGCTCCTTCACCTGGCAGAACATCGCCGACGCCTGGACGCAGGCCGATCTCGGCCGGGCGCTGCTCAACACCCTCGTCGTGACCGTCGTCGCGTGCGCGGTCTGCGTGGTGACCTCGGTCGCCGCAGCCTACTGGTTCCGCATCGCGTCGGGCCGGATCGCCGAGGGTCTGCGATGGATCCTCGTCGCCGGGTACGCCATCCCGATGATCGCGTGGCTGATCCCAGTGTTCGTGATCCTGGCCAATGGCGGGCTGACCGACAACCTCGTCGTCGCCGGCGTGGTCAGCGGAGTCTCCAGCATCCCGTTCGCGCTGTACCTCGTGCACACCTTCTTCGGTCAGGTGCTCACCGCTGAGCTGCTCGAGGCGAGCATGCTCGACGGCGCCGGGGTGATGCGGGCGTTCCGGTCGATTGCGGTGCCGCTATCTATGCCGGCGGTCGCGTCGGTGATTGCGCTGGTGTTCGTGTGGACGTTCGGCGACCTGCTCGTCGCCGCCACGCTGCTGCAGGGCGACACGTCTGTCTATACGGTGACTCTCGCGGCGACGTCGCTGTCGACCAGAGAGGACGTCAACCTGCAGGGCCAGGCCGCCGCGGCGCTCGTCGCGCTGCTCCCGACGCTCGTCGTGTTCGCCGTCGCGCAGCGCGCGTTGGCCAAGGGGTTCGGAGGCGTCAGTGACAAGTGACGGGCAGCGCCGAGGCGAGGGTGACCTGACCGCCGCCGTGTACGCCGCCGAGTGGCTGGTTCCGGTGAGCGCGCCGCCGATCCAGCACGGCGCGGTGGTAGTGCAGGAGGGATGCATCGCGTGGATGGGCCGCGCGGCCGACGTGCCCGCCGAGTTCGGCGTACCGGTGATCGAGCGCGGCGTGATCGTGCCGGGGCTGGTGAACGCGCACACGCATCTGCAGTACACCGGCTTCCTCGACGTGGGAGCCCAGCGGTACGACGGTTTCGAGCACTGGTCGGATGTGTTCGGCGAAGCTTACGACGCGGTCGACCCTGCGTCGTGGGCGCCGGCCGCACGTCGCGGTGCACGGATGGGGCTGCAGTCGGGGACGACGGTGTTCGCCGAGATCGTCACCGACCATCCCGCGCGCGGTGCTCTGGCCGAGACGGGCGCCGGCGGCATCGAGTATCTCGAGTCGATCGCCGAGCGCAATGACACCTGGGCGGCCGGTGGGCGAGACGGCTTCCTGGCCTGGCTGGAAGGGCCGGCATCCGTGCGCGTGGGCATCTCACCGCACGCGCCCTACAGCCTGGACGGCTCGGTGATCACCGACCTCATGCGCATCGCCGCCGAACGCGGACTGCGCGTGCACTCGCATCTCGGCGAGTCCGCGGTCGAGGCCGACCTGTACCGGCATGGCGATGATCGCGTGCTCGGGCCCTACGGCGATCTACGCGACGAATTCGAGCTGGTGCGCATCGGCGGCACCGGCGTCGCGACCGCGGAGTACGCCGACGGACTGGGGCTGCTGGGGCCCGCCACCCATGTCGCGCACGCCATCTACCTCGATCGGGCCGAACGTGATCTGCTGCGCGCCCGTGACACACAGGTCGCGCTCTGCCCGCGCTCGAACGCGGTGATCGGGCTGGATGACGCGCCGGTGGCTGCCTACCTCACTGAGGGGCACGAGATCTCGGTGGGCACTGACTCGCTGGCGTCCTCCCCATCGCTGGACCTGATGGCCGATGTGCGCGAGCTCACGCGCCTCGCCCGGGCACAGGGCTACCGCGGCGACGACCTGCACGAGCGCATGCTCCGCGCGGCGACCCTGGGCGGAGCGATCGCCATGGGACTGGACACCTCCGGCTACGGTGCGCTGGCGGTCGGCGGTCCGGCCGATCTCGCGCGCTTCGACGTGGTGGTGGGCGAGCGAGACCCGCGCGAGGCGGTGGTCGTCGACGGCGCCGGCCGGTGCGCGCTCACGGTGTGCGCGGGGATCGTGCGTCACTCCGGCTCCCGGCCGGATGCGGACCGCACGTATCGCCGACCCGCAGCCGCGCGCGGATGACCACACGGGCCCGGCCCAGATCAGCCGCAGCATCAGCATCAGCCGCAGCCGCACCAGCACCCGCACCCGCACCCGCGCTCCCGGCCGCGCTTTCGTCGGAGGCGAGCGCGTCGAGCGCGGCGGTCGCGAGCTCGGTCAGCGGCACCTGCACCGTCGTCAGACGGGTGCGCCCGTGCAGTGCCTCGCGCACGCCATCGAAGCTGACAATGCGGAGGTCGTCGGGCACGCGCAGGCCGAGATCGGCGGCCGCATCGAGCAGTGCCAGAGCGTGCTCGTCGGTCGTGGCGAAGATCGCCGCAGGGCGCGACGGACCCGCCAGCAGCTGCGTCAGGTGCGGCCGGGCGGCCAGCCGGTCGAAGGGCGCGCGATGCAGCTGTCCGCCGCCGGCCCCAGCGGCTGCCAGCGCACGCGCCCACCCCTGCTCCCGCAGGCCGGTGGGGCCGAAGCCGTCCGGTCCGCTCACGCAGTCGACTCTCGCCTCGCCGTGCGCGAGCAGATGCCGCACCGCGTCAGCGGCCGCGCGTTCATCATCCACCGCGACCCGCAGGCGGCCGTCCTCCGGCGCGGAGTACAGGTGCACGTGCGGGCAGTCCACGCCGACCGGGGCGGCGTCGGCGATGCTGACCACGAGCAGACCGTGCGGACGCAGATCCGAGAAGGCCTGCAGGTACGCGCGCTCAGCCGAGATCGAGTAGCCGCTGTTGCCGAGCAGCGTCAGCAGTCCGCGTTCGCGGGCCACCTGCTCGACGCTGCGAGCGAGCTCACTGAAGAACAGGTTCGACGAGTCGGGCACCACCAGCCCCACGACGTCGGCGCGGCCCGAGCTCAGCGCGCCCGCGAGCAGGTTGCGGCGATAACCCAGCTCGTCGATCGCCCGCTCCACACGTTCGCGTGTCGCCGGTGCGACCGCGCGCGGGCCGCCGTTGACGACATAGCTCACCACCGCGGTCGATGTGCCCGCGACGGCGGCCACGTCGGAGAGCGTCGGTCGTCGGAGTGCGGGCACGCCCTCACTATAGAAGGAGAGTGCCCCCGCCGAGTTTCTTCCCGCACCCCGGATGCTGTAAGCTGACTCTTTGGTGCGTGCTGTGCAGCCTGGCTGCAGCGCACGTACGACGAACGTGAGCCCTCCACTGGCGTGTTCCCGTCCCCGCACAGAGACGAGAACCACCCCGGAGTGGGATTCACGAACCTCTCCGTTCGACTCCAAGAAAGCAGCACTATCGTGACGCGCACTTACACCCCGAAGACCGGGCAGATCCAGCGCGACTGGATCGTCATCGACGCCGCAGACGTCGTTCTCGGCCGCCTGGCTTCGCACGCCGCCGCCATCCTGCGTGGCAAGCACAAGCCGACCTTCGCCCCGCACGTCGACACCGGCGACTTCGTCGTCATCGTCAACGCCGACAAGGTCGCCCTCACGGGTCAGAAGCTTCAGAAGAAGATGGCGTACCGCCACTCCGGCTACCCGGGCGGCCTGACGGCCACCAGCTACGCCGAGCTTCTCGAGAAGAACCCGGTTCGCGCGGTGGAGAAGGCCGTCCGCGGCATGCTCCCCAAGAACACCCTGGGTCGTCAGCAGCTGTCGAAGCTCAAGGTCTACGCAGGTGCCGAGCACCCGCACGCCGCACAGCAGCCCACGCCGTACACCCTCGACCAGGTCGCCCAGTAAGCGCCGCTCAGATTTCAAAGGACATACTCGTGGCTGAAATCCAGGACACCACCGAATTCCCGCAGAACTTCTCGACCTCGACCCCTGAGACCGAGGTGCAGGAGTCCGCTCCGCGCCCCGTCCTCTCGGTTCCCGGTGCAGCCGTGGGCCGCCGCAAGCAGGCCATCGCCCGCGTGCGTCTGATTCCCGGCTCGGGCACCATCACGGTCAACGGCCGTACCCTCGAGGACTACTTCCCGAACAAGCTGCACCAGCAGCTGATCAACGACCCCTTCACGGTGCTGAACCTGCAGGGCTCGTACGACGTCATCGCCCGCATCTCGGGTGGCGGCGACTCGGGTCAGGCCGGCGCGCTGCGCCTCGGCATCGCCCGTGCGCTGAACAACATCGACGCCGAGAACAACCGCCCGACCCTCAAGAAGGCCGGCTTCCTCTCGCGCGACGCCCGCGTCATCGAGCGCAAGAAGGCCGGTCTGAAGAAGGCCCGCAAGGCTCCGCAGTACTCGAAGCGCTGATCCGCACGGTTCCTTCTATGGCACTGTTCGGGACGGACGGGGTGCGGGGGCTGGCCAACGGCCCCCTCACCGCCGAACTCGCGCTCAACCTGGCCCAGGCGACTGCTGTCGTCCTGGGCCAGGGCCGTATCGCCGACGCGCGTCGCACCGTCGGCAAGCGGCTCACCGCCGTGGTCGCTCGCGATCCGCGGATCTCCGGGCACTTCCTCAGCGCCGCGGTCGAGGCGGGTCTCGCCTCCTCCGGCGTGGATGTGCTGGATGCCGGCACGCTGCCCACCCCGGCGGCGGCCTTCCTCATCTCCGACGTCGACGCCGACTTCGGCGTGATGATCTCGGCGTCGCACAATCCCGCGCCCGACAACGGCATCAAGATCTTCGCCCGCGGCGGAGTGAAGCTGCCCGATGACGTCGAGCAGCGCATCGAGGAGACGATGCGCGCGGGCACGAAGCTGCAGCCGACCGGTGCCGACGTGGGTCGCGTGATCCGGTTCTCGGATGCCGAGGACCGCTACATCATGCATCTGCTGGCCTCTCTGCCGCACCGGCTCGACGGCATCCACGTCGTGCTGGACTGCGCCAACGGCGCGGCATCCGGAGCATCCCCCGAGGTCTTCGCCTCGGCCGGGGCGAAGGTGACCGTCATCGGCGCCGACCCCGACGGGCTGAACATTAACGACGGCGTCGGCTCGACGCACCTCGACAAGCTGGCCGCCGAGGTCGTGCGCGTGGGCGCCGATGTGGGCATCGCCCACGATGGCGACGCCGACCGCTGCCTCGCGGTCGACGCGGACGGCAACATCGTCGACGGCGACCGGATCATGGCGATCCTCGCCGTGGCGATGAAGAGCCGCGGCAAGCTCGCCGACGACACCCTCGTCGCCACGGTGATGAGCAACCTCGGCCTGCATATGGCCATGCGCGAGCACGGCATCACCGTGCGCCAGACCGGCGTCGGCGACCGCTACGTGCTCGAGGACATGAACGCCGGACGCTACTCCCTCGGCGGAGAGCAGTCGGGCCACGTCATCATGAGCGAGTTCGCCACCACCGGTGACGGCGTGCTGACCGGTCTGCACCTCGTGGCCGAGATGGCGCGGCAGAAGAAGTCGATGGCCGAGCTCGCCTCGATCATGACGGTCTACCCGCAGGTGATGGTCAATGTGAAGGACGTCGACAAGGACGCCGTCTCCGACCACGCCGGCGTGCAGAGCGCCGTCAAGGACGTCGAGTCCGCGCTCGGCTCGAGCGGCCGCGTGCTGCTGCGCAAGTCCGGCACTGAGCCGCTCGTGCGCGTGATGGTCGAGGCAGCGGATGCCGAGACCGCCAACGCCCACGCGGAATCGCTGGCCGAGGTCGTGCGCACGCATCTCGCGCTCTGAGCAGACGTTCCAGATAGAAGGGCGGTCACCTCCGGGTGGCCGCCCTTCTGCATCCCGGCGGATGCGTGCTGAGATGGAATTCTGTAGTCAGCGAGTTCACAGGTTGGATAGCATGAGCGCGAATGCTCCGGGGACGAGCATCTCATCGCGGATCAGAGAGGATCCACCGTCATGAAATCAGCTGCATGGCAGCGCCTTCGGCACTCCCTCGCCGGGGTCAGCACCGTTGCACTCGTCGCGGCCGGGCTCACGCTCGGTGCCGCGCCAGCAAACGCCGCGACGATCACCGAATCGGAGCCTAACGACACGACAGCGACGGCGGATGCACTGCCGTTGGGCACGACGGTCCTCGGCTCGATTCTCGCGTCGAACAGCTCCTATGAGTACGACTACTACGCGATCGACGTTCCCGCGGCGGGGCGGGTGTCTTTCGACCTGCGTTTCCCTGGTGACCTGGGAACGGGCGACGCGTATGACTTCATGGTGACGAACGCGTCCGGGAAGACGCACTATTCGTGGTCGCTCGATGGCGGGGATTGGGACGGTTCGTTCCTTCGTGGCCAGGAGACGTTCTTGGCGGCGGGTCGCTACTACCTGCGCGTGAGCGGGAGCAGATATGACGCGAGCTGGGGCAAGCAGTACTCGCTGGCGGTGACATCGACGGCGGGGTACGTGGAGACGGAGTTCAACGACACGTCCGCCACTGCCGATGCGCTGCCGTTGGGGAAGACGATTCGCGGCTCGATTCTCGCGTCCAACAGCTCCTATGAGTACGACTACTACGCGATCGACGTTCCCGCGGCGGGGCGAGTGTCTTTCGACCTGCGTTTCCCTGCTGATCTGGGAACGGGCGACGCGTATGACTTCATGGTGACGAACGCGTCCGGGAAGACGCACTATTCGTGGTCGCTCGATGGCGGGGATTGGGACGGTTCGTTCCTTCGTGGCCAGGAGACGTTCTTGGCGGCGGGTCGCTACTACCTGCGCGTGAGCGGGAGCAGGTACGACGCGAGCTGGGGCAAGCAGTACTCGCTGGCGGTGACATCGACGGCGGGGTACGTGGAGACGGAGTTCAACGACACGTCCGCCACTGCCGATGCGCTGCCGTTGGGGAAGACGATTCGCGGCTCCATCCTCGCAGCCAACAGCTCCTACGACGATGACTACTACGTCGTCGACATGCCCGCGCCCGGAACCGTCGGAATCGACTTCAGATTCCCGGCGAATCTGGGGTCCAACACGTTGTACACGCTGACGGTGACCAGCGCGAAAGGCGACCGTCTTTACGCCTTCGATCTGAACAGCGCGAATGCGAACGGAGCCGCGCTGCGGGGGACCTCCGTGACATTGCCTGCAGGTCGCTCTTTCATCGACGTGAACGGCTCACGCTACGACGCCTCCTGGGGCAAGGCGTACTCCCTCACAGTGGCGCGCAAGCTGTCGGCGGCCACGCCGAAGATCTCGGGCTCGCCCACTGTCGGGTCCACCCTGACCGTGAACGCGGGCACGTGGTCGCCCGCGCCCGTCACGTTGAGGTACCGGTGGCTGCGCAACGGAGCAGCGATCTCCGGCGCCACCGCTTCAACGTACAAGGTGACCTCCGCAGACGCAGGCAAGCAGCTCAAGGTGGAGGTCACGGGTTCGAAGAACGGCTATCTGACCGAAGTTCGCACGAGCGCGGCGGTGTCGGTGACGACCCCCGCGACTGTGACGCGGTTGTCTGGTGCGAGTCGGTATGAGACGTCGGCGGCGATCTCGAAGGCATCGTTCGGCGCCGGTGTGCCGGTGGCGTACGTGGCGAATGGTGCGACGTTCCCCGAC
>NZ_JBBCYA010000007.1:0-151904 GCF_037145155.1 Microbacterium sp. USHLN186
GATAACCCCGCCCAACTCGACGCACACGCCACCATGCACCCCGACACCGCCCGCACCCTCGCCGGACACACCACCGGCTGGACCCGCCTCTTCCTCGACCCCACCGGCCTGGTCACCCACACCGACACCTACACCCCCACCGAACCCATGCGCCGCTTCCTGCGCGCCCGCGACCAGCACTGCCGCTTCCCCGGCTGCCGCACACCCCTGCACCACTGCGACACCGACCACACCCACGACTGGGCCCTCGGCGGACCCACCAGCACCGACAACCTCGCCCACCTCTGCCCCACCCACCACGCCCTCAAACACCCCGACATCCCCACCCGACACCGCTGGCACGCCCGACAACTCCCCGACTGGACCCTCGAATGGACCAGCCCCACCGGACGCACCCACCACGACCGACCACCACGACGCGTCATGTTCACCCCCAGCCCACCGCACCCCGACCGCTGGACCACCCACGGCGAAACACCACCCTGGGAGACCGACGGCGGCTAGTGACTCAGCGGCAAGAGGACCGCAGGCTCACTCCCCCGGCAGGCTCAGCACCGTCTGCACGAAGAGGTCGGCGACGGCATCCGCATGGATGTCGAGTGCCACGTCCGACCGCGACCACTCGTCGTCCAGGCCGTGCAGCCGGTCCTCACCGGCGAACGGGCGGCGATCGACGATGGTCTGTCCCCGTCCGTATCCGCTGAGCTCGACACGCACGGGCAGGTTCTCGAAGCGCACCAGTTCGGGTGCGACGATCGCGCACACCGCGCCGGCGTCGCCGATCAGACCGGTGTACGTCAGCGATTCGTCCTCGCTCAGCGCCACCCGATGCCCCAGCAGCTGTCCGACGATCCGGCCGACGCGGTGCGAACCCGCGGCCAGCTCGTCTGCGCGGGCCTGCTGCACCGTCACGCGATTGAACACATCCAGCCCGTACATCACCGTCGGCGCTCCGGCATCGCGCACGATCGCCGCGGCTTCCGGGTCGTGCCACACGTTGAACTCCGCCACGGCGGTCGCGTTGCCGACGCTCGCCGAACCGCCCATGAACACGATGCGCTCGATGCGCTCGACCACCTCCGGATGCGTGCGCAGCAGCAGCGCGAGGTTGGTCTGCGGCGCCAGCGCGATCAGGGTCACCGGCGTCGGATGCTGCATGATCAACCGGCGCATCAGGGCCACGGCCGACTCGTCGGCCGCATTCCGGCCGCTCTCGGGCAGGACGATGCCGCCCAGCCCGTCTGCGCCGTGCACGTGCGAGGCCGCCCGCGCCGGCGCGATCAGCGGACGCGAGGCGCCGCCGGCGACCGGAACATCCGCTGCTCCCGCGAGATCCAGGACCCGCAGCGTGTTGTCGACGACCTGCTCCAGACCTGCGTTGCCGGCCACGCAGGTGACACCGATCACATCGATCTGCGGATGGGCGACGGCGAAGAGCAGGGCGAGCGCATCGTCAATGCCGGTGTCAACGTCCATGATCACGGGAATGGGCATGCAGAAGAGCATACGCAGGGAACGGCTAAAGGAATCCGCGTTGCGTTGTGCTGAGCGTCCAACAGCCGCGCGCACCCCGGCGCTAGGGTGGAATCCGTGACGGACACGCCTGACCTCTCGACCACGGCCGCCAAGATCGCGGACCTCCGCGCCCGCTTCGCCGACGCGGTCGTCGAGCCCGAGAAGATCGCCCAGCAGAAGCAGCACGCGAAGGGCAAGATGACCGCCCGCGAGCGCATCGAGCTGCTCGTCGACACCGGCAGCTTCGTGGAGTTCGACGAGTACGTGCGCCACCGCACCACCTCCTTCGGCATGGACCGCAACCGCCCGTACGGCGACTCGGTCGTGACGGGCGTCGCGACCATCCACGGACGCACGGTCGCGGTGTACTCGCAGGACTTCACCACGTTCGGCGGTTCGCTCGGCGAGGTCGCCGGCGACAAGATCATCAAGGTCATGCAGTTCGCCCTGCAGGGCGGCATGCCCATCATCGGCATCCTCGACTCCGGCGGCGCCCGCATCCAGGAGGGCGTGCTCGCCCTCAGCAAGTACGGCGAGATCTTCCGCCACAACACCCGCTCCTCGGGCGTCATCCCGCAGATCTCCATCATCATGGGACCCGCCGCCGGCGGCGCGGTATACGGTCCTGCACTGACCGACTTCGTGATCATGGTCGACAAGACCAGCCAGATGTTCGTCACCGGTCCTGATGTGATCAAGACCGTCACCGGCGAAGACGTCGGCATGGAGGAGCTCGGAGGTGCCTACACGCACAACACCCGATCCGGTGTCGCGCACTACCTCGCCGAAGACGAGGACGACGCCCTCGACTACGCGCGCACCCTGCTCAGTTTCCTTCCCGACAACAACATGGCGGAGATCCCCGCGTACGACACGCCGTTCGAGTGGGAGACGACGGATGCCGACCAGACGCTGAACCGCATCATCCCGGACTCCCCCAACCAGCCCTACGACATCCACACCGTCATCGAGCACATCGTCGATGAGGGCGACTTCCTCGAGGTGCAGCCTCTGTTCGCACCGAACATCGTCATCGGCTTCGGGCGCGTCGAGGGTCGCTCTGTCGGCATCATCGCGAACCAGCCGTCCCAGATGGCGGGCACACTGAACATCGAAGCCGGCGAGAAGGCCAGCCGCTTCGTGCGCTTCTGCGACTCGTTCTCGATCCCGATCGTCACCCTCGTCGACGTGCCCGGCTACCTGCCCGGCACCGACCAGGAGTGGACGGGCGTCATCCGCCGGGGCGCGAAGCTCATCTACGCCTACGCCGAGGCGACCGTCCCGCTGGTGACCGTGATCCTGCGCAAGGCCTACGGCGGCGCCTACATCGTGATGGGCTCCAAGCAGCTCGGTGCCGATGTGAACCTCGCCTGGCCGACGGCGGAGATCGCGGTGATGGGCGGACAGGGCGCGGTGAACATCCTCTACCGTGGTGAGATCAAGAAGGCCGAGGAGGCCGGCGAGGACGTCGCCGCGGTGCGCACCCGTCTCGCGAACGAGTACACCTACAGTGTCACCAGCCCGTTCCTCGCCGCTGAACGCGGCGAGATCGACGGCATCATCGAGCCAGCGAACACCCGCGTCGCGATCGCGAAGTCGCTGCGGGCGCTGCGCGGCAAGCGCGCCGAGCTGCCCCCCAAGAAGCATGGGAACATCCCGCTGTGACCGATTCCGACTGCGCCGACCGCACCGACCGCGCTCCCCGCACCGACCGCGCTCCCGAGATGCAGATCCTGCGTGGCGGGCCCACCGAGGAGGAGCTCGCGGCGCTGATCGCGGTCCTCACCGACGCCTATTCGCACGAGGCCGAGGAGGCCGTGGCCGAGGTGGCGCCGGTCTCGGCGTGGCAGCGCACGCAGCGTGGCATCCGCCAGCCCCTGCGTCGTGACATCCCGTGGGGGCGTTACGCGGGTTGATCCGCGAAGAAGCGCGGCGCGCGTGATGCTCGAGGGATGCGATTGCTTGTCCCCCGAAATACCTACAGACAGAGTGCGCGCGGCCCGGGAGACTGAGATCGACGCTTCGCGTTAGGCGGCTGCTCTGTCCCAGGGTAGGCAGACGCAATACCGCCCCCTGCGGACAGTTTTCGGGTAGCTGTTCCGCGCCAGGCGAGGGGCCGGCGACTACGCCGCCCCTCGCCTTTCTCATTGCGCCACGCGCATCATGTATCAGCACGCGGTCTACGCGGGATCTCATGCCACAGCTCCACCGCGTCGTCGTCGTTCGCCCCGCCCGCCGCGCGCCCCACCACTGTGACCGCATTCGTGTCGTCACGCGCGGCGCGGATGATCAGGCGGTGCGAGTGCGCCTCGGCGAGCACCTCGGCGAGCTCATCGCGGATCTCCTTCACTCGCTCCTCGTCGATGCCGTCCAGGCCGCCCTCATCGAACACCGTCACCGACGATCCGGCCCGCCGCGCCTGCGCGATCGCCTCGCGGACCGCGTCACTCATCAGGCTCGCGCCCCGCAGCTCGTCGCGCAGCGTGCCTTCGGCGAGCCGGGCCTCGAGGCGCTCCTGCTCGGTGAGTGCGCCGCGTGCCGCGACGGTGCGGCTGAGCACCGGACCCGCCACCGCGAGCGCTCGCTGCGCCCGCACGCGCCGCTCCCGCTGACGCACGAGCTGGGTGGCGTGCCAGGCCGACACCGCGCGCTGCACATCGGCGAGCCGCTCGGTGTCGCGCACCGCGCGATCCCAGAACAGCACGAGCAGCTGCGCCACGACCACCCAGGTCATCGAACCGACCAGGCCCAGCGTGAACGCCGCGCCCGGACCCATGAAGACCGAGGTGACGACGATGAGCGCGACCAGCATCGCCCAGCCGAACACCTGTCGCCGGCGCACGATGCACACCACCGCCAGCAGGCCGATCGCGCCGATGTACCAGGTGGCGAAGGGCGCGCCGCGCAGCGACGGCTCCAGCGCGACGCTCACCAGCGTGGGCACGATCAGGCTCGTGGCCAGCGCCAGCACCGCCGGCGCCACCCGCATCCGCACCTCCGCCCCGGCTCCCAGCACGGCCGTCAACGTCGCAGCGAGGTACAGCGCGATCGCCCCGACGATGAGCAGCGGTCCGTCCGGCTGCACCGTCCAGGCGATGCCGCGCGCGGCGAAGTACACCGCGAAGCCGAGCGCCAGCGCGGTCATGATGCTGCGCACCGACCGCCTCATGCCGGCTCCCATCCGAGCACGACCGTGGTGCCAGCGGCATCCGAGTAGATTTCGGAGGTACCTGCCACGGCCGCCATTCGAGCGACGATCGAGGCGCGGATGCCGAGGCGGTCCTCGCCGATGGCATCCGGATCGAACCCGGTTCCGGCATCGCGCACCGTCACGGTGAGTCGGTGCGCGTCGGTCGATTCGGCGATCACGTGCAGTCCGCGCCCGCCGGCGTGCGCGAGGGCATTGCCGATCGCCTGCCGCGCGGCGAGCACGATCGCGCGCGCCACCTTGCCGGGCAGTTCGGCGTTGGCCACCCCCCGCTCTTCGACGATGGCATCGACGCCGTGCTCGGAGAGCGTGCGTCGCAGCTCCGAGATGATCTGCGAGCGGGCCACCGGCTCGTCACTGCCCTCCTGAGCGATCGACGCCTCGGTGTTGGCCAGACGGGTGAGCGCTTCGCGTGCCATCGCGACCGCCAGCATCCGCGCCCGCTCGCTGTCGGCCCGCTCCGCGGCGATCAGCGCGGCCAGCACGCTGTCATGCATGAGCGCGGACATGGCCACGCGCTCCTCCTCCGCAGCCGACGCGGCCGCGGCGGAGGCGTAGCCCTCCACCGCTCGCGCGCGTGCCTCGTCCACGCCGGCCGCCACCTGGCGGAACATCCATGCCAACGCGATGATCACCATGCCCAGGATGATCGTGAACGACACGTCGAAGGCCGTGGTGATCCAGTAGCTCTGCTCGAACCCACCCTGCACCAGCCGGACGTAACCGTAGATGACCGGCAGAGCGAGGGCCCACAGGAACTGGGTGAACGGACGGAAGGCGAGCATCGCTGCCACGACGGCGATGTTCACCAGGAAGAAGATCCACGGCTGGTCCGCGGCCTCGCGCACCGTGCGGTCGACCACGATCGGCCACAGCACCAGCGCGATCGCGTAGGCGACCACAAAGGTGCCGGCGCCCTGCTTGATGCCCTTGCCGATCAGGCAGGCGACGATCATCCACAGCAGTGGGCCGAAGACGAGCACCATCATCCCCAGGCGCGCGCCATCGGCGCGGGCGAGTCCGCTCATCGCCGCCAGCAGCGCCTGCACGCCCAGTGCGGCCGATCCGATGGCGGCAACCGTCGACAGGATGCGCTCCATCCGCTGGCCGGTGAAGCGCTCCAGCCCCATCCCCACCTCGCCCTGTGAGGGGATGCTGCTCCACGCGTCGCGGATGCTGCTGGTGTCAGCCGCCACTCGGGACCCCGTCGGGCGCGACGATCCCGTCCTCCATCGCCCGACGCAGCAGGTCGACCTTGGTCGGTGCGGGACGCCCCACCTCGACGTACTTCACACGGATGCGCGTGATGTTCTCCTTGGCCGTCGAGTACGCCACACCCAACCGCTCCGCCACGGCCTTCAGCGGCAGCCCGGCGGCGTACAGGCGCAGCACCTCGCGCTCGCGCGTGGACAGCTGCGCGTCGGCGAACTCGCGGTCGCCTTCGACGGCGCTCGCCCACTCCACGTTGTTCAGCGCCTCGCCGCGCGCCACCGTGTGGATGGCGTCGAGCACGTCGTCGAGAGTCGAGGACTTGCTCACCACGCCGGCAGCACCGGCCACGAGCGCCTCACGGACGGATGCCGGACGATCGGCCACGCTGTGGATGACGACGCTCGCACCGTCGGCGACCAGCGTCTGCACGTTCTCGGTGACGGTGGTGCCGTCGCCGAGCGTGAGATCGAGCACGACCACGTCCACAGGCGGTTCGCCGGACGCGGCGCGCCAGGTCAGGTACTCCTTGACGGTGGCACCCGAGAAGACGACCTGCTGCTCACCCCCGCGCAGGCAGGCGGCTTCCAGGCCGAGACGCACGGATTCGTGGTCGTCGATGAGGGCGACGGTACTCATCCCGCCAGCCTAGCGAGTTCCGCCGCGCAAGCGCGGCCGGACGCGGCATGCGGTCATCGCAGCGTTCAGCGCGTGAGCAGCGCGACCGCCTCGACGTGGTGCGAGTGCGGGAACAGGTCGAACGCGCGCAGCGAGGCGACGTCCCAGCCGCGGGAGCGGAAGGTGCCGAGATCGCGCGCGAGGGCGACCGGATCGCACGCGACGTAGACCACGGCGTCCGGATGCAGTGCGTCGATGGCCTCCACCACCGCTCGCCCCGCGCCGGAGCGCGGCGGATCCAGCACCACCGCACCGGTGCGGGACTTCTGGTCCGCTCCCGCATCCTCGCCTGTTCCGGCGAGGAAGCGGTCCACGCGGGCGGTGACAGCGCGCACGTCCGCATCCGCCAGGTTCTGGCGTGCGTGCTCGGTGGCGCGACGATCCGACTCGACCGTGACGATGTCACGTGCTCCCTGGCCTGCCAGCGTCGCGGCGAACAGGCCGACGCCGCCGTAGAGGTCGAGGTGCACGGCATCCGGATCGACGTGCCCGGACAGCGCATCGCCGACGGCGCGGTGCAGCGTCTCCGCCGCGCGCGGATGCACCTGCCAGAAGCCGCCCGCGTCGAGCTGGAAGCGGCGCCCGGCCACGGTCTCGAACACGCTCTCGGTGCGCTGACGCCCGGCGGCCGGGCTGCGCCGGCCGCGCGCCCCCTCGGGCCGCGGCAGCACGCGAACTCGGCCATCGCCGGGTTCGACGAGATCCACTCGTCCGGGGCGCTGCGCCGGCAGGGCCAGCGCCGCCTCCGCCACGGCAGGGCGCGCCAGCGGCAGCGCGGCGACGTCGATGATGCGGTGGCTGCGGGCGGCGTAGGGACCGACGCGGCCGTCGGCGTCGACGTGCAGCGACACGCGGGTGCGCCATCCGGTGCCGTCGCCGTCGTCCACCGCCGCGACCTCCCCGGCGCGCAGGCCGGGACCGGCGAACTTGTCGAGCGCCTCCTGCAGCACCTGGGCCTTCAGCACGCGCTGATGGCCCAGCTCGATGTGACCCAGGTCCGCGCCGCCGACGCGGTTCTCCGGCACCCTCGAGACATCGGCCTCCGCCCAGACATGCGCACGGCGGTGCGGGGAGGCGTCCAGCACCTCGAGCGTCTCGGCCCGCCAGAAGCGCTTGGAGTCGGCGTCGGCGCTCGCGGGCTCGTCCAGCGCGACGCGCACCCGCTCCCCGGGGATCGCGTCGGGCACGAACACGACGCGCCCCTCGTGTCGGGCGATGAAGGTGCCGCCGTGGGCGATCCCGGTGATGTCGAGGTCGAGGGTGCGCACGGAGGTCATCCCTCCAGGATCCCACACCGGTTAGCGTGGAGGTATGCGCGTGTGCCTGGCATCCACCTCTCCCGCCCGACTGATGCTGCTGCGGCAGGCGGGCATCGAGCCGCTCATCATCGCGCCCGCGGTCGACGAGGACGCCGTCTCGGCCGCCGCCGCCGAGGAGCGCGGCGCCGCGCTCGCCCCCGAGGAGCTGGTGCTGCTGCTCGCGCGGGCGAAAGCCGCGGATGTCGCGGGCCGCATCACCGACGAGCATCCGGGCTTCGACGGGATCGTGATCGGCGGCGACTCCATGTTCGCCATCGGCGGCGAGGTGCACGGCAAGCCGTACACGCCGCACGCCGCCCGCGAGCGCTGGCAGCGGATGCGCGGCGCGACCGGCATCCTGCACTCCGGTCATTCGGTGTTCCGCGTCGCGCCCGGCACCGGGCCGGTGGAGGCGACGGCCGTCGCCGAGGCGGCGGTGAGCTTCGCCGACGACGTGACGGATGCCGAGCTCGAGGCGTACATCGCCAGCGGCGAGCCGCTGCACGTCGCCGGCGCGTTCACGGTCGACAGCCTCGGCGGCGCCTTCATCACGCGCGTGGAGGGCGATCCGTCCACGGTGGTGGGGATGTCGCTGTCGACACTGCGCCGTCTCGCCGGTGAGCTCGGCGTCGTGTGGACGGACTTGTGGTCTCGACCATAACGGTTCCGCCGATTTCTTGTGGAGAGTCGTCAAAACGATCGGCGACGACCTCGCTAGGCTGAAGCTCATGCCTGATATCGCCAAGGTGCTCATCGCGAACCGCGGCGAGATCGCCGTACGCATCGCCCGCGCCGCCCGGGACTCCGGGATCTCCTCCGTCGCCGTGTACGCCGACCAGGACCGTGACGCCCTGCACGCGCGACTCGCCGACGAGGCCTATGCGCTCGACGGCTCGACCAGCGCGACGACGTATCTGCAGATCGACAAGATCCTCTCGATCGCCCGCCGCGCGGGCGCAGACGCCGTGCACCCCGGGTACGGATTCCTCGCCGAGAACGCCGCCTTCGCCCGCGCGGTGATCGACGCCGGGATGACCTGGATCGGCCCCTCCCCCGAGGCCATCGAGGCCCTCGGCGATAAGGTGACCGCCCGTCACGTCGCCGAGAAGGTCGGCGCTCCGCTCGCCCCCGGTACCCCCGGACCGGTGGACGGCGCCGACGAGGTCATCGCCTTCGCGAAGGAGCACGGGCTGCCCATCGCCATCAAGGCCGCCTACGGCGGTGGCGGTCGCGGCCTGAAGGTCGCCCGCGAGCTCGACGAGGTCGCCGAGCAGTTCGAGTCCGCCACCCGCGAGGCCGTCGCGGCCTTCGGCCGGGGCGAGTGCTTCGTAGAGAAGTACCTCGACAAGCCTCGGCACGTCGAGACGCAGTGCCTGGCCGACGCCGAGGGCAACGTCGTCGTCATCTCCACGCGCGACTGCTCACTGCAACGCCGCCACCAGAAGCTCGTCGAGGAGGCCCCCGCACCGTTCCTCACCGACGCGCAGAACGAGCTGCTGTACTCGGCCTCGAAGGCGATCCTGCGCGAGGTCGGCTACGTGGGCGCGGGAACCTGCGAGTTCCTCATCGGCGCCGACGGCACCGTGTCGTTCCTCGAGGTGAACACGCGCCTTCAGGTGGAGCACCCGGTCTCCGAGGAGGTCACCGGCATCGACCTGGTGCGCGAGCAGTTCCGCATCGCCGCCGGCGGCACCCTGGACTACGACGACCCGGCGCCGCAGGGCCACTCGATCGAGTTCCGCATCAACGGCGAGGACCCGGGCCGCGGCTTCCTGCCCCAGCCCGGGCCGATCAACGTCTTCAAGACCTTCGGCGGCCCCGGCATCCGGCTCGACTCCGGCGTGACCGCCGGGGACTCCGTCTCGGGCGCCTTCGACTCGCTGCTGGCGAAGATCATCGTGACCGGCCGCGACCGCGCCGAGGCGCTGGAGCGCTCACGGCGCGCGCTGGAGGAGTTCGAGGTCGCGGGCATGCCCACCGTGCTGCCGTTCCACCGCCGCGTGGTCAACGAGCCCGCGTTCGTCGCGGCGGACGGCGACTTCGCGGTGCACACGCGCTGGATCGAGACGGAGTTCGTCAACGACATCCCGGCCTGGGATGGCGAGCTCGACGAGCCCGCCCCGGCGCCGGGACGGCATACGGTGGTCGTCGAGGTGGGCGGAAAGCGCCTCGAGGTGAGCCTGCCCGACCGGGTCACTGCGCCCGTCGCGGGCACCGCCGGCCGGCCCGCCGCGGTGCCGCCGTCGCGGCGCAGTCACGCCACGACCGCCAACTCCGGTGCGTCCGGTGACGCGGTGAAGTCGCCCATGCAGGCCACGATCGTCAAGGTCGCGGTGGAAGAGGGCCAGCAGGTCGTCAAGGGCGATCTGGTTGTCGTGCTCGAGGCGATGAAGATGGAGCAGCCGCTGCAGGCGCACAAGGACGGCGTGATCGGCAACATCGACGCAGCGCCCGGCAGCACGGTCTCGGCCGGGCATCAGCTGCTGACGATCAGCTGACCTCGCCTCTCCGCCGCCAGCGTACTCGGCCACTCAGCCCCTCCCCACCCCCAGAGAAGTCACCCACCCTCCCAGAGGGGTCAAGAAGTGCGGCATCCGGGCCCCGTCATGCGACGTTTTCCGACCCCTCTCGTCTGAGGAGCGCCTCTTTCCTGGGGGCGCCTCTCGAGAGGGGTCAAGAAGTGCGGCATGCCGCCCCTGCCATGCGACGTTTTCTGACCCCTCTCATCTGGGGAGCGCCGCACGAGCGGGGAGTGCCTCACGCGGGAGGAGCGCCCCACGGGCGAGGGTCAGGAGAGGGAGTGCACGGCGTGCATCGCGCGACTGGCGTCGGTGATGCTCGTCGTCAGCGACGGATACGCCGCGAACACCCGCGAGACCTGATCGACCGTCAGGCGCCGCTCGACCGCGATCGCCAGGGGGTAGATCAGCTCGGACGCGCGCGGCGCCACGATCACGCCGCCGATCACGGTGCCCGACCCGCGACGCGCGATGATCTTCACGAAGCCGTCCTTGATGCCCATCATCTTCGCCCGCGGGTTCGCCGCGAGCGGCAGCTTGTGCGCCACGCCCTGCGCCTCGCCGTTCGCGATGTCGCGCTCTGAGTAGCCGACGGTCGCGATCTCAGGCGCAGTGAAGATGTTCGCGGTGATGCGTCGCTGCTCGAGTGGGATGACGATGTCGCCCAGCGCGTGGAAGATCGCGGTGCGCCCCTGCATGGAGGCGACGGATGCCAACGGGAAGAAGTTCGTGCAGTCGCCGACCGCGTAGATGTTCGGCACTGAAGTGCGCGCCACGCGGTTCACCCGCACATGACCGGATTCGGTCAGCTCGACGCCCGCCTCGCGCAGTCCGATGTCGGCGGTGTTCGGGATCGACCCGACCGCCATCAGGCAGTGGCTTCCTTCGACGGTGCGTCCGTCGGCGAGCGTCACCAGCACGCCGTCCTCGGTGCGCTGCACGCTCTCCGCACGCGCCTTGGACAGCACCTGCATGCCGCCGCGGGTGAACACCTTCTCGAGCACCTTGGCGGCGTCCTCGTCCTCGCCCGGCAGCACCTGGTCGCGGCTGGAGACCAGCGTCACCTTCGCCCCGAGGTTCATGTAGGCCGAGGCGAACTCCGCCCCGGTGACACCGGAGCCGACGACGATGAGATGCTCGGGCAGCGCCTTCATCCCGTACAGCTGCGTCCAGGTGAGGATCCGCTCGCCGTCCGGCTGGGCCGAGGGCAGCTCACGCGGTGACGTGCCGACCGCGACGACGAGCGTGTCGGCCTCCACGCGATCGAAGTCGGTGCCACCGGGCCCGGTGGCCACGACGAGTGCGTTCGGGCCCTCGAGACGGCCGTGACCGGAGAGGATGCGCACCCCGGCCTCCAGCAGCGTGGCGCGCATGTCCTCGGACTGCTGACCGGCCAGCGCGAGCAGGCGCTTGTTGACCGCGGCGAGATTGATCGCCACCTCGGGCTTGAGCGGCCGGTCGTTCTGACCGCGCGCGTAGAACTGCACGCCGAGATCTGTGGCGCCGGCGATCGCGACGGCGGCGTCCGCGGTGGCGATGAGGCTCTTCGATGGCACCACGTCGGTCAGCACAGCCGAGCCGCCCACCCCGACCCGCTCCACGAGGGTCACATCCGCTCCCAGCTGGGCCGCGGCAAGAGCTGCCTCGTATCCGCCGGGGCCGCCACCGAGGACGGCCACACTCTGCCTGTTCGCGAAGGGAGTCTGAGACATGAACTCCATTCTCCCTCAATCCTGGCCGCGACCCCGCCACGTTCCTAGAGTGGAGTCATGCCTGACACCTTCCTGAACCCCCTCGACGACCCGCATGCCGACCCCTTCGCGATCGCCGCGCAGGCCGCCGACGACATCGCGCGCCTGAGCGGGGTCGACCAGCACGACATCGCCCTGACCCTCGGATCGGGCTGGGGCAAGGCGGCGGAGATCATCGGTGAGACCGTTGCGACGATCCCCGCCACCGAGGTCACCGGGTTCTCCCGTCCCGCCCTGGAAGGGCACGTCGGCACGCTGCGCAGCATCCGCACCCCCGCTGGGCGGCGCGTGCTGGTCATCGGCGCCCGCACCCATTACTACGAGAACCACGGCGTGCGTCGCGTGGTGCACTCTGTGCGCACGGCCGCGGCCACGGGGGCGGGCATCATGGTGCTCACCAACGGCGCCGGCGGCGTGCGCGAGTCGTGGCAGCCCGGCCAGCCGGTGCTGATCAGCGACCACATCAACCTCACCGCCGACTCCCCCCTCGAGGGGGCGACGTTCGTCGACCTCACCGACCTTTACTCCCGCCGCCTGCGTGAGATCGCCCGCTCGATCGACCCCACCCTCGACGAGGGCGTGTACACCCAGTTCCGCGGACCGCACTACGAGACACCGGCCGAGGTGCAGATGGCCAAGCGCATCGGCGGCGACATCGTCGGGATGTCCACGGCTCTCGAGGCCATCGCGGCACGGGAGGCGGGGATGGAGATCCTCGGGCTCTCGCTCATCACCAACCTCGCCGCCGGCATCCAGCAGACGCCGCTGAGCCACGCCGAGGTCATCGAAGCCGGCCGTGCCGCCGGACCGGTCATCTCCGCCCTGCTGGCCCGCGTGATCGAGGCGCTGTGAACGAGCGGCTGACCCAGGCCCGCGCCTGGCTGCGACAGGATCCGGATGCCGAGACCCGCGACGAGCTGGCCGGCATCATCACCCGGGCGGCGGGCGGCGACCCCGCGGCGCTCGCCGACCTCGACGACCGGTTCGGGACGCGTCTGGCCTTCGGCACGGCCGGGCTGCGCGGCCGGCTCGGCGCGGGCAGCAACCGGATGAACCGCGTGCTGGTCGCGCAGGCAGCGGCCGGCTTCGCCGGCTACCTGCTGCAGCGCAGCTGGTCGCCGGAACGCGCCGATCGCCGTCCGACGGTCGTGATCGGCTACGACGGACGCCGCAACTCGCGCCGCTTCGCGCTCGACTCCGCCGAGATCCTCGCGGGTGCGGGCCTGCGCGCGGTGCTGCTGCCGCGGCTGCTGCCCACACCCGTGCTGGCCTTCGCGGTGCGCCATCTCGACGCCGACGCCGGGATCATGGTGACCGCCAGCCACAACCCTCCCGACGACAACGGCTACAAGGTGTACCTCGGCGGCGCCGACGGCGGTTCGCAGATCGTCGCGCCGGCGGATGCCGAGATCGCCGCGCACATCGAGCGCGTCGCGGATGCCGGCGACGTGGGCCTGCTGCCGCGCTCGAGCGACTACGAGATCGCCGCAGAAGAGGTCGTGCAGGCGTACATCGCCGCGACAGCCGCGCTCGCACCCGCGCCGTTCGGCGTGCAGGAGATGCGCTGGGTGTACACCGCCATGCACGGCGTGGGCTGGGAGACGTTCTCGCGCGTGGTGAAGGCGGCCGGCTATCCAGCGCCGCGCACGGTCGACGCGCAGCGCGATCCCGACCCGGGCTTCCGCACCGTGTCGTTCCCCAATCCCGAGGAGCCCGGCGCGATGGACCTCGCCTACGCCCGTGCGCGGGAGGCAGACGCGGAGTTCATCCTCGCCAGCGATCCCGACGCCGACCGGCTGGCCGTCGCGATCCCGGATGCCGGCGCCGAGGGCGGCTGGCGCCGCCTCACCGGCAACGAGGTGGGCCTGCTGCTGGGCCGACGGGCGGCGGTCGCCGCGCACGGCACACCGGGCGCGTCGCTCGCGTGCTCGCTGGTGTCCTCACCCGGGCTGGGCGCGGTGGCCGAGAAGCACGGTCTGGACTTTCACGAGACGCTGACCGGCTTCAAGTGGATCTCCCGCGCCCCCGGCATGGTGTTCGGATTCGAGGAGGCGCTGGGCTACCTGGTCAACCCGGAGACGGTGCACGACAAGGACGGCATATCTGCGGCCGTGGCGATGCTGGGCCTGGCCGCCGAGGCCCGCGTGCGCGGCACGGACATCGCCGGGCTGCTCGACGAGCTGGGTGCGGAGATCGGCCACTTCGCCAGCGGCCAGGTGTCCGTGCGCGTGGAGGACCTCTCGCTCATCTCCGACACCATGTCGTCGCTGCGCTCCCAGCCGCCGGCGTCCTTCGGCGCGCGCGCGGTCGCCTCGGCCGAGGATCTCGCACAGGCGGGACAGGGTGCGCCGGCCGGTGACGTGCTGCGCTACCGCCTCGCCGACGGCTCGCGCGTCATCGTGCGGCCCAGCGGAACCGAGCCGAAGCTGAAGGTGTACATCGACGCTCGCGCCGACACCTCCGACGCCGCGGTGGCCGCGGTGTCGGAGCTGGAGGCGGCTGTGCGTGAGCTGCTCGCCGAGCGGCGCTGAGCATGCTGCGCCGCCGGCTCACGGTCGAGGTGCACAACGGCGTGCACGCTCGGCCCGTCGCCGAGCTGGTGCGGCTCGCTCAGGCGCACGGCGCACCCGTGCGCCTGAGCACCGCGGCCGGCGCCACCGTGGAGCTCAGCAGCGTGCTGGCCGTCATGGACCTCGCGATCGAGGCCGGCGAGAGCGTCACGGTCGAGGTCGAGGACGCCCCTGGCGCGGCCGGCCTGCTCGATGCGATCTCGGAGGTGCTGGCGCCGCTCAGCCGTCGATGACGGCGACCAGCTCGTCCAGGAACGCATCGAAGTCGCTGCCGCGGCGCACGATCCGCTGCACGCTGTCGCGCTCGCTGAACACCTCGACGAGCTGCTCGAACACGGTCTGGAAGGCGTCGCGGTCGCTCTCGCTGAACGCGGCGAGCGCGACGACCTGCACCCGCCCGCTCCCCCAGGCGATCGAGCCGTCGGCGATCCCGATCGCGATGGCCGTGCGCACAGCGGTCATCTGCAGTGCGTGCGGCACGGCCAGCGCGTCGGTGAACGCCGTCGACGACATCCGCTCGCGCAGGATCGTGTTCTCGACGTAGTCCTCGTCGATGAGCCCGGATGCCGTCAGCGTCGCCCCCAGCCGTCGGATGATCCGCTCCTCGCCGATGTCGGGCAGCGGGACGACGAACGCCTCCGGCGAGAAGTAGCGCCGCAGCTCCTCGCGCAGGCGGGCGAGCCGACGTGAGCGGCGGATGCGGGCGGCCGCCTGCTGCACCCGCTCCACATCCGCCTCGGCGAGGAACGGCTGGATGCGGATGATCCGCTCATCGGCGCCGGCGACCGGCACCGTGCTGAGCACGAGGTCGGTGTCGAGGTCCGCGCCGTCCGGATCGACGCTGGTCTCCACCCGGGTCACCTCGATCAGCCGGCCCAGCGAGCGGTCCACGCTCGAGCGCAGCAGCTCCTGCAGCTCCTGGTAGCCGGGGCAGATGATGGTGGCGGTGAGGATGGCATCCGCGGCCCGGCTGCGCTCCAGCCGCCCGCCGACGTGCATCGCGATGTACGCGATCTCATCCTCCTGCAGGGGCACGCCCAGGCGCTCGTGCAGTCCGCTGGCGATCGACACGGCGACCTCGAAGATCATCGGATACGAGGACTTCAGCGAGCGCGTGAGCGGGTTGCGGGTCCACGCCTGCTCCTGTGAGCGGTGCAGCAGATTCTGCACGTGCAGGCTGAGGCGCAGGATGAACGCGTCCTCGACCAGGTCGACCTGGTAGTCGTGGGCGGCCTGGCGCACCTCGGCGCGCACCGCCTGCGCGACGGCATCGTCGACGGCGTCCTCGGCCCGCGAGCGGGCCTGCTCGCCCGGGGCGACCACCCTGGTCAGCACGAGCGTGGCGAGGTGCTCGCGGTCGCCGGCGCCGAGGGAAACGCCGAAGTGGTGCTCGGCGAGCCGCGCGATGGCGGCGCCCACGACCGCGACCGGCTCGTCGGCCGGCTCGCTGCCGGACTCCAGCGCACGGCCCATGGCCACTCGGTCCGCCGCGATCGTGATGTGCAGCAGCACGTCGCTGATCGCGAGCTCGTTGACGTAGTAGCCCAGCGCACCGAGCTCGCGCACCAGCTCGGCCTTGAACGGCCCCACCGCGCGTGCCGGCACCGCGGCCGGCGCCAGGGCGCGCTGCAGCACGTCCGCCCGCAGCGGACCGGCATCCATCTCGTCCTGAGCGAGCCGGCTCAGCAGTCGCCGCAGGGCCGGCTCATCACCGCGCAGCCGCACCCGGTCGCGATCGCGCTCCAGCCGCACGCCGCCGCCCTCGAGCAGCGCCCGCACCCGGGAGAGGTCGTTCTCGAGCGTCGTCTCGCTGATGTGCAGCGCAAGCGCGGTGTCGTACACGTCGATGCCGTCGCTCTCGTCGATCAGCGTGCGCAGCAGCCGGTGCAGCCGGGCTCGCGGGGTGCCGGGATCGATCTCGCTGAGCAGGTCGACCGCGTGCGCGGCGGCACGATAGCCCGCCGGACCGGACTCGATCGCGTCGCCGTCCAGCGCGCGCGCGTTGAGCCCTGCGACGTAGGAGCGGATGCTGCGCGGGGTGACCCCCAGCTGATCGGCCAGGCTCGCAGCCGTCGCCCAGGCGTCCTGTCGGAGCAGGATGGCGAGCAGCTGGTTCTGGCGCTGACGCGACATCCCTCCGCCTTCCTCATCGACGACACGTGCGCCTCCATGATGCCAGCCGCCGGACGGCTCGGCGCGGAAGCGGATGTTCCGCCCGGGCGGAAGGAAGCCTGCTGGAGGGGCAGGAGCAGTCCCCGCGACACTGGGTGGCAGGAAAGGGACATCGATGCGGATTCTCGTGGTGTGCGGCGCCGGCGCGTCGAGCACGTTCGTCGCTCAGCGGCTCGAGCGAGCCGCGAACGGCGCAGGTCTGGCTTGGTCCGTCCAGGCCGGCACGGAGCGTGCTGCATTGGATGCCGGCGGCCTCGACCTCGTCCTGGTCGGCGCGCACCTGGCTCCGCGCGCCGACGGCATCGGCACCGCGCTGCACGGACGCACGCCCGTGCTCGTGCTGCCCGCCGATGCTCCCGCCGACCTCGACGGCAGCCGCACGCTGCGCTTCGTCCGCGACGCGATCGCCGCGCCGCACGACCGGAAGGAACACCCATGACCGCCTGCTCGCGCACCGTCCGCGTCGGCTCCTCGCACGGCCTGCACGCCCGCCCGGCCAAGCTGTTCGCCCAGGCCGCGAAGGGTGCCGGCATCCCGGTCACGATCGCGAAGGACTCCGGCAAGGCCGTCAACGCCGCCAGCATCCTCGCCGTGATCGCCCTGGGCATCGACTTCGGCGACCACGTGGTGATCACCGCCGACGGCGAGAACGCCGAGACCGTGCTCGACGAGCTGACCGAGCTGCTCACCACCGACCACGACGAGGCGGCATGACCCTGCTGCGCGGTGTCGGCATCGGCCAGGGCGTGGCCGCGGGTCCCGTGGTGCGCATGGCCGAGCCCCTGCCCGCGCCGGAGAAGTCCCGCAGCACCGCCGGTGTCGACGCGGAGCGGCAGCGGACGCGCGCGGCGGTGGCGGCCGTGGCCGCCGAGCTGCAGCAACGCGCGCATGCCGCCGGCGGCGCGGCGCAGGAGGTGCTCGAGGCGCAGGCGATGATCGCCGAGGATCCCAGCCTCGAGGAGGAGATCGACACCCGCCTCGACGAGGGTTGCACCGCCGAATGGGCGGTGCACGACGCCTTCGCCGGCTTCCGCGCGACCCTCGAGGCGGTCGGCGGCTACCTCGGCGAGCGCGCCGCCGACCTCGACGACATCGCGCAGCGGGTGCGCGCCCACCTGGAGGGTGTGCCGGCGCCGGGGGTGCCCGACCCCGGGCATCCGTTCGTGCTCGTCGCGCGCGACCTCGCCCCCGCCGACACCGCCCTGCTGCGCCTGGACCAGGTGCTCGCCCTGGTGACCACCGACGGCGGCCCGACCTCCCACACGGCCATCCTCGCGCGCGAGAAGGGCATCGTCGCGATCGTGGGCGCCGCGCAGGCGGCGTCGCTCCAGGACGGACAGACGGTCGTGGTCGACGCCGCAGCGGGCGCCGTCGACGACGAGCCCTCCCCCGAGCGCCTTGCCGCGGTGGCGGAGCGCCTGGCCGTCCGTGCCGCCGAGGACGCGGCTCCGCCCGCACCGGGAGCGCTCGCGGACGGCACGCCGGTCCCCCTGTTGGCGAACCTCGGCAAGCCCTCCGACGCCGCGGACGCGCTGGCTCGCGGCGCCGAGGGCGTCGGGCTGTTCCGCACCGAGTTCCTCTTCCTCTCCGCCGCGCAGGCGCCGACCATCGCGCAGCAGCGCGCGGCCTACACCGAGCTGCTGCAGTCGTTCGAGGGCAGGAAGGTGGTCGTGCGGATGCTGGATGCCGGCGCCGACAAGCCGCTGGCCTTCCTCAACGACGCGCACGAGGAGAACCCCGCCCTGGGCCTGCGCGGCCTGCGCGCGCTGCGTGCCAGCGAGGACATCCTGCGCGAGCAGCTCACCGCGCTCGCCGAGGCGGATGCCGCCACCGCGGCGGAGCTCTGGGTGATGGCGCCCATGGTCACGACGGTCGAGGAGACCGCGTACTTCACCGCGCTCGCCCGCGAGTTCGGTCTGCAGACCGCCGGCGTGATGGTCGAGGTGCCCGCGAGCGCCCTGCTCGCCGACCGGGTGCTCGCGCACGCGGATTTCGCCTCGATCGGAACCAACGACCTCACCCAGTACACGATGGCCGCCGACCGGCTGCTCGGCTCGGTCGCCGGGTTCCAGGATCCGTGGCATCCCGCGGTGCTGCGGCTCGTACGCGAGGTCGGCGAGGCCGGGGCGCGCACGGGCCGGCCGGTGGGCATCTGCGGCGAGGCCGCTGCCGACCCGCTGCTGGCGGTCGTGCTCGTCGGCCTGGGCGCGACGAGTCTGTCGATGGCGCCCGCCGCGCTCGCGGATGTGCGACGCAGCCTCGCGCAGCACACCGTGGATGACGCCCGGCGCATCGCCCTGGCGGCCCTGCAGGCGGACGATGCGGCCGGCGCACGCGCCGCCGCGCAGACCGCCGCCACCTCTCCTTCGCAGTAACCCGACACCCTCACCAGAAAGAGACGACATCATGACGACGACGTCACCCGCCGTGACCTCGAGCGGCGCACGCGTGCGCGTGCAGAGGTTCGGCACCTTCCTCTCCGGCATGATCATGCCGAACATCGCAGCATTCATCGCCTGGGGCATCATCACCGCGCTCTTCATCGATCAGGGCTGGGTGGGCCGCGACGGTCCCGTCGAGGCGTGGCAGTGGGCCGCCTCGCCCATCCTCGGCGGCGGTGAATACGACGGCACGACCTACACCGGTCTCGTCGGCCCGATCATCAGCTACCTGCTGCCGCTGCTGATCGCCTTCACCGGCGGCCGGATGGTGCACGGTCACCGCGGCGGTGTCGTCGGCGCGGTCGCCGCATTCGGCGTCATCGTCGGTGCAGAGGGAACGGTGATGTTCCTCGGCGCCATGATCGCCGGCCCGCTCACCGCCCTCATCCTGAAGTACGTCGAGCGCCCCTGGCAGGGGCGCATCAAGCCCGGCTTCGAGATGCTGGTCGACAACTTCTCCGCCGGCTTCGTGGCGTTCTTCGCCGCGCTCGCGTCCTTCTTCTGGCTGGCGCCGCTGATGAAGTGGATCACCGACCTGCTCGGCGGCGCAGTGGGCTGGCTGGTCGAGACGCACCTGCTGCCGCTGGCGAGCATCATCGTCGAACCGGCGAAGGTGCTCTTCCTCAACAACGCCATCAACCACGGCGTGTTCACGCCGCTGGGCACCGAGCAGTCGGCCCAGACCGGCAAGAGCCTGCTCTTCCTCATCGAGGCGAACCCCGGCCCCGGCCTCGGCCTGCTGATGGCCATCACGGTCTTCGGCGTGGGTGCCGCACGCGCGACGGCCCCCGGCGCCGCGATCATCCAGTTCCTCGGCGGCATCCACGAGGTCTACTTCCCCTACGTCCTGGCGAAGCCGCTGCTGATCCTGGGACTGATCGCCGGCGGTGCGACCGGCGTGCTGACCAACGTGATCTTCCAGTCCGGTCTCGTCGCTCCCGCCGCCCCCGGCTCCATCTTCGCGGTGCTGTTCCAGATCGCGCCGGGAAGTCACCTCGGCGTGCTGCTGTCGGTGCTGCTCGCGGCCGCCGTGACCTTCGTCGTGTGCATGCCCATCCTGCTCGCCAGCCGGCGTCGGGATCTCGCCGCGGAGGCGGCAGGCGGCGACCGCCTGGCCGCCGCCATCGCGCAGACCGAGGCCAACAAGGGCAAGTCGTCCGACGCGCTGAGCGGGCTCGCCGCGCGTGCCCAGGCCGGCCGGACGACGACGGTCACCGCCCCGATCCGCAGCATCGTGTTCGCCTGCGACGCGGGGATGGGCTCTTCCGCGATGGGCGCGAGCGTGCTGCGCAACAAGCTGAAGAAGGCCGGGGTGGAGGGCGTGACGGTCACCAACCAGGCCATCGCGAACCTCGACGGCAGCGCCGACCTGGTCATCACCCAGCAGCAGCTCACCGACCGGGCCAAGGGACAGTCCCCCGATTCCGTCCACGTCTCGGTCGACAACTTCATGAACTCGCCGAAGTACGACGAGGTCGTCGAGATGGTCCGCTCCGAGGCGGCCCCCAGTAAGGAGGAAGAATGAGCGTTCTCACCCCGGACCGCGTGCGCATCCATCCCGGCGGCGCCACCCGCGACGAGGCTCTGAAGGAGGCGGCGGATGTGCTGGTCGCGGCGGGCGCGGTGACCGCCGACTACCTGCCCGCCATGCACGAGCGCGAGCAGGCGGTGTCGACCTACATGGGCAACGGCCTGGCCATCCCGCACGGCACCAACGATGCGAAGGACGCGGTGCTCGGCTCCGCGCTCAGTGTCGTCCGCTACGACGGCGGCGTGGACTGGGACGGCGAGCAGGCCACGTTCGTGATCGGCATCGCCGGGAAGGACGGCGAGCACCTGGAGATCCTCTCGCAGATCGCCATCCTCTTCTCCGATGAGGACGACGTCGCCCGCCTGAACGCCGCGACAACCCCTGCGGAGCTGTACGAGATGCTGGCGGCGGTGAACGAGGCATGAAGGCCGTCCACTTCGGCGCCGGCAACATCGGGCGCGGTTTCGTGGGCCTGCTGCTGCACGAGGGCGGCTACGAGGTGGTCTTCTCCGACGTCGCGCGCCCGCTGGTCGACGCGATCAACGCCGCCGACAGCTACACCGTGCACGAGGTGGGCGAGGGAGGTCAGGACACCGTCGTCACCGGATTCCGCGCGATCGACAGTGCCGCCGACCCGGAAGGTCTGATCGCCGAGATCGCGGATGCCGACGTGGTGACCACCGCTGTCGGTCCGGCCATCCTGCGCTTCGTGGCGCCTCCGCTGCTGGAGGGGCTGCGCCGGCGCGATGCGGCGAGCGCTCCGCTGCAGATCATGGCGTGCGAGAACGCGATCGGGGCGACCGACCTGCTGCGCGAGGAGGTCACAGCGCGTGCCGGCGCCGAATGGCCGGCGCTCGCCGGCCGCGCGGTGTTCGCGAACACGGCCGTGGACCGCATCGTGCCGGGTCAGCCGCTCGGCGGCGGCATCGACGTCACCGTCGAGCCGTTCTACGAGTGGGCGATCGAGCGCCGCCCGTTCGGTGAGAACCCGCCGCACATCCCCGGCGCGCATTTCGTGGACGATCTGGCGCCCTACATCGAGCGCAAGCTGTTCACCGTGAACACCGGGCACGCGGCGACCGCGTACCTGGGCGCGCAGGCCGGGATCGAGCGCATCTCCGACGCGCTCGCGGACGAGACGATCGCACGGCAGGTCGCGGCCGCGCTCGAGGAGACGTCGGCGGTGCTGGCCGCCAAGCACGGGCTGGACCCGCGTGAGCTCGCCGAGTACCGCAGGACGATCCTGCACCGCTTCGCCAACCCCGCCCTGCCCGACACCGTGTGGCGGGTGGGGCGCCAGCCGCTGCGCAAGCTGTCCCGGCATGAGCGCTTCATCGGCCCGGCGGCCGAGGCGGCCGAGAGCGGCCTGTCCACCGCGGCGCTGCTCGAGGCGGTGGCCGCGGCGCTCGCCTTCGAGGATCCCGAGGACGAGCAGTCCGTCCAGCTGCAGCGGCGGCTGCGCACGGAGGCGCCGGACGCACTCGCAGCGGAGGTGACCGGTCTGGACGCCGCGCACCCGCTGCTGCCGGCCGTGCGGGCGGTGTTCGCCGCCCGCACCGAGGCGGTGCGCTGAACTCGGCGCGCTCAGCCCCTGGCCCGATCAGCCCCTGGCGCGATCAGGCGCCGCCCGGGCCGGCGGCATCCGGATCCGCGCGGCGGCCCAGGGTCAGCGCGCAGGAGTGCGCGGTGACGAACGGCTGCAGCTGCGCGAGCTCCAGCGGGCCGTCGACCTGACCGAGGGTGTCGCGCACCAGACGCGCGTGCATGCCGCACACGGTGGCCTGATCCTCGGCGATGAGCGCGTGATAGGCGCACGGCGCCAGGTCGAAGCGCAGGCCGTCCTCATCGAGCACCGGCTTGAGGCCGGCATCGTCGAGGTGCTCGTACAGCACGTCCAGCTGCGCGGTCTCGGCATCCGTCCCGCTCTGCGCCGCACCGGTCACCGCGCGCAGCAGCTGCCCACGACGCTGCGCGCCGGCCACACGACGGCGTGCCGCGGATGTCTGGAGCTGCGCGTCGACGGGGTGGTAGGCGATCGGCGGTCGCCCGCGCGTGCCGACCTGCAGCCGTTCAGCGCGAACCAGGCCCTCGTCGGCGAGCACGCGCAGATGATCGCGCACGGTGTTCACCGGCATCTCGCAGGCCTCGGCGAGCTCGGCGACGCGTAGGCCGGGGCGGCGCTGCACCGTGCGTAGCAGGCGCAGCCGGTTCGGCTGGGTCAGACCGCGGAAATCATCGACTCGGCGAGGCACACCTCCAGGCTAGGCTTCCCGACCTCACCCGATGCCGAATAGAACCGGTGAAAATGCCCTCAGTCGTGCACGGCGACGGCGCACACTCGAGGGGACGCACATACGAAAGGACCGTCATGAAGCTGTCGCCCGAGTCCGAGGCCGTCGTCGCCGCCACCGCCGCCGTGGTCGCCGAGCACGCCGAGCAGATCACGAGAGTGTTCTACCCGGCGATGTTCGCCGCGCACCCCGAGCTGCTGCGCGTGTTCAACCGCGCCAATCAGGCGATCGGCGAGCAGCCCAAGGCGCTGGCCGCCTCGGTCGTGGCCTTCGCCGTGCAGCTGATCGACCCCGACGCTCCGGACTTCACCCCGGTCCTGCGCCGCATCGCGCACAAGCACGTCTCGCTGGGCATCAAGGCACGCGAGTACACGATCGTAGGCCGGCACCTGCTCGACGCGGTGGGCACCGTGCTCGGCGAGGCGGTCACCGCCGAGGTCCGCGCCGCATGGGACGAGGTGTACTGGCTGTTCGCCACCGCGCTGATCGCCGAGGAGGCGCGCCTGTACGCGCTCGCCGGCACCGATCCGGAGAGCCCGTGGCGCGGCTACCGGGTGGTGGAGCGCATCGAGGAGTCCGGCGACATCTTCTCGCTGCTGCTGGCTCCGGTGAACGGCATCGTGCCGTCGCACCACACCGGGCAGTACGTCGCCATCGCCGTTGACCTGCCCGACGGCAGCCGTCAGCCCCGGCAGTACACCATCTCGTCCGGACCGCGCGGCGACTCGATCCGGGTGACGATCAAGCGCGTGCACGGCGTGGGCGGCGCCCCGGATGGGCAGGTGTCGACCTGGCTCTGGCGCAACGCGCAGCCGGGCACCGTGCTGGATGTGTCGCAGCCCGCCGGCGATGTGGTGCTGGACGAGGAGGACAGCCCGCTGGTCCTCGTCTCCGCCGGAATCGGGATCACCCCCGTCGCCGCCATCATGGAGGACCTCTCCCGGCGCCAGCCGGCTCGCACCGTGCGGCTGTTCCACGCGGATCGCGCGCACGACACGCACGCGCTGTACGCGTCGCTGCGTCGCCAGGTGCTCGCGATGCCCGACGCCCGGGCGCAGAACTGGTACGAGCGCGGCGCCGCCGCAGCGCCGACGCTGCACCCCGCGCAGGACGGCTTCATGGACCTGCGCGAGGTCGACCTGCCCGCGGACGCCGCCGTGTTCATGTGCGGCCCGCTGCCGTTCATGCAGGCCATGCGGCGCACCCTGATCGGCCGCGGCGTGCCCGCCGAGCGCATTCACTACGAGGTGTTCGGTCCCGACCTGTGGGCGCAGAACCCGCAGGCCGCCTGAGGTCAGCGGGCGAAGCCCTCGGCGATCATCTCGACGAGCTCCTCGCGCTCCTCGACCGGCAGGAATGCCGCCGAGGCCGCGTTGAACTGGAACGTCTCGAGGTCGTCGAGGTCGTAGTCGAACGCGTCGACGAGCAGCGCGAGCTCGCGGGTCAGCGAGGTGGCGCTCATGGTGCGGTTGTCCACGTTCACCGTCACCGAGAAGCCCAGCTGGTAGAGCAGGTCGAACGGGTGGTCCGCGAGCTGGTCGCCCCACTGCGCGATCGCGCCGGTCTGCAGGTTCGAGGACGGCGAGAGCTCAAGCGGGATCTCCCGGTCGCGCACCCAGCGCGCGAGGTCGCCGAACTGCACCTGCACCTCGTCGCCCTCGCGCTCGATGACCTGCAGGTCCTCGGCAATGCGCACGCCGTGCCCCAGACGCAGTGCGCGACCGTCGATGAGCGCGGAGCGGATGGATGCCGCTCCCGCGGCCTCCCCCGCATGCACGGTGACCGGGAGGAACTCCCCGGCCAGGTAGTCGAAGGCGGCGCGGTGCCGCGCGGGAGGGAAGCCCTCCTCGGGACCGGCGATGTCGAAGCCGACCACCCCGCGCTCGCGATGGCGCACGGCGAGCTGGGCGATCTCATCCACCCGATCCGACTGGCGCATCGCCGAGAGGATCTGCGCGACGCGGATGCTGCCGCCGGCGGCATCCGCGTCGTCCTCGCCCTGCTCGATTCCGCGCTGCACGGCGCGCACCGCGTCGTCGGGGCTCAGCCCGCCGGCGAGATGCTGCTCGGGCGCCCAGCGCACCTCGCCGTAGATCACGCCGTCAGCAGCGAGGTCGGCGACGAACTCCCGCGCCACGCGCGTGAGCGCCTGCTCGCTCTGCAGCACCGAGGTGACCAGGTCGAAGCTCATCAGGTACTCGGTGAGCGAACCGGCCTCGCTCTGCCGGCGGAACCAGCGCCGCATCGACTTCTCGTCGCGCTCGGGCGCGGTGACCCCGGCGGCGTCGGCCAGCTCGAGGATGGTCGCCGGGCGCACCGCGCCGTCGAGGTGGTCGTGCAGCGACACCTTGGGCAGAGCGCGCAGGGAGAGACCCTGCACCTTGCGGTCGCCGTCGTGGTCGATGGTCATGCGATCCTCCCGGATGCGTCTCAGGCGGTGATGCGCTCGCGCACGATCGGGAGCCGGATGCCGTCTCCCGCGTGCGAGTCGCGGTCACCGATCTCGTAGGCGCCCTCGAGCGCTGCCAGCGCACGTGCGAAGCGGGCGTCGTCGTCGGCGGACAGCGTGAACAGCGGCTGACCCGCGGTGACGGATTCGCCCGGCTTCACGGCGAGGTCGATGCCGGCGGCGAAGACGACCGGGTCCTCGGCGCGGGCGCGTCCGGCCCCCAGGCGCCACGCGGCGATCCCGAACGGCAGCGCGTCCATCCGGGTGACGACGCCGTCCCGCTCGGCGGTGACGACGTGCGTCTCGCGCGGCGCGGGAAGCGCGGCGTCCGGATCGCCGTCCTGGGCGCGGATCATAGCCTTCCAGCGGTCCATGGCGCGCCCGTCGTCGAGGGCTGCTGCCACGTCGGCATCCGGCTGCCCGGCCAGGGCGAGCATCTCGCGTGCGAGCGCGACGGTGAGCTCGCGCACGTCCGCCGGGCCGCCGCCGGCGAGGATCTCCACCGACTCGCGCACCTCGTTGGCATTGCCGATCGCACGGCCCAGCGGCGCGTTCATGTCGGTCAGCAGCGCCGTGGTCGACACGCCGGAGTCGGTGCCGAGCTCGACCATGGTGCGAGCGAGATCCCGGGCGCGGTCGATGTCCTGCATGAAGGCGCCGTTGCCGAACTTCACGTCCAGCACCAGTGCGTCGGTGCCCTCAGCGATCTTCTTCGACATGATGCTGGAGGCGATCAGCGGGATCGCCTCCACTGTGCCGGTCACGTCGCGCAGCGCGTAGAGCTTCTTATCGGCGGGCGCGAGTCCGGAGCCGGCGGCGCAGATGACCGCGCCGACCTCGCCCTGCAGCTGGGCGAACATCTCCTCGTTGGTCAGCGCCGCACGCCAGCCGGGGATCGACTCGAGCTTGTCGAGGGTGCCGCCGGTGTGCCCGAGACCGCGACCGCTGAGCTGCGGGACGGCGGCGCCGAACACGGCCACCAGCGGAGCCAGTGGCAGCGTGATCTTGTCGCCCACGCCGCCGGTGGAGTGCTTGTCGACGGTGGGCTTGCCGAGGGCGGTGAAGCTCATCCGCTCCCCGGACGCGATCATCGCGTCGGTGAGCACACGGATCTCGTCACGCTGCATCCCGCGCTGAAACACCGCCATCGCGAACGACGCCATCTGCGCGTCGGAGACGTAGCCGCGGGTGTAGGCGTCGACCATCCACCGCAGCGCCGGCTCCGGCACCGCGCCGCCGTCGCGCTTGGCGCGGATCACGTCGATCGCGTCGAACGGTTCGCCGGCTCCCTGCGGCCTGTCCTGAGCTTGTCGAAGGGTCATCGTCCGCCTCCATCCGGTACCTGAGCCCGTCGAAGGTCGCGGGGACCGAAGGCGTCCGGCAGCACCTCGTCGATCGTGCGGATGCCGGACACCGTCTCGAGCAGCATCTCCGCGCTGGAGTGCTCGAACAGCAGCTGACGGCAGCGCCCGCACGGCATGATCGTCTCGCCGTCGTTGTTCACGCACACAAAGGCGACCAGGCGTCCCCCGCCGGACATGTGCAGGTCGCCGACCAGCGCGCACTCCGCGCACAGGCCCACGCCGTACGAGGCGTTCTCGACGTTACATCCCGCCACGATGCGTCCGTCGTCGACGAGCGCGGCGGCGCCCACCCGGTAGCGCGAGTACGGCGCGTACGCCTTCTGCATCGCCTCGGCGGCGACCTGTCTCAGCTCGTCCCAGTCGATGTCGGTCACGTCTTCTCCTCAGACTCGATGTCTACGACTTGATGTACGGCTCGCCGTCGGCCGCCGGCGGACGCGAGCGCCCCACCAGGCCGGCGACCGCGAAGATCGTCACGATGTACGGCAGCATGAGCATGAACTGGCTGGGCACCGGCGAGCCGATGACGCTGAGCACGCTCTGCAGGTTGCTCGCGAAGCCGAACAGCAGCGCCGCCAGCGTGGCACGGATCGGGTCCCACTTGCCGAAGATCACCGCCGCCAGCGCGATGAAGCCGGCGCCCGCGGTCATCTCCGGGTTGAAGCGCGGCACCGAGACCAGCGTGAAGAACGCACCACCCATGCCGGCGACGGCTCCCGCGATGAGCACGTTCATGTATCGCGTGCGCGCGACGTTGATGCCCACCGTGTCGGCCGCCTGCGGGTGCTCGCCGACCGCGCGCAGGCGCAGACCCCAGCGGGTGCGGTACATGCCGTACCAGACGACGAACACGATGACGTACATCAGGTACACCACGATGGTCTGACGGAACAGGATCGGGCCGAGCACGGGGATGTCGCTGAGCAGCGGGATCGGCAGATCGCGGAACGGCTGGACGGTGTTCAGCGCCGCCTGATTGGGGGCGAGCACCTGACGGAACAGGAAGGTGGTCACGCCGATCACCAGGACGTTGAGCACCACGCCGACGATCACCTGATCCACGTAGTAGGTGATGGCGAACACGCCGAGGATCACAGCTACCAGCACGCCGGCCAGCATCGCGGCGACCAGGCCCGCCCAGGGCGTGCCGACGGCGGAGGCGACGATGGCGGCGGTGAACGCACCGGCCAGCAGCTGCGCCTCGATGGCGATGTTCACCACGCCGGCACGCTCGCCGATCACGCCGCCCAGGGCGCCGAAGATCAGCGGGGTGGCCAGCGCGAGACCGCCGCTGAGCAGTCCGATCATCGGCAGGGTTCCCGAGCTGCCCGCGGCGGCCCACGCGAGGAATCCGAAGATCAGCGCGATGACGTACAGCGCGATCAGCCACATCGGCACGCGCCGATGCGCGCGGGTGAGCAGCACGGATGCGACGCTGATCGCCGCGCCGATGACGACGCACACCCACGCCGTCGCGGTTCCCGGAACGACCAGGGAGGGCAGCTCGAAGATCTCGCTGCCCGCGGTGAAGCGGAACGTCGCATCGCCCGGACGCGGGATCAGCAGCGGCAGCAGCGCCACCAGCACCGTCAGCACGCTGAGGATGATCGGCGTCTTCCACGACACCACGCTCACGTGGCGCAGCTCGGCCTGCACGCTCTGCGGGCTCTGCCCCGCCTGTACGGTCTGAGTGCTCATGCCGACACCTCCTTGCCCTCGGAGCGCTTCGCTCGTCGCTCGGCCGCGCGCCGATCACGCCGGCTCGGGCGGCCCGGCTGCGGCAGGCCGAACATGGCGCGCACCAGCGGCGGTGCCGCGATGAACAGCACGATCAGCGACTGCACGACGAGCACGATCTCGATCGGCACGCCCTGCGAGGCCTGCATGGTGAAACCACCGGTCTTGAACGCGCCGAACAGCAGCCCGGCGAACAGGATGCCCAGCGGCCGGGAGCGTCCCAGCAGGGCGACTGTGATCGCGTCGAAGCCGATGCCGGCGTCGATGCCGCCGCTGAAGCCCTTCGGCTCGGTGCCGAGCACCTGGCTCACGCCCGCCAGACCGACCAGCGCGCCCGCGATGAGCATCACGTTGAGATAGGTGCGACCGACCGAGATGCCGGCCGTGCGCGCGGCATCCGGGTTCTCCCCCACCGCACGGAACCGGAACCCGAGGCCGGAGCGCTCCAGCAGCCACCACGTGATGGCGACCGCCACGAGGGCCAGCAGGAATCCCAGGTGCAGCTTGTAGCTGGGTCCGAGGATCAGCGGCATGACGGCGGACTCCGCCATCGGCGCGGTCTTCGGGTTGCTCGAGCCGGGGGCCTGCAGCACGCCCTGGGTGGCGAGCATCCACGCCAGCAGGTACACGGCGATGTTGTTCAGCATGATCGTGGTGATCACCTCGTGCGCGCCCGTGCGCGCCTTGAGGACACCGGCGATGCCCGCCCACAGCGCGCCGGCGACGATGCCGGCGATGAGGGCGACGATCAGGTGCAGCGGGAAGGGCAGATCCCACGCCGTGGCGACGTACCCGGCGGCCGCGGCGGCCATCAGCATCTGGCCCTGACCGCCGATGTTGAACAGGCCCGCGCGGAAGGCCAGTCCCACGCCGAGGCCGGCGGCGATCAGCGGCGTGGCGAACTTCAGCGTCTCGGTGAGCGGACGGATGCCGATCGCGAACGAGTCGGCGTTGAAGTTGTAGATGGAGCCGCGGAACAGCGCCGCGTAGGCGCCGCCGACGGCCTGACCGATCGCGCTCAGCGTGTCGCCGGGGGCGGCGAAGAAGTAGCCGGCCGCGGCCTGCACATCCGGATCGGTCAGGGCGATCATCAGCGAGCCCACGATGACGGCGGCCACGACCGCGAACACGGTGGTCAGCGCACTGCCGGTCGCGATCTGCATGAGTGCGGCGCGCCAGCGCTGAGGCCGCTGCGGCTTCTGCGGCTGGATCGCCTTCTCGGAGTCGGGGATCTGCGTCTGCGCGACGGTCATGCCTGCGCTCCTTCGCTCGGGACGCCGGCGGTGACCTCGCGGGCGGCATCCTCCGCGCTGGCACCGGCCATCATCAGGCCCAGCTGATCGCGGGGGGTGTCGCCGGGGACGATGCCGACCACGCGGCCCCGGTACATCACGAGGATGCGATCGGCGAGGGCGGCGACCTCGTCGAGCTCGGTGGAGATGACGATCACCGGCACGCCGGCGTCGCGCGTCTCGATGATGCGCTTGTGGATGAACTCGATCGAGCCCACGTCGACGCCGCGGGTGGGCTGGGCGGCGACGAACAGCGACAGGTCGCGGCTGAGCTCGCGTGCCAGCACCACCTTCTGCTGGTTGCCGCCGGAGAGCCGGCCGGCCGCCTGCGCGGGCCCCTGGGTGCGGATGTCGAACTCCGCGATCTTCTCCTTGGCGAACTCCGTCAGCCGGCGCAGCTGCAGGGCGCCGTTGCGAACGAAGGGCGCGCCGTTGGAGCGGTCGAGCATGAGGTTCTCGGCGATGGAGAACTCCTTGACGAGCCCGTCCACACCGCGATCCTCGGGCACGAAACCGACGCCGGCGTCGAGGATGTGCCGCACGCTGCGCCCGAGCAGCTGCTTGCCGTTCAGGCGGACGCTGCCCTGCACCCGCTCCTGCAGACCGAGCAGCGCCTCGGTGAGCTCGGTCTGGCCGTTGCCCTGCACCCCGGCGATCGCGAGCACCTCGCCGCCGCGCACCGTGAAGGAGGCGTCGTCGACGAGCACGGTGCCCAGGGCGTCGGTGACCGTGAGACCCTCGACCACGAGCGCGTCGTCGGTGTGCCGGGGAGCGTCCTTGTGCACGGTGAGCTCCACCGCGCGGCCCACCATGAGCGAGGCCAGCTCGGCATTCGACGCGGTCGGCGACGCCTCGCCGACGACCTTGCCGAGCCGGATGACGGTGATGCGGTCGGCGACCTCGCGCACCTCGCGCAGCTTGTGCGTGATGAACACGATCGAGGTGCCCCGCTCCTTGAGCTGGCGCATGGTCGCCATCAGCTCGTCGGTCTCCTGCGGGGTGAGCACGGCGGTGGGCTCGTCGAAGACCAGCACCCGCGCCTCCCGGGAGAGGGCCTTGATGATCTCCACGCGCTGCTGCACACCCACCGGCAGGTCCTCGACGAGCGCGTCGGGGTCGACGTCGAAGCCGAAGCGGTCGGAGATCTCGCGCACCTTCGCGCGAGCCGCCGCGATATCGAGGCGGCCGCCGAACGTCGTCTGCTCGTGCCCGAGCATCACGTTCTCGGCCACGGTGAACACCGGGATGAGCATGAAGTGCTGATGCACCATGCCGATTCCCGCCGCCATCGCGTCTCCGGGGCCGGAGAAGTGCTGCACGCGCCCGTCGAGGAGGATCTGCCCCTCGTCGGCCTGGTAGAGGCCGTACAGCACGTTCATCAGCGTGGACTTGCCCGCGCCGTTCTCACCGAGGAGGCAGTGGATCTCCCCCGCCTGCACCTCGAGGTCGATGTGGTCGTTGGCCGTCAGTGCGCCGAACCTCTTCGTTATGCCGCGCAGCTCGAGCTTCATGTGTCCGATCCTATTCGTGACGTGTCCTCGCACCGGGGATCGCCCGGGCAGACGACATCGGGGAGGCCGGCACGACCGGCCTCCCCGATGCAGTACCTCTTACTTGTCGAGGTAGGAGGTGACGGTGATGGTGCCGTCGATGATCTCCTGCTTGATCTCGTCGACCTTCTTCACCAGCTCCGCATCGACCTTGCTCTCGAACTCGTGCAGCGGCGCGATGCCGACGCCCTCGTTCTCGAGAGTGCCGATGTAGGCCTCGCCGCTGAAGTCGCCATCAGCGCTGGACATGACGGCCTCGTAGGTCGACAGGTCCATGGCCTTGAGCACCGACGTGAGCACGAAGTCAGCGGTGGTCGGGTCGGTCTCGAACAGGTCGGCGTCCGCGCCGATCAGCGCGATGTCCTTGCCCGAGTCCTTGATCGCCTGCAGACCCGACTGGTAGATCGGACCACCGACCGGGAAGAGCACGTCGACGCCCTGGTCGATGATGTTCTTCGCGACGGTCTTCGCGCTCTGGTTGGCCTCGAAGCCGCCGGTGAACGAGCCGGTCTTGCCATCCCAGCCGACCACGGCGACGGACTTGCCGTTCTGTTCGTTGTAGTGGTCCACGCCCTGCTTGAAGCCGTCCATGAAGATCGTCACGGTCGGGAACTCCATGCCACCGAAGGTGCCGACCTTGCCGGTCTTCGAGTAGCCCGCCGACAGGTAGCCGGCCAGGAACGCCGCCTCGGCGGTGTTGTACAGCAGCGGCTTGACGTTGTCGGGCTTGTTGTCGCCGCCGGCGTCGTCGACGAGGATGAAGTCCGTCTCGGCGTTCGCCTCGGCGGCGTCGACCGTCGCCTGCGACAGCGCGAAGCCGACGGCGACGATGGCGTCGCAGCCCTCGGAGACCATGTTGTCGATGTTCGGAGCGTACTCGGTCTCGGCGTTCGACTCCGCCTCACGGAAGGTGGCGCCGAGCTCATCGGCGGCCTTCTTGGTGCCCTCGTAGGACAGCTGGTTGAAGGACTTGTCGTCGAAGCCGCCGGCATCCGAGACGATGCACGCGGAGAAGTCGGACTTGTCGCCGTTGCCGCCGTTGGCGCCGGGCTTGTCAGCGGGCGCCTGACCGCACGCGGCCAGGCTCAGGACGACGCCGGCGGCGACGGTCGCGCCGAGCAGCTTCTTGGTGATGGAGATGGACACTCATGCCTCCCGGGTGATCTCCGCGGACGTCGCGGATCGATCGAGGTTACCGAGTGTTACGCGCGCGGCGCACGTCATGCTCAGATGTGCTGGCGAAAGGTTACAAACCTGCAATGATGACCGCCGCTCCTGCTTGGCCATCTGCAACAGCGGCCTCAGAGCACGTCGCCGCGGCCGGTGAGCTTCAGCGACTCGACGACGCCCTTCACGCGCTGCGCGTGCTCGACGGTCGTCACCAGCAGGGCGTCGTCGGTGTCGACCACGACGATGTCCTGCACCCCCACCAGGCTGATCACGCGGGAGGTCTGGCTGACCAGGATGCCGCTCGCGGCATCCGACAGCACCCGCGCGCGCGGCCCCAGCACCGCCAGATCGTTCTTGCGCCCGTTGGTGATCAGCTTCGTCAGCGAGGCGAAGTCGCCCACGTCATCCCAGTCGAAGTGCCCTGGCACGACCGCGAGGCGACCGCGTTCGGCGGCGGGCTCGGCGACGGCGTAGTCGATCGCGATCTTCTTCAGGGTCGGCCAGATGCGATCGACGGCGGGGCCGCGCCGGTCACGGTCGTCCCACGCCTCGGCCAGCTCCATGAGCCCGGCATGCAGCGCGGGTTCGTTGATGCGCAGTTCGTCGAGCAGGACGCTCGCCTTCGCGATGAACATGCCGGCGTTCCACAGGTGGGCACGGTCGGCGACGTAGGCCTTCGCCGTCTCGAGGTCGGGCTTCTCCACGAAGCGGGCGACCAGGGCCGCCTCGCGCGCCCCCTCGACGACGAGCTCGGGACCCTTCTCGATGTAGCCGAAGCCGACCGCGGGCTCGGTCGGGGTGATGCCGATCGTGCAGATGTATCCCTCGCGCGCCACCTCCACGGCGTCGCGCACCGCGAACTCGAACACCCGCGTGCCGCGGATGACGTGGTCGGCGCTGAACGAGCCGATGATCACATCGGGGTCGCGGCGGTGCAGGATGGCCGCGGCGAGACCGATCGCCGCGGCCGACTCGCGCGGCTCGGACTCGAGGAAGACGTTGGCGTCCGGGATGCCGGGCAGCTGCCCCTCCACGGCGGCGCGATGCGCGCGACCGGTGACCACGGCGATCCGGTCGGGACCGGCCAGGGGCTCGAGCCGGTCCCAGGTGTCGCGCAGCAGCGAGTGCCCCGAGCCGGTGAGGTCGTGCAGGAACTTCGGCGCGTCCGCGCGCGACAGCGGCCACAGTCTGCTGCCGATGCCACCGGCCGGGATCACCGCGTAGAAGTCGTCGATAAGCGCCATGGCTCAAACCTAGCCGTGACCTCGGACGCGCTGAGTGGATAAGGGTCGCCTTCGTCGCCTCGCCCGTCCGGACGGGAATAGGATGGGTGAGGTCGGGCCTGCCCGGATGCATGCGCGACGTCTCATCGATCAGGGAGGACGACGTGTCCACGAGCACACGCTTGACACCGTCGATTTCGGAGACCACATCCAGGGCTCCGCGCGGCACACTGTATCGAGGTCGAGAAGGCATGTGGTCGTGGGTGCTGCACCGCATCACCGGCGTCGCGATCTTCTTCTTCCTCCTGGTGCACGTGCTCGACACGGCACTGATCCGCGTCTCCCCCGAGGCGTACGACGCGGTGATCGGTACCTACAAGAACCCGATCATGGCGTTCGGAGAGGTCGTGCTCGTCGCGGGCATCGCCTTCCATGCCATGAACGGTCTGCGCATCATCGTCGTCGACTTCTGGTCGAAGGGCGCGCAGTACCAGCGCCAGCTGTTCTGGATCGTGCTCGGCGTGTGGGCCGTGATCATGGCGGGCTTCGTGCCGCGTCATCTCGCCCTGGCATTCGCCGGATACGGAGGGGGCAACTGATGTCCGCGCAGACCCTCGCACCTGCCCGCCGTCAGCGCGGGATCAACCTCGAGAAGTGGGGCTGGGTGTTCATGCGCGCCTCCGGCGTGCTGCTGGTGGTGCTCATCTTCGGGCACCTGTTCGTGAACCTCATGGTCGGCGAGGGCATCCACGCCGTCGACTTCGCCTTCGTCGCCGGCAAGTACGCCACCCCGTTCTGGCAGTGGTGGGACGTGCTGATGCTCTGGCTGGCGCTGATCCACGGCTCCAACGGCATGCGCACCATCGTGAACGACTACGTGACGCACGAGAAGGTGCGAAAGGCGCTGGTCGTGGTCCTCGGCCTCGCCGCCGCGCTGCTCATCCTCCTCGGCACCCTGGTCGTCTTCACCTTCGACCCCTGCAACGGTGTCCTCGAGGACGGCGCGATGTGGCAGACCTGCCAGGCCCTGAGCAACTGACGAAGAAGGCAAAACACACAGTGACTACGCAGACCACCGATTCCGTCGTCCGCGACGGTGTGCACCACCACCAGTTCGACATCGTCATCGTGGGCGCCGGCGGCGCCGGCATGCGCGCCGCCATCGAGGCGGGACCCGGAGCGAAGACGGCGGTCATCTCGAAGCTCTACCCCACCCGCTCGCACACCGGGGCGGCGCAGGGCGGCATGGCCGCGGCGCTCTCCAACGTCGAGGAGGACAACTGGGAGTGGCACACCTACGACACCGTCAAGGGCGGTGACTACCTCGTGGACCAGGATGCCGCCGAGATCCTCGCCAAGGAGGCCATCGACGCGGTCATCGACCTCGAGAACATGGGTCTGCCCTTCAACCGCACCCCCGACGGCAAGATCGACCAGCGCCGCTTCGGCGGCCACACCGCCGAGCACGGCAAGACGCCGGTGCGCCGCGCCTGCTATGCCGCCGACCGCACGGGTCACATGATCCTGCAGACGCTGTTCCAGAACTGCGTGAAGCTGGGCATCAACTTCTTCAACGAGTTCTACGTGCTCGACCTGATCACTGTGCAGGATGCCGCGGGCGGCACTCAGGTGGCCGGCGTTGTCGCGTACGACCTCGCCACCGGCGAGCTGCACGTGTTCCACGCCAAGGCCGTCATCTTCGCCACCGGCGGTTTCGGGAAGATCTTCAAGACCACCTCCAACGCGCACACCCTGACCGGTGACGGCGTGGGCATCGTGTGGCGCAAGGGCCTGCCGCTGGAGGATCTGGAGTTCTTCCAGTTCCACCCCACCGGGCTCGCCGGCCTCGGCATCCTGCTCACCGAGGGCGCGCGCGGCGAGGGCGCGATCCTGCGCAACGCCTCGGGCGAGCGGTTCATGGAGCGCTACGCCCCCACCATCAAGGACCTCGCCCCGCGCGACATCGTCGCGCGCAGCATGGTGCAGGAGGTGCTGGAAGGGCGCGGTGCGGGGCCGCACAAGGACTACGTGCTGCTGGACTGCACCCACCTGGGCGCGGAGGTGCTCGAGACCAAGCTCCCCGACATCACCGAGTTCGCCCGCACCTACCTCGGCGTCGACCCGGTCGTCGAGCCGGTTCCGGTCATGCCGACCGCGCACTACGCGATGGGCGGCATCCCCACCAACAACGACGCCGAGGTGCTCGCCGACAACACCACCGTGGTGCCCGGCCTCTACGCCGCAGGCGAGTGCGCGTGCGTGTCGGTGCACGGCTCGAACCGCCTGGGCACCAACTCGCTGCTGGACATCAACGTGTTCGGCAAGCGCGCCGGCCGCAACGCGGTCGAGTACGTCAAGACCGCCGAGTTCGTGCCGATGCCCGATGACCCCGCGGCCTTCGTGCGCGACATGATCGAGGGCCTGCGCAACAACCAGGGCACCGAGCGCATCGCAGTGCTGCGCAAGAAGCTGCAGGATGAGATGGACAAGGGCGCGCAGGTGTTCCGCACCGACGAGTCGCTCACCCACGTCCTCGGCGTCATCGAGGAGCTGCGCGAGCGCTACCGCAACATCCACGTCGACGACAAGGGCCAGCGGTTCAACACCGACCTGCTCGAGGCCGTGGAGCTCGGCTTCCTGCTCGACATCGCCGAGGTCGTCGTCTACGCCGCGCGCAACCGCAAGGAGAGCCGCGGCGGTCACATGCGCGACGACTACCCGAAGCGCGATGACGAGAACTACATGCAGCACACGATGGCCTACCTGGTCGGCGACGCGCACTCATCCGACGCGACCGACCACATCCGGCTCGACTGGAAGCCCGTCGTGATCACCAACTACCAGCCCATGGAGAGGAAGTACTGATCATGTCCGAGGTCGTCGAGGCACCCGCAGAAGCCGCCGCCAGCGACTCGGGAGTCCAGTCCTTCCTGGTCACCTTCAACGTCCGCCGTTTCGACCCTGAGGTGGACGAGGAGCCGCGCTGGGTCGACTACGACGTCGAGCTGTACCCGACCGATCGCGTGCTCGACGCGCTGCACAAGATCAAGTGGGAGGTCGACGGCTCGCTGTCGTTCCGCCGCTCGTGCGCGCACGGGATCTGCGGCTCGGATGCCATGCGCATCAACGGCCGCAATCGGCTGGCCTGCAAGACGCTGATCAAGGACCTCGACATCTCGAAGCCGATCTACGTCGAGGCCATCAAGGGACTGCCGCTGGAGAAGGACCTCATCGTCGACATGGAGCCGTTCTTCGCCTCCTACCGCGAGGTGCAGCCCTTCCTCATCGCCAACTCCGTCCCGGAGAAGGGCAAGGAGCGCGTGCAGTCGATCGCCGACCGCGCGATCTTCGACGACACCACCAAGTGCATCCTGTGCGCCGCGTGCACCTCGTCCTGCCCCATCTTCTGGACCGACGGGCAGTACTTCGGGCCGGCTGCGATCGTCAACGCGCACCGCTTCATCTTCGACTCGCGCGACGACGCCGGCGACGTGCGCCTCGACATCCTCAACGACAAGGAGGGCGTGTGGCGCTGCCGCACGACCTTCAACTGCACCGAGGCGTGCCCGCGCGGCATCGAGGTCACCAAGGCGATCGCCGAGGTCAAGCAGGCCGTGCTGCGCGGGGGAGCCCGCTGAGCCACCGCGCCTGACATGCCACGAGGGGTCCGGTGTCCGGGCCCCTCGTTAGTCTTGAACCATGCCCCATCTGCGTATCGCCTCCGTCAACGTCAACGGCGTCCGCGCCGCCGTGCGCAACGGCATGCACTCCTGGCTGGACGCCGCCGACGTCGACATCCTCACTCTGCAGGAGGTGCGCGCCGACGACGAGCATCTGACCGCTGCATTCCCCGGCTGGCATATCGTGCACGAGAAGGCCACGGCGAAGGGCCGAGCCGGTGTCGCGGTGCTCAGCCGCACGCCGGCGCTCGCCTCGCGCACCGCGCTCGGCGCCGTCGACTTCGATTCCGCCGGCCGCTGGATCGAGGCGGATTTCCTGCTGGACGGAGCACCGCTCACCGTCGTCAGTGCCTACGTGCACTCCGGAGAGGCCAACAGCCCCAAGCAGGAGGAGAAGTGGAAGTTCCTCGACGCGATGAGCGTGCGGATGGCCCAGCTGGGCGCGGACGACGCGCACGCGCTCGTCACGGGTGATCTCAACGTCGGTCACCGCCCGCTCGACATCCTGAACTGGAAGGGCAACGTGAAGAAGTCCGGGTTCCTCGCGCGCGAGCGCGCCTACTTCGACCGCATCCTCGGCGCGGCCGGTGAGAGCGTGGTCGGTCAGGAGGGCGTCGGCAGGGGCATGGTGGGCCAGCTCAGCGACACCCGTCCGTTCGCGTCCGAGGGCGGCGGGCTGGGCCTCGGCTGGGTCGATGTGGGCCGCGCGCACCACGGCGAGGTGGACGGTCCGTACACCTGGTGGTCGATGCGGGGGAAGGCGTTCGACAACGACAGCGGCTGGCGCATCGACTACCATCTCGCGACCGCACCGCTCGCCCAGCGCGCCACCGGTTACACCATCGCGCGCGCCGCCAGCTATGCCGAGCGGTGGAGCGACCACGCCCCGGTGATCGTCGACTACACGTACTGACGGGCGACCGACGCGAGCCGCATAGGATTGAACGGTGACTCGACAGCGCCTCTACTCCGGAATGCAGCCCTCCGCCGACTCCCTCCACGCCGGCAACTACATCGGGGCACTGCTGCAGTGGCGTGACATGCAGAGCACGTACGACGCGTTCTTCTCGGTCGTCGACCTGCATGCGATCACGGTGCCGCAGAATCCGGCGGAGCTGCGCGAGAAGACGCGGCGGACCGCCGCGCAGTACATCGCCGCTGGCATCGAGCCCTCCAAGTCCACTCTCTACGTGCAGTCGCACGTGCGCGCGCACGCCGAGCTGGCGTGGATCCTCAGCACGATCACCGGTTTCGGTGAGGCCGGGCGCATGACGCAGTTCAAGGACAAGTCCTCCCGCTACGGCCAGGACTCCACCTCGGTGGGCCTGTTCACCTATCCGGTGCTGATGGCCGCCGACATCCTGCTCTACCAGAGCGAGCTCGTGCCCGTGGGCGACGATCAGAAGCAGCACGTGGAGCTCACCCGCGACCTCGCCGAGCGGTTCAACACCCGCTTCGGCACGACCTTCACGGTGCCCGAGCCCGTGATCCAGAAGGACACCGCACGCATCTACGACCTGCAGAACCCGGCGTCGAAGATGTCGAAGTCGGCGGAGAGCGAGGCGGGCGTGCTGTGGCTGCTCGACGACCCGGCGAAGTCGGCGAAGAAGATCATGCGCGCTGTGACCGACACCGAGGGATCGGTGCGCTTCGACCGCGGCGCCAAGCCCGGGGTGTCGAACCTGATGACCATCTACTCCGCTCTGGCGGGACGCGATCTCGCCTCGATCGAGGACGAGTACGCGGGCCGCGGCTACGGCGACTTCAAGAAGGACCTCGCCGAGCTGGTCGTCGCGGAGTTCGGCCCGGTGCGCGAGCGCGCCAACGCGCTGCTCGACGACCCGGCCGAGCTGGATCGGCTGCTCGCGGTGAACGCGGCGAAGGCGGATGCCGTCGCGGATGCCACCCTCGCCGACGTGTACGACCGCATCGGTCTGCTGCGGCGCGCCTGAGGAGCACTGTGAGCGATTCGTTCCCGCCTCCCGTCCCGCCGACGTCGTCGGCATCGACCCCCGCTCCCCCGCCGCCCGGGTCGGCGTACGCGGCCCCGTCCGGGGCGTACACCGTGCCGGTCGGCGGCTATCAGTCCCCCGCCGGCGCCTACCAGGTACCGCCGGAGGCGCCTGCTCGCTCGCGCGCGACGGGTGCGGTCGCGCTCGTGGCCTCGCTGATCGCCGCGGTGATCGCATCGATCATCGCCGGCATCCTGGCGCTGCGCATCGGTCTCGCGGTCTCCGTCGACGACCTCGTCGACGCGTCCGGCACTCTCGTTCTCGCCGCCCTGTCGCCGGTGCGCATAGAGACGCTGTGGGCGGAGATCATGTTCTGGCTGGGCACCGCGCTGGGCGTTCTGGCGCTGATCGCGGGGATCATCGCCATCGCCCGCCGACGCGGGCGCGGGCTGGGCATCGCGGCCGTCGTGATCGCGGCGCTGGGACCGGGCTTCTTCTTCCTCGCGGTGAGCATCATGTACGGCATCGGCAACGGGATCGCCACCGACCCGCTGTTCTGAACCGCGCCGGATCGCCTCTCAGCGGACGTGGTGCTTCTGCTGCGCGGCCAGCAGGCCCTCGTCGACGAGCTGCTCGACCGCGTCGGCGATGTCGGAGAGGAAGATGGGCAGCGTCTTCACCTCGGTCGACCCGAACGGCGCGAGCACCCAATCCGCCGGATCCTGTCGGCCCGGGGGGCGGCCGATGCCGGCGCGCACGCGCAGGAAGTCGGGTGTGGTGAGCGTGCGCGCGATGTCGCGCACGCCGTTGTGGCCGCCGTGGCCGCCACCGCTCTTCATGCGGATGCTGTCGAACGGGATGTCGAGCTCGTCGTGCACGACGATCACGTTCTCGGAGGCGACGGAGTAGAAGCGCGCCAGGGCGGCGACGGGCGTTCCCGACGTGTTCATGAAGGAGTTCGGCTTGGCGAGCACGATCCGGTCGCCGCCGGGACGCAGACGGGTCTCGACCACGCGCGCACCCGCCTTGTGCTCGCGGAACCGCTCCCCGCGCCGCTCGGCGAGCTCATCCACCGCCATCTGTCCGATGTTGTGCCGAGTCGCGGCGTAGCGGGGCCCGGGGTTGCCGAGGCCCACGATCAGCCAGGTCGTTGTCATGCGGTCTTCCTCTCGCGCGTGCGATCAGCGGCGGCGGATACGACGGAGGGGACGCGATGTGCTCGCGTCCCCTCGTCTTGCATCTCTGCGGGTGTGCTCAGCGGATCACTCCGCTGCGGCCTCCCCGGCGGGCTGGGCGGCGGCACCCTCGGCCTCGTCGGAGACCTCTGCGGCAGGCAGCGACACGGCCACCAGCAGCAGGTCGGCCTCGTCGGCCAGCGTGGCACCCTGGGGCAGGGTCACGTCACCGGCGGTGATGTGGGCGCCCTCCTCGAGGCCCTCGACGCTCACCTCGACGTTCTGCGGGATGTCGGTCGCGTCGACCTCGAGCTTGATGGTGGCGACATCGACGGTGACGATGGTGCCCGAGAAGGACTCGCCGGTGACGACGACGGGGACCTCGACGACGACCTTCTCGCCCTTCTTCACGACCAGCAGGTCGATGTGCTCGATGATCTGGCGGACCGGGTCACGCTGCACATCCTTGACCAGCACGAGCTGCGAGGCGCCCTCGATGTCGAGGTCGAGCAGCGCGTTGGCACGGCGGATGATCAGCGAGACCTGGTGGCCGGGCAGTGCGACGTGCACGGGGTCGGTGCCGTGGCCGTAGACGACCGCGGGGATCTTGCCGTCGGCGCGCAGGCGGCGGGCGAAGCCCTTACCGAAGTTCGTGCGGACCTCTGCGTGGACCTTGTTCTCGTCAGACATGGGTGGTTCTCCTTCAGGCACGCGGGACGGGGCCGCGCGATGGTCATGGTCTCGGCACCTCGGATGCGGACACGAGGCGCAGACCGGGGCATCCGGCCGCAGGGCCGCCCCACCACCGGGCTCACGTCGCCGCGTCGATCACGGATGCAGCGCATGCGCGCACCCCTCGCCGAGGAACTCCCCTCATCGTACCGGAAACCTCGATAGGCTGTTCACATGCTCGATGCCGCCTTCCTCTCGCACGTCATCCTCTGGGTCATCGGCGCGATCGCCCTCGGCGGCATCGTGTCCTCGTTCGCCGCGATGTTCGCGATGGGCCGTTCCGGCTACCGCAAGGACTGACGCACCGGCGGATGAGCCCGCCGTCACGAAGGAACGACCTCCGCGCGGCAGCGCTAGCCTGGGATCACCCACTCACCATCGAGGAGATTCCTGTGCCCGCAGCATCAGCCAACATCGGAGTCGTCGGACTCGCCGTCATGGGTTCGAACCTGGCTCGCAACCTCGCCAGCCGCGAGGGGAACACGGTCGCCGTGCTCAACCGCTCGCGCGCGAAGACCGATGAGCTGATCGCGCTGCATCCCGAGGCCGGCTTCGTGCCGACGTTCTCGTACGAGGAGTTCGCGGCGAGCCTGCAGAAGCCGCGCACGGCCATCATCATGGTGAAGGCCGGCCTCGGCACGGATGCCGTGATCGACGAGCTGGTGCGGGTGTTCGAGCCGGGCGACATCATTGTGGACGGCGGCAACGCCTACTTCCCCGACACCATCCGCCGCGAGAAGGCGGTCCGCGAGACCGGCATCAACTTCGTCGGCGCCGGCATCTCCGGCGGCGAGGAGGGCGCACTGCTCGGACCGAGCATCATGCCCGGCGGCTCGGCCGAGTCGTGGGTCACGCTCGGCCCGATCCTCAAGTCGATCGCCGCGGTCGCGGAGGGCGAGCCCTGCGTCACCCACGTCGGCGAGGGCGGTGCCGGCCACTTCGTGAAGATGGTGCACAACGGCATCGAGTACGCCGACATGCAGCTGATCGCCGAGGCGTACGACCTCATCCGCCGCGGCACCGGACGCACGCCCGCCGAGATCGCCGACATCTTCGCCGAGTGGAACACCGGCGAGCTGGAGTCCTACCTCATCGAGATCACCGCCGAGGTGCTGCGCCAGATCGACGCCGAGACCGGCCGGCCGCTGGTGGACGTCATCGTCGACCAGGCCGGCGCGAAGGGCACCGGCGCGTGGACCGTGCAGACGGCCCTCGCCCTCGGGGTGCCGGTCTCTGGTATCGCGGAGGCGACCTTCGCGCGCTCGCTCTCCTCGCACCCCGAGCAGCGTGCGGTGGCGGCGCATCTGCCCGGTCCTTCGACAGGCTCAGGAACCCATTCGACAGGCTCAGGAACCCAGGAGTTCGTCGTCGACGACGAGGCCGCGTTCATCGAGGACGTCCGCCTGGCGCTGTACGCCTCGAAGATCGTCGCCTACTCGCAGGGGTTCGACGAGATCCGCGCCGGTGCCACCGAGTACGGCTGGACGATCGACCTCGGCGCGGTCGCGAAGATCTGGCGCGCCGGTTGCATCATCCGCGCGCAGTTCCTCAACCGCATCGCCGACGCCTACGCCGAGGACCCCGACCTGCCGGTGCTGATGACGGCGCCCTACTTCGCCGACGCGCTCGCGCGTGGCCAGGCGTCATGGCGCCGGGTGGTCATCGCGGCCGCGCAGTCCGGCATCCCGGCTCCGGCGTTCTCGTCCTCGCTGTCGTACTACGACGGCATCCGCGCCGAGCGCCTCCCGGCGGCACTCGTGCAGGCCCAGCGCGACTTCTTCGGCGCGCACACCTACCGGCGCATCGACAAGGAGGGCACCTTCCACACGCTGTGGTCGGGAGATCGCTCCGAGGTGCCCGCGGTCGACACGCACTGATCCGGAGTTCGCCGCGTCGCACAGGAGACGCATAGCGAACGCACTGCCTTCTCGGTGCGGCGGGTCGCACAATGGAGCCATGAGCTCCGAGCACCCCGACCTGCGTCGCCCCGACGGCGCGCCGCTGCGCATCCTCGCGGTCGACGATGAGCCGATGCTCACCGACCTGCTCGCCATGGCGCTGCGCATGGAGGGCTGGGAGGTGCGCACCGCGGCATCCGGGTTGGAGGCCCTGCAGGTCGCGCGGGATTTCGAGCCCGACGCCCTCGTGCTCGACGTGATGATGCCCGACCTCGACGGCATGAGCGTGCTGCGCCGGCTGCGCGAGTCGGGGAACCTCGTCCCCGTCGTCTTCCTCACCGCCAAGGACGCCGTCTCCGACCGGATCGCCGGACTCACCGCGGGCGGAGACGACTACGTGACCAAGCCCTTCAGTCTCGAGGAGGTCATCGCGCGGCTGCGCGCCGTCATCCGCCGCTCCGGGCAGGGCCAGGCCGAGGAGGAGCAGTCGATCCTGCGGGTGGCCGATCTGTCGCTCAACGAGGACAGCCACGAGGTGATGCGCGGCGACGACGAGATCGAGCTGACCGCGACGGAGTTCGAGCTGCTGCGCTTCCTGATGCGCAACGAGCGCCGGGTGCTGTCGAAGGCACAGATCCTCGACCGGGTGTGGAGCTACGACTTCGGCGGCAAATCGTCGGTCGTCGAGCTGTACATCTCCTACCTCCGCAAGAAGATCGACGCCGGACGCGTCCCGCTGCTGCACACCGTGCGCGGTGTCGGATACATGATCAAGGCGCCCCAGTAGAGCACATGCGCCCCCACCCCCTCAGCCTGCAGGCGCGCCTGATGGCCGCCGTGATCGGCTTCGTCTCGCTCATCCTCGTCGTCGTCGCGATCATCACCAGCGCCACCCTGGGCAAGACGCTCGAGGACCGCGTGCAGGATCAGCTCGACGGCATGGCGGGCGTGACCACGGCGCTGGTCACCGATCGCGCGCGCGTGGCCGCCCTGCACGGCGAGGCCCTCACGGCCGAGTACGCCATGAACGGCCGCTATGTGCCCGGCACGAGCCTGCTGCTCGTTGTCTCCCCGCCCGACGCCCCGCCTTCGGGGATCATCGTCACCCAGGACGCGCGGCGCGCCCTGCCCGCTCGCGATCTGCTCACCCTCACCGCGGCGATGCGCGGATCGGGGGATGCCACGGTCACCCTCTCTGGCTCCGGGTCGTACCGCGTGACCGCCGATCGCACCGAGAACGGCGTCCTCGTGATCACCGGACTCTCGCGCGCAGAGGTGCAGCACACGATGACCTCGCTGTTCACGGTCATCGCGCTGGCCACGCTCGGCGGCCTCATCCTGCTCGCCCTCACCACCGCTCTGACGATCAGCATGGGGCTGCGTCCGCTGCGCGCGGTCGCAGCGACGGCGTCACGGGTGGCCGGACAGCCCCTCGACCGGGGTGAAGTGAGCATCACCGAGCGGGTGCCGGACTACGAGGCCGACCCGCGCACCGAGGTCGGCCGAGTGGGCGTCGCGCTGAACACGCTGCTGGACCACGTGGACTCCTCCCTCGCCGCGCGCCAGCGCAACGAGGAGCGGATGCGACGCTTCGTCGCCGACGCGAGCCATGAGCTGCGCACTCCGCTCGCGTCCATCCGCGGTTACTCCGAGCTCTCACTGCGCGCGCTGACCCATGGCCACGACGCCGCGACGGTCGAGAACACCACCGCCGCACTCGAGCGCATCCAGGCGCAGTCGGTGCGCATGACGCGGCTGGTCGAGGACCTCCTGCTGCTGGCACGACTCGACGAGGGCGCCGAACTCGTGCACGGCGACGTCGACCTGTCGCAGCTGGCGGTCGAGGCCCTGGCCGACGCGCAGCCCACCGGGCCGGAACACCGCTGGGAGCTGGTGGCGCCGGAGGAGCCGGTGGCGGTGGTGGGCGACGTGGGGCGGCTGCACCAGGTGGTCGGCAACCTGCTCGCCAACGCCCGCGCCCACACACCCGCGGGCACCACGATCACCCTCTCGGTCTCGGCCACCGCCGTCGGCGCCGAGCTGCGCGTGCACGACGACGGGCCGGGCATCGATCCGCAGGTGCGCGACGAGCTGTTCGCCCGCTTCGCCCGCGGCGACGTCTCGCGCGCCCGGCAGACCGGCGGCACGGGCCTCGGGCTGGCCATCGCGAAGGCCATCGTCGAGGGGCACGGCGGCACGATCACGGTCGACAGCGCTCCCGGCGACACCACGTTCACGGTGCGGCTGCCGCGGCGGACCTAGTAGCCGGCGAACGCGTCGGTGGTCACCCCGCGCGCCCGCTGCAGCGCGGGTGCCAGATCGGCGATCAGGCGGGGCGGGCCGGAGATGAACGCGTGCCGCTCGGCGAGGTCGGGCACCACCCCCTGCAATCCGGCGGCGTCGAGGCGGATGCCCTGCGCCCACGTCCAGTGCGCGGGCAGGTCCACCGGCTCGTCGCGCGTGAAGACCACCGTGTGCACCCCGGTCGCCTCGAGCTCGTCGCGGAAGGCGAGCTCGGCGGCCTCGGATGCCACGTACACGAGCACGACGTCACGCTGCGCACCCGTCGCCTGCAGCTGACGCAGCTGAGAGACGAAGGGCGTCACCCCGATCCCCGCCGCGACCATGAGCACCGGCGCGCCGCCGCGCGGCAGGACGAAATCGCCCCAGGTGCCGGTGACCGCGAGCTCGGCGCCCGGCTCGGCGGCTTTGAGCGCGCGCTTGTAGCTGGAGGGGTGCTTCTGATCGCCGTCCTTGTACGCGATGCGGAGGGTCGGCAGGTCGGCGGGCGCGGAGAGGATGCTGAACTCGCGCCGAGTGCCGCGTGGATCGGGGTTGCGGTGCGGCACCTCCAGCTCGAGGTACTGCCCGGCAGTGAAGCGCAGCCGGCTCTTGGTGCGGAAGGTGAGCTCCTGCGCGGTGGGCGTGACGAACCGGCGCCCGGTGAGCACGAGGCGCACCGAGCTGCGCACGGCGAAGGCGAACGCGAGCAGGTTGCCGATCAGCAGCGCGCGCTCCTGGCCCAGCGTGAACAGCGAGCCCACGGCGATGGGCCAGCCGGCCAGCATGCCGACCAGGACGGCGACGCTGAACTGCTGCCAGCGACGCGGCGGCGTGGTCAGCGGCTCGGACAGCATGAACGCGCCGAGGAAGAGGTACGGCGACTGCGTGAGGGCGAAGACGACGGCATCCCCCAGCGCCACATCGATCCCGAACCCGAACAGCTGCGCCTGCACCACCTGGCGCAGCACCGAGACCACGACCGCGACGAGCAGGAAGGCCAGCACGATCTGCACCTTCTCCGTCCGCCAGAGCACGACGAGACCGAACACGGCCACGAAGAGCGCCAGCCAGGGGGTGCCCACCCACCACGATGAGAACGTCCCCCAGCCGAGCAGGGTGACCACCGCCGCGCCGAACGCCGCCGGGTTGAGGATGTGCCGGCCGTGCCACGCGATCACGTACTTCGACAGGCTCGCCAGCATCCCGGCGAGGGCGATGCCGGCGAGTCCCGGCGGGACGGTCGAGGGCTGCAGGACGAACAGCAGGATGAGCGCGGTGACCAGTGAGGACTCGATGCGCCACGGGCGGCGCAGCACCCGCTGCGCGGCGGCGTCGACGAGGGAGATCACCACGGCGAGCACGGCGAACGAGGCCAGGATCTCACCCGCGCTGGGGCCGACGAGTCCGGCGAGCGAGAGTCCGAGCGCGATCACCCCCAGCACCGCGAGGGCGAACAGCACGAGCCGGTACATCGAGATGGCGCCGAGCACGGCCAGCACGCGCTGCCGCATCGCCAGGAAGGCAGTGATCACAGTTCCATTCTCCGGGACGCGGCGCACGGCGCGCGTCACCGGGTGAACAGCTCGCCGGGGAACCCGGGCGAGCGCTCGATCCTGCCGTCGGTGGCCATGCGCACCCAGTGCACGCCCCACTGATCGGCCAAGCCCGCGCCGCCGTCGAAGAACAGCGCGGTGGCGGCGGCATCCGCATGCATCGCATCGGCGGCGAGCGCCCACGTCGCCGCCCACGTGCGCACCGGCAGCCCCGTGCGGCCGTCGAGCACGTGGTGCATGCCGTCCGCCCAGGCGCGGCGGTTGCCGGCCGATGCGCAAAGCGCCGCGTCGGCGACCGGCACGACTCCGACCGCCATGGCCGGATCGTAGGGGTGCTCGAGGGCGACGCGGATGGCGCCGCCGCGCACTCGCAGATCGCCGCTCGCATCGACGGTGACCGGTCCGGGAAGCGGAGCGAGCGCCTCGAGCACGCGGTCGACCAGGCGGCCCTTGCCCACCGCGCCGACGTCGATCAGCGCCGGACCTGCCAGCGTGAGCGCGGCATCGTCCCAGCGCAGCATCCGCTCCCAGTGGGCAGGCGCAGGCACCGGCCGCCCGGCGCGCAGCGACAGCCCGCTGTCGTAGCCGAGTGCCTCCAGCGCCGTGCCGATCAGCGGCGTGACGGCGCCCTCCGTCGCGCGACCGAGCTCGGCGTACACCGAGAGCATCGCGGCGGCGTCCGGCGGCGCGGCCACGCGACCGCCCTCGCGCAATGACGACACCAGCGAGTCCCGGCGGAAGCGCGACCAGGCCGCGTCGAACGCCGCGATGAGCTCGGTCACGGCACGGCGTCGCTCCGCGGGCACCGCGTGGGCGGTCGCGACCTCCCAGCGCGTGCCGATCGCCTCGAACCGCCAGATGTGCACGGCTAGCGCGCCGCCGCAGCAGCCTCTTCGCGGATCTTCCCGACCGCCTCGTCGAAGCCCTCGCTGGTCAGCGAGGAGCCGGCGACGCGGTCGACGTCCAGGCCCTCGAGGGGCCGGCCCACGACGACGTCGGCGATGCCGACGATGAACTGGCCCTGGAAGTTGCGGGTCTCCGGGGCCTGCGGGTCACTGCTGACCGCCACCTGGGTCACCACGTCGTCCGCGACCGTGAGCGTCACCGACAGCTTCTCGACGGTCTCGGGTGTGCGGTACGAGCCCTCGGCGGTGTAGGTCCCGTCGGCGTACGGCCCGTCGGGACCGGCCGACGGTCCGCCGGGCGCGTCGGCCTCCGCGGCGCCGGAGCACCCGGCCAGCAGCAGGGCCCCCGCGACGCCGAACAGCGCGGCTCCGGCGCGGGCGGTGGGATGAGCGGTCATGCTGCCAGCATCCGGCATCCGGCTATGCGCGGCTCTCAGGCATCCCCACCGAACATGCTCGTGACCGAGCCGTCCTCGAAGACCTGCTTGATCGCCGTGGCCAGCAGCGGCGCGATCGGCAGGATGGTGAGACCGTCCCAGCGGCGCGACTCGGTGAGCGGGATGGTGTCGGTCACGACGACCTGATCGATCGCGTCGTCCTGCAGTCGCTGGGAGGCCGGATCGCTGAAGACCGCGTGCGTCGCGGCGACGATGACCTTGCGCGCACCGGCGCCCTTCAGCGCCTGCGCCGCCTTGACGATGGTGCCGCCGGTGTCGATCATGTCGTCCACGAGCAGGCAGGTGCGCCCGTCCACGGCGCCGACGATCTCGTGCACCGAGACCTGGTTCGCCAGCTTGGGGTCGCGGCGCTTGTGGATGATCGCGAGCGGTGCGCCCAGGCTGTCGGACCACGTGTCGGCCACGCGCACCCGTCCCATGTCGGGCGAGACGATGGTGAGGGTCTCGCGGTCCTCGTCGGTCAGCGTGCCCTGGAAGTGCTCGAGCAGCACCGGCTTGGCGAACAGGTGGTCGACGGGTCCGTCGAAGAAGCCCTGGATCTGCGCGGCGTGCAGGTCCACGCTCATCACGCGGTCGGCGCCGGCGGTCTTGAGCATGTCGGCGACCAGGCGCGCCGAGATCGGCTCGCGACCGCGGCCCTTCTTATCCTGGCGGGAGTACGGGTAGTACGGCGCGACGACCGTGATGCGCTTGGCCGAGGCGCGCTTGGCGGCATCCAGCATGATGAGCGTCTCCATCAGCCACTCGTTCACCGGCTCGCCGAAGGACTGCACGATGAACAGGTCGCAGCCGCGGATGGAGACCTCGAAGCGCGCGTAGATCTCGCCGGAGGCGAAGGTGCGGTGCTCGACCGGAGCGACCTCCTGGCCGAGTGCGGCGGCGACCGCGGCGGTGAGCTCGGGGTGCGAGCGCCCGCCCGCGACGACGAGCCGCTTCTTCGTCTTCGCGGTCAGACCGGGTGCGACACCGTTCTCGCGATCGAGTACGGCCTTCTTCTTCTTGTTGCCCATGCGACCTACTCCGCCGATCGTTCGCGGGCCGCCGCGTCCGCTGCGCCCGTGCCTGCTCTGTTCTTCTCGACCCACCCGTCGATGTTGCGCTGGGGGGCGACGCTCATGGCCAGGGCGCCCGCGGGCACGTCCTTGCGGACGACAGCGCCGGCACCGGTCTTCGCACCGGCTCCCAGCCTAACGGGCGCGACGAGCACGGTGTGCGACCCGGTGTGCACCTCGTCACCGACGATCGTGCGGTGCTTGTTGACGTCGTCGTAGTTCGCGGTGATCGTGCTGGCGCCGAGGTTCACACCGCGGCCGATCGTGGCGTCGCCGACGTACGACAGGTGCGGCACCTTGCTGCCCTCGCCGATCTCGGCGTTCTTCGTCTCAACATAGGCGCCGATCTTGCCGCCGGGGCCCAGCACGGTGCCCGGCCGCAGGAACGAGAACGGGCCGACCGTGGCGCCCGCGCCGATCACGGCGAGGTTCGCGTCGGTGCGCTTGACGACGGCGTCCGCGCCGACCTCGCAGTCCACCAGTGTGGTGTCGGGGCCGACGATGGCGCCTTCGGCGATGACCGTGGCGCGCAGGATCTGCGTGTTCGGCAGGATCGTCACATCCGGCGCGAGCTTCGCGTCGTCGTCGATCCAGGTGGTCGCCGGGTCGACGATCGTGACGCCCTCGCGCTGCCAGCGGCGCACGATGCGCTGGTTGAGCACGCGCCCTGCCTCGGCGAGCTGAGCGCGATCGTTGACGCCGAAGGTGGATGCCACATCGCTGGCGAGCTCCGCGGCCACCGGCTCCTGCGCGCGACGCAGCAGGCCGATCACGTCGGTGAGGTACATCTCGCCCTGCGCGTTGTCCTGGTCGACCTGCGCGAGGAACGTGCGCAGCGCCGGGGCACGGAAGACGTACACGCCGGCGTTGATCTCGGTGACGGCCGCCTCCGCGGGGCTCGCGTCCTTCTGCTCGACGATGCGCTCCACCCCGCCGTCGGCGTCGCGGATGACGCGGCCGTAGCCGGTCGGATCGTCCAGGTGTGCGCTGAGCAGCGTCGCGGCCGCGGCCGCCGCCCGGTGCCCGGCGACCAGCGCCTCGAGGATGTCGGCCTGCAGCAGCGGCACGTCGCCGGAGAGCACGAGCACGTCGCCGTCGAAGTCGCCGGGCAGGGCGTCCAGCGCGACCTGCACCGCGCGTCCGGTGCCGGGGATGTCGTCCTGATCGACGATGACGGCATCCGGGTACTGCTCGGCGAGCGCGGCGACGACCTGGTCGCGCTCGTGACGCACCACCACCTCGATGTGCTGCGCGCCGAGCGTGCGCGCGGTGGTGAGCACGTGGCCGACCAGCGGTCGGCCGCCGATCTCGTGCAGCACCTTGGGGCGCCGCGACTTCATGCGGGTGCCCTGACCGGCGGCGAGGACGATGATGGCGAGAGCGTTCTGCGTCATGCTCCGCCGCCAGGACTCGAACCTGAACCTCACAGCTCCAAAGGCTGTCGTGCTGCCATTACACCACGGCGGACCGCGTCGGCAGCGGGCCGGCGCTCGTCCAAGTCTGCCACGCCCCGCCCGCGCACTCGCACGTGCGCACGCGATAATGAAGGTATGAGCGAGGTGGATGAGGTCGACCGGATCGTCGGCGCCTGGAACACCCAGCGCCCCGACCTCGATTTCTCGCCCCTCGAGGTGCTCTCGCGCATGGACCGCCTCTCGCGTCACCTCGACCGCGCCCGCCGCGAGGTGTTCCACCGCAGCGACATCGAGCCGTGGGAGTGGGACGTGCTCTCCGCGCTGCGTCGCGCGGGCGCGCCCTTCCAGCTCTCGCCCAAGCAGCTGCTGCAGCAGACGCTGGTCTCCAGCGGCACGATGACCAATCGCATCGACCGCCTCGTCGCCCGTGGCTTCGTGCGCCGCGAGGGCGACCCGCAGGACGGCCGCAGCGTGCTGGTCACGCTCACCGACGACGGCCGGGTGCGCGTGGACGCGGCGATCACCCGCCTGGTCGACGCCGAGGCCGTGCTGCTGCAGGCGCTGCCCCGCTCCGACCGGGATCGACTGGCGGGGCTGCTGCGCAAGCTGAGCCTGAGCTTCGACGCATGATCGGGGTTCCGCGGTGGCGATGACCTCCCCCCTGCCGGTGCGCGACGGGGTGGGCGCGACGCGCCTGCACGTGCCGCTGAGCGGTCGGTGGCCCACGATCGGCGCCTACATGGCCGAGCGCTTCTTCCACCTGGATCCGGAACGCCTGCTGGGTCGCTTCGATCGCGGCGAGATCGTCGCCCGCGATGGATCGGCGCTGAGCCGGCACACGCCGCTGGGCGCGCACGAGTTCGTCTGGTACTACCGCGAGCCGCCCGTGGAGCGCGACATCCCGTTCGAGATCGAGGTGCTGCACCAGGACCGCGACCTGGTCGTCGCCGACAAACCCCACTTCCTGCCGACGACGCCGGGTGGCAAGTACCTGCAGAACTCCGCCCTCGTGCGGCTGCGCAACCGGCTCGGCATCCCCGAGCTCACCCCCATCCATCGCCTCGACCGCGCGACCGCCGGGTTGCTGATGTTCTCGGTGCGGCCGCAGACGCGCGGCGCGTATCAGCTGCTGTTCGAGCGGCGCCAGGTCGAGAAGGTCTACGAGGCGGTGTCCGCGCTGCCGGAGGGCTGGGATCCCGCCGCGCCGGCGCTGGCGCGCCGAGCGTTCCCCGTGGTGTTCCGCAATCACATCGAGAAGCTGCGCGGTCATGTGTGCGTGCGCACCGACCCTGAGCGCGAGCCGAACTCCGAGACCCTCATCGAGCTGATCGGGAGCGATGAGCGCGTGCTGCACACGCTGCTGCGCCCGCATTCCGGGCGCATGCACCAGCTGCGCGTGCACCTGGCGGCCCTCGGCGCCGGCATCCTGCACGACGGGTTCTATCCCGAGCTGCTGCCCGAGGCCCCCGACGACTTCACCCGGCCGCTGCAGCTGCTCGCGCGCGAGCTGCACTTCACCGACCCGCTCAGCGGTGCGGCGCGCGCGTTCCGCACGCGCCGCACCCTGGCGTACGCCCCTAGCGGCGCATGATCTGCCGGGCCAGTCGGGTGCCCAGCAGCTGCACGAGGTGCACGAACACGACGATCAGCACGATGGCCGCCCACATCACCACCGGCTCGAACTTGCGGAAGCCGTAGATCTGCGCGAACGCACCCAGGCCCCCGCCGCCGATGAGGCCCGCCATGGCGGTCATGTCGATGAGCGCGACGACGATGAAGGTGTAGCCGAGGATGAGCGGGCCCAGCGATTCCGGGATCGCCACGGTGAACAGGATGCGCCAGGGCCCGGCACCCATCGCGCGCGCGGCTTCGATCACGCCGGGCGGCACCGAGATGAGATGCTGCTCGACGATGCGCCCGATGGCGAACGCCGCCGCGATGCCGATCGCGAAGGCGCCCGCGGTCGTGCCGATGCCGATGCCGATCACCGCGCGCGTGACCGGCTGCAGCACCGCGATGAAGATCACGAACGGGATCGGCCGGAAGAAGTTCACCAGCAGCTCGAGCAGGGCGTTCACCACGCGATTGTGCATGAGCCCGCCTGGGCGGGTGACGTACAGCCCGATGCCGATGAAGGTGCCCAAGATGCCGGCGAGCACCAGGGCGTAGGTGGTCATGTACAGCGTCTCGAGGGCGGCGTCCCAGAACTCCGGCCACAGCTCGTTGAGGCGATCCATCAGCGGGCTCCTTCCGCGGCGATCTCGGTCACCGTGGCGTGTGCGCGGATGCGCTGCAGCGCCGCGTCGATCACGGCGTCGGCGCCGCGGATCGCCAGGGTGAGGTGTCCGAAGGCGCGCCCGCGGATGTCGTTGATTCCGCCGTAGACGAGCTCGAACCCGAGCCCGGCCTCGGCGAGGTCGAGGAAGACCTGCGCCTGCGAGGAGTCGCCGTCGCGGAACGAGAAGGTCACCAGGCGCCCCGCGTGGCGCTCGCGCAGCGCCGCGCTCTCGGCCGGGGAGGGGATGCCCTTGATCACGGTGCCGACGAAGCGCCGGGACGCGGGGTTCTGCGGGTCCGAGAAGACCTGGAACACGTCGCCCTGCTCGATCACGCGCCCGTTCTCCATGACCGCCACGCGGGTGGCGATGGACTGGATGACGTCCATCTCGTGGGTGATCACCACGATCGTCACGCCCTGCTCCTCATTGACCCGGCGCAGCAGGTCCAGCACCTCGTGGGTGGTCTGCGGGTCCAGTGCGCTGGTCGCCTCGTCGGCGAGCAGGATCGCGGGACGGGTGGCGAGGGCGCGCGCGATGCCGACGCGCTGCTTCTGCCCGCCGGAGAGCTGCTCTGGGTACGCGCGCGCCTTGTCAGCCAGGCCCACGAAGCGCAGCAGCTCGGCGACCCGCTCGTCGATGTCGGCCTTCGACCATCCCGCCAGCTTGAGCGGGTAGGCGACGTTGGCCCGGACGGTCTTGGCCGAGAACAGATTGAACTGCTGGAAGATCATCCCGATGCCGCCGCGCACCGCGCGCAGCCGCCGCTCGGGGAGGGTGGTGATGTCGACGCCGTCCACGACGATCGAGCCGCTGGTGGCGGGTTCGAGCGCGTTGATGAGACGCACGAGCGTGGACTTGCCGGCGCCGGAGTATCCGATGATGCCGAAGACGTCGCCCTGCTCGATCTCGAGGGTCACCGCGTCGACGGCCACTACCGGATCGGCGCCCTTGAGTGCGGGCGGGTACGTCTTCGTGACGTCGGTGAGGGTTACGAGGGGCATGGTGGTTCTTCCTGTGCACGGGAATCGGGCGGCGCGCAGACGCACCGCCCGATTCTCTCGCGGATCAGAGGGCGGCTGTGCTCAGCCGTTGGCCTCGGTGTCCTTCTCGACCTTCTTCAACGACGCCTCCAGGTCGGCGACCGGGGTCTGCAGCGGCACGATGGTGTTGCCGGATGCCTCGGCGAGGCCCTTCTGCACCTCCGGGTCGTTCTGGAAGATGTCCACGAGCTTCAGGTACGTCTCGTCGTCCTTGTCCTCCGCGCGGGCGGCGAAGATGTTGACGTAGGGCAGCGCGTTCGGGTCGGACGGGTCGTCCTGTGCGATCGCGTCCTCGAACTTGAGCCCGGCCTGTGTCACGAAGTCGTTGTTGATGATCGCTGCTGCGGCGTCGGGCAGCGAGGTCGGGATCAGCGCCGCCTCGAGCGCGGTGACCTTCACCTTCGACGCGTCCTCGTCGATGTCGGACAGGTCGGAGAAGATGGTGCCGCCGCTCTTGAGCTCGATGAGGCCTGCGGACTGCAGCACGAGCAGCGCGCGCGCCTGGTTCGAGGCGTCGTCGGGCACGATCACCGTCTCGCCCTTCTTGATGTCGTCGACGTCGTCGACCTTCTGCGAGTACAGCCCCAGGGGGTAGATGCCGGTCGAGCCGATCGGGACGAGATCGTCGCCCGCGGCGACGTTGTAGCCGGCCAGGTACACGATGTGCTGGAACTGGTTGAGGTCGAGCTCGCCCGCGGCGAGCGCCGGGTTGGGCTGCTCGTACGAGCCGAAGTCGACCAGCTCGACGGTGATGCCCTCCTTCTCGGCGGCTTCGATGAAGGCGGGCCACTGCGGGTCGCTTTTGCCGACGACGCCGATCCGCACCGTCTCGCTCTTGTCGGCGGGTGCGCTTCCCGCGCCTTCGGATGCCGGCGAGGCGGCGCAGCCGGACAGGGCGGCGAGGAGGGTCGCCGCGGCGGCGGCGGCGAGCACGGAGGTGAAGCGTCGGGACATGAGGGATCGGGTTCCTTCCTGGGGGGGACTTCGATACCGTATGCGGGTGCATGCGCCGCTCTCGAATCGTGTCGTCACACGGCGTCACAGCCGCTCGCCGTGGGAGTTCGCGGTGGTCGTCGCGCTCGCGGCCCTGCTGGCTGCGCTGCTGACCGGCTGCCGGACCGCGGCCGATGCCATGCCGTCGAGCGCCGCGCAGAACGAACCGGGGGTGCGGCTCCCGCCGGAGGGCGGGTTCGACTATCAGCTCGGGGGCGCGTACGACCCGCCGGCCGGCACGACCGTGATCGTCCGCGACAGCACTGCGTCGCCGCCGCCAGGAATGTATGCCGTCTGCTATCTCAACGGCTTCCAGTCACAGCCCGGCTCCGCCGGGAAGTGGCAGGGACTGCTGCTGGAGTACGAGGGTGCGCCCGTGGCAGATCCGGGCTGGCCGGACGAGTTCCTCCTCGACACCTCCGACGCGTCGCAGCGGGCCCGCATCGCCGAGCGCCTGGCGCTGGAGATCCGGGGGTGCAAGCAGGACGGGTATGCCGCGGTCGAGTTCGACAACCTGGACTCGTATCTGCGCTCGCACGGGGCGCTCGACGCGGGCGACAACCTCGCCCTCGCCGACGAGTACGTCGCGATGGCGCACCGGGAGGGCCTCGCCGTCGCGCAGAAGAACGCGGCGGAGCTCAGTGCACGCGCGCAGTCGCTCGGCTTCGACTTCGCCGTGACCGAGGAATGCGGCGCCTACGACGAGTGCGCAGAGTACGCGTCGGTGTACGACATCGTCCTCGACGTGGAGTACGGCACCCCCGCCGCGTTCGACGCCCTGTGCGCACGAGGCGCGCTGCCCCCGCACGCAGTGCTACGCGATCGCGACCTGTCGCCTGCCGGGGCCCCGGGCCACGCGCACCGCCGATGCGCGTGAGCCCGCGCAGCGCTCGCCCGGACGTACTCTGCCGCGCTCAGCCGGCCTCGCCGGCCCCGCGGTGCGCGGTCGCCGTCATGGCCGTGAAGAAGTCCGCGACGACGCGGCGCTCGTGCGGCGCCAGCGCCGCGATCACGTCGAAGCGGCGCGCGTGGTCGCGCCCCACGCTCTCGCGAGCGGCCACACGCGTCTCCGGGGTGACCTCGATGACGATGCTGCGACGGTCGGCGGGGTGCGGACGCCGCACGACGTGTCCGCCGCGTTCGAGCCGGTCCAGCAGCCGGGTGGTGGAGGCGGTCGACACGCCGAGCTGCGTGGCGATCGCGCTCGGCGTCATGGGGATCCGCTGGCGGTGCGCGGCGATGAGCACCCGCAACGCGCGCATGTCCACCTCGCTCAGACGCATGTACTGCTGAGATGTCTCGCTCATGGACCGTTCCGCGGTCCGCCAGCCGCGCATGGCCTCGAGCACCTCGAGGACGCTCTCGAGATCATCCGGCAACAGCGCGGACGCCCCGACGAGCTCCCCGTCGGGGTCGTTCAGCCGCGGATCGTGCAGGATCGGAGCGTCTGACGCGGGAGTCTCTCCGTTCGCCATGAAGATGATGTTAAGCCAGCTGTTGATATTTCTGTAGTTGATAGCTAGCCTTTCTAGCGAATCCTCAGGAGGTCGAAGTGACACACACCGCGGAGCGCGTGATCCTGCTCGACGACGACGGCACGCCGTGCGGGGTGGCACCCAAGAGCGAGGTGCACCACGAGGCCACTCCCCTGCATCTCGCGTTCTCCTGCCACGTGATGGATGCCGAGGGGCGACTGCTGCTCACGCGTCGCGCATTGGGCAAGCGCACCTGGCCGGGCACCTGGACGAACGCGTTCTGCGGGCACCCGGAGCCCTTCGAGCCGATCCCGGATGCCGTGGCGCGCCGCGCGCGCGATGAGCTCGCACTGACCCTGAGCGATGTCCGACTGGTGCTGCCGGACTTCCGCTACCGCGCGATCGACGCATCGGGGGTCGTGGAGAACGAGATCTGCCCGGTGTACACCGCTCGTGTCGACGCCGAGCCGGTGCTCAACCCGGACGAGGCGATGGACGCGCAGTGGATCAGCCCCGAGGACCTCGCCGCCGCGCTCACCGCCGCCCCGTGGGCGTTCAGCCCCTGGCTGGTGCTTCAGGCCGAGCAGATGTCTGCGCACGCCGGCGCCATCCGCGCCACCGCGTGGCGGAGCGTGGCATGAGGGCGGGGACCGCAGTGGAACCCGCCCTGGACCAGATCATCGACCGGTTCTTCGCCGGGCGGCTCGAAACGGCCGAGAACCTGGGCGGCCGCTACGCCGAGCTGTGGCGCTGCGCGGCCGAGGCGACCCAGGGCGGCAAGCGGCTGCGGCCGCGCATGCTGCTGCTGGCTAACGATCACCTCGGCGGCGCGGACCGCGATTCCGCTCTCATCGCCGCCGCCGCCTTCGAGGTGCTGCACACCGCGCTGCTGCTGCACGACGACGTGCTCGACCACGACCTCGTGCGCCGCGGCCGGCCCAACCTCGCCGGACGCTTCGCCGCCGCCGCGATCGACAGCGGGCTCGACGCGCGCGACGCGACGACCTGGGGGCAGGCGTCGGCCGTGCTCGCCGGCGATCTGCTGATCAGCGGTGCGCACGCGCTGGTGGCCGACATCACGCACCCCGCGGCCCGCATGCTGCACCGGGTGATCGACGACGCGCTGCTGCTCACCGCCGCCGGCGAGCACGCCGACGTCGGATACGCACGCGGGGTGATGGCGGCGGACCAGCACGACATCCTGCGCATGATCGAGCAGAAGACCGCCGCCTACTCGTTCGCCGCGCCGCTGCGCGTCGGCGCGCTTCTCGCCGGGGCGGATGAGGAGGCCGTGACGGCTCTCGAGCGCATCGGCACCGACCTGGGCCTGCTGTACCAGCTGCGCGACGACGCGCTCGGCGTCTTCGGCGTCGAGAGCAGCACCGGCAAGAGCGTCATCGGCGACCTGCGCGAGGGCAAGCGCACTCTGCTGGTGGCGTTCGCGGAGGGGACCGCCGAATGGGAGGCGGTGCGTGCGCTGTTCGGCCGCGCACCCCTGGAGGCCGAGGACGCCGATCGTCTGCGGGCGGCTCTGCTCGCCTCCGGAGCCGTCGAGCGGATGCAGCAGAGCATCCACGCCCTGCTCGCAGAGACGCTGCGCCGCATCGCGGACGCGCCGCTGCCGGCCACGCTGCGCGCCGAGCTCGCCGGCGTGGCCGAACGCTGCGCGGAGCGGCAGTCATGAGCCGGCCCTCCGCTCTCGAGCTGTACACGCGCACCGCGCACGCCGCCGCCGGACAGGTCATCGACGCCTACTCGACCTCGTTCGGGCTGGCCAGCCGGCTGCTCTCGCGCCCGGTCCGCGGTGGTATCGCCGATGTGTACGCCCTGGTGCGCGTGGCGGATGAGATCGTCGACGGTCCGGCATCCGAGGCCGGGGTTCCCGCCGCCGCCACGCTCGCGATCCTCGACGAGCTCGAGCGGGGCACCCTCGACGCGATGCGCACGGGATTCAGCGCGAATCTCGTCGTGCACGCGTTCGCCGCGACAGCGCGGCGCACGGGCATCGGGCCCGATCTCGTGCGGCCGTTCTTCGCCTCGATGCGGATGGACGTCGAGGTTCCGTCGCGTTTCGATCGCGAGACGTACCGGCGCTACATCCACGGCTCGGCCGAGGTGGTCGGCTCGATGTGCCTGCGCGTCTTCGCGCTCGAGCAGCCCGGGATGCTGCTCGACGAGCAGCTCGAGGAGGGGGCCCGCCGCCTGGGCGCGGCGTTCCAGAAGGTGAACTTCCTGCGCGACCTCGCCGACGACTCCGGCCGGCTCGGCCGCTCGTACATCCCCGGGCTGGACCCGGACCGGTTCACCGATCGTGAGAAGGAGAGCGTCATCGACGAGATCGCCGAGGACCTGGCCGTCGCTCGCGCCGCCATCGCCCGTCTACCCCGGCGTTCCCGGCGGGCAACCTGGGCCGCTGCGACGCTGTTCGAGCGACTGAACGATCAGATGCGCACCATGCCGGCATCGCGGCTGCGCTCCACGCGCGCCTCGGTGCCGACGCCGCGCAAGCTGGCCATCCTGCTCACCGCGGCCGCCGGCAAGGTGACGGCATGACGCGCGCGGTCGTGATCGGCGGGGGCATCTCCGGGCTCGCCACCGCGGCACTGCTGGCCCGCGAGGGTCATGAGGTGACGCTCGTCGAGGCGCTCGACGAGCTCGGCGGCCGCGCCGGCCGCTGGCACTCGGACGGCTTCACGTTCGACACCGGCCCCTCGTGGTACCTGATGCCCGAGGTGTTCGATCACTTCTTCCGGCTGCTGGGCACCAGCGCCGCAGACCAGCTCGACCTCATCCGGCTCGACCCGGCCTACCGGGTGTACTTCGAGGGCGAGCAGGTGCCGTTCGACCTGCCGGCCGAGGGCGCGCGCGACGCCCTGGTCTCTCTGGACCCGCCCGCCGCCGACCGGCTGCAGCGCTACCTCGACTCGGCCGCCGACACCTACGAGCTGGCCACCTCCACCTTCCTGTACAGCACCTACGAGTCGCTGCGACCCCTGCTCACCCGGCGCACGCTGCGTGGGCTGCCCACCCTCGCGCGGCTGCTCAGCGAGCCGCTCGACAAGCGCATCCGCCGGCACAGCAACGACGCCCGCGTCGAGAAGATCCTCGGCTACCCGGCCGTCTTCCTCGGCACGTCCCCGGCGAAGGCCCCTGGGATGTACCACCTGATGAGCCACCTCGACGTCGACCAGGGCGTGCTCTACCCGCGCGGCGGGTTCGCCGCCGTGATCGACGCGATCGCCGGACTCGCGCGCGCGGAGGGCGTCGAGGTGCGCACCGGATGCCGGGCGGTGCGCATCACCACCCGGGGCGGCGCGGTGACCGGAGTCGACGTCGTGGCGGCCGACCACCCGGACGGCGTCCGCGAGCATCTGGAGGCGGACATCGTCGTCTCCACCGCGGATCTGCACGTGACCGAGCAGCAGCTGCTGGATGCCGAACAGCGCGAGCACACCGAGGCGTGGTGGGCGGGGCGCGACCCCGGCCCCGGTGCCGTGCTGGTCCTGCTCGGCGTGCGCGGCGAGCTGCCGCAGCTCGCGCATCACACGCTCCTGTTCACGCGCGACTGGGAGGAGGGGTTCGACGCCATCTACGGCAGGGGCCGCCGCGGCGCCGGCAAGCGCATCCCCGATCCCGCTTCGCTGTACGTCTGCCGGCCCAGCGCGAGCGACGACGTCGCCCCGCCGGGTCACGAGAACCTCTTCGTGCTCATCCCCGTGCCCGCCGACACCGGGATCGGCGCCGGCGGGGTGGACGGGACCGGTGACGAGACGGTGGAGCGCACCGCTGATGCCGGGATCGAGCAGATCGCCGCGTGGTGCGGCATCCCCGACCTGCGCTCGCGGGTCGTCATGCGCCGCACCATCGGTCCGGCCGACTTCGAGCGCGACTTCGGCGCCTGGCAGGGCGGTGCGCTGGGACCGGCGCACACGCTGCGCCAGAGCGCCTTCCTGCGCGGCGCGAACGCGTCGTCGAAGGTCGACGGCCTGCTCTATGCGGGTGCGACGACGATTCCGGGGATCGGACTGCCGATGTGCCTGATCAGCGCCGAGCTCGTCGTGAAGCGCCTGCGCGGCGATCGCTCTGCGGGACCGCTCGCCGAGCCGCCGGCGACGGCACCGGCGGGCACCCGGTGAGCGCGGCGTACCTGCTCGCCCTGCTCGTCTCGCTCGGCGGAATCGTGCTGCTCGACGTGCGCCATCGGCTCTTCCTCGGACACGACGCCGCCCGCGCCGCTGTCGTGCTGCTGCTGGGCACCGTGTTCTTCCTGCTGTGGGACGTCGCCGGCATCGCGCTGGGGATCTTCTTCCGCGACGACGGCGTGTTCGCGACCGGCATCCAGCTGGCCCCCGAGCTGCCGTTGGAGGAGCCGCTGTTCCTGCTGTTCCTGTGCGAGCTGACCATGGTCCTGGTGTGCGGCGCCCAGCGGCTGCTCGCCCGCCGGCGCGACCGGGGGGCGGCATGAGCTACGTGCTGCTGTGCGCGGGGTTCATCGCGCTGGCCGCGGTGGTCGCTCTGATCTCGCGACGACGGAACCGGATGCCGTCGCTCGCCGCCCTGGCCGTGGCCACGGGCAGCCTGCTGCTGCTCACCGCCGTGTTCGACAACGTGATGATCGCGGTGGGGCTGTTCGACTACGCCGATGCGCACATCTCCGGCATCCGGGTGGGCGCGGCGCCCATCGAGGACTTCACCTACCCCCTCGCCGCGGTGATCCTGCTGCCGGCACTGTGGTCGCGGCTGCGCCGCGACGACCCGCGGAAGGAGCGGCGATGATCCGCGACCTCGTGCTCGCCTCTCGTCCGCTGAGCTGGATCAACACCGCCTACCCGTTCGCCGCCGCGTACCTGCTCGTCGCCGGCACGATCGACGCGCGCTGGGTGATCGGCACGCTGTTCTTCCTCGTGCCGTACAACCTCGCCATGTACGGCATCAACGACGTCTTCGACTACGCCTCCGACCTCGCCAACCCGCGCAAGGGCGGAGTGGAGGGGGCGCTGCTCGACCCGCGCCGGCACCGCGGCGTGCTCGTCGCGTCGGTCGGCGTGTGCCTGCCGTTCGTCGTGGCGCTCGTGGTGCTGGGCGGGCCGCTGTCGTGGCTGATCCTGGCGATCAGCCTGTTCGCGGTGATGGCCTACTCCACACCGCCGTTCCGCTTCAAAGAGGTGCCGGTGCTCGACTCGGTGACCTCGAGCGTGCACTTCGTCAGTCCGGCGGTGTACGGCTTCGCCCTGGCCGGCGGCACCGTCACGCCGGGGCTCGTCGCCGTGCTGAGCGCCTTCTTCCTGTGGGGTGTCGCCAGCCACGCGTTCGGCGCGGTGCAGGATGTCGTCCCCGACCGCGAGGGCGGCATCTCCTCGATCGCGACCGCCCTGGGCGCGGCGCGCACCGTGCGGGTGGCGCTGGCCTGCTGGATCGGGGCGGGCCTGCTCATGCTCACCACCGGCTTCCCCGGCGCCTTCGCCGCTGCGCTGGCCCTGCCCTACCTGTGGGCGGCGGCGCCGTACCGGACGGTGTCCGATGCCGATTCCGGTCGCGCCAACCGCGGATGGCGCCACTTCCTGTGGATCAACTACGCCTGCGGGTTCGCGGTGACGATGCTGCTGATCGTCTACGCGCTCACCCGATCCGCTCGGTGAGCTCGAACCAGCGCAGCTCGAGCTCCTCGACCTCGTCCTGCCGCGCCTGGATGTCCTTCATCTTCTCGCCGAGACCGGCGTAGTCGGACTGGTCGTGGTCGGCGAGCGCGTGCTTGGCGCGGTCGATCTGGTCGTTCAGCTTCTGCATCCGCCGCTCCAGCGCCGCCAGCTCCTTCTCGGCCGCGCGCAGCTCGGCACCGGAGAGGCCGTCCGCCGACGACGCGGCCGCGGAGGACGGCGCATCGCCGCCCTTCTCCTGGCGGGCGCGCAGGCGCAGGTATTCGTCGATCCCACCGGGCAGATGACGCAGACGGCCGTCCATGACGGCGTACTGCTGATCGGTGACCCGCTCGAGGAAGTACCGGTCGTGGCTGACCACCAGCAGCGTGCCCGGCCAGGAGTCCAGCAGGTCCTCGATCGCCGCGAGCATGTCGGTGTCCATGTCGTTGGTCGGCTCGTCGAGGATGAGCACGTTGGGCTGGTCGAGCAGCACGAGCAGCAGCTGCAGGCGCCGCTGCTGCCCGCCGGAGAGATCCTTGACCGGGGTGGACAGCTGGGCGGCGGTGAAGCCCATCCGCTCCAGCAGCTGTCCGGGGGTGAGCTCCTGCCCCTTGCCTCCCCCGCCCCAGCCGCTGGTCGTGCCGACGGTGTACGAGGTGCGCAGTCCCTCGATGACGACGCGCACCGGGTCGTCCCAGTGCTTCTCGAGCTCGTCGATGCGCTGGGTGAGCGTGCGCACCTGCACGGTCTTGCCGCGCTTGACGCGACCCGTGGTGGGCTGCACGGTTCCGGCGACGAGTCCCAGCAGGGTGGACTTGCCGGCGCCGTTGACGCCCAGGATGCCGGTGCGCTCCCCGGGGGCGATGCGCCACTCGACGTCCTGCAGCACCGTTGTGACTTGAGTCCCTGAGCCTGTCGAAGGGTAATCGACGCCGACGTCCAGCAGATCGACGACGTCCTTGCCCAGGCGCGAGACGGCCAGCGACTGCAGCGAGACGCTGTCGCGGATGGGCGGCACGTCGGCGATCAGGGCGTTGGCGGCATCGATGCGGAACTTCGGCTTGCTCGTGCGGGCGGGGGCGCCGCGGCGCAGCCAGGCGAGCTCCTTGCGCGCCACGTTCTGGCGCTTGGCCTCGGACGCGGCTGCCATCCGGTCGCGCTCCACCCGCTGCAGGATGTACGCCGCGTACCCGCCCTCGAAGGGCTCGACGATGCCGTCGTGCACCTCCCAGGTCATGGTGCAGATCTCGTCGAGGAACCACCGGTCGTGCGTGACGACGAGCAGTGCTCCGGCGTTCCTCGCCCAGCGGCCTTTCAGATGCTCGGCGAGCCAGGTGATCGCCTCGACATCGAGGTGGTTGGTCGGCTCGTCCAGGGCGATGATGTCCCAGTCCCCCACCAGCAGCTGCGCGAGCGCGACCCGCCGGCGCTGCCCGCCGCTGAGCGAGCCGATCGTCGCGTTCCAGTCGAGGTCGCCGAGCAGACCCGCGATCACGTCGCGGATGCGCGCCTCGCCGGCCCATTCGTGCTCGGGCCGGTCGCCGACGACTGCCGCGCCCACGGTGAGGGCATCGTCGAGGACGTCGGCCTGATCGAGCACGCCGATGCGCGTGCCGCCGCGCACGGTCACGCGGCCGGCATCCGGTTCGCGCTGTCCGGCCAGCATGCCGAGCAGGCTGGACTTGCCGTCGCCGTTGCGTCCGACGATGCCGATGCGGTCGCCCTCCTCGATGCCGAGGGTGACGGAGTCGAAGACGACGCGGGTGGGGTATTCGAGGTGGAGCCCTTCGGCGCCGAGCAGATGTGCCATGTCGTCTCCAGGCTATCCGCTGCCCCTGGATCGGGGATCTCAGCGGATGCGGCCGCGGCGGCGCACCACGCTCTGCAGCGTGTCGCGCACCGGCGCGCCCAGGAACAGTCCCAGCGAGGCGCCGGATGCCAGGGCGAGCCCGATCGCGCCGGCCTGCAGCAGCTCCGAGAACGCCAGCAGCAGTGGCGTCGGGTCGTTCTCGGCCTCGACGATGCCGAGCAGTCCGCGGTAGACGACCGAGCCGGGCACCATGGGCACGATCGCGGCCGTGGTCACCGCGATCGAGGGGACGTGCAGCCGATGGGCGATGAGCGTGCCGACGAAGCTGGCGATCAGGGCGCCCACGCCGCTGGCCAGCGGCACGCCGATGCCCCCGGCCACCGCCGCACTGTAGCCGCCCCAGGCGATGCTCGCCAGCAGCGCCGAGACGAGGATCGTCCGCGCGGTCGCGCCGTTCCACACCGCGACGGACACGGCGATGACGACCACGCCCGCCACCTGCGCCACCCCGGAACCGAGTTCCGGCGGCGCGGTGGACAGCGGGAAGCCGACGCCGAGCCGCTGAGCGAGTGAGACACCGCCGACGATGCCGATCACCACGCCGAGGGTGAGCAGCGCGAGATCGAGGATGCGCCCGCCGGCGGTCAGCGCGAAGCCGTCGATGGCGTCCTGGGCGGCGCCGACCACCGACATGCCCGCGAGCATGAGCACGATGCCCGCCGCGACGATGATGCCGGGTCTGGCATCGTCGAACAGCGGCACGTCGTGCGTGCGCAGCCAGTTCGTCGCCGCCGCGAACGCCGTGACCACCAGCGCGCCGGCCGCCTGCGAGAAGAAGAACGGCACGTGCATGCGGGCCATGGCCCGCTGCGTGAGTGCCGCGCTGCCGGCGGCCAGCAGGGCCACGGCGGCCATCATCCATGAGGTCCCGTAGAGCAGGCAGACGCCCACGGCCAGCATGCCCTGGGCGAGCACGATCACGGCGGGGCGGTAGCGGAACGGCGTGCGCCGGATGCGGTGGAAGCGCGCACGCGCCTCGCCGAGCTCGAGGCCGGCCTCGATGTCGGCGACCAGCGCCTGCAGCTGCTGCAGCTTGGAGTGATCGGGGACGGGCGCGCGCACCACGCGGATGAGCGTGAAAGGCAGATCCGCCTCGCCGCCGTGGTACGACACGGCGAGGGAGTTGAAGGTGATGTCGATGTGCACCGGCTTGATCCCCAGCGCTGCGGTGACCCGGCTCGCCGAAAGAGTGACCTCGTTCGCCGCCGCCCCGACGGCGATCAGCGCCTCGGCGATCCGCATCGCCAGATCGATGACCCGCCGGGCATACATCTCGTCGACCGAGAGCAGCGCCTGCGTCTCGGGTCGTGATGCGGCGTCGACGTGGATCGCGCGCACCACGCGTGCGCGCCAGCTCTTGCGTGCGTCCATCCCCTCCATCCTCACATGAGCGGCTGCGCGCCCCGGCGTGCACATCGCGTGCGCTGGCTGTTCGCAGCCTCGGCCGGCACCTCCATAATGGGAACCATCAGCGTGTGAACGTACACATCGAGGGGGTGGGCGCCGTGGACCGAGTCCGTGCACCCAACATCCGCGATGTCGCCCGGCTGGCCGGGGTGTCGTATCAGACCGTGTCGCGCGTGCTGAACGACTCCCCCAACATCCGTCCGGCCACCAGAGCACGCGTGCTGGCTGCCATCGACGACCTCGGCTATCGCCCCAACCAGGCGGCGCGCACGCTCGTGACCAGCCGCTCGCGCACGATCGGCGTACTGACCTCGATGTCGGTGCACTACGGTCCCACCACCGCCATCAACGCGCTGGAGGCCTCGGCCCGCGAGGCGGGTTACCGCATCAGCCTCACCACCCTCGCGACCGGGGACGACGCGTCGATCCGCAGCAGCCTGGAATTCCTCATGTCGCAGGGCATCGAGGCCCTGATCGTGATCGCGCCGCAGGAGCGGATCATCCACGCGCTCGCCGACGCCGCCGTGAGCATCCCCACCATCACCCTGGACACCAGCGGACGCACGGACGCGCACAGCGTGGGAGTCGACCAGGTCGCGGGGACGCGCCTGGCCATGCAGCATCTCATCGAGCTCGGCCACACCGACATCGTGCACATCGCCGGCCCGCGCGACTGGATCGAGGCGGATGCGCGCATGCAGGGGTATCTGCAGGCACTCTCGGATGCCGAGCTGCGCACGCGCGCGCCCATCCTCGGCGACTGGAGCGCAGCGTTCGGCTACTACGCCGGGATGGAGTTGCTGCGCTACCGCGACTTCACCGCGGTGTTCGCCGGCAACGACCAGATGGCGCTGGGGTTCCTGCATGCGTGCCGCGACATGGGCGTCGACGCGCCACGTGAGGTGAGCGTCGTCGGATTCGACGACATCCCCGAGGCCGCGCACTTCTCGCCGCCGCTCACGACCGTGCGGCAGGACTTCGCCGAGATCGGCCGGCGCGCGATGGCGATGCTGCTCGCCCTGATGGACGGTGCGGATGCCGATCCGCAGCGCGTCACCCCGGAGCTGGTGCGACGCACCTCGACGGCGCCGGCTCTCGCGCTCTGAACGTCGTGATCCGCGCACGTTGACAAATGTGACCGTTTCGCATGTACTATCGAGCGAATCATGTGAACGGTCACACCACCGACGCCCTCCCGGCTCGGTCTGCAAGACGACGATGGAGTCCCGATGCCGCAGTCATCCGCCCCGCGCGACGCGAGTGGCGCACGTGCGGCCGTGGCCCAGGTCGTCATCGCCCGCACCCGTGAGCGGCTGTGCGAGGCGTGCGCATCGGCATCCGCTCTTCCCGCCCCGACCGCCGTGTCCGTGCACGTCGAGGGGACGGACCTCTTCGTGATCACCCCGGACGCCCTCGACCTGTCACAGGTCGGCCCCGCGCAGACCGCGCTCCTCACCGACGACGGGCGCGTCATCGGTGGTGCGTGGGACCGGCGCACCCGCCCCTCCGCGGCGGCGCCGGCGCACGCCAGGGCGCACCGCGCCGGCCTGGGACCCGCCATCGCCTCCGCCGGCGACCGGCTCGTGCACGCCGCCGATGCCGTGGCCGCGCTGCAGGCGATCCAGCGCACCGGTGCACCACCCCGCGACGAACCTGACGCGGATCCCAAGGCCATCGCGGAGGACGCGCCGGCCGCCACTCACGTCCACTCCCCTGAATCAGCATCACCCACCCCCTAACCGAAGAAGCACAGAAGGAGCACACAGTGAAGATGAAGAGGTCTCTCGCGCTCGTCGGCATCGCTGCCACCGCGGCGATCGTCCTGGCCGGCTGCAGCGGCACCCGCGGCGGAGGCGGCGACGCCGGTTCGTCCGGCGACAAGCCGGCATCCGACTTCACCGTCGGAGTCGCCATGCCGACCCAGCAGTCGGAGCGCTGGATCGCCGACGGCGACAATGTCAAGAAGACCCTCGAGGAGATGGGGTACAAGGTCGACCTGCAGTACGCGAACGACGACATCCCCACTCAGGTCTCGCAGATCGAGAACATGGTCTCCACCGGCGCCGACGCGCTGATCGTGGCCTCGATCGACGGCACGACGCTGACCGACGTCCTGCAGCAGGCGGCCGACGAAGACATCCCCGTCATCGCATACGACCGGCTGATCAACGGCACCGAGAACGTCGACTACTACACGACGTTCGACAACTACCAGGTGGGCGTGCAGCAGGCGACGAGCCTGCTCACCGGCCTGGGCGTGCTCGACGAGAGCGGCAAGGACACCGGCGTCGCCGGTCCGCTGAACATCGAGGTGTTCGCCGGAAGCCCCGACGACAACAACGCGAAGTTCTTCTGGGACGGCGCGATGGACACCCTCAAGCCGTACCTCGACAAGGGCGTGCTGACGATCCCGTCCGGCCAGACCGGCTTCGAGCAGGCGGCTATCCTGCGCTGGCTGCCCGAGACCGCGCAGAAGCGCATGGAGAACATCCTCACCGTGATCGGCGCCACCAAGCTCGACGGCGTGCTCTCGCCGTACGACGGCCTGTCGATCGGCATCATCTCGGCGCTGACCTCGGGAGGGTACGCCGCGAGCGACCTGCCGGTGGTCACGGGCCAGGATGCCGAGGCCGGCAGCGTGAAGTCGATCATCGCCGGCGAGCAGTACTCGACGATCTTCAAGGACACCCGTGAGCTGGGCAAGGTCGCGGCCGAGATGGTCGACGCCATCCTCAAGGGCGACGAGCCTGAGGTCAACGACACCGAGACGTACGACAACGGCAAGAAGGTCGTTCCGTCGTACCTGCTCGAGTCGGTCATCGTGACCAAGGACAACTACGAGTCGGTCCTCGTCGAAAGCGGCTACTACACCGAGGACGACCTGAAGTGATCCCCCCGTCCGGGCCCGCCCATCCGGCGGGCCCGGACCGGCATCCGATCGCACCAGGCAGAAGGGAGGAGATCAAATGAGCACCATCCTCGAGATGCGCGACATCACGAAGGAGTTCCCCGGCGTCAAGGCGCTGCAGAACGTCACCATCGAGGTCGAGCGCGGACAGGTGCACGCGATCTGCGGAGAGAACGGCGCCGGCAAGTCGACGCTCATGAAGGTTCTCTCGGGCGTGTACCCGCACGGCACCTACGGTGGCGAGATCGTCTTCGAGGGCGAGGTCGCGCAGTTCCGTGACATCCGCGACTCCGAGGACCACGGCATCGTCATCATCCACCAGGAGCTCGCGCTGAGCCCCTACCTGTCGATCGCCGAGAACATCTTCCTCGGCAATGAGAGGCAGAGGCGCGGCTTCATCGACTGGAGCGCGACCAATCTGGAGGCGAAGAAGCTCCTCGCCCGCGTGGGTCTGCGCGATGACCCCGCCACACCCGTGCGCGAGATCGGGGTCGGCAAGCAGCAGCTCGTCGAGATCGCCAAGGCGCTCTCGAAAGAGGTGAAGCTCCTCATCCTCGACGAGCCCACGGCCGCGCTCAACGACGACGACTCGGCGCACCTGCTGGATCTGATCCGCCACCTGCAGGGCCAGGGGATCACCTCGATCATCATCAGTCACAAGCTCAACGAGATCAAGGAGATCGCCGACAAGGTCACGATCATCCGCGACGGGCGCACGATCGAGACCCTGGACCTCACGAGCGACGACATCAGCGAAGACCGCATCATCAAGGGGATGGTCGGTCGCGACCTCGCGCACCGCTACCCCGACCGCTCGGTCGAGGTCGGCGAGGAGGTGTTCCGGATCGAGGACTGGTGGGTGCATCACCCCGCGGACCCGAACCGGACGGTCATCCACGGCGCGAACCTGAACGTGAAGGCCGGAGAGGTCGTCGGCATCGCCGGGCTCATGGGCGCCGGGCGCACCGAACTGGGCATGAGCGTGTTCGGCCGCAGCTACGGCACGAACATCTCCGGTCGCGTGTACGTGCGCGGCCGTGAGGTGAACACCCGCACCGTGTCGGCGGCCATCGCGGCCGGCATCGCCTATGCGACCGAGGACCGCAAGCAGTACGGCCTGAACCTCATCGAGGACATCAAGCGCAACATCTCGGTCGCGGGCCTGGGCAAGATCGCCCGCGGCGGCTGGGTGAACGGCCACGAAGAGGTCGTCATCGCCGAGGGATACCGCAAGAGCATGAACATCAAGGCGCCGTCGGTCGCGTCGGTGGTCGGCAAGCTCTCCGGCGGCAACCAGCAGAAGGTCGTGCTCTCGAAGTGGCTGTTCGCCGATCCGGAGGTGCTCATCCTCGACGAGCCCACTCGCGGCATCGACGTCGGCGCGAAGTACGAGATCTACTCGCTGATCAACCGCCTCGCGGCGCAGGGCAAAGGCGTGATCGTGATCTCGTCCGAGCTGCCCGAGCTGCTGGGCATCTGCGACCGCATCTACGCCCTGTCGGAGGGGCGCATCACCGGCGAGGTCGACATCGCCGACGCCACCCCCGAGACCCTCATGACCTACATGACCAAGGAGAAGGAACCCGACCATGTCCACCCGTAGCGAGACCGCGCCCCGAGCGAACGAGGTGCTCTCCCAGCTGACGTCGCGGATGCGCCAGATCGGGATCTTCCTGGCGCTGATCGTCATCGTCGTCTTCTTCCAGGTCGTCACCGGCGGCAAGCTGCTGACAGCCGGCAACGTGTCGAACATCATCGTCCAGAACAGCTACATCCTGATCCTCGCGATCGGCATGGTGATGATCATCATCGCCGGCCACATCGACCTGTCGGTCGGGTCGGTGGCGGCGTTCGTGGGCGCCGTGTCGGGCGTGATGGTGGTGCACTGGGGCTGGCCCTGGTGGATCGGCATCATCGCCTCCCTGCTCGTCGGCGCCCTGGTCGGCGCGTGGCAGGGGTTCTGGGTCGCGGTGGTCGGCATCCCCGCGTTCATCGTGACGCTGGCCGGCATGCTGCTGTTCCGCGGTCTGACCCAGATGGTGCTCTCGAACACGCAGATCACCCCCTTCCCGCGCGAGTACCGGCAGCTGGGCGGCGGCTACCTGTTCCCCCAGCTGTTCCCCGCCTCGACCTCGCCGGTCGAGTGGATCACGCTCGGACTCGGCGTCCTCACCCTCGTGCTGTTCGTCGGCTACGAGCTGCGTGAGCGGACGAAGCTGAAGAAGATGGGCCTCGAGCCCGAGGCGCGCACCTGGTTCCTCGTCCGCCTGATCGGCGGCGTGCTGCTGCTGGGCTACCTGACCTACCTGCTCGGCGTGGCGGACGGATCGCGCGGAACACCGATCGTGCTGATCGTCCTGGCCGCGCTGATCGTCGGGTACACCTTGGTGATGGGCCGCACGGTGTTCGGCCGGCACATCTACGCGATCGGCGGCAACCGCCACGCCGCGGACCTGTCGGGCATCAAGTCGCGGCGGATCGACTTCTGGCTCTTCGTGAACATGGGCGTGCTGGCCGCACTGGCCGGCCTCGTCTTCACCGGGCGCCTCAACTCAGCGGGCCCCGGCGCGGGCAACCTGTTCGAGCTCGACGCCATCGCGGCCGCCTTCATCGGCGGTGCGGCGGTGCAGGGCGGCGTCGGTCGCATCATCGGCGCGATCACGGGTGGCCTGATCATGGGCGTGCTGAACAACGGCATGTCGCTGCTGGGTGTCGGCACCGACTCGCAGCAGTTCATCAAGGGCATGGTGCTGCTGCTGGCCGTCGCGTTCGACGTCTGGAACAAGCGGCGCCAGCGCGTCTGACGCGCGTCGCATCCACGGGCCGGTGCCCGGCGATCACCCGATGATCCGGGCGCCGGGCACCGGCCCGTGCACGTGCAGGGCGTCTCGCCCGGTGCTGCGCAGGGCGTCCTGCACGGCGCGGGCGGCATCCGGTCCCGGGCACAGGAACGCGAGGGTGGGGCCGGAGCCGGACACGATGCCGGTGAGCGCGCCGAAGCGCACGCCGTCGACCAGGGCGAGCTCGAGATCGGGCCGGTCGAGCACGGCGGGCGCCTCGAGGTCGTTCATCATCACCGGTGCGAGCTCGTGCGCATCGCCGGTGCGCAGCGCATGCAGCACCGCGCTCGGCACATCGAGCGAGGGCGGCGGGTCGTCTGCGACCGCTTCGCCGTGTGAGCGGATGACATCCAGCCGGCCGTAGACCTCCGGTGTGGAGAGCCCCTGCTCGCTGAGCACCAGCACCCAGTCGAACCGGCCGCGCGCGAGCGCGGGGGTGAGCTCGTCACCGCGTCCGACGCCGATCGCGGTGCCGCCGTGCAGCGCGAACGGCACGTCCGCGCCGAGGCGTGCCGCGAGGGCGTGCAGCCGGTGCGAGCCGAGTTCAGTGCCCCACAGCGCGTCGCACGCGACCAGTGCCGCAGCGGCGTCCGCCGAACCGCCGCCCATGCCGCCCGCCACCGGCACCCCCTTGCGGATGCGCAGGTGCACGCCGCTGTCGATGTCTGCGCTCTGCGCGAGCAGCTTCGCCGCCCGCATCGCGAGGTTGCGATCATCCAGCGGCACCCCGCTGACGTCCACGTCGCCGTCGACCTCCAGCGAGAAGCCGGTCGCCGGCTCGGCATGCACGTCCTCATACAGCGAGACCGCCTGGAAGACGGTGGCCAGAGCGTGGTACCCGTCGTCGTGACGCCGCCCCACTCCGAGGTAGACGTTGATCTTGCCGGGCGCACGCACATGCACGGCATGCGGTCGCGACGCCATCACAGATCCGACGAGACGGCCCAGAGGTTCACGTCGATGCCGTGCGAGAGCGCATCGATGGCCGTGAGCTCCTCGTCCGAGAAGTCCGGCCCGTCCAGGGCGGCGATGTTCTCGTCGAGCTGCTCGGTGCGCGAGGCGCCGATGAGCGCGGAGACGACCACCGGGTCGCGCAGCGTCCACTGCAGCGCCATCTGCGCGAGGGTCTGCCCCCGATCCGCGGCGATGTCGTTGAGTCCGCGCAGCACCGCCAGGCCCTCCTCCGAGACGGGACGATCGGGCAGCGAGCCGCGCTTCTGCGCGCGCTGCGCGGTGCCGTCGGCGAGGTACTTGCCGGTCAGCAGCCCCTGCGCCAGCGGCGTGAACGCGATCGCGCCGACCCCACCGGCGCGCAGCGCATCGGTGAGGCCGTCCTCGACCCAGCGGTTGAGGATGGAGTACGAGGGCTGGTGGATCACCAGCGGCGTGCCGAGATCGCGGGCGACGGCGAGCGCGGCCTCGGTGCGCTCGGCGCTGTACGAGGAGATTCCGACGTAGAGCGCCTTGCCCTGACGGACCAGGGTGTCCAGCGCGCCGATGGTCTCCTCCACCGGTGTGACCGGATCGACGCGGTGCGAGTAGAAGATGTCGACGTAGTCGAGGCCCATGCGGGTGAGCGACTGCTCGGCGCTGGCGAGGATGTACTTGCGGCTGCCCAGGTCGCCGTACGGGCCCGGCCACATGTCCCAGCCGGCCTTCGACGAGATGATCAGCTCGTCGCGGTAGGGCGCGAGGTCCTCGGCGAGGATGCGGCCGAAGTTCTTCTCCGCCGAGCCGTAGGGCGGGCCGTAGTTGTTCGCGAGGTCGAAGTGCGTGATCCCGCAGTCGAACGCGTGCCGCAGCAGCGTGCGCTGGTCGTCGAGCGGGATGTTGTCGCCGAAGTTCCACCACAGCCCGAGCGAGATCGGCGGCAGGTAGAGGCCGGAAGACCCCACCTGACGGTACGCGAAGCGCTGGTAGCGATCGGCGGCCGCGACGTACGGCCGGTGGAGCTCGGGGACATCGGGGCGGAAGCGCGGTTCGGTCACGGTGTCAGGCTATCGGCACGGACGCCGCTGCCGGCTGCACCCGCGCGATGCGATGGTAATCGTCGACCGTGAGATCCTCGCCCCGCGCAGTGGGCGCGACGCCGGCGGCCTCCAGGACAGCGGATGCCGCGGCCGAGCCGCCGTAGATGCCCGACAGCGCCTGGCGCAGCATCTTGCGCCGCTGGTTGAAGGCGGCATCGACGATCCGGAAGGTGCTCCGCCGCTCCTGCTCGTCGCCGCGCGGCTGCGCGTCGCGCACGAATCCCACCAGCAGGCTGTCCACGTTGGGCACCGGCCAGAAGACCTGACGCGAGACCGTGCCGCACAGCCGCCACGGGCCGTACCAGGCGGCTTTCACGCTGGGAGCGCCGTAGATCTTCGATCCCGGCTTCGCCGCGAGCCGTTCGGCGACCTCCGCCTGCACCATCACGACGCCGCGCTGGAGGTAGGAGAACGTCTCGAGCAAGTGCAGCAGCACCGGCACCGAGACGTTGTATGGGAGATTCGCGACGAGCACGGTGGGCTCGCCCGGCAGCTCGGTGACGCGCATGGCATCCGCGTCCACCACCGTCAGGGCACCGTCCGCCACGCCCCGCTCACGCGCCGTCTGCGGCAGCCGCTCGGCGAGACGGTGATCGATCTCGACCGCGGTGACCGAGGCGCCGGTCTCGAGGATCGCGAGCGTCAGCGACCCCAGTCCCGGGCCGACCTCGACCACCCGCTCCCCCGGCTGCACCCCGGCGGCCTGCACGATCTTGCGCACGGTGTTCGCGTCGACGACGAAGTTCTGACCCAGCTTCTTGGTGGGGGTGACGTCGAGCTCGGCGGCGAGTCGGCGGATCTCGGTGGCGCCGAGCAGGGAGACGGTCATGCATCCATTCTCCCCTGCCGGTCACCCTCACCCGCCCCGGCGCTCATTGTGAACCGGATCCGGCCCTAGGATCGAGCGGTGACCGCCCTCGCAGAGCTAATCGCGCCACGCCGGCTCGGCCCGGACTTCCGTTGGCTGATGTCGGCGGCGTGGACGAGCAACATCGGCGACGGCATCGCTCTCGCCGCCTCGCCCCTGCTGATCGCGTCGATGACCTCGTCGCCCGTGCTCGTCGCCTCCGGTGCGATGCTGCAGTTCCTCCCGTGGCTCCTCTTCGGGCTGCACGCCGGCGCGATCGCCGATCGCGTCGAGCGGCGGATGCTGGTGATGCTCGCGCACGGCATCCGTGCCCTTGTCGTCACCGCACTCGTGGCGTTCCTCGTGACCGGAACCGCGAACATCGCGATCGTGCTGACCGTGTCGTTCCTGTACGGCACCGCCGAGGTGTTCGCCGACACCAGCACGAGCACTCTGCTGCCGATTATGGTGCAGCCCGCCGACCTCGGCATCGGCAACGCCCGTCTGCAGGCAGGCTTCCTCGTCGCCAACCAGCTCGCCGGCCCTCCGCTGGGCGCGTTCCTGTTCGCGGTGGGCTCGTTCTGGCCGTTCCTGGCACAGGTGCTCGCGGTGTCCCTCGGCCTGGTCCTCGTCTCGCGCATCGCCCGTCAGCCGGTGCCGCCGCGCGCCGAGCCGACCCGGGTCCGTCACGACATCGGGCAGGGGCTGCGCTGGGCGTGGCAGCACCGGCCGGTGCGCACGCTGATCGTGATCATCCTCGCCTTCAACGTCACGTGGGCAGCGCCCTGGAGCATCCTCGTGCTGTACGCGACCGAGCATCTCGGCATGGGGCCGGTCGGCTTCGGAGCGCTCACCACCGCGTCGGCGGTCGGTGGCCTGCTCGCCACGCTGAGCTTCGGCTGGCTGGAGCGTCACGTGTCGTTCGCCGTGCTGATGAAGGCGTGCCTCTCGCTCGAGGTGCTCATGCACCTCGCATTCGCGTTGACCACGAGCGGTGCGGTCGCCCTGGTGATCATGTTCGGCTTCGGCGCGTACGCGTTCGTCTGGGGCACGATCTCTACGACGGTCCGCCAGCGTCTGGTGCCGCACGACCTGCAGGGCCGGGTGGGATCGGTGAACATGGTCGGCGTGTTCGGGGGAATGGTGCTCGGACAGGCCCTCGGCGGAATGATCGCGCAGACGTGGGGGCTGACAGCGCCGTGGTGGTTCGCGTTCGGCGGGTCGGCGATCACGCTGCTGCTGATGTGGCGGCAGATCTCGCACATCGCCGCGGCCAAGCCGGCTCTGGACGAGGACGCGGTCGCGGCCTAGCGGGTCGGGCGGGCGTGGCAGGCCAGCCGGGCGTCCAGCCCGTTGCGCACGGCGGGCCACTCGTGCGGCAGGATCGAGTACGCCGCCGTGTCGCGCAGCGATCCGTCGGGCATGATGCGGTGGTTGCGCAGGATGCCGTCGAGCTTGGCACCGAGCCGCTCTATCGCCGCGCGCGATTGCCGGTTGTGGAAGTGCGTCAGCAGCGACACCGCGATCGCCTCGCAGGTCTCGAACGCGTGCGCGAGCAGCAGCCGCTTCATCGCCGGGTTCACCTCGGTGCCCTGCGCCGGGGTGCTGATCCAGGTGTATCCGATCTCGACGCGGCGGTTCGGCTGGTCGATGTTGCAGAACGTCGTCATACCGACGACCTCGCCCGTCGACAGCCGGCGCACGGCGAACGGGTTCATCATGCCCGCCTCGCGCAGCGCCAGACGGCGGCCGATCTCCGCCGGCACCTCTGCCGGGCTGGGCACCGACGTGTACCAGGCCGCGTCGAGCGTCGCTGCGGCGCGGCTCAGGTCGTCAGCGTGCTCCGCGGACAGCGGCTCCAGCCGCACGAAGGTGTCCTGCAGGGTGATCTCGTCGAGAAGGCGCACCAGAGCAGGCTAGCGGTGTCAGTCGAACGCGCCGTACACCGCCAGGGTGTTCGCGGCGAGCTGTGCGCACAGCTCGTCGACGTCGACGTCGAGCGCGGCGGCCATGAACCGGACGGTGATCGGTACGAGGTACGGCGCGTTGGGGCGTCCGCGCAGGGGCACGGGGGTGAGGAAGGGTGCGTCGGTCTCGACGAGGACGCGATCCAGCGGCGTGACGGCGAGCGCGTCGCGCAGGTTCTGCGCGTTCTTGAACGTGAGGTTGCCGGCGAACGAGAGCCAGTAGCCGGCATCCGCCGCGATCCGCGCCATGGCATCGTCGCCGGAGAAGCAGTGGAACACCGTCTTCTCCGGCGCGCCGACGCGCGAGAGCGTCTCGAGGACGTCGGCGTGCGCGTCGCGATCGTGGATCTGCATCGCGATGCCGTGCTTCTTCGCCAGCGCGATGTGCGCCTCGAACGACTCGTGCTGCGCGGGCCGGCCCGGCTCGTCGGTGCGGAAGTAGTCCAGGCCCGTCTCGCCGATCGCGCGCGTGCGGGGATGCGCGGCGAGCTCGTCGATGACCGCGATCGCCTCGTCGAGGCGACCGTCCTGCTGGTAGGCGGGCGCGTCGTTCGGGTGGATGGCGACGGCGGCGAGCACGCGGGGGTCGGATGCCGCCGCGTGCACCGCCCAGCGCGACGACTCGATGTCGCCGGATGCCTGCACGACCCCGGCGACACCGACCGCCTCGGCGCGGTCGAGCTGCTCCGACAGGGTCAGTCCCTGCTGGGTCCCTGAGCTTGTCGAAGGACCGTCGGTGATCTCCAGGTGCGCGTGATTGTCGTACACGGGCACGGTCAGCGGCTCCGGCGCCGCCGGGTAGCGCAGGTCCTTGCGCCCCTCGGCATCCCGGCGCTGCACGTACGTCTCGACCATGGCGCCGCTCAGGCGGTCTGCTCCACGCGGGGGAACAGCGGCGCGAGCGTCGACACCGTCGTGCCGGGCTGCAGCGCACCCCACGCACCGGCCTCGCGGATCGGCTGTGCGGTGAGCTCTCCGAGCGATCCGGCGACGCCCAGGGCGTCCCACAGCTTCGCGGTCGACTGGGGCATGACCGGCGAGAGCAGCACGGCCAGGGCACGCAGTCCCTCGGCGCACGTGTACAGCACGGTGCCCAGGCGCGCGCGCTGCTGGTCGTCGCGAGCGAGCGCCCACGGCTCGTTCTCGGTGATGTACAGGTTCAGGTCATCGACGATCGTCCAGATCGCGTCGATGGCCTCGTCGATGCGGAAGTTCTCGATCGCCGCATCGGCCGCGGCCGCGGCATCCGCCACCTTCTTCTGCACCACGAGATCGCGCTCGCCGTACTCGGCCGGCTCGGGAACGACGCCGTCGAAGTACTTCTGGATCATCGCGACCGTGCGCGAGGCGAGGTTGCCGAAGCCGTTTGCGAGCTCGGCCTGATAGCGGGCGGACAGGTCCTCCCATGAGAACGAGCCGTCCTGTCCGAACGCGATCGCGGAGAGGAAGTAGAAGCGGTACGCGTCCGAGCCGAACACGTCGGTGATCTCGGTCGGCGCGATGCCGGTGAGCTTCGACTTCGACATCTTCTCGCCGCCGACCAGCAGCCAGCCGTGTGCGAAGACGCCCTTGGGCACCTCGAGACCGGCGGCCATCAGCAGGGCCGGCCAGATGACGGCGTGGAAGCGCAGGATGTCCTTGCCGACCACGTGGTACGCCGGCCAGCGGCGGTTGAAGTTCGCGTCGTCCTCGCCGTAGCCGACCGCCGTGACGTAGTTCAGCAGCGCGTCGACCCACACGTAGATGACGTGCGACTCGTCCCACGGCAGCGGGATGCCCCAGTCGAACGTGGAGCGCGAGATCGACAGGTCCTTCAGGCCCTGGCCCACGAACGAGACGACCTCGTTGCGCGCCGAGTCGGGGCGCACGAAGTCGGGCTCGGTCTTGTACAGCTCGAGCAGGCGGTCCTGGAACTCGCTCAGCTTGAAGAAGTAGTTCTTCTCCTGCAGCAGCTCGAGGGGCTTCGAGTGGATCGCGCAGACCTTCAGGCCCTCGAAGGGCCCCGTGCCGTCGACGATCTCGGACTCGGGCTTGAACTCCTCGCAGCCCACGCAGTACAGCGCCTCGTACTCGCCCGCGTAGATGTAGCCCGCGTCGTACAGCTTCTGGAAGAACACCTGCACGTTCTTCTCGTGCCGCTCCTGGGTGGTGCGGATGAAGTCGTCGTTGGCGACGTCGAGGGTCTCCAGCAGCGGGAACCAGCTCTCGCCGACGAGCTTGTCGACCCACTCCTGAGGGGTGACGTTGTTCGCGGCCGCGGCGCGCAGCATCTTCTGGCCGTGCTCGTCGGTGCCGGTGAGCATCCAGGTGTCATCGCCCGCCTGGCGGTGCCAGCGCGACAGCGTGTCGACGGCCACCGTCGTGTACCCGTGCCCGATGTGCGGCACGTCGGACGGGTAGTAGATGGGCGTGGTGATGTAGAAGGACTCGCCTGCGGGCATGCTCACGATTCTAGGCGGGAACGGCGCGCCGTTCTGATTCGTGACCTGGGCCGACTCCCGTCGAGAGCACGGGACCTCGCCGAACGAACGGGTCGTTCGCGTGAAAGAGCCGCTCACTCGCCGAGGTGCCGTGCTCTCGACGAGGACGAGGACAGCGCGGGCAGGCGTGGCATGCTCGGGGCATGGAGGCGGAGAAGCGCAGGGGTGCGTGGCCGTGGGCGGCGGTGCTGGTGCTGGCGCCGATCGTCGTGCTGATGACCTTCGGGATGCAGGCGGGGCGCTGCGTCGACTATGCGGACGGAGCCGGGCTCGAGAGCTCGTGTGAATCGGGGCCGGCCATCGGATGGCCGGGAGCCGTCCTGGTCGCAGTGCTCTGCACGGCACTCTGCGTGCTCGCCGTCGCCATGCTCGTTCGACGGCGCCGCACGCCGGATTGGTCGCTCACCGTAGAAGACGGTCCGCCGGTCCTAACCGAGGAGCAGCGGGAGCTGCTGGCCAAGCTGGAGCGGAAAGTCACCGATACCGGCCCTGATCCGACCGATGGCGATGCCGTCGTCGTCGCGACGCTCCGTCTCGTGCTGGTCGCCCTGCGTGAGAGCGGGCTCAGCACCCAGAGGATCGCTGATCACAGCTCCCTCCGCCTCGAGAGCATCGCCCGGATCCTGCGCTGAGCGTTTGACGCGCGCCCACCGACTTCCCGTCGAGAGCACGGGACCTCGCCGAACGAACGGGCTGTTCGCGTGAAAGAGCCGTTCACGCGCCGAGATGCCGTGCTCTCGACGGTGCGAACGCGGGGCGGCGGAGGCAGCACAGGGGTCATGCGCTTCGCGCGGCGAGCGCGGCCTGGTACAGGTCGCGGGAGCTGAGGCCGGTCGCCGCGGCGACCTCGGCGCACGCATCCTTCAGACGGGTACCGGATGCCACGAGCGCCTGCACCTGGGCGAGAGCGTCGTCCCCCGAGACCGCGACCGGGGCGGATCCCTCCACCACCACGACGATCTCGCCTTTCACGCCGCCCTCCGCCCATTCCACGAGCTCAGCGGCGGTGCCGCGGCGCACCTCCTCGTACAGCTTCGTCAGCTCGCGACAGACGGCGATGCGGCGGTCGGCGCCGAACGCCGCCCCCATGTCGGCGATCGATGACGCCAGCCGTGACGGCGACTCGAAGAACACCATGGTGCGCGGCTCCGACGCCAGCAGCGCCAGCGTCTGCCGGCGCTCGCCCGGCTTACGCGGCAGGAACCCCTCGAAGGTGAACCGATCGGTGGGCAGACCCGAGATCGCCAGCGCCATGAGCACGGCGCTCGGACCCGGGATCGCCGTGACCGTCACACCGCGTTCGACGGCCGCCGCGACAAGCCCGTAGCCGGGGTCGCTCACCGCCGGCATCCCGGCGTCGCTGACGACCACGACGTCGTGTTCCTCCGCGAGTTCGGCGAGCTCGGCGGCCTTGTGCTTCTCGTTGTGGTCGTGCAGCGCGATCAGGCGCGGACGGTTCTCGATCCGCAGCGCCTGCAGCAGCCTCTGCGTGGTGCGGGTGTCCTCCGCCGCCACGATCTCGGCATTCTCCAGCACCTCGATCAGCCGCCGCGATGCGTCCCCGAGGTTGCCGATGGGGGTCGCGGCGAGAATGATCACCCCACCAGCTTAGGTGGGTGCGCCCGGCGTCACCGGGGCGGGCGCGAAGCGCGATTGCCTAGGCTGAGCTGGTGAGCACGCCTGCCGCCGCGCCCCCTGCAGCCCCCGGAACCCGAGTCGAGACCGGGTGGGAGCAGCTGACCAGGCGGACGATGGCGCACCCGGCGTGGGCACGGGCGCTGGCCTGGCTGACGCCCGCGCTGATCACACTGCTCGCGGCCGTGCTGCGCCTGACGAACCTCGGGCACCCGCACGAGATCATGTTCGACGAGACGTACTACGTCAAGGACGCCTGGTCGCTGTGGAATCTGGGCTACGAGGCGACCTGGGCGGACGGCGCGGATGCGCAGCTGCCGAACGGCGACGACTCCGCGATGGGCACCACGGGCTCGTATGTCGTGCACCCGCCGCTCGGCAAGTGGATCATCGCACTGGGCATGGCGTTGACCGGCCCGGGTTCCAGCGCGGGATGGCGTCTGACGACCGCGCTGCTGGGTTCGCTGACTGTGCTCGTGCTGTACCTGCTCGCGCTGCAGCTGACCCGTTCCCGCGTGCTCGCCGCCATCGCCGCGGGTCTGCTCGCGATCGACGGGCTGGGGATCGTACTCAGCAGGATCGCCCTGCTGGACGGCATCCTCACCTTCTTCGTGCTGCTGGGCTTCCTCTTCGCGCTGCTCGACCGTCGGCGCTCCCTGCCGCTGCTGGCCGCGCGGTGGGAGCAGCGCCGACTGACGGATGCCGGCGGCGCGCCGCCCCGATTGTGGGGCCCGGTGCTGTGGAGTCGCCCCTGGCTGATCGCCGCGGGCGTGAGCCTGGGAGCGGCGTCGGCGGTGAAGTGGTCGGGCCTGTACGCCCTGGCCGTGATCGGTCTGTACGCCGTCGCGACGGACGCGTTGGCACGTCGACGGGCGGCGGTGCCGCTCTGGCCCAGCGATGCCGTGCTGCGCCAGGGTCCGGTGTCGTTCGTGCTGCTGGTGGGCCCGGCGCTGCTGGTGTACCTGACCTCGTGGACCGGGTGGCTGTCGACGACCGGCGGATACGACCGGGGCGCGAGTCCTGATCCCCTCATCGCGCTGTGGGACTACCACTCCTCGATGTACGGCTTCCACGTGGGCCTGTCCAGCCCGCACCCCTACGCCAGCCCGGCGTGGCAGTGGCCGCTGCTGCTGCGCCCGACCGCGATCTGGGTGGGCGACGATCCAAGCGGATGCGGCACCGACCATTGCATCGCGGTGATCTCCGCGGTGCCGAACCCGCTGATCTGGTACGGCGGCATGCTCGCCGCGCTGTATCTGCTGTACCGCGTGGGCCGTGCGATCCTCGAGCGCCGATCGATCGACGCGGCGCAGGCACTCCCGCTGATCGGCCTGCTCGCGACCTACGTGCCGTGGCTGCTCGTGCCCAATCGCACCATCTTCCAGTTCTACACCGTGGTCATGGCGCCGTTCGTGATCCTCGCCCTGGTGATGGCGATGCGCGAGATCGCAGGTCGACCCGCCGATCCGCTGCCCCGTCGGCAGGCCGGGCAGCGCACGCTCACGGTGTTCGTGGTCGTCGTCGCCGGGGTGTCGATGTTCTTCTACCCGGTGTGGACGGGCATGAGCGTTCCGTACGAGTTCTGGCTCATCCACAACTGGCTGCCGGGCTGGATCTGACCCGACGACCGGCGAGGTCGAAGCGACTTTCCGGACCGCCGCCCTGGCCGTCAGGCGGTGGATGCCGGGTTCCCGGCGCGCCGGTGCTCGTCGACCACGTGGGCTTCGTCGAACCTGAGCCGGCTCCCCCGCATCCGCCCGATCAGCAGCACCACGCCCACCACGACCAGTCCGAGGATCATGCCCGCCACCGCCGAGACGGCGGTGTTGCCCAGCCACACCGCGAAGCCGCCGAGTGAGGCCAGCAGCTCGTCCACACCGTGCACCAGATCGGCGAGTGCGTGCAGCCCCACCTCGCCGAGGTTGACCACCACCAGATGGCCGCCGACCCACAGCATCGCGACCGTGCCTACCACGCTGATCACCCGGAACACCGCCGGCATCGACCGCACGATGCGCGTGCCGGTGTGCCGCACCCGCCGCATCGGATTCTTCGCCATCTTCAGGCCGACGTCGTCGATCTTGACCAGCAGCGCGACCACGCCGTACACGGCTCCGGTCATCACGAGCGCGATGACGGCGAGCGCGCCGAGCGTCTGCCATATGCCGAGGGCCGGATCGAGGCCGGCCAGCGAGATGAGCATGATCTCGGTGGAGAGGATGAGGTCGGTGCGGATCGCACCCCAGACCAGCCGCTTCTCGTCGCGCACGCCCTCCTCGTCGTGACCGTGCGAGAAGCCGAACCACTCCAGCACCTTCTCGGCGCCTTCGAAGCAGAGGTAGGTGCCGCCGATGATGAGCAGGTACGGCAGCACCCACGGCGCGAAGGCGGTGAGCACCAGCGCGATGGGGATGATGACGAGGAATTTGTTGGCGATCGAACCGAGGGCGATCTTGCCGACCACCGGCAGCTCCCGCGCAGGCGTGAGCCCCTGCACGTACTGCGGAGTGACAGCGGCGTCGTCGATGACGACTCCGGCCGCCTTCGCGGATGCCTTCATCGCCGCGCTCAGGATGTCATCGACGACAGCCAGCAGACCAACCGACATGGCTTTCCCTCTTCCCTGCGCGGCCGATGCATGCGCTCCGGCCTGCAAGACTACTGGGCGGAAGCGGATCCCCCGCGTGTCGTCGCCGACGACCGGCGTGCGCTCACGCGCGCGGCGATCAGCAGCAGGGCGGTGAGACCGAACGTCAGCAGCAGCTGCGTGCGCGCCGTCGGATCGGACATGGCCAGCGTCATGATCCCCGCCAGCAGCAGCAGGCACAGCACCGAAAGCCAGGGGAAGCCCCACATGCGCATCGGCAGCGTCTCGCCGTCGCGCTCGGCTCGCCGTCGCAGGATGATCTGCGCGAGCGCCGTCGCCGTCCAGATGACCAGCACACTCGACCCGACGACGTTCAGCAGCAGCCCCAGCACCACCTCGGGGAACGCCCAGTTCAGACCGACGGTCACGAACCCGAAGGCGACGGACGCGAGGACGGCGACGGACGGGACGCCGTGCTCGCTGGTGCGGACGGATGCCCGTGGCGCGAGCCCGCGTTCGCCCAAGGAGTAGATCATGCGCGACGCCCCGTAGATGTTCGCGTTCATCGCCGACAGCAGCGCCATCACCACGATCAGCGACATCACCAGTTCCACGCCCGGCACCCGGAGGGTCGCCAGCACCGCCGAGAAGGGACCGTCGAGCACTTCGGGCGAGTTCCAGGGCAGCACCGCGACGATGACGAAGATCGAGCCGAGGTAGAAGACCAGGATGCGCACCATCACCTCCCGCACGATGCGGCGGATGTTGTGCGCGGGGTCGTCGGACTCCGCCGCGGCGATCGCGACCACCTCGGTGCCGCCGAACGCGAAGACGACGATCAGCAGGGCGGCGGCGACGCCGGTGATGCCGTGCGGGGCGAAGCCGCCGTGCGCCACGAGGTTGTGCACTCCGGTGGCTGCGACACCGGGGATGAGACCGAGGATCGCGCACACGCCGACGATGAGGAAGGCGATGATCGCGAACACCTTGATCGCCGCGAACCAGAACTCGAAGCGGCCGTAGTTGCGCACGCCGAACAGGTTGACCGCGGCGAGCGCGGTGACGAAGACGAGCACCCAGATCCACGCCGGCACACCCGGCACCCATCCCTCCACGATCCCGGCGGCACCGGTCGCCTCGGCGGCGATGACGACGACGAGCTGGATCCAGTACAGCCAGCCGACGGCGCTGCCCGCGCTGCGCCCCATCGCGCGCTGTGCGAACGAGCTGAAGGCGCCCGAGCTGGGGCGGGCGGCGACCATCTCGGCGAGCATCGCCATGACGAGGATGACGACGGTGCCGGCGACCAGGTACGAGATGAGCACGGCGGGGCCGGCAATGCCGATGGCCTGGCCCGAGCCGACGAAGAGCCCTGCGCCGATCGCGCCGCCCAGACCCATCATCGAGATCTGCCGGCGGGTGAGCCCGGGATGCAGGCCCTTGGTCGTGGTGGTGGTGAGCGGCACCTCGGTCACGGTCGGACCTCCAGGTCCGCCGGGTCGGCGGTCGGCAGCCGGCACACGAACTCGCGGCAGTCGTACGCCAGTCCGGCGGTGGAGTCCTTGGCTTCGAAGAGGGCGAATCCGGCATCCGCGAACGCCCGCGCCTGCGCGGTGGTGACGACCGCGACGAGGTCCGCGCGGGTGCGGCGGGCGACGGCGGCGAGCGGGTCGGCGCGCGATGCGACGACCGCGACGACCTGACGCGGCGGCCGTGCGAGATCGGCGGCGATGCGCAGCACTGCACCGTAGCCCAGCGGAGCGCGCAGCGCCTTGCCGATGACGTGCGCGACGAGGTCCTCGGCCCGTGCGCGGTGCTGCTCGCCGGCACCCGTCCGCCACGCCAGCAGGTGCGCGGATGCCAGGGCCGCCGGCCCGGAGGGCAGGTCGCCGTCGGCGTCGTCGCCGGCGGCCGCGATGCCCTGCGCGGCCAGCACCGGATCCGCGGCGAGCGGCGCCGCGAGCACCGCTTGCGCGCGGGTCGCCCATGCCGCCTCGCCGGTGGCGAGCGCCAGCTCGAGCAGCCCTTCCGCGAGCAGTCCAGCGTCGGCTGCGGTGGCAACGGCCGCCGAGGCGACGCCGTCGAGGGACGAGCGCGCCAGCGCTCCCATCGCCGATTGGTTCACCTGCAGCACGTGCTCGGCGGCCTGCGCGGCCGCCTCGATCCACTCCGGCTCGTCCAGGCGGGTGCCGGCCCGCGCGAGGGCGGCGATGGCCAGTCCGTTCCAGGCGGTGAGCACCTTGCCGTCCACGGCGGGCGCCTGCAGATCCGCCCGCCCCGCGGCATCCCGCCGGTAGTACCCGCCCTCGCTGCGCGCGCCGTCGATCCATGACTCCGAATCCTGAGCCGCGCCGAACGCGCCGCCCTCACGGCGCAGCACCGCGAGCAGGAAACCGGCGACGCCGCGGACCACGCGCTCGTCACCGGCGTCGAGGGCGACGTCGAGCAGCTGCGCATTGTCGGTGAGCATCCGCTCGTAGTGCGGCACGGTCCAGTCCCGCTGGGTGGCGTAGCGGAAGAAGCCCCCGTCGACCGGATCGCGCAGCTCGGAGTCGGCCATCGCGGCAAGCGCCCGCTCGGCCGCAGCGGCCTGCCCGACCGCGGGATGCTGCAGGAAGCGCAGCGTCGTGGCCATGGGGAACTTCGGTGCGCCCCCGAACCCGCCGAACGCCCGGTCCTCGCGCGCGACGATGGCCTCGCCGGCCGCGCGCAGCGCGTCGAGGTCGGGCAGAGCGGATGCCGTCGGCGCAGCCGCCGCCCGCAGCGCGTCGGCGACGGCATCCGCCGAGGCGAGCACCTCATCGTGCCGAGCGGTCCACGCCTCGGTGACCGCGGTGAGCACGTCGCGGAACGACGGCATGCCGCCGCGGGGTTCCGGCGGCCAGTATGTGCCGGCGTAGAACGTGCGTCCCTCCGGCGTGGCGAAGACCGTGAGCGGCCAGCCGAGGTTGCGGGTGAAGGCCGACGCCGCGGCCATGAAGGCCGCGTCGACGTCGGGGTGCTCTTCGCGGTCGATCTTCACCGCGACGAAGGAGTCGTTGATCTGCGCGGCGGTCACCTCGTCCGAGAACGACTCGCGCGCCATCACGTGGCACCAGTGACACGTGGAGTAGCCGATGGAGATGAGCAGCGGCACCTCGCGGCGGCGTGCCTCGTCGAACGCCTCCGCACCCCACGGATGCCAGTCGACCGGGTTGTCGGCGTGCGCGCGCAGGTAAGGGCTGAGCGTCTCGGCGAGGCGATTGGTCATGTCGGTCACGCTACCCGGGCTCGCACCCGCGCGCGCGGGCGACGTCGCGGTCTCCGAGTCGCGGCGAGGTCCGGAGGGCGCTCAGAACTCCACGACGGCGCGTGGATCGCGCTGAGCGGCGAAGCGGATGAGCGGCAGCGCTCGCTCGGCCGCCCGTTCGATCCGCTCTTCGAGTGCAGGTGCCGCGACCGTGACCCCCTCGAAATCCGCGTCGCTCGCATACACGCCCAGCGGCAGGGTGAGCGACTGGAAGAAGCCGAACAGCGGACGCAGCTGGTGCTCGATGATCAGGGCGTGCCGCTCTCCCCCTCCCGTCGCCGCGAGCAGCACCGGTGTGCCGACCAGCGCGTACTGTCCGACGAAGTCGAACAGGTGCTTGAACAGGCCAGTGAACGAGGCCCGGTAGACCGGACTTCCGACGACGAGCAGGTCCGCGTCCTCGATCGCGCGCAGCTCCTCCTCGATCGCCGGCGGAAGGTCGTCACGGTGCAGCGCACCGGCCAGCTGAGCGCCGATGCGCGTGAGCTCGATCAGGCGCACCTCGGCGTCGACCCGGGCTGCGACCGCGTAGGCGATGGCGAGGACCAGAGCGGTGGTTCGACTCGGGCTGCTCAACGATCCGGAGACGGCGACGATGCGCAGCGGTGAGGACATGACCTCGACGGTACTCAGCACGACGCCCCGTGGCACACGGAGTGACACGGGGCGTCATGCAGTCGTTCGGGGCGTCAGTTCACCTCGTCGGGATGCGAGCCGACGCGGCCGGAGCCGTCCTGCGGGTCGAGCGCGTCGATCGCCGTCATCTGCGCGTCGTCCAGCTCGAAGTCGAACACGTCGAGGTTCTCGCGGATGCGCTCGGGGTGCACGGACTTCGGGAACACGATGAAGCCCTTCTGCAGGTGCCAGCGCAGCACGACCTGCGCCGGCGTGCGGCCGGTGGCCTGCGCGGCGTCGGCGACCGCGGCGGTGCCGAACAGGTCGTACTTGCCCTGCCCGAGCGGTCCCCACGACTCGATGCGCACATCGTGCTGCTGCGCCCAATCGGTGATGTCGCGCTGCTGGTACGCCGGGTGCAGCTCGATCTGGTTGACCGCCGGGGCCACGCCGGTGGCGGCGACAATGCGCTCCAGGTGCGGCACGAGGTGGTTGGAGACGCCGATGGAACGGGCCAGGCCGCGCTCGCGGATGCCGATCATCTTCTCCCAGGCGTGCACGTAGTCGTCCTTGGCGGGCGTCGGCCAGTGCACGAGGTAGAGGTCCACCTGCTCGAGCCCCAGACGCTGGAGGCTCTCATCGATCGCGCGGTCGGGCTCGTCGCCGTGGTGACGGTCGTTCCAGAGCTTGGTGGTGATGAACAGCTCGGAGCGGTCGATGCCGCTCTTCGCGATGGCCGCCCCGACGCCCTCCTCGTTCTTGTAGATCGCCGCGGTGTCGATGTGCCGGTAGCCGGCTTCGAGCGCCTCGCTGACCGCGCGCTCGGCGTCATCGGCGGGCACCAGGAAGACGCCGTAGCCGAGCTGGGGGATGCTGTTGCCGTCGTTGAGTTCGAGCTGGGGAATCGTCATGGCTCCAGCGTAGGGCTGCTCAGCGCTTCGAGGGCGAGACGGCGGATGCCACCCGTGCCAGCAGGGTTTCGAGGGGACCGCGCCCGCGCAGCACCGACCAGACGGTCGCCGCGACGAGCAGGATGACGGCCGACCAGAGCCACACCGCGAACGAGTTGACGAATCCGCCGGGTCCGGCGATCAGGGCGTACGACAGCACGTGCGCACTGTATGCCGTGAGCGGCATGGATCCGAGCGCGGCGAACGGCAGCAGCACCCATCGCAGCGGTGCACTCGCGAGAAGGCACAGTGCGATGACCGCTACGGCGAACCCTCCCGATCCGAGGATCTCGGCGGTGCCCCCGGAATGCGGTTCGACGGCGATGAGAGCGAACAGCGCGCTGCCCAGTGGGTCCTGATCGCCCAGCTGCGCCAAGTAGGACTCCCAGCCCGAGGGCTCGGTCTCCCACATCGAGTCGTCCTCGGCTTGCTCCTCGGGGTAGCAGCTGATGAAGCCGTCGCCGTAGTCGTCGCAGACGGTTCCATCGAAGTCGAGCTCGTCGGGGCTCACGCCGGAGAGCGAGCCTGACCCGTCATCCGTCTCGCTGCTCGATGCCGATCCATCGCTCGTCTCGGCACTCGCACCGGCGCTCAACGACCACTCCGCGTCGGCGGAGGATGATCCGGCGCCCGCGTCCACGGCAGCGCCCGCGGCCCCGATGCCGTAGCCGACGGCCGCCAGCACGATCCCGATGACGAGCAACCGCACCCCATCGCGGGTGCGGTCCAGACGTGCGCGACCGATCGCCATGCCCGCGAACAGCAGCGCCAGCCACACCGTCAGCGGATACGTGCCGAACAGCACCAGCCCGGCACCGGCCCCATTGGTGTGGAAGGTGAGCGCCTGCAGCAGCGCCAGCAGAGGCGGCCCGGCGATGGCGAGCACTCCCGCCGCGATGAGCAGCCGCGAGACGCGCCAGCGCACGAACGCCGCCGCCACGACGTACAGCGCGCCGTAGAAGGTGAGGATGACGGCGATGGGGGTGCCGAGCAGCTCGAGCACCAGTCCGATCGCGAAGATGACCGCGCCGCGCGCGACGAGGTTGAGCCGGATGGCGGGCAGCTCGGCGACCTCGGGCACCCGGGTGCGCCCGGTCATCAGCGAGATCGAGATGCCGGCCAGCACCGCGAAGAGGATCGCCGACCGGCCGTGCACGAGAGCGCCCCAGGTGGAGGGGTCCAGCAGCATCAGCTCGGGCGTGCTGAGCAGGTGCGCCGCCATCATGCCCAGCACGGCGAGCGCGCGGGCGATGTCGAGACCCATGAGGCGAGGCGACCGGCCGAAATTCGTGCGCCAGATGCGCAGCTTCGAGGCCGGGCGCGGCGGGGCGATGTCGCTCTGGATCGTCGTCACCCGGTGAGTCTATTCGCGCGCGCGACGCGCGTATGCGCGGCGATACGATGGAGGGCTATGTCTTCACCCGTGATCTCCTACCCGCCCGAGCTGCCGGTCAGCGCGGCGCGCGATGAGATCGCCGCGGCCATCCGCGACAACCAGGTGGTGATCGTCGCGGGCGCCACCGGGTCGGGCAAGACCACCCAGCTGCCGAAGATCTGCCTCGAACTCGGGCGTCAGCGCATCGCGCACACCCAGCCGCGCCGGCTCGCCGCACGCACGATCGCGGAGCGCGTGGCCGACGAGCTGCACGTCGAGTTGGGCGACCTGGTCGGCTACAAGGTGCGCTTCACCGACCAGGTGTCGGACGCCACGCGCATCGCGCTGATGACGGACGGCATCCTGCTGAACGAGATCCACCGGGATCGGCTGCTGCGCCGCTACGACACGATCATCATCGACGAGGCGCACGAGCGCTCGCTCAACGTGGACTTCCTGCTCGGCTACCTGAGACGCATCCTGCCCGAGCGCCCCGATCTGAAGGTGATCATCACCTCGGCCACCATCGATCCCGAGAGCTTCGCGGCGCACTTCGCCTACCCCGCCGGCGGCCCGGCGGCCGAGGTCGAGCCGGCGCCGATCATCGAGGTCTCCGGACGCACCTACCCGGTGGAGATCCGATACCGGCCGCTGGTCGACGAGGCCGGAACTCCGGAGGAAGCCGGCGGGTCGAGCGCGAAGCGGGCCGATCGGGGCGGTTCGGCGAAGAATCTCCGGAGTTCTGAGCGCGCCGGCGCGGAGCCCGAGGATGAGGTGACCGCGATCGTGGCCGCCCTGCGCGAGCTCGACCGCGAGGCGCCGGGCGACGTGCTCGTCTTCCTGCCCGGCGAGGCCGAGATCCGCGATGCGGCGGATGCCGTGCGCGGCGCGTACCGGTCGACGACCTCCCCGGTCGAGGTGCTGCCGCTGTACGGCCGGCTGTCCGCCGCCGAGCAGCACCGGGTATTCGAGCCCTCGAAGGTCGCCGGCGTCCGCCGCCGCGTCGTGCTCGCCACGAACGTCGCAGAGACCAGCCTCACCGTCCCCGGCATCAAGTACGTGATCGACACCGGCACGGCGCGCATCTCGCGCTACAGCGCGCGCTCGAAGGTGCAGCGCCTGCCCATCGAGGCCGTCTCGCAGGCATCCGCCGCTCAGCGCTCCGGACGCGCCGGTCGCACCAGCGACGGCATCGCCATCCGCCTGTACAGCGAAGAGGACTTCGACAGGCGGCCGGAGTTCACCGAGCCCGAGATCCTGCGCACCTCGCTCGCATCCGTGGTGCTGCAGATGCTGTCGCTGGGCTTCGGCGACATCACCGAGTTCCCGTTCCTCACGCCCCCGGATTCCCGCGGAGTGAAGGCCGCCTTCGACCTGCTCACCGAGATCGGTGCGGTGGTCGCCGCCAGAGGAGAGCAGCCCAGGCTGACAAGAATCGGACGAGAGATCTCGCGGATGCCCATGGACCCGCGGTTCGCGCGGATGCTGGTCGCCGCGTCCGCCACCGAGGGCCGTGTGCAGGCCGATGTCATGGCGATCGTCGCCGGGCTGTCGATCCAGGACGTGCGCGAGCGTCCCAGTGCCGACGCACCGCAGTCGGTGCGCGACGAGGCCGATCGCATGCACGCGCGCTTCGTTGACCCGACCAGCGACTTCCTCACCCTGCTGAACCTCTGGAAGCACCTGCGCGAGCAGCAGAAGGAGCTCGGCTCCAGCGCGTTCCGGCGCATGTGCCGCAGCGAGCACCTGAACTATGTGCGCGTGCGCGAGTGGTTCGATGTGCACCGTCAGCTGCGGACGCTGGTGAAGACGCCGAAGGGTGCCGGCGGCGACGCTTCTGAGGGGGCCGCGGACCCGGATGCCATCCACCGCGCGATCCTCGCCGGCCTGCTCTCGCAGATCGGCATCCTCGACGAGCGCACGAAAACCACTGGGTCCCTGAGCCCGTCGAAGGGCGCGAGGGCGACAGAGAAGAAGGGCCGCCGCATCGCGGAGTACCGCGGCGCCCGTGGCATCCGGTTCTCGATCTTCCCCGGATCCGGCCTGCGCAAGAAATCCCCGCAAGCGGTGATGGCGGCCGAGATCGTCGAGACCTCTCGCACCTTCGCCCGCACCGTCGCCGCGATCGACCCCGCCTGGGCCGAGGCGCTCGCCGGTGATCTCGCCAAGCGGCAGGTCACCGAGCCGCACTGGTCGAAGGATGCCGGTGCCGCTGTCGCCTACGAGAAGGTGACCCTGTTCGGGGTGGAGATCATCGCGAAGCGTCGCGTGCAGTTCGCGCGAGTGGACCGCGCTGGCGCGCGCGAGCTGTTCCTGCGGCACGCGCTCGTGGAGGGCGAGTGGGACCCGTCGCGTATCGACAAGCGGGTCAGCGCGTTCTGGCGCGCGAACGCCGAGTTGCGTCGCCGGCTCGAGAAGCTCGAGGAGCGCGAACGCCGCCGCGACATCCTCGCCGGCGACGAGGCCGTGTTCGGCTTCTACGACGCGCGCATCCCGCGCGAGGTGTTCGATGTGCGCTCGTTCGAGAAGTGGTGGCGCGAGGCGCTGCAGAGCACGCCGAAGCTGCTCGTGATGCGTGAGAGTGACCTCGTCGACGACGACAGCAGATCTGATCAGAGCGAGTTCCCCACCCGCTGGCAGCAGGATGATCAGGTGCTCGGACTCGCGTACCGCTTCGAACCCGGCGCAGACGATGACGGCGTGAGCGTCGTCGTGCCGCTCGCGCTGCTGCAGCAGATCCGCGACACCGGCTTCGACTGGCAGGTGCCCGGCCTGCGTGCCGAGCTGATCACGGCACTGCTGCGCGCCCTGCCCAAGGCCATCCGCCGCCACGTCGTGCCCGCCGCCGATTGGGCCGACAGGTTCGGTGAGCAGCTGGGTGAGGACGGACCCGAGCACCACTCCGGTGTGCCGGCGCGCTCGCTCAAGGAAGCGCTGGGGAAGCTCATCCAGCCGCTCGCCAATCAACCCGTCTCCGCCGGCGACTTCGACGACGCCCGCGTGCCCGGGCACCTGCTGGTGAACTTCCGGGCGGTCGACGAGAGGGGCCGCGTCGTGGGATCCGATCGCGACCTCACGGTGCTGCAGCAGCGGCTGTCCGACCGGTCACGACAGAGCGTGACGCGCTCGCTCAACCGGTCCGAGCCGCCCCGCCCGCCCCGCAGCTCACAGCCCGGTGCCGAGCGGGTTGCGGAGGCATCCGCCCGTGGTCCGGTCGAGCGGGACGACCTCACGCACTGGACCTTCGGTGACCTGCCCGAACTGCTCGACACGAGGGTCGCCGGCGGCACCGTGCGCGGCTACCCGGCGATCGTCGACCGCGGCAAGTCGGTCTCCGTGCGTGTGGAGGCGACGGCGGATGCCGCGGCCGCGGCCACCCGCGAAGGCGTGCTGCGACTCGTGCTGCTGAACGTGCCCTCCCCCGCGTCGTACGTGCAGAACCACCTCACCGCTCCCGAGAAGCTCGCGCTCGCGGCCTCGCCGTACCCGAACGTCGCGAACCTCATCGAAGACGCTCGCACCGCGGTGGTGCGCGCCCTGATCTACGAGCGCGTGCCGGGCGGGGTGATCCGCACCGAGGCGGAGTTCCGCCGGGTGCGCGACGAGGTGAACGCCGCGCTCGTCGATCGCCTCTTCGCGTGCGTCTCACTGGTGGCGAAGATCCTGGCGAAGTGCCGCGAGGTCGAGCGGGGCATCAAGTCGCAGAACTCGCTCGCCCTGCTCGGTCCGCTCAACGACATCCGCTCCCAGCTGAGCGCGCTGATCCGCCCCGGTTTCATCTCCGCCACGGGCGTCGAGCGGCTCGCGCACCTCCCGCGGTACCTCGACGGGATGCTCGAGCGGCTGAAGACCCTCGCGAACGAGCCCGGGAAGGACCGCGCGCGGATGACCGAGTACGAGCGGGTGGTGAAGGCGTTCGACGAGGCCGGGGGCAGCATCCCCCTCCCGCCGGATGCCCGGGCGAACCTCGTCGAGGCGCGCTGGCTGCTCGAGGAGTACCGGATCAGCGTCTTCGCGCAGCGCCTCGGCACCGCGCAGCCGGTCTCACCGCAGCGGATCATGAAAGCGCTGCAGGCGGCGGGCTGACCGAGTTGCGCGGGTGTGACGGCCGGGTAGCGTGGGGCCATGGCTCACGCAATCGTCTACACCGAGATCGGCTCCCCTGACGTCCTGCACCTCGTGGAGATCCCCGACCCCACCCCGGGCCCGGGCGAGGTCGTGGTGCGGCTCGAGGCGGTCGGTGTCAACCCGCTCGACGCCAAGCTGCGCCGCGGCGCCCGCCCCTCCCCGCCGATCACCGAGCCCCGGCGCGTCGGCTTCGACGGCGCGGGGGTGATCGTCGCACTGGGTGAGGGGGTGTCCGGGTTCGCCGAGGGCGACCGGGTGGCGATCGACAACGTGCTGGGCACCTACGCCAGCGCCCTCGCCGTACCGGTGTCGCACGTCTTCCGCCTTTCGGACGGGGTGACGATGGCTGAGGGCGCCGCCCTCGGCATCCCGATCGGCACCGCGTATCAGTGCCTGCGCTCGCTCGAGGTCGGCAAGGGCGACATCCTGCTCGTGCACGCGGGTTCGGGCGCAGTCGGTCAGGCCGTCGTGCAGTTCGCGGTGCTGTGGGGGGCGCGGGTGATCGCGACGGGCAGCCCCGAGCGCTTCGAGCAGCTGCGCGCGCTGGGCGCGGAGCCGGTGGCGTACGGCGACGGGCTCGCCGACCGGGTGCGCGAACTCGCACCGGACGGGGTCACCGTCGCGCTAGACTGTGCGGGCACGGATGAGGCGATCCAGACCTCTCTCGAGCTTGTCGAGGATCGCGAGCGCATCGCGACGATCGTGCGCGGCCCGGATGCCGCTGATTTCGGCATCCGCGCCTTCTCCGGGGGAAGTCCGGTGCCCCTCACCGAGGAGGAGCTGGCGTGGCGGAAGGAGGCGATCCCGCTGACGATCAACCTCATCGAGGCGGGCGACTTCCAGGTGGAGCTGGGTCCGGAGATGCCGCTCGCCGACGCGGCGCGTGCGCACGAGCTGCTCGAACGGCACGCCGCCCGCGGCAAGATCATTCTGGTCCCCTGACCCCCTTCCCCTTTCCCTTCCACGAGGGGTCAATATCTGTCGCATGGTATCGCTCCCATTCTGCACTTCTTGACCCCTCGTGGCGCGCAGGTGCGCCCACGCGTCGAGAGGGGTCAGAAAGTGCCGAATGGAAGCGGTTGCATCCGACGTTTTCTGACCCCTCTTGCGGAAGAAGGGCGGCGGCTCGCGTCGTGCGCGAGGAGCGAGCCGACGGATGCCAGTCAGCGCGGGTCGGTCAGCAGTCGGCGGATGCGGGCGACGAGAGCATCCGGGTCGTCGAAGTCCCGGCGAGTGACCACGGTCACCCGATAGCCGAGAGACTCCAGCTCCGCACGTCGAATCTGATCGCGGCTCCACTGATCAGCGTCACGATGATAATCGCCGTCGTACTCGACGATGAGCTTCGCTTCGGCGAAGAGCATGTCCACGCGCGCGACGAACACGTCTCCGGCGAAGATGTCGACGTTGCATTCCGGCACCGGAAGCCCCGCCTCGACGAGGATGACACGCACCATGGACTCACGAGGAGACTCCGAGCGGGCATCGCAGAGCTCGAGGGCGCGCGTTCGCATCCGCCCTCCCTTCGCGCGGCGGAACTTCCGTGACAACCCGGCGAGGTGCTCTGAGCTGACCGACGGATAGCCGCGCAGCAGGGCGTCGGTGATCGCGACGAAGCGACCGAGGGGCTGCGAGCGCGAGAGATCCACCCACGCGCGTGCCGGCTCCAGGGTCAGGAACCCGTCGACCTGCACGATCTCCTCCTTGGTGACGATCAGCCGATGCGCGCGCAGCTGCGGGCGCCGCACCCGGGTGCAGTCGTGCGGGACGCCGATGCGCGGCCGGCCCCAGGCATCCTTCTCATCAGCGCTGCAGAGCGGCAGCCCGAGCACGGCGGCCGCCGTGATCCCGCACAGGAACGCGTGCTGCGGCACCGCCTTCAGCAGCAGCTGCAGTCCTTCGCGCTGCTCGAGCGGCACTCGGGCGCGGGTGCCGTGGTACGGCCGCGACAGGTCTTTCGCCCGCAGGCGTCCCGGAGACAGGCCGAGCGCGGCCGCCTCTCGCACCGTGAAGGTGGGCGGGATGCCGGATGGAAGCGGCCGCGGGATCATCGTCCGATGCTGACACCGCGCCCGCGGGTGGAGACGACTCTTCACAGCATCCGGGTGGAACGTTTCCCAACCCCGTCTTGTGCAGGACGACTGCCCGCGTCCACGCCGCCCACGAGGGGTCAGAAAGTGCGGAATTGCGCCCCCCGCATCCGACATTTTCTGACCCCTCCGCCGCCCAGCAGGTCCGGGCGGCAAGCGGCCCGCCACGAGGGGTCAAAAAATGCGGGATGGGAGGGCTCCCACCCGACGAATTTTGACCCCTCGTCGGTCAGGGGGCGACGGCGCGCCCGAGGGAGAGCATCAGCCGATTCGCCCAGTTGAAGAACGCGGCGCCGTGCACCACGTCGGCGATCTCGAGGTCGTCGAGCCCCGCCGCTCGCAGGCGCTGCACGTCGGCCTCGCCGAAGACGCTGGGAGTGTCGGTGAGCGCGACCGACGCGGCGACCACGGCATCCCAGCGCTCGTCCAGCGGCGTCGAGACCCCCTCCTCCAGCAGCCGGTCGACGTCCTCGGTCCGCTTCGAGTGATGCGCGGCGAAGCGCGAGTGCACCGACGCGCAGAACACGCAGCCGTTGCGACGGGATGCCGCCGTGGCCGACAGCTCGCGCTCCGCGCGCGGCAGTCCCTCGGCGGTGTTGTAGAAGATGTCCTTGTCGACCAGAGTGCGCGCTCGCAGCACCTCCGGATCCCGCGCCAGCAGACGGAAGTAGTCGCTCTTCGCCCGCGCGGCGTCCACGAGTCCGTCGAGGTGCCGCTGGGTCAGATCGTCCTCGGCGAGGGGCGCGAGATGCGGCGTCCATCCGACCTCGGCGCGGGTGAAGTGCTCCGGATGCGGGCGCACGTCGTTCAGCGTTGCGCTCATGCGGCCACCTCCTCGGCGTCAGCGGAGGAGACGTCCGCGTCCGACCGGTTCCCCGCACGGACGGCATCCTCCCCCACGCCGTCGTCGGCCGCAGCACCGGCGACACCCGCACCACCGGCGACACCGGCGGCATCCAGCACCCGCAGCCCCGCGATCACGCGCTGCTGGAACGCGAGGAAAGAGATGAGCTGCGACAGAGTCACGATGCCGTCCTCATCCCACCCGGCGTCGAGCAGCCGCTCGAGATCGTCGGCGCCGGCCTCACGCGGGCGGTACACGAGCAGATGCGTGTGCGCGAGGGCCGCCGCGAGCCGCTCGCCGATCGCGTCGGCGAGTGCCGGGTCGACGGTGAAGCGGATGCCGTCGGTGTTCTCCCCCTGCAGTCCGCGCTCGATGTACGAGCCGAACGGCCCCGCACCTGCCGTGCGCACTGCTTCGTCGATGACGAGACGCGCGCGCTGCGGATCGGCGTCCAGCGCCCGCTCTGCGTAGAACGCGGAGGTGCGGTCGGTCGCGGTCAGGCGGGTGGCGAATGCGGCGACGAGCACCCGCTCGGCCGAATCGACGTGCGCCGTCGAGACCGGATGGAACAGCGCCTGATAGCTCGCCTGCAGCTGCGCCCGCGTCTGCGGTCGGCGCTCGCGCAGTGCGGCGAGCGCGGGGGAAGTCCCCGCGATGCGGTCGACGATGTCGTCGGTCATGAGTCGTCCTTCTTCTGGGCCTCGGCGAGACCCGCCTCAGTGGTGTACCCGAGGGCCGGGGCGACCTCGCGGGCGAACAGCTCGATCGAGCGCAGCAGGTGCTCGTGCGGCGCATCGACCGAATGCACCTGGAACGCGACCTCCGTCGCCCGCTCCAGGGTGCGGTCGGCGGCGAGCGACTCGATGACCTCCTCGGGCGTGCCCAGGTGCGTGTCGGTCAGCGCGATGAGCGCCTCGAGCGAGTCGTCATCCGGGAACACCTGCCCGGTCCGGCGCAGGTTCGCCGCGCCGCGGCGCAGCCCCACCTCGGCGAAGCGCAGCGCGTCGGCGCGGTCGTCGGCGACGAAGACCGTGCGCGAGGCGGTGATGCGTGGTGTCACCCCGTCCGGAAGGGCGTCGAGATACGAGTCGATGATCGGATCCTGCACCCGCGCCAGCGGCGTGTACGGGTCGAGCTCGCCGCGCGGCTGGGTGCGCGAGAGCAGCAGTCCGTGTCCGCGGGCACCCGCGCGGCTGCCGCCGAAAGCGGAGAAGGTGGCCTGCCACACACGTGCGGCGAGGTCGACGGTGTCCGGGTACAGGGTGTTGCCGGCGCCGATGTCCTCGCCGCGCAGGGCATCGAGCAGCACGGCCAGCTTGCGCTCGTAGACCGCCGCCTTGTCGGCGACGTCCTGCCCGAACGGCGGGAACGACGACGGAGTCCCGCCGCTGCCGAGCCCCAGGTCTATGCGCCCGCCCGAGAGCAGGTCGGCCACGGCGGCGTCCTCGGCCACGCGCACCGGGTCCTCCAGCGGGAGGGTGATGATGCCCGTCGCGAGCCGGATGCGCGCGGTGTGCGCCGCGGCGTGCGCAAGGAAGACCAGCGGGGCCGGCAGTCCCCCCTCCGCGGCGCGGAAGTGGTGCTGGGCGACCCAGGCGCGGCCCACGCCGTGCCGTTCGGCCTGCTGGATCTGCTCGAGCGCGTGCGCGTAGCGCAGTGCCGGTGTGGTGTCGTCGAGCAGACGGGTGAAGAACGCGATGGTGGGTGCGGTCATGTCAGGGCCTCCGATCGGCCGGGAACGGCGGCCAGCAGCTCCCGGGTGTACTCGTGCTGCGGATCCTGGAAGATCCGCTCGGTGGGTCCGTCCTCGACGACGCGCCCGCGGCGCATCACCGAGACGGTGTGGCTGATCCCGCGCACCACGGCGAGGTCGTGCGAGATGAACAGGTAGGTCAGGCCCAGCTCGACCTGCAGCGAGGCCAGCAGTTCCAGGATGCGCGCCTGCACGGTGACATCCAGCGCCGAGACGGCCTCATCGAAGACGATGATGCGCGGGTCGATCGCCAGTGCCCGCGCGATCGCGACGCGCTGACGCTGCCCGCCGGACAGCTCGCGTGCGGTGCGCCGCGCGACGTCGGCCGGCAGCGCGACGCGCTCGATGAGCTCGGCGGCGCGTGCACGGCGCTCGGCGCGCGTGCCGACGGCGAAGCTGGTCAGCGGCTCGGCGATGATGTCCTCGACGCGCTGACGCGGATCCAGAGACGCGAAGGGGTTCTGGTAGACGAGCTGGATGCGCCGGCGCAGCTGCCGCAGCGGCTCGCCCGCGGCACGTGTCACGTCCGCTCCGTCGAGATGGATGCTGCCGGCATCCGGATGCTGGAAGCGGGTGATCAACCGCGCCGTCGTCGTCTTGCCCGACCCGGATTCGCCGACCAGGGCATGCGTGGTGCCCTTGCGCACGCGGAAGGACACCTCGTCGACGGCCCGGAACGGCTCGCGCCGACCGGTGCGGAAGGTCTTCACCAGTCCCTCCGCGCGGATCGCGAACGGGTTCTCCGCGGCCGCGGCGGCGGCGTCGCGCAGGAACGCGGGCGATTCCGGATGCCGGAAACCGGTCGCGAACGCGGGAGCGTCGGCGAGCAGCTGCCGGGTGTACCCGTCGCGCGGTGCGGCGAGCACCTCACGGCTCGCGCCCTGCTCGACGATGCGCCCGCCCTGCAGCACCACCAGTCGCTGCGCGCGGTCCGCGGCAACACCCAGATCGTGCGTGACCAGCAGGATGCTCGTGCCGTCCTGCTCGCGCAGCTCGTCCATCAGGTCGAGCACACGGCGCTGCACGGTCGCGTCCAGCGCGCTGGTGGGCTCGTCGGCGATGAGCAGCCGCGGTCGCAGCGCCACCGCGGTCGCGATGAGCACCCGCTGCCGCATCCCTCCGGAGAGCTCGTGCGGGTACTGCCGTGCACGCAGGTCGGGATCGTCGATGCCGACCCGCTCGAGCAGCTCGAGCACCCGCCTGCGGCGCGCGCGGGAATCGCGGTGCCCGTGCAGGCGCAGGATCTCGCCCACCTGCGCGCCGATGCGGCGCACCGGATCGAGCGAGGTGACCGGATCCTGCGGTACGAAGCCGATCTCCGGCCCCCGCACCGCGCGCAGTGCGCGATCGCTCCACCCCGCGATGTCCAGGTCGCCGAGCAGCACGCGCCCGCCCTGCACGCGTCCGCCGGCCGGCAGCAGACCCAGCACGGCCTGCGCGGTGGTGGACTTCCCCGACCCCGACTCCCCGACGAGTGCGACAGTCTCACCCTCGCCGATCTCGAACGAGACGCCGTGCAGCACGTCGCGCTGTCCGGCGGCGGTGGCGTACGACACCCGCAGGTCTTGCACGGCGAGCACGCTCATGACGCCCTCCTTCCCAGGCTGTGCCCGATCCGGTTCGCGCTGAGCACGACCGCCGCGACGACGAGTCCCGGCAGCGCGGTGAGCCACCAGGAGGTGGCGACGTAGTTGCGCCCTTCGGCGATCAGCAGTCCCCACTCCGGCGTCGGCGGCGGCGCGCCGTAGCCGAGGAAGCCGAGAGTGGCGATGGCGAGGATCGCCGAGCCGAACTGCAGCGCGGCGAGCGCCAGCACCGGGGTGAGCGAATTGGGCAGCACGTGCCGGCGCAGCACGGCGACGAAGGTGCCGCCGCTGCCGAACGCGGCTTCGACGTAGTCGGCGCAGCGCACCCGCACGACCTCGGCGCGCATGAGCCGCGCGAAGGCGGCGACGCTGCCCAGGCCGACCGCGAGGGCCGCGTTGACGGTGCCGAAGCCGAGCAGGATGATCACCGACAGCGACAGCAGCAGCCCGGGGATCGCGAGCAGCACGTCGACGATGCGCATCAGCACGTCGTCGAGCACGCCGCCGACCGCCCCCGCGACGGCGCCGATGAGGCTGCCCAGCGCGAGGCCGACGGTCACGGCGATCAGCGCCCCCGACAGCGACTGCACCGCACCGTGCACCACCCGGCCGAACAGGTCGCGGCCCAGGATGTCCGTGCCGAACCAGTGCGCCGCGCTGGGCGGCAGCAGCTTCTGCGCGGGTACGCCGGTGAGCGGATCCGCCGGCGCGAACAGCGACGGCACGATGGCCCAGAGCACGGCGAGGGCGACGACGGCGACGGCCAGCAGCAGGCTGATCGACGCCCGCGAACGTCTGCGGGCAGAGCGGACGGGCCGAACGTGTCCGGAGCCGAGCGGTGCGGCGGGAGGCACCGAAAGCAGCCCGGCCGCCGCAGCGTCCTCCGCCGCTGACGCGGCGCTCACCGGATCGGTCGAGAGAGCGGGCGCGGTCATGATGTCGCCGCGGCGAGTGCACGCCGGCCGGTCGGGCGGATGCCACCGCGCAGCCGCGGATCGATCAGCGGCGTGACCAGGTCGACGGCGAAGCTGATCGCCACGAACCCGAGCGCCGAGAGCAGCACCACGGCCTGCAGCACGGGGATGTCCTGATTGGTGACGGCCTGCTCGGTGAGCCGGCCGATGCCGGTGCGCCCGAACACGGTCTCGGTGACCACCGCGCCGCCGATGAGCTCGCCGAACAGCACACCGCCGATGGTCAGCGCCGGCAGTGCGGCGTTGCGGCCGACCGACCGGGTGAGCACCCACGCCGGCGGCGCGCCCTTGGCCCGCACCACCGTGATGAACGGCGCGGCGAGCACCTGATCGGTCGCGCGCACCAGCACCTGCGCCAGCGGTGCGGAGATCGGCACGGCGAGGGTGAGCACGGGCAGGATGAGCCCGCTCACCGGGTCGGCGCCGATCACCGGCACCCAGCCCAGCCCGAACGAGAAGATCTGGATCAGCAGGATGCCCAGCCAGAACACCGGCACGGCGACGAACAGCGCGGGGGCCTGCCGCAGCACGTCCCGCAGCCACGCGAACGGGGCGAGCGCCGACACCGCGGCGACCGTCACGGCGAGCAGCACGGCCAGCGCGAGCCCGAGCGTCGCGAGCAGCAGCGTGTTCGGCAGCGCCTCAGCGAGCATGGTCGACACCGGCGTGCCGTACTGCGTGGAGTAGCCGAAGTCGCCGGCGGCGAAACCGAGCAGGGAGTGCAGGTACTGCTGCCACCAGGGCAGGTCGGCGCCGTACGCGGCGCGGATGCCGTCGAGCTCCGCCGCCGAGAGACCGAGGCTCGGGTCGGTGAACTTGATGAGAATCGCATCCCCTGGCAGCAGCTGCAGCAGGAGGAACGTGGCCGTGTAGGCCGCGATCATCACGATCGCGGCCTGCCCGGCCCTGCGCAGGACGAAGGCCATCAGTGCTCCTGCAGCCAGACGCCGGCGAAGGAGGGACGGCCCACGGATTCGAACTCGACTCCGTGCACGTACGGTGCGGCACCGTACACCTGCGGCTCCTCGAACAGCGGGATCACGTAGGCCTGCTCGGCCAAGTAGTCCTGCACGGCCTGCGAGGCGGCGATGCGCTTGTCGGCATCCGGCTCCGAGGCGACGACCTCGAGCAGCCGGTCCAGCTCAGCGTCGTCGGAGAGCAGCACGTCGCGGTTCGTGGTGAAGTACTCGCTCTTGATCACGTCGAGATCAGCGCGCCCGACCATGGCGTGCGTCACCGCCGTCTTCTGCGGGTCGAATTCGTCGGCGGCGCGGCTGCCGGCATCGCCGGGCTTGACGATCAGCTCCACGCCGACCTTCTTCCACTGCTGAGCGACGAGCTCCAGGGTCTGCTTGGACTGCGGCTGCGGCTTGGACTCGAAGACCGAGAACGAGAGCCGCTCGCCGTCCTTCTCGCGGATGCCGTCCGCGCCGGCCTTCCAGCCGGCCTCGTCGAGCAGCTTCGCCGCCTTGTCGGCATCCGGCTTGTAGTGCGCGGACTCGTCCTTGTAGCCGGTGGCGGTGGAGGACAGTGTCGACGTGGCCACCGGGTAGTTCTCGGTGAACAGCGTGTCGACGATCTCCTTCGCGTCGGTGGCGGCGACCAGCGCGCGCCGCACCCGGATGTCAGCGAGCAGGGGGTTGGTGAAGCGCAGCCCCAGCGAATTGTTCACTCCCCGCGTCTGCGGCGCGTACAGCTCGAAGCCGGACTGCGCGACGCGGGCCTCGTCGAATGCCTGCACGTAGCGGACGTAGTCGGCCTGGCCGGAGACGAGCGAGCCGATGCGCACGGAGTCCTCGGGGGTGACGATCACGTGCACCGCGTCCAGGTACGCGCGTCCCTGGTTGGCGACGCCCTCGGGTGCCCAGTCGTAGTCCTTGCGCGCGGCGAGCGTGAGCTCGGCGCCCAGCTTCTCGCCGGTAACCGTGAACGGACCCGAGCCGATGATGTCCTCGGCGTTGCCCGCTCCGAAGTCCTCGATGGTGCCGTCCAGGGTGTCCGGCGAGAGCAGGCCGGAGTTGATCGTCGAGGTGGCCTGCAGGAAGCCCGGCGACGGCGCGGAGAACCGGAACGTGACGGTGTCCTCGTCCACAACCTCGCTGCCGGCGTAGTTGTTGATCGCCTCCGAGACGGTCAGACCGCGGTCGGCGTCGCCGAGGCCGTAGGTGTCGAAGTTCCTCTTGACCGCGGCGGCGTCCAGCGCGGTGCCGTCCGAGAAGGTGACGTCCGGGCGCAGGTCGAAGGTGTACTGCGTGGCATCCGCGTTCACCGTCCACTCGGTCGCGATCCACGGCTCGATCTCGAGCGTCTTCGGGTCCTGCCAGGTGAGACGGGCGGTGATGTTGTTGACGATGCCGCCGTTGGGGTAGAAGCCGGCCTGCGGCGGGTACAGGTTCGTGTACGTCTGGTGCTCGAGGTACGTCAGCGTGCCGCCGGTGACCGGGTCGCCGGCGGGGGCGTCGGCGTCGGCGGGTCCGGATGCCGAGGCACACCCTGCCAGGCCCGCCATCATCACGAACGGCAGTGCGACGGCGACGGAGCGGGCGGTGCGACGGTTCATGCGAGACCTCCTGGTGCAGGGGCGGATGGGAATGCGTTCACGCTAGGAGTGCCTGCGAGCGGTGCGCCAGAGATGTCGTCACGCGGCGACACCGCCCGTCACACGGTGCAACAGTTCGACATGTGACACCCGCCGCGAGGGCGAAGCGGCCGAGGATGGCGGCATGACTTCCCCGTGTCCCCCGAGCGCGTCGGGTCTTCCCTCGACGGCGCAGGGCTTCTCGACGCTGCAGGTGCAGGCCGGTCATCATGCGACGACCGCGGTCGCCGCGGTGCCGCCCATCCATCAGACGGCGGCCTACGAGTTCTCCTCTCTCGCCGAGGCGGCGGGGCTGTTCGCGCTGCGCCGCGACGGCATCATCTACGGGCGCAACGCCAATCCCACCCAGCAGATCCTCGAGGAGCGCGTCGCCCGGCTCGAGGGCGGCGCGAGCGCGGTCGCGGTGGCATCCGGTCAGGCCGCGGTCGCGGTGACCGTGCTCGCCCTCGTCGGGCGCGGCGGTCACGTCGTCGCCGCAGAGCAGCTGTACGGCGGGACGATCGACCTGCTGCAGGAGACCCTCGACGACTTCGGCATCGGCGTCACGTTCGTCGATCAGGACGACATCGCGGCGTGGCGGGATGCCATCACGCCCCGCACCCGCCTGCTGTTCGCGGAGTCCGTGGCGAACCCGATCGCGCAGGTGCTCGACATCCGCGCCGTCGCCGACGTCGCCCATGCCGCGGGCGTGCCGCTGGTGATCGACAACACCGTCGGCACCCCGCATCTCATCCGGCCCGGCGAGCACGGCGCGGATTTCGTCGTGCACTCGGCGACGAAGTTCCTGTGCGGGCACGGCAGCTCACTGGGTGGCGTGGTGGTGGATCAGGGCAGCTTCGACTTCGGCGCCGACCCGGGTCGCTGGCCGCAGTTCACCGCGCCGTACCAGCGCTTCGGCGACATGGTGCTGTGGCAGCGCTTCGGTCGCGGGCACGCGTTCGCCGCGCTCGTGAAGTCCAAGTACGTGCACGATCTGGGGCCCTCGATCTCCCCCTTCAACGCCTGGCAGATCCTGCAGGGCGTCGAGACGCTGGATCTGCGGGTGAGCCGGCAGGCGCAGACCGCGCTGCTGCTGGCCGAGCATCTCGCGCAGCATCCGGCCGTCGCCCGCGTGCACCACCCCGGCCTCACCGGCAACCCCTGGCACGCCCTCGCCGAGCGCTACCTGCCGCGCGGAGTGCCCTCGGTGTTCTCGTTCGACCTGGTCGGGCCCGAGGACGACGGCGCGTTCGAGCGGGTCGCGAGCGTGCTCGATGCGCTGCGGGTGTTCCGCCTGGTGGCGAACATCGGCGACGCCCGCAGTCTCGTCGCGCATCCGGCATCCATGACGCACTCGCATCTCACCGCTGCGCAGCGCGCCGCGGCGGGGATCTCGCTGCACACCGTGCGGGTCTCGGCGGGTCTCGAGGACCCTGCCGACCTGATCGCCGACCTGGATCAGGCGCTGCTCGCCGCACTCCCCGCCTTCCCCCCACGAGGGGTCAGAAAACGCCACTTCGCACCCGCCTGACACGACATATTCTGACCCCTCGTGGGAGGAAGGGGGCGGCGGGCGGGGGTTCTCGCCGGGCAGGCCGATAGCCTGAGGGCATGACCGGACTTCGATGGGGCATCCTCGCCACCGGCGGCATCGCGACCGCCTTCGCCGCCGACCTGCGCACGGCCGGACTCGACATCGCCGCGGTGGGCTCGCGCAGCCGGGACTCCGCCGACCAGTTCGCCGCGCGCTTCGATATCCCCCGTGCGCACGGGTCGTACCTCGCACTGGCCGAGGATCCCGACGTCGACATCATCTACGTCGCGACCCCGCACCCCATGCACCATGAGGACGCCCGCCTCGCGCTGCAGAACGGCAAGCACGTGCTGGTCGAGAAGGCGTTCACGCTCAACCGCGCCCAGGCGGAGGACCTGCAGCGTCTGGCCGCCGAGCAGGGTCTGCTGGTCATGGAGGCGATGTGGACGCGCTACCTGCCGCACATGGTGCGCCTGCGCGAGATCATCGCCGAGGCCACACTGGGCGAGATCCGCTCCGTCTCCGCCGACCACACCCAGAGCCTGCCGACCGACCCCGAGCACCGGATCAACGCCCTCTCACTCGGCGGCGGCGCGCTGCTGGATCTCGGCATCTACCCGATCTCGTTCGTGTGGGATGTGCTGGGCGCTCCCACCGACATCACGGCGCGCGCTCGCCTGAGCGAGACCGGTGCGGATGCCGAGGTCGCGACGATCATGACCCACGCGGGCGGCGCGATCTCGACCACCCTGTCGTCGTCGCGCACCGCGGGTCCGAACGCGGCCGTCGTGCTCGGCACCGAGGCGCGCATCGAGATCGACCGGGTCTGGTACACCCCCACCTCGTTCCGCGTGATCGCCGCCGACGGAACGCTGATCGAGACGTACGAGTCGCAGGTCGACGGCCGAGGCATGCAGTACCAGGCGCTCGCCGCCGAAGGTGCCGTCGCGCACGGCGATCCGGCAGGCTCGCTGCTCGCCCTCCCCGTCGCCGAGTCGGTGGCCATCATGGGCACCCTCGACGAGATCCGTCGCCAGATCGGCCTCGTCTACCCGAGTGAGAGCTGAGCATGCCCGAGAGCAGCGGACGCGTCGCGGTCTACCTCGACTTCGACAACATCGTCATCTCCTGGTACGACCGCGTGCACGGGCGCAACGCGTACGGCAAGGACCGCCAGCGCATCACCGAGAACCCGCACGACACCGAGGTCGCTGAGCGGCTGAAGCAGGCCACCGTCGAGGTGGGGGCGATCATCGACTACGCCTCGTCGTTCGGCACGCTCGTGCTCACCCGCGCCTACGCCGACTGGTCGTCGCCGGTGAACGCCGAGTACCGCACGCAGCTGGTCGCGCGTGCGGTCGATCTCGTGCAGCTGTTCCCGGCCGCGGCCTACGCGAAGAACGGCGCCGACATCCGCTTGGCGGTGGATGCCGTCGAGGACATGTTCCGCCTGCCCGACCTCACGCACGTGGTGATCGTGGCCGGTGACAGCGATTACGTGCCGCTCGCACAGCGCTGCAAGCGTCTGGGCCGCTACGTGATCGGCGTGGGCGTGGCGGGGTCGACGGCCAAATCCCTCGCGGCGGCCTGCGACGAGTTCGAATCGTACGACTCCCTGCCCGGCGTCACGAGAGCGACGACGGATGCCGACGACGCCGTCACCACCAAGGACAAGCCAGAGCCGAAGACACCGGGGAAGACCCGGCGTGCGCGCTCGACGCCGAAGTCGGACGACCAGGCCGAGGCGACGTCTCTGCTCGTGCGCGCGCTGCGGCTGGGACACGACAAGGCCGACGCGGACGAGTGGCTGCACGCGTCGGCGGTGAAGACGCAGATGCGCCGGATGGATCCCTCATTCAGCGAGAAGGCCCTCGGATACCGCTCGTTCAACGACTTCCTGCGCTCGCGCGACGACGTCGCCGAGCTGGAGGAGAGCGGGCACGAGCGGCTGGTGCGCCTGCGCGAGCAGTGACGAGTCCACCCACTCCGCGCGAAGGTAGCCCCGTCAGCGCTTCGCGTCGCGCAGGTGGATCCGGCTTGTCGTGCGCCCGTACGGTTCAGCCCGTGGCGCTGCGCTGCTGGCGCAGCGCCGGCAGGTACCCGATCGCGCCGAGCATACTGAACGCGCCCGCGACGACGACCGCGACGAGCGTGCTCGTCGTCTGAGCGAGCGGCATGAGAACGAGCAGTCCCAGGCTGTAGGCGCCTCCCGCGATCATGGAGTTGATCGAGAGCACCATCGCGCGCGTGTCGGCACCGCTCTGCCTGTGCAGCAGGGCATTGTGCAGGGGCCCCGCCGCACCGTGCGTGAGGTAGGCGAAGCCGTATCCGATGAGCAGGCCCACAGGCCCCGCGGCGATGCCCATCAGCACGACGACGGCCCCGTTGAGGATGCGCATCACCATGGCCGCGCCCGCCGGTCCCAGCCGGCGGCGCAGGACAGCGACCGATGACGACCCGACCGCGAACAGGCCCCAGGCGACCGCCGACGCCGGCCCGAAGACCGCGGCCGCGGCGCTCTCGGAGCCCAGCTGTTCGGTGAGCCGCACCGGCGCCAGCGATTCGAACCCGATCATCGCCATGCTCCAGAACACCTCGACGAGGACCAGGCCACGCAGCACGCCCGAGCCGCGCAGCAGCCGCAGCCCGCCGCGCATGGCGAGCGGCGTCTCGCGCACGGCGAAGACGAGGGAGACGCGTTCGCGATGCGGTTCGCGCACGAGGATCGCGACGAGTACGCCGAAGATCGCGTAGACGGCCGCCGAGACCATGTAGGGCAGCACGAGCGCCGACTGCCCCGGCACGGGATGCCATGCGACGAGCGCCCCGCCGAGGGCCGCGCCCAGGGCGATCGTCGTGCCGAGCGCGGCCGCCGCGCGACCGAGGGGCGCGTCGAGCTCGGCGTGCGGATCGTCGGCGATAGCCGCGTCGACGAACCAGGCCTCGAGCGGACCGGAATCCAGAGCACGGAACACGCCCTGCAGCACGAGAGCGATCGCGAAGACGGCGAACGTCTCGGCCAGCAGGAAGACCCACGTCGATGCGACCGCGAGAGCCGCGCCGGCGAGCAGCAGCGGGCGGCGCCCTATCGCATCGGCGAGGCCGCCGGTCGGCAGTTCGAGTCCGAGCACGACGAAGCCCTGCAGCGACATCAGCACGCCGATCTCGGCGAGGCTGAGCCCTCTCTCGAGCGGCAGCAGCACGATCATCCCGAAGGTGATTCCCGCCGGCAGCCAGCGCAGGGCGGTCAGCAGCACGTACCGCCGCTCGGCCTGCCGGCGGGTCAACCCGTTCACGCCCGCGCCGTCCCGTCGCCCGGAGCGTGCGGAGCCGTGCGGCCGAGGGGCGCGGCATGCGTGGTGACGTGCAGACGGACGGCGTCGGGATCGCCGGCGCCGGCGGCGCGGTAGCGCTCGAACACATCGGCCAGCTCGGTCAGCATCGCACCGGCCTGCTGCGGAGTCACCTCGACGACGGTGTCGCTGAGGCCGAGGCTGTCGCGCCACTGCGGCGACCATCCCACGGCGTCCTCCTCCCATCGCTCGGCGCGCTCGACGAAGTCGCGCAGATACGCCCGCTGCAGCCAGTTCGCTGCCGTTGCCGCATCCGGCCGGTCATCGAAGTCGGACGGAGCCCAGGAGTGGAAATCGCTCGTGGCTTGCCACTCTCGACGGCGCCCCACTCCCTCCCCCGTGTCGCGCACGAGCCCCACCGCGGCGAGCTGCCGCAGGTGGTAGCTCGTCGCCCCGGAATTCGTCTCGAGCAGCCGGGCGAGGTCGGTCGCCGTCGCCGGGCCGTGCGTTCGCAGCAGACCGGGGATGCGGGCCCGCAGCGGGTGGGCGAGCACGCGGATCTGCTGCTCGTCGAGGCGGACGCCTCGCAGGTGATCGTCGCTCATGCAGCCAGCTTCACAGCGCGGCGTGCAATGCACAAGTTCTTTGCACATTTTCTTTGCATGACGAGTGAGGCAATCGGATCGCCCCTGCATGAGCGGCAGCGCCTGGCTCAGTCCTCGCTGACGCTGTCGCCGCGATCGCGCTTGCGCTTCTCGATCTCCTGACGCAGCCGCCATTCCTCGATCTCCCGATCGAGGTCCGCGATCTGCTGCTCGGTCGTGCGGGTGTCGACCGGTGCGGGCGGCATCGGTTTCGGGACGGTCGTCGTGCGGGCAGGGCGCCCCAGACGGATGCCGCCCGCGGGGTACTCCCGGCCCAGCGCGAACCACAGCACGCTGCCGAGGAAGGGCAGCAGCACGACGAGCACGATCCAGAAGAACTTCGGCAGGAACCGCACCTGGCCGTCCTCGCGACGGATGATGTCGACGAGCGCGAACACCATCAGCCCGATGACGATCAGCGAGAACAGGAACGGCATGCTCTCAGAGTAGACGACCGTGCACGCGCCGTCGCCGTCTCAGTCGCCGACGGCGACGGGCCTTCCCGGAGTGTTCGACCAGGCGCTCCACGAGCCGGGGTACACCGTGACCTCACGGCCGATGATCGCGCCCGCCAGAGCGAGCTGAGCGGCCGTGATCCCCGACCCGCAGTAGGCCGCGATCGCGGTGCCCTCGCGCGCCTCGGCTTCGTCGAAGGCGGCGGCGAGGTCGGATGCCGGCAGGAAACGACCGTCGTCGCCGAGCAGCCTGCTGATGGGCAGGTTGCGCGCCCCGGGGATGTGGCCCGCCACCGGGTCGATCGGCTCGCTCTGCCCCCGGTAGCGCTCGGGAGCGCGGGCGTCCAGCAGCACCCCGGTGTCCGGCCAGCGTGCTGCGGCCTCGGTGTCGATCACGCCGGCATCGCCGGGCGCGGCCAGCTCGACGTCGCCCTCCCCAGCCACCACCTCGCCGGTCTCGATCTCACCGCCGGCGGACAGCCAGGCCTGCCACCCGCCATCGAGCACCCGGGCGGGCACGCCGGCGCGGCGCAGCGCCCACCAAGTACGCGACGACGGCAGCATCCGCGCATCGTCGTACACGACCACCGACACCCCGTCGCGCAGTCCCCAGCGCTTCGCGGCCGCCGCGAGCTCCGCGTCCTCCGGCAGCGGATGACGTCCCTCATGCGGTGCGCCGTGCCGAGCCAGCTCGCTCTCGATGTCGACGAACACCGCGCCGGGGATATGGCCGGCGCGGTACTGCTCGCGCCCGTCGATGCGGCCGAGCTGCCAGCGCGCATCGAGCACGAGCACATCGTCGAGGCACTCGCGCAGTTCGTCGACGGAGATCAGCGGGGACATGGGGATCTTCTCTCGTCAGGGAACGATGTGCCCACCGACGCGGAACAGCTCGTACCACTCCGCGCGGGTGAGCTCGACGTCAGCGCCCGCGGCCGCGTCGAGGACCCGCTGCGGCGTGGTGGTGCCGAGCACGACCTGGATGTGCGCCGGGTGCCGCGTGATCCATGCCGTCGCGATCGCCGTCGGCGTGACAGCGTACTTCTCGGCGAGACGTGCGATGGCCTCGTTCAGCTCGGGGTAAGCGGGGTTGTCGAGGAAGACACCGTCGAAGAACCCGGCCTGATAGGGCGACCAGGCCTGCACGGTGATGTCGTTGATACGGCAGTACTCCACGATGCCGCCGCCGTCGCGCACCACGCTCTGCTCCTCGCCCGTCATGTTCGCGGCGATGCCCTGAGCGATGATCGGCGAGTGCGTGATCGACAGCTGCAGCTGGTTGGCGATGAGCGGCTGGCGGACGGCCGTGCGCAGCAGCTCGATCTGCCGCGGGGTGTGGTTGGAGACGCCGAAGGCGCGCACCTTGCCGGCCGCCTCGAGCTCGTCGAAGGCCCGCGCGACCTCCTCGGGTTCGACGAGGGCATCGGGGCGGTGCAGCAGCAGCACGTCGATGTAGTCGGTGCGCAGCGCCTTCAGCGAGCCCTCGACCTGAGCCGTGATGTGCTCATAGGAGAAGTCGAACATCTGCGCAGACGGCACGATGCCGCACTTGGTCTGCAGCACGATCTCGTCGCGCTCCGCCGCGGTGAGCTGCAGGGCGGCGGCGAAGCGGTCCTCGCACACGTGCATGGCGCCGCCGTAGATGTCGGCATGATCGAAGAAGTCGATGCCGGCGGATCGGGCCGCGTCGTAGAGCTCGCGGATCTCGGCGTCCGCCTTGTCGGTGATGCGCATCATGCCGGCGATCACGGCGGGGGCGGTGCGCGAGCCGAACGGGATTGTCTTCATCGTTCCTCCTGGTCCTGCGACCACGCTACCTGGCCCGTGAACCACGGGGCCGCCGGCGTGCGCATCGCCAGCAGGCCGATCGAGAGCGGGATCAGCACGCCGACGGCGAGGGTCACCGCGGGCGGCCACGGCGTCCAGAGGAAGATCGGATGCATGAGCACGACGGTCAGCAGCGGCAGCGCGAGCAGCGTGCACAGCCGCGAGAACCGTCCCGGCCGCACCACACTCTCGGCGACGAGGATCAGCCCGGTGGAGATCGCGGCAGAGACCGCGAGCGACAGCACCGGTGTGCCGTACTGGCCCTGCTTGATGTCGATGAGCCGTGCGGCGCCGGAGCCGACGAGGACGGCACTCACCGCGAACAGCAGCACGCCGAGGACGGCCGGATGCCGCAGCCGCTCCCGCACGCGACGCAGCCCGTCGCCGATGAGCAGGTAGATCAGGCAGGTGAGCGCCATCCCGACGCCCAGCGGGGTATCAGACAGCGCCGGCCCGCAGAGCCAGCCCGCCCCGGCACCGGCGAGCGCCAGCAGCCAGCGAGCCGACAGCGGAAGCCGCTCGATCAGCCGGAACAGCAGAGCCGTGAAGAACAGGGTCGAGACGAACCAGAGGGTGATGTAGGGCATCCCCGCCACCCCTCCCCCGTACGCGCCCTTGGCGACGCGGTCCAGGGCGTCATCGAAGCCCATGGTCACCATGATGATCGTCAGCAGCGCCAGCCAGAGGACGTAGGGACGCCCGAGCGAGCGCCAGCGGCGCTGCAGCTCGGTGCGCAGCGCGCGTCCCGGCTTCCACAGATACCCCGACAGGATGAAGAACACCGGGACATGCCAGGTGTACAGCAGCTCGCCGGTCACCTCGCGGGTGAAGGCATGACCGGCGACGATCGCCGCGACCGCGATGATGCGGACGAGATCGATCGCTCCGGACCGCTCCGTCAGCGCCTCGGCCATCCTGCGACGATAGCGCGCCCGGGGGCGTCGGGTCGGTCGAGAGAGCACGTCGACCCACAGGAGCGCGAGTGCGACGACGACGCTAACGTTGCTTGCATGAGCGCACCGATCGATCCCACCTCCACGTCCGCCTGGGCCGAGCTGTCGGCCATCCGCGACTCCTTCTCGCCCGACCTGCGCGGCTGGTTCGCCGAGGACGCATCGCGCGTCGAGCGGCTGTCGCTGCCGCTGGCCGACCTGCACGTAGACCTGTCGAAGAACCTCGTGACCGATGAGATCGTCGCCGCGCTCGTCCGCCTGGCCGAGCAGACCGGAGTGGCCGAGCGCTTCGCAGCGATGCTCGAGGGCGCGCATCTGAACACCACCGAGGACCGCGCCGTGCTGCACACCGCGCTGCGGCGGCCGGCGGGCGCCGCAGCGGAGCTGATCGTCGACGGCCAGGACGTGGATGCCGACGTGCACGAGGTACTGGACGCGATGACCGCGTTCGCGCAGCGCGTGCGCACCGGCGAGTGGCGCGGCCTGTCTGGACGCAAGGTCACGCACGTGGTGAACATCGGCATCGGCGGGTCGGACCTCGGGCCGGTGATGGTGTACGAGGCGCTCAAGCCGTACGCGGATGCCGGTATCGAGGCTCGTTTCGTGTCGAACATCGACCCCACCGACATCGCGCAGAAGACCGCGGATCTCGACCCGGAGACCACCCTGTTCATCGTGGCGTCGAAGACGTTCACCACGCTCGAGACGCTGACCAACGCGCGCCTCGCCCGGGACTGGCTGTGGGCCGGGCTCGCATCGGCGGGCAAGATGCAGGACGACGAGCAGAGCCGCAAGGATGCCGTCGCCCACCACTTCGTGGCGGTGTCCACCGCGCTCGACAAGGTCGCCGACTTCGGGATCGACCCCGACAACGCCTTTGGCTTCTGGGACTGGGTGGGTGGACGCTACTCGGTGGACTCCGCCATCGGCCTGTCGCTGATGGTCACGTTCGGACCGGGCGTGTTCGGCGAGCTGCTCGCCGGGTTCCACGCCGTGGACGAGCACGTGCGCACCACGCCGCTCGCGCAGAACGTGCCGGTGCTGATGGGCCTGATGAACATCTGGTACACGAATTTCCTCGACGCCCAGACGCACGCCGTGCTGCCGTACGCGCAGCAGCTGAGCCGGTTCCCCGCCTACCTGCAGCAGCTCACCATGGAGTCGAACGGCAAGTCGGTGCGCTGGGACGGCACACCGGTCACCACCGACACCGGAGAGGTGTTCTGGGGCGAGCCGGGCACCAACGGCCAGCATGCGTTCTACCAGCTGATCCACCAGGGCACCCGCCTCATCCCGGCGGATTTCATCGCGTTCGTCAACCCCGCCTATCCGCTCGAGGACGGCGGTCGCGACGTGCACGGCCTGTTCCTGTCGAACTTCCTCGCGCAGACCAAGGCCCTCGCCTTCGGCAAGACCGCCGCCGAGGTCGAGGAGGAGGGGACCACGGGCGCGCTGGTCGCCGCGCGCACCTTCCCCGGCAACCGCCCGACCACCTCGATCTTCGCACCGGCGCTCACTCCGGGCGTGCTGGGGCAGCTGATCGCCCTGTACGAGCACATCACCTTCACGCAGGGCACCGTCTGGGGCATCAACTCCTTCGACCAGTGGGGCGTCGAGCTGGGCAAGCAGCTCGCCCTGCAGATCGCGCCGGCCCTGGAGGGCGACGCCGACGCCCTGGCGGCACAGGACCCCTCCACCAAGGCCCTGCTGGCGTACTACCAGGCGAACCGCCAGAACTGAGTTCCGGCCGGGCCGGCTTGCCCGCGGCGTCCGTCAGCAGCTCTCGTCGGCGCCGCGGGTGAGCCGCTCGAGAAAGCGGATCACCACTTCGCGTTCCTCGGGGCTCAGCTCAGCGACCGCCGTGAAGCGATCCGCGTGCACGCGGCCCACGCTGTCGCGCACGTGCTCGTGCGTGTTCTGCGTGATGCTCACCATGACCGCGCGCCGATCCGTCGGATGCGGCGCGCGGGAGATGTGCCCGGCCCGGGCGAGACGATCGAGCAGCTTCGTCGTCGAGGCGGTCGAGATGCTCAGATGGTCGGCGAGCATGCCGGGAGTGACGATCACGTCGTTGTTGCGGGATGCCACGAGGAAGCGCAGCGCCTCCATATCGGTCTCGTTGAGCTTCATCTCGGTGCGTGAACGGGAGCTGACGCGCTGCTCGGATTCCCGCCAGCGCCGCATCGCCATGAGCACGCGGACGATCTGCGATATCTCCGCGTCGTCCATCCCCGCGAAGCTGACCAGATGCTGCCCCGGATCGATCACGCGCGGGTCGATCATCGCCGCCCCCTGGGCAGGGGCATCCTTCCGCCGCGCGCGCATGCGGACAGTATAGCTGTCAGCATACAAAGAGCCAGGCTATTTGCTTGCTTGGCGAGCTAGTTTGTGGCACGCTGGTCCGGTGAACGCCGCATCACCGAGAACAAGATGGATCAGTCTCGTCTTCATCAGCGTCGCTGTGGCCCTGATCATCGTCGACTCCACGATCGTGAACGTCGCGATCCCCTCGATCGTGCGCGACCTCGGCATCAGCTCCACCCAGGTGCAGTGGGTGCAGGAGAGCTACACGCTCGTGTTCGCCGCACTCCTGCTCGTCTTCGGCACCCTCGCGGACCGCTACGGACGCCGCCGGATGCTGGTCGTGGGCATCGCCGTCTTCGTGGTCGCGTCGGAGCTGGTCGCGCTGGCACCCAGCGGCGATCTGCTGATCGGCGCCCGGGTGATCCAGGGTGTGGGCGGCGCGATGGTGCTGCCCACCACGCTCTCGCTCATCAACGCGGGCTTCCGGGGGCGCGAGCGCGGCATCGCCTTCGCGATCTGGGGATCGACCATCGGCGGCATGGTCGCGCTCGGCCCGCTGCTCGGCGGTTGGCTGACAACCTACTTCTCATGGCGATGGGCGTTCGGCATCAACATCCCGCTGGGCCTGATCGTCGCCATCGGCGTGCTCGTCACCGTCATCGAGTCGCGCGACGCCCCGGACGGTCGCCGCATCGACGCGTTCGGGGCCCTGCTGTCGGTGCTCGCCAGCGCTGGGCTGGTGTTCGGCCTGATCGAGGGCCGCACCTACGGCTGGTGGCTCGCCGACGGCGACCGTCGGCTGAGCATCGCCGAATGGTCCTGGCCCTTCGACCTCTCCCCCGTTCCGGTGGCGTTCGCGGTGTCAGTGATCTCCACCGCGCTGTTCGTGTGGTGGGGCATCCGGCGCGGACGTCGCGGACAGTCCACGCTCCTGGCACTGTCGCTGTTCCGCATCCCCTCGTTCCGCAACGGCAACATCGCCGCGCTCATCGTCTCGCTCGGCGAGTTCGGCATCGTGCTGTCGCTGCCGCTGTGGCTGCAGAACGTGCTGGGCTACGACGCGCTGCAGACGGGATTCGTGCTGCTGGCCCTCGCCGTCGGTTCGTTCGTCGCAAGCGGCCTTTCGGCTGCCGTCGGGGCGCGCGTGACCCCGATCACCCTGGTGCGGATGGGCATCGCCGCCGAGATCGTCGGCGTCGCCGGACTCGGATGGGTGATCAGCGCGACCGCCTCCTGGCTGCAGGTGGTCCCGTTCCTCTTCCTCTACGGCATCGGGCTCGGACTCGCGACAGCGCAGCTGACGGGGGTGGTGCTGAAGGACGTGCCGGTGCGGCTCAGCGGTCAGGGCTCCGGCACCCAGAGCACGGCCCGCCAGATCGGCTCGGCGCTCGGCATCGCCGTGCTCGGCACCGTCTTGTTCACCGCGACGGGAGCGGCGCTGGATGCCCGGCTGGCCGAGATGGAGAGCCTTCCCGCGGCGGCCAGGACACAGATCGTCGACGCGGTGGTGGTCAGCGCGGGCGGCGCGATCCCTGCGCTCGCGCAGCGGGATGCCGAGGTGGGCGCGGCGGCACGGGACGCATTCAGTGACGGCACGCGCGGTTCGGCGTTCGCCGCGGCCGGGTTCCTCGCCCTCGGCCTCATCGCGACCCTGCGGCTGGGTGCGGGGGCGCGGCGGGCCGAGGATGACGCGGATGCCGAAGCCGGCGGGACGGGCGGCGGAGCCGGCGGCGGAGAGGATCCCGCCGGCCGGCCCGGCACGGTCGCCGCGGAGCCCCAGCCGTGAGAGCGCGTCACACCCCGACCGACAGCGGCGCGGAGGGCCCGCCGCGCCGCGACCTGCTGCGCGTCGTGACGGTGCTGCTCGCCGCGGTCGCTCTCGTGGTCGCCACTGTGACGGCGCTGCTTCTCGGCTCGGCGCTGCTGCACCTGCATCCGGCGTATCCGATCCTGCTGCTGATCACCGCGCTTGGCGCTCTGCTCCTGCTCATGCGCGGTGTCGCAGGGCGGCGGCGAGCTGCGCGCAACGGACGCCGCCGCGTCTTGCTGCGCGCCCTGCTGCTGGTGCCCGCCATCCTCTGGCTGGCCGTGCTGGTGTGGCTGCGCCCCTACCCCGCGCAGGATCATGCGCTGCAGGCGATGCGCAACGACGACGCGGTGACCGTGACCGAGACCATGACGGAGATCACTCTTCTGCCGAAGGGTCAGCGGCCAGAGCAGGGCGAACAGCTGGGCGTCTTCTTCCAGCCCGGGGCGCTCGTCGACGCCCGCGCCTACGCCGCCACCCTGCGTCCGCTGGCCGAGCGGGGGCTTCCGGTCGTCATCGCCAAGCAGCCGCTGAACATCGCCTTCCTCGCCCTCGACGCGTTCGACCAGGCCCGCGCCGCCCACCCGTCCGTGCGGGAGTGGGTGGTGTCCGGCCACTCGCTGGGCGGGACGGTCGCCGCCATGCATGCCGAGGCGGAGCAGGATGCCGACCGCGCGCCGGCCGCGGGCCTGCTGCTGTACGCCTCCTACCCCGCCGGAGACATCAGTGACGTTCTGCGCATTCCGGTCGAATCGGTCTCGGGCAGCAGGGACGGTCTGGCCACCCCGGCGAAGATCGCGGCCTCGCGCGAGGATCTGCCTGCGGACGCGCACTTCATGGTGATCGAGGGAGCCGTGCACGCGCAGTTCGGCGACTACGGCCCGCAGGCCGGCGATGGCCGGCCCACCATCTCCGACGCCGCAGCGCGGCAGGCGATCGTCGACGCCAGCACGGCCTTCCTCACCCGCCTGTCCGAAGACAGGCCCTAACCCATCGGCGGCGGCCCCGGAACCCCCTCCTCACCGCGGCGCGTGCTGGCTAGCGTGCCGGTCATGGACGAAGAACTCAGCGCACTTCTCATCAACTGCACGCTCAAGCCGTCTCCCGCGGAGTCGAGCACCGATGTCCTGGGGCAGCAGGTGCTCGACGCCCTCGCCGAGCACGGTGTGTCCGGCGACAGCATCCGGGCGGTCGATCACGACATCCGCCCCGGCGTGCAGACCGACATGGGCGATGGCGACCAGTGGCCGTCGCTGCGCGAACGCGTTCTCGCAGCCGACATCCTCGTGTTCGCGACGCCCACCTGGATGGGTCAGCACTCCAGCGTCGCGCAGCGGGTGCTGGAGCGGCTGGATGCTGAGCTGAGCGAGACCGACGACCAGGGGCGCCCCATCCTGTTCGACAAGGTGGCGCTCAGCGTGGTCGTCGGCAACGAGGACGGCGCGCATCACATCTCCGCCATCGTGTTCCAGTCGCTCAGCGACGTCGGCTTCACGATCCCCGCGCAGGCCTCGATCTACTGGAACGGCGAGGCCATGCAGTCCACCGACTACAAGGACCTGCCGACGACGCCCGAGAAGGTCGCCCAGACGATCAGCACCGGCGCCGCGAACGCTGCGCACCTCGCGAAGCTGCTGCGGGGTAAGGGGTACCCGGCATGAGCGACGCCATCATCCCCGCCGACGTGCCGGGTCTGGGCACGGTGCACTTCGTCCGCACCCCTCACTCCCCCGTCGGTGACGGCGGGATCATGGTGCTCTGGCCGGACGGCACCGACCTCGACGAGGGCGACACGCGCACGGCGCGGTTCTATTGGGATCATCACCCCGAACTGCACTGATCTCGCCGCTCGGCCCCGCTGCGGCGGGGCCGAGCCCGGTTCAGGCGCGGCGGAAGCTGGTGGCCGCGGGGCAGTCGAAGGGGTCGGCGCCGGCCGCAAGGCCGACGCGGTTCAGGTACTCGATGACGATCGCGTAGGAGCGCAGCAGGCTCGTCTCGGTGTAGGCTACGCCGTTCGCCGCGCAGTACTCGCGGACGATGGCGCTGGCCCTGGCGAGATGCGGGCGCGGCATGTTCGGGAACAGGTGGTGCTCGACCTGGTAGTTCAGACCGCCCATGAACGTCGTCGCCCACCAGCCACCGGAGATGTTGCGCGAGGTGCGCACCTGCTTCGAGAAGAAGTCAAGCTTGGCGTCGGGGTGGATGATGGGCATCCCCTTGTGGTTCGGGGCGAATGACGCGCCCATGTACACGCCGAACACGGCCAGCATGACGCCGATGAACGCGAACGCCATGCCCAGCGGCAACAGCAGGAAGATGGGAACGAACACCACGGCGGTGCGCGCGACGATGATGCCCAGCTCGGTCCAGCGGCCCTTCACCTTCCGCTGCGTCACGAGGTGCTTGAGGCTCAGGTAGTGCAGGTTCAGACCCTCGAGCGTCAGCAGGGGGAAGAACAGCCAACCCTGCTTGCGTGTGATGAGGCGGATCAGCCCCTTCGACTGGGCAGCGTCGGTCTCGAGGAACGAGATCGTATCGACTTCGATGTCGGGGTCCTTGCCGACGCGGTTGGGGTTGCCGTGGTGCTTGGTGTGCTTGGAGTCCCACCAGGCGTAGCTCATGCCGACGATGCCGGCGAGGATGCGCGCGAGCCGGAAGTTCGCCGGCCCGCTGGCGAGGATCTGGCGGTGCGCTGCCTCGTGCGCGAGGAACGCGACCTGGGTGAAGACGATACCGAGGGCTGCGGCGATGAGCAGCTGCAGCCAGCTGTCGCCGAGCAGGATGAACCCGGTGACGCAGCCGCCGAAGGCGAGCACGATGCCGCCGGCGACGAGCAGGTAGAACCACGAGGTGCGCTGCAGCAGCCCGGTCTCGCGCACCACCTGCGACACCTGCTTGTAGGCGTGCGCCATGGGCGGGAACTCGGTCGTTCCCGAGTAGGTCTGGCGGATCGGTCCGAGCGAAGCCGGGCCGGTTTCGACGTCGGTGTCGATGCGAGTGGAAGTGATGGTCTTCTCCTGCCGATCGGATGCCCTTGAGCTGTGGAAGCCAAGGGCGGATGCCGATCGCTGGTGCCCACGCTACGCCGGTCGATATGCAGGGGACGGCATGTGTTCGCAGAGACGACGGAGGGGCGGATGCTGTGCAGCATCCGCCCCTCCGTTCGCGAGGATCCACTGCTGCTTCACGGTAAGCAGTCTTGCGCTGGTGTGCAGGTGCGGCGCGCCTTGTAGACCAAGTTCCCTGGCTCGCCTGCTGTCTCCGAGAGTGTGCTGTCGGACGGCCTGCCGGTACTTGTCACCCAGCGGGTGAGACGGCAGACGTGCTCACCGACACCGAGCGTGGAAACCTCCTTGTACCTGGCCGGGATGGTCGATCAGCCGCGCCTTACCGTCGACGACGATCTCGGCCTTCGCGGTAGGCCACGAGACGCGAGCGTTGCGGAAACGCGCGAGACCAGCAGATGCCCTGAGACCAGGGTTTATGAGAGTAGGCTGCACACCTCGAGGACCTTCCAGCGGATGAGCAGTGTGAAAAATTCCATCCCAGAATAGCTCGAGGTCGATCCGCGAGCCAGCCGCCGACGCCCCGACCACACCCTCAGCGGCGAGCCCGATTCGAGGCCGGACCCACCACTGGGGCGGATGTTGCGGTACCTGGTACGTCGCCGTGCTCATGCCGACGTCTCCAACAGCCCATCGATCAGACGCGGCAGCCGCCACGGGTTGGCTTCGCGCAGCGTTTGCGGCAGAAGCTCGTCGGGGACGTTCTGATAGGCCACGGGGCGCAGGAACCGCTCGATCGCGAGGGTTCCGACGCTCGTCGTACGGGCATCGCTGGTCGCGGGGAACGGGCCGCCGTGCACCATCGCGGGGCCGACTTCGACCCCGGTGGGCCAGCCGTTCGCGAGGATGCGCCCGGCCTTGCGCTCGAGCACCGGCAGAAGCTCCGCCGCGAGCTCCTGGTCGGCTGTCGTCAGCTGCAGCGTCGCCGTCAGCTGCCCCTCCAGCCGCGACGCCGCCTCAACGAGCTCCGCCGCATCGCCGTAGCGGACCACCAGCGACGCCGCACCGAAGATCTCGTCCTGCAGCACGTCGTCGCCGGCGAACGTGTCGATCGAGGCGGTATGGATCACCGGCGCGGGAGCGTACGGACCAGCGCCTTCCTTGCCGCGAGCGAGCACATCGGCATGCGCATCCCTCGTCCGCACACCCTCGCGCCATGCCGACGCGATGCTCGGCGAGAGCATCGCCTGGCCCGCGCACGTGCTGATGGCCGCAGCGATGGCCGCCACGAACGCATCACCGGCTGACCCGCGCGGAACGAAGACGATGCCCGGCTGCGTGCACAACTGCCCGCTCGAGCTCGTCGCGCTTTGCACGTACCCAGCCGCGAGACCGTCAGCATCGTAGGCGAGCGCCCCAGGCAGAATGAAGACGGGATTCACCGAGCTCATCTCGGCGTACACCGGGATCGGCGCGGGCCGCGCCTGCGCCGTGCGCACGAGCGCTAGTCCGCCCTCTCGCGACCCGGTGAATCCGACCGCGTGGATGCCGGGGTCGGCGACGAGCGCCTGTCCTACGCTGCGACCGGGGCCGAAGACGTGCGAGAACACCCCTGGATGCAGCCGGTGCGCCTCGACAGCCCGGGCGATGGACCGCGCGACGAGTTCGCTCGTGCCGGGGTGCGAGCTGTGCGCCTTGAACACGACGGGACAGCCGGCGGCGAGCGCGGACGCCGTGTCGCCGCCTGCCGTCGAGAAGGCCAGCGGGAAGTTCGATGCCCCGAACACTGCCACGGGGCCGAGCGGTATTTTGCACTGGCGGATGTCGGGTCGCGGCATCGGCGTGCGCTCCGGCTGAGCGGGATCGATCCGCACCCCGCGATGCGCACCCATGCGCACGACCTCGGCGAACAGCCGCAGTTGTCCGGTCGTCCGCGCCCGCTCGCCGACCAGCCTCGCCTGCGGCAACCCGGTCTCCTGCATCGCTCGCTCGATCAGCGGGTCTCCAATCGCTTCGATCTCGTCGGCGATCGTGTCGAGGAACGCGGCATGCGCCGCGGGCTCAAGGCGGGAGAACGACTCGAACGCCTCAGTCGCTGCCGCCGTGGCCGCGCAGAGCTGTCCGACATCGATCTGAGAGTACGGTGGATCGAGCTCTTGACCGGTGGCCGGCGACATGGCGCGCAGAAGCGAGCCTGCACCGGGCACGGAACGCCCGGCGATCGATGAATGCCCGGTGAGGATGGCTGAGGTCATGGCATACCTTCTCCGCTGTGGCGCCGCTCTGCGGGGACTCAGGCGAGCACGGGTGCGCGCAGGCCAGCGCGCTCTATCAGCGCAAGAAGATCAGCGTCGTCCTGCTCCGACAGGTCGTGCAGCGGCGGACGCACCGGTCCGACACCGCGCCCCGTCACACGCAGACCCGCTTTGATGATGGACACTCCGTACCCGCGACCGCGGTCGCGAATCTCGAGGTAGGGCAGCACGAACCGGCCGAGCTTCTCGGTGACTGCGGCACGATCCTGCGCGCGCACATCTCGGTAGAACTCGAGCGCGAATTCGGGGACGAAGTTGAACATGGCGGAAGAGTAGGTGCTCATGCCCATCTGCAGCAGCGGGAGCGCGTAGGTCTCGGCGGTCGGCAGTCCGCCCAGATAGAAGAGCCGCTCGCCGTTGCGGACGTAGACGGATGCGAGATGCTCGATGTCTCCGGTCGCATCCTTGAAGCCGATGATGTTGTCGTGACGCGCGGCGAGCGTAGCCATGGTCTCGGCCGAGTAGATCGCGTTGCCACGGTTGTAGACGATGATTGCGAGGCTGGTCGCGGCGGCGATCGCGGAGACGTGCTCTATCAAGCCGGCCTGGTCGCACTCGGTGAGGTACGGCGGCAGCACCAGGATGCCCTCGGCGCCAGCCTCCTCGGCGGCCCGCGCGTTCACGATGGCGTTGCGAGTCCAGCCGCCCGCGGATGCGAGCACCGGGATCTCGGGGCGAGACGCCTGCACAGCGGCGCGGACCACCGCGGCTGACTCGGCCGCGTCGAGGCTGAATCCCTCCCCGGTGCCACCTGCGGCAAAGAGCCCCGCGACACCATGGCTTGCCTGCCACTCCACGTGCTCTCGGTAGCGGTTCTCGTCGAACTCGAGGTCGGGTGTGAACGCGGTCACGGGGAAGGAGAGAAGGCCATCGCGAAGATGGTCGGCCAGTTCGGTGGGCGTGAATCGTGCCACGGTGCACTCCTGAGGTTTCTCGCCGTGGTCGGCGTGGATCTGAACACTGGTCACACTAGGCGCGAATCAATGCGCTTCCAAACCAATTAGTAGATGGATCAATACCCGGTACGCATCGCTGCGAGACGCCCGAGCGATCAGCCGTCTCGGGGACCGGCGCTGGCCCCGGGAGCCGGTGCAGAAATCCCGACTCGCCGGATTCCGTCACGCCGGGATTCGCCTGACATTAGGGTGAGGGAGAATACGCAGGCAAACCATTAGGTGGGCGTTCTGATGTCAGGAGTGAATCGATGATCTCGCTAGTGCAACTCGAATGCTTCATCGCGGTTGCGGAGGAACTGCACTTCGGCGCCGCGGCCACACGTCTGAAGATGACGCAGCCACCGCTGAGCCGCCAGATCCAGCAGCTCGAGCGCGAGCTGTCGACGAGGCTGTTCGACCGCACCAGCCGGCGAGTCACTCTGACCCACGCAGGACGTGCCCTGTTACCCAACGCACGCCGACTCATCGACCTTGCAGCCAAGGCAGTCGCCGACGTACAGTCCGTCGGCCACGGCGCTGCCGGCACCATCACCATCGCGTACACGGCGATGGCCGGCCAGGCGGTCGTGCCTGATCTGCTCCGGCGTGCCACGACTGAACTGCCCGGGGTGACACTGCTGCTGCGCGAGCTCGTCTCGCTCGATCAGACGGAAGAGCTCGAAAAAGGCACGGTCGACGTCGGTCTGATGCGTCCGCTGCTCGCGCGGCCGCAGATCAGCACGCGACTGGTCTTCCGGGAACGGCTCACCGTCGCCGTGCCGAGCGATTCACCGCTGGCGCAGCACGAGGGCCCGTTGAAGCTCATCGACCTCAAGGATGAGCAGCTGCTTATGTACTCGCCGAGCGTGGCGCGATACTTCCACGATCTGCTGTTGTCGATGTTCGTCGCCAGCGGCGTGCAACCGCGCATCGTGCAGTACGCGGGCCAGGTACCCGCACTGCTGGCACTGGTGAGCGCGGGGCTCGGTTTCACGCTCGTGCCTGAGTCCGCGGAGCGCATCACCCCCGACTCGGTCACTCTGTTGCCCATCAGCAAGGTCGATCCATCATCGCGCCTCAACAGCGTCGAGCTCGATATCGCGTGGAACTCCGAGTCGCACAATCCGCTCGTCGAGCGGCTGCTGAGCTTGGTGAACGACGTGCACCACCACGAGTGAGGACGAGCCGCATGTGCGGCGCTCACCCAGGCTCGGCACACCGTCGAGCTGCCACGCGCCGTCCTTGTGCTCTACGTGCTATCGAGACTCCGGCCTCGCCCGTCCGCGCTCTCAGCGCAGATGCTGGACCAGCAGATCACACGCCTCGTCGTCAGTGATCCAATAGGGGTAGGCCTCTTTCCCTGCGAGCGCCTCGGTGAGGATGCGCCGTGCGGCTCTCACGCCCTCGGCTGAGACATCGAGGTTGAGAAGTCCGAGTTTCGCCGTCAGCGCGGGAGTGTTCGCGATCAGGTTCGCTCCCCACACGAGTGTCGTCTCGGCTCCGAACGCCTCTGCCGAGAGCAGTGAATCCGAGCAGCTGACTGCGCGCCCATCCACCGTCTTCGACTTCTGGAATGCGGCGGTCGCCTCCTTCAAGAATGCGCGTTCACCCGTGACTCCCCGAAAGCCCGAGGCCGGCACCAAGCGGTCGACGTACCTGGACAATTCTTGAATCTTGTCCCAGTCGAGTTGCAGTTCGACTCCGTAGAGAGTGGTGAGTGCGGCCGCAATCACTTCGAGCTTTGCGAATCCGCCACGGTACGACACCCCTCCTATCGACACATCAGGGTGGGCGCCCTCCGTGACGGCAGCGAGGCACACGGTGTCTGCGAGTCCACAATCGTTATGCGCGTGAATGATGGTCGGCATCTCGCCGACCATGCCGCGCAGGCGTCGCATGATCAGCTTCATCGCCTCGGGCGAAAGCGAGCTCGCGGAGTCATGCACCAGCATTCGCGTGCATCCGCCCGCGACGCCCGTCTCGATGTACGCCCGCAGCGCTTCGGGGTGAGCGCGGCCAACATCGAGCACACCGAGCGTTGGTTCTATCCCGACCCCGCGCAGGTTCTCGCAGGCTCGCTCGAGCTTCTGAAGCTGCGCCGAGAGGTCGTGACCGTTATGTCCTTCAACGTCGGGAATCGGCAGGTCAACCGCCACCGACCTCGGTGCGAGCTCAGCGAGTTGCGCCACCCCCTTCTGCCAGTACTCCCCGTTGAACACGTCGGAGCTGATGGTCAGATCGGTTTGCTCAGTGCGGTGAAAGGCACTGAATACACCGAGCGAATACGGTTCCGGATCCGCTGATCCCCACCAATGCAGATTGAGCACGGTCGACGTGAGCCCGATCTCTGCGGAAAGTCGGGAGATCCGATCGATGTCCGCCAGCGTCACTCTCACTCCGGGCGTGAGCATCAGTTTTCTGATGGTGCTGTCAAAGATCTCCACCGGGTTCGGGAGGTGAAACTGCTCTTGAACCTCCGAGTCGAAGTTGCTCGGACTGCTGTAGAACGAGTACGGCTTGTAGTGCTTATTCACGATTCAGCTTCACTTCCCGAACATGTGTGAACAAAAACTATCGACCTCAATGCAGAATGCTCTCGACGAAAGCACGAGTGCGAGCATGCTTCGGGTTGTTGAGTACATCATGAGACGGTCCGTGTTCGACCACGACGCCCTCATCCATGAACATGATGCTGTCACCCACCTCGCGTGCGAATCCGAGCTCGTGCGTCACCACAATCATGGTCATGCCGTCTTCAGCGAGCTCCTTCATCACGGTCAGCACCTCACCCACCATCTCCGGGTCCAATGCCGACGTGGGCTCGTCAAACAGCATGACTGACGGGCGCATTGCGAGCGCACGGGCGATCGCGACACGTTGCTGCTGCCCACCCGAGAGCTGACGCGGGTAGGCATTGGCCTTGTCTGCCAAGCCGACCCTCGCAAGCATCTCGTGCGCGTGCGCCGTCGCTTCCGCCTTATTGCGCTTCTGCACTCTCACCGGCGCCTCGATGATGTTGTCGGTCACCGTCATGTGGGGGAAGAGATTGAACTGCTGAAACACCATCCCCACCCGGGTGCGAAACGCTGCAATCTCGCGCTCTTTGGCCGCGCGCACGCGGCCACCCTCGCGCGTGTACCCGACGAGCCGATCCTCGACGTAGATCTCGCCCGAGTTGATCGTCTCGAGCTGGTTGATGCATCTCAGCAGGGTGCTCTTGCCGGAGCCCGAGGGTCCCGCAATGCACACAACGCTCGAGGGTGCGATATCGAAGGTGATGCCCTTCAGGATCTCGTCTTCGCCGAACGACTTGTGAACGTCGATGATCCTTACGATCGGCTCAGTCATGAGTGCGTCCTTCTCTGGTGCCTGCGTGCTGCTCACTGAGGCCTGCCTTGGTCTCTGGGGAAATCGGCACGACGTTGACCGGATCCGTGAGAGGAATGGCGCGAATCGCGGCCGTCCTCGTGCCCTCTGCCTTGGTGGGGGCACGCTTGCCGTCGAAGCCTCGCGAGTAGTGCTTCTCGATGTATCCTTGTGCCACCATCAACACGGATGTGACGAGCAGGTACCAGAGCGCGGCCACGATGAGCAGCGGAATCGTTTCGAACGTGCGCGTGTAGATCACCTGAACCGTGTAGAGCAGTTCCGAGAACGCGATGACGCTGATGATCGACGTGCCCTTCAGCATCGAGATCACCTGACTGCCGGACGGAGGGATGATGAAACGCATCGCCTGCGGAAACACAATGCGTGTGCGAATTCTGCCGCTCGTCATTCCCAGCGCCTTCGCCGCCTCGGTCTGCCCCGGATCAACCGACATGATTCCGCCTCGAATGATCTCGCACATGTACGCCGCCTCATTCAAGGAGAACGCCAGAACAGCCACGAGGTACGGCGTGAGCAGTTCGTTCATGTTGATGCTGATCTCTGGGCCGAAGGGCACATGAATAGCGAGATCCGGGTAGAGCGCCGCCAGGTTGTACAGAATGATCAGCTGAACGAGCAGGGGCGTAGCACGGAAAACCCATACGTAGAACGCGGCCGCTGCGCGGAACACGACCACCGATGACAAGCGCATGACCGCGAGCACCGAACCAAGCAGCGTGCCGAGAACCATCGACACAACCGTCAGTTCGACTGTCTTCAGGAGCCCGAGCAGCACCTGAGTCGATGTGAAGTATCGAAACACCACATCCCACTGGTAGTTGGGGTTCGTCATCATCGACTGCAGCAGCAGCACTGCGATCAGCAGGACGAGCGCCGTACCGATCCAGCGCGTCACGTGTCGTTCCGGTTTGATGCGGCCAATCTCTTCGCCGAAGAAGACTGCCGAGCTGTTTGAGCGAGCCACGTGTCACTACCCGTCGTCTTCGGGTACGTACAGGCCGGTGGCAAGGATGACTTCTTCGGTCGGTGCTTGATCCTCGATGCTGTAGAGCTTCAGAATCTGCATCCAGACGCCCGAGTCGTAGAGCACGAGCATGGCCTCACGAATCACATCCTGCGCTTCGCTGCCCTTCGGAAGAGCCATGCCCACGTAGCTGGTTATGCCGGGGATCAGGCCGCCGGCCGCCAGAGACGCGTCTTCGCTGGCGTACGTCATGGTCTGGGTGTACTGGAAGATGGATGCGTCGGTGCGACCGCTCTTCACCGCCAGCACCGCTTCGGGGTTCGAGGGGAAGAGTTGGATGTCGATCGGCTCCTTGCCTTCCTCGACGCACTGGGCAGAGGCCTTTTCGAGTTCGAGGACCTGCACACCCCCCTTGTTTACACCGACGCTCAGGCCGCAAGCATCGGTGACGGTGAGCTTGCCTGCGTATTCGTCGTTATCAGCCTGCACGAGCAGCACCGCGCGAACGCCGACGAGATGGTTGACGAAGTCGACCGCCTGCAGACGCTCCTCCGTGACGGAGAAGGTGTTGGTGCCGAGGTCATAACGGCCGGCCTCGAGCCCCGGGATGATCTGGTCGAAGGTAGTCGGCGCAAGTTCCACATCAATGCCGATCGTCTTACCGAGCGCGTAGGCGGTGTCAACGATGAGGCCTCGGAGTTCACCCTCCGGAGTGCTGACGGAGTTGGGCAGGCCAGCATTCGCCTCGACGCCGACGACGAGCTTGCCGCGGTCTTTGATGGCGTCGGGCAGCTTGTCGAAGAGGCCGTCGACGGTCTCGATCTCGACGACTGTATCGGCATCGGGCGGGCCGACGGTCAATCCGCTGCCTTCGCTCTCTGCCGGTGCGGATGCATCGGGAGTGCCACTGCATCCGGCGAGCAGCGCCAGGGCGGCAACCGCCAGCAGCGCGAGTGGCTTTCTCAGTTGAGCCATGGTTGTACTCCTTCGTATCAATGATGGGGAGGGTGGTTGGTGCGTGAAGGCATCCGAGGTTTCTCAGTGCTTCCGCAGGGTGAGGTTGAAGGTCTCCTGCTCGCCGATCAGCCACATGTCTTCTGTGGCCAGCGAGTACTTGTCGAATCTCCACGGGATCTCGGCGGCACCGATTGCTCCCGCGGAAAGCGTCTGCGTGTGGCCCGGCCGCAACTCGTTCGCGAAGGACTCCTGTTTGCCCATCAGGTGCCCGACGTTGCGGTTGTTGTACTCTGCGACGAAATCGACGCTGGCCTCCATGACTCCGCAAGCTTCCAGCTCTTCACGAACGCGCTCGAGTTCCGCCATTGTCAGCCGATGCACGTCTTCGCAGACGGCGCCGGGTCGAAGGGCGGGTATCGTCGTGCTGCGCATTACGTTCGACAGCACGGCGTAGGCTCGGCGCGCATCGGCGGTGAGCGGCAACGTGCGCGCCATGTCGGAGGATGCGAGCACCACGCCGTCCTTCGTGACCCTGATGCCCGCATCAAGCTGGACGCATCGGGTGTCGGGGCCGATCTCAAAATCGGTCGGCGGGCCCGGGAACAGCATGCGCTCGGAGGCAGTCAGGTTCGCGAAATACGGCTTCAGCTCTACGGGTAGCTCATGCTTCTTCTGGAATATGCTCAGCTGGTTCAGAAACTCCAGATAGATGTCGTTCTCGGTGAAGCTTTCACCGCATTCGATGCGCTGCCTTGCAACCTCAAGCGCCTCCTCGATTGCTTCGGTCGTTGCTCGTGCGGCGATCAACTGGGCAGCGAGGTCTTCGCGGTCCCGGGTATCGCGCCAGTTTCCGAGCGCGAGCGACAAGTAGCCGAGGGAGAAGCCCGCGTTCTCGAGCTCGAGCGCCAACGCGGCGCTCAGGTACTGCTCCTCGATCGCGAGTCTTCGTCCTGCGACGAGTTCGCGCACCGCTGCGGGTAGCGATGAGTAAGTCTGCGAGTCGTGAGCATCGACATCGCCCGTGATCTCGTTCAGCTGGTAGAGCGTGTCGGACGCGGGCACGAACAGCACCCAGCTGCCCGGCCTGTGGCTCATCGCGCTGAGTTCGCTGTAGTTGGGTGGGGAGGATACGAGAAGCGCGTCCTCCCCACTCGAAGCGAGAAGTTCGCGAAGCGCGATGAAGCGGGTGTCCGCAGGGCTGCCGACGTGCTTGCTGAGGGACCGCAGGTGCGCGACCTCGCTTACGAGCTTCGTTGCGGCCGGCTTTGACTCATCGCGGGCCGCGGCGAACCATTCCAGCACGTCCGACTCACGGATCTCACAGACGCGCACGGGTTTGAGATCGGCGGCTTTGACTTCGACGCTCAGCCGTTGCCCAAGAGCATCGTAGTGTGCGCGAACCACGCCTTCGTTGAGGTGCAGCACCCGATCACCGACGATGGGCGCAAGAGCATCGACCAAGGTGGGTGAAACGGGAATGCCGTCGAGGACGCGGCGGTCGATCGACACCCACGGCTCGTAGAACAGGAGGTCATCGAGGTTTGCGCCCGAGCTCATCATGTTGCCGGTTTCCTGCTGTCGCACAACAACACGTTCGGTGTCGCCATCACGAAGAATCATCGGAGTGATGAACGGCTGGGCGTCGAGACGGATCTGTGTGAACAGCAGTCGTCCGATGACATCGAATCCGCACCGCGCACTCGCTGCTTCAGCGTCACTGATGAGTGTGATTTCTTGCATTGCCGCTCCGTTGCAGGTTCTTAAAGTTGCCGCCGATGACCGTGTGAACTCTGAACAGTATGCCCACGCCGTAGATGCCAAACCAACACATTAGAACATCTCCCGATACTGCTTATGCATCAATCGGTTACGCGCTGCTAGGGGGTCTGCCGCCCGCTTGCCGCGGCGAACGGCTGTTCATCGTCACTTGAGTCCTCCGTCTGTTTCGAGGAGGCACGAAAGAGGCCCGGACCCCCGAAGTATGCGGGTCCGGACCTCTGACTAGATGTTTCGCGGGGGCTTAGAGAAGCAGCGCTCAGAAGTCCCAGTCGTCGTCCTCGGTGGCCTCGGCCTTGCCGATCACGTACGACGAGCCCGACCCCGAGAAGAAGTCATGGTTCTCGTCGGCGTTCGGCGACAGGGCCGACAGGATCGCCGGGTTCACGTTGGTGACCGTGGAGGGGAACATGGGCTCGTAGCCGAGGTTCATCAGCGCCTTGTTGGCGTTGTAGTGCAGGAACTTCTTGACGTCCTCGGTGAGGCCGACGCCGTCATAGAGGTCCTGCGTGTACTGCACCTCGTTCTCGTACAGTTCGTACAGCAGGTTGAAGGTGTAGTCCTTGAGCTCGTCGCGACGCTCCTGCGTCTCCTTCTCGAGCCCCTTCTGGAACTTGTAGCCGATGTAGTAGCCGTGCACGGCCTCGTCGCGGATGATGAGGCGGATCAAGTCAGCGGTGTTCGTCAGCTTCGCCTTCGACGACCAGTAGATCGGCAGGTAGAAGCCCGAGTAGAACAGGAACGACTCGAGCAGCGTCGAGGCTACCTTGCGCTTGAGCGGGTCGTCGCCACGGTAGTAGTCGACGATGATCTGCGCCTTCTTCTGCAGGTTCTGGTTCTCCACCGACCAGCGGAAGGCCTCGTCGATCTCCTTCGTCGAGCACAGCGTCGAGAAGATCGACGAGTAGCTCTTCGCGTGCACCGACTCCATGAACGCGATGTTCGTGTACACCGCCTCTTCGTGCGGGGTGATCGCGTCGGGGATCAGCGAGACCGCGCCGACCGTGCCCTGGATGGTGTCGAGCAGGGTGAGGCCGGTGAACACGCGCATGGTCATCAGCTGCTCGTCGGGGGTGAGCGTGTTCCACGACTGCACGTCGTTCGACAGCGGCACCTTCTCGGGCAGCCAGAAGTTGTTCACGAGGCGGTTCCACACCTCGAGGTCCTTCTCATCCTCGATGCGGTTCCAGTTGATCGCCTGCACATGGTCGATCAGCGTGAGCTTGGGAGACGGGGTCATTCCACCAATCCTGTTCTGAGAAAAAAGCCTGATCAGACGTCAATCACAACATGCAGCTGACGCACTCGGACATGTCGGTGCCCTCGAGCGCGAGCTGACGCAGACGGATGTAGTAGATCGTCTTGATGCCCTTGCGCCATGCGTAGATCTGCGCCTTGTTGATGTCGCGCGTGGTGGCGGTGTCCTTGAAGAACAGCGTCAGCGACAGGCCCTGGTCGACGTGCTGCGTGGCGGCGGCGTACGTGTCGATGACCTTCTCGTAGCCGATCTCGTAGGCGTCCTGGTAGTACTCCAGGTTGTCGTTCGTCATGAACGGCGCCGGGTAGTACACGCGGCCGAGCTTGCCCTCCTTGCGGATCTCGACCTTCGACGCGATCGGGTGGATCGAAGACGTCGAGTTGTTGATGTACGAGATCGAGCCGGTCGGCGGCACCGCCTGCAGGTTCTGGTTGAACAGACCGTGCTGCTGGATGCTCTCGCGCAGCTCGGTCCAGTCCTGCTGTGCGGGGATGAACTTGCCGGCGAAGAGCTCCTTGACCTTCTCGGTCGCCGGCGCCCAGGCCTGATCGATGTACTTGTCGAAGAACTCCCCCGACGCGTATGTCGAGTCCTCGAAGCCGTCGAAGGTCTCGCCGCGCTCGATGGCGAGCTTGTTCGACGCCTTCAGCGCGTGGAACAGCACGGTGTAGAAGTAGATGTTCGTGAAGTCGATGCCCTCTTCGGAACCGTAGAAGACACGCTCACGGGCGAGGTAGCCGTGCAGGTTCATCTGGCCGAGACCGATGGCATGCGAGCGGTCGTTGCCGTCCTCGATCGAGCGCACCGAGTTGATGTGGCTCTGCGTGCTGACGGCGGTCAGGGCGCGGATGGCGGTCTCGACGGTCTTGCCCAGGTCATCGGCATCCATCGCCAGCGCGATGTTCATCGAGCCGAGGTTGCACGAGATGTCCTTGCCGATCTGGTCGTACGACAGGTCGTCGTTGTACGTGGTCGGCGTGTTCACCTGCAGGATCTCGCTGCACAGGTTCGACATGTTGATGCGACCCTTGATCGGGTTCGCGTTGTTCACCGTGTCCTCGAACATGATGTACGGGTAGCCCGACTCGAACTGGATCTCGGCGAGCGTCTGGAAGAACTCACGCGCGTTGATCTTGGTCTTCTTGATGCGCGAGTCATCGACCATCTCGTGGTACTTCTCGGTCACCGAGATGTCGCCGAACGGCACGCCGTAGACGCGCTCGACGTCGTACGGCGAGAACAGGTACATGTCCTCGCCCTTCTTGGCGAGCTCGAACGTGATGTCGGGCACGACGACGCCCAGCGAGAGCGTCTTGATGCGGATCTTCTCGTCGGCGTTCTCGCGCTTGGTGTCGAGGAAGCGCATGATGTCGGGGTGGTGCGCGCTGAGGTAGACGGCGCCCGCGCCCTGACGGGCACCGAGCTGGTTGGCGTAGCTGAAGCTGTCTTCGAGCAGCTTCATCACGGGGATGATGCCCGATGACTGGTTCTCGATCTGCTTGATCGGCGCACCCGACTCGCGGATGTTCGACAGCAGCAGGGCCACTCCCCCACCGCGCTTGGACAGCTGCAGCGAGGAGTTGATGCCGCGGGCGATCGACTCCATGTTGTCCTCGATGCGCAGCAGGAAGCAGCTGACCAGCTCGCCGCGCTGCGCCTTGCCGGCGTTGAGGAACGTCGGCGTCGCCGGCTGGAAGCGTCCGGAGATGATCTCCTCGACCAGGTCGATCGCGACCTGCTCGTCGCCCTCGGCGAGCGCGAGCGCGGTCATCACGACCCGGTCCTCGAAGCGCTCGAGGTACCGCTTGCCGTCGAAGGTCTTCAGCGTGTAGCTCGTGTAGTACTTGAACGCGCCGAGGAAGGTCTCGAAGCGGAACTTCTTCGAGTACGCGAGATCGTTGAGCTTCTGAACGAACTCGAACGAGTACTGCTCGATGACGGCGCCCTCGTAGTACTGCTTCTCGACGAGGTAGTCCAGCCGCTCCTTGAGCGAGTGGAAGAACACCGTGTTCTGGTTCACGTGCTGCAGGAAGTACTCCCGCGCCGCGCGCCGGTCGGCGTCGAACTGGATCTTCCCGTTCGCGTCGTACAGGTTCAGCATGGCGTTCAGGGCGTGGTAGTCCATGCCCTCGTACGCGGGGTTCGCCTTGAACTCCACCGCGTCTGTCACTGTCGCTTCCACCATCGTTCCAATCCGTCGCTTACGCGATCGACGTCGTCCTGCGTGCCGAATACCTCGAACCGATACAAGTGCGGCACGTCGCACTTGCGGCTGATGATCTCGCCGGCGAGGCAGAACGCCTCGCCGAAGTTCGTGTTTCCCGCGGAGATCACTCCGCGGATGTGACGCCGGTTGCGCTCATCGTTGAGGAACCGGATCACCTGCTTGGGCACCGCGCCCTTCTCCTCGCCGCGCCCCTGTCCGCCCCCGTAGGTCGGGGTGACGAGCACGAACGGCTCATCGACGAGGAGCGGCTCGTCCGTGCGGAGCAGGGGGATGCGGCGAGCGGGAAGACGGAGCTTCTCGATGAACCGCGCGGTGTTGCCCGAGACGCTCGAGAAGTAGACCAGGAGCGGCACCGCGGTCGCGACCATGTTCACAGTTCACCCCGGTTCCTGAGCGACGACGAAGGACGGTTCCTGAGCTGGTCGAAGGGCTTATGCGAGACGCGCGGCGAGCTCGTCGATCTTGTCGGGACGGAAGCCCGACCAGTGGCCGTCGTCGGTGACGACGACGGGTGCCGACATGTAGCCCAGCGCTTTGACCTGCTCGAGCGCCGACGCGTCCTCGGAGAGGTCGGTGATCTGGTACTCGATGCCCTTGGCGTCGAGGGCGCGGTAGGTCGCGTTGCACTGCACGCAGGAAGGCTTGGTGTAGACCGTGATCGACATGGTGATGTCAGATTCCCCTCTGTTCCAGGTGGTTTCCCCGGCAGACCCCCGCCGGGACTTCAATACTACATATGGGGACGTACATTGGAAGCGACCACAAGGGGTAGTAGTTACATCCGTGTAGTTTTCCACTGCTCTCCCCAGATACAACACAGCTTCTCCACCGTTTCTTCCACAGCCCGCGACCGCGCGAGAGCTCGCTCGGACCGCGGATTCACGCGGCTTGCCGGCCCTCCTCTCGAATCCATCCACAGGCAGGACGGTACGCCCGGCCACCGACATCCGATTTCCTGTGGAGAAGCACCCTCGGCGTGTCGCGGCGCGTCGGCGCCGAGCCGTCTCGCGCCGCCGAGCCCGCGCCGGATAATCTGCTCTGATGGCGGGATATCGGGACCTTCTTCGCACGCCCGGCGTGGCGCGGATGATCGCAGCTCAGCTGGTGGCGCGGTTCCCCAACGGCATGACGAGTCTCGCCGTCCTGCTGCACGTCGAGCAGCAGACCGGTTCGTACGGCGCGGCGGGCATCGTGCTGGCCGCCGCCTCGGTGGGCCAGGCGATCGCCGGACCGGTGACCAGCCGGTGGATGGGCGCCTGGGGCATGCGCCGCGTGCTCACCCTCACCCTGGTGGTGTGCATCCTCGCCGTCCTCGGCCTCGCACTGCTGCCGCTCACCCTGCCCGGCTACATGGTCTTCGCGCTGCTGGCCGGGCTGTCGACTCCTCCGGTGCAGGCGGCCGTGCGCACCATCTACCCCAAGCTCGTCAACGCCGGTCAGCTCACCCCGCTGTTCTCGCTCGACGCCTCGCTGCAGGAGATCATCTGGATCGTCGCCCCGGTGGTGATCACATTCGTCTCCACCCAGGTCGGTACCGTCGAGGGACTGCTGCTGGTCGCCGTGATCCTCGCCGGCGGCGGGGCGTGGTTCATCCTCTCCCCCGAGCTGGGCCGCGTGCGCATTCCCCGCAGCCGCCGCGCCTTCGGACGCGTGGTGCTCAAGCCCCCGGTGCTGCTCGCCACGATCATCGGCTTCCTGCTCATCGGCGCGTGCTCGGCTGTCGAGGTCGGCGTCGTCGCCACGTTCGGGCACGGCGGCCTGGAGGCCGGGCTGGTGCTGGCGGTGTTCTCGCTGGGCAGCCTGGCCGGCGGTCTGGGGTCGGGACACATCCCGATCGGCCCCTGGGCCATGGCACGCCGCCTGCTGATCGTCACGGTCGGGCTGGCGCTGACGATGGTGTCGCTGGACATCTTCTGGCTCGGCGGCACACTGCTGCTCGCGGGCGTGGGCATTGCACCCGCACTGGCCGTGCTCTTTGCCATCACCACCGCCAGCGTGAAGTTCAGCGAGACCGCCGAGGCCTTCGGCTGGGCCGGCACCGGCCAACTGATCGGCGCCGCGGCGGGGTCGGCGGTCGCCGGCATCCTCATCGACCAGGGCGGTCCCACCGGCGCCTACCTCGCCGCGACGCTGTTCGCGTTGGTCGGACTGGTCGTGTCAGTGGCGTTCGTGCGCTCCTTCCCCGACCTGCGCGGGCGCGATCCGTCGCCGCACCCCGACACCGAGCCCATCCAGACCGCCCGCCTGCAGATGCCGCCGATCTAGGCTGGTGGCGTGCCCGCACCGCTCACGCTTCCTCGTCTGGTCTGGGGCGACGGACCCCGCCGCGCCCTGCTCGTCCACGGTCTCGGATCGTCGGGCGCGCTGATGTGGCGCATCGGCACCGCGCTGGCGGATGCCGGCTGGCAGGCCACCGCGGTGGACCTGCGTGGGCACGGCGACGCACCTCGCGCGCTGGACTGCTCCGTGGCCGCGTACGGCGGGGACGTCGCCGCCGTGCGCCCGCAGGGCGGCGCGGAGTGGGATGCCGTGATCGGCCACTCCCTGGGCGGGGCCGCCACCGTGGTCGCCGCCACCACGGCATCCGGATGGGCGCGACGTCTCGTGCTGATCGATCCGGCGATCCACGTCGCCGGGCGCGACGAGGGGATCATCCGCCGCAGTCAGCAGCACGCCTTCGCCGCTCCCGACGTCGAGTCGGTGCGCGAAGAGCACCCCGACTGGCATCCGCAGGACATCGAGCTGAAGGTGGATGCCGTGCTGCGCGCCAGCCGCTGGGCCGTCGAGCAGACCAGCGTGCAGAACGAACCCTGGGACGTCCGCGCGCAGGCGGCACAGCTGCGCATCCCCACGCACATCATCGGCGCCGACCCCGAGGTGTACAGCCTGTTCACCGGAGAACTCGCCCGATCCGTGCTGGAGAACCCGCACATCACCATGTCGGTCGTGCCCGGCGCCGGCCACTCACCGCACCGCGATCGTCCCCAGGAGACGACCCGGCAGATCCTGGAGGCCCTCTCGTGAGCGCATTCGACCCCGCCCTCCACCTGCCCGACGACCTTCTCCAGCGCATCCGCGAGCGCGCCGCCGTGCACGATCGCGAGAACACCTTCCCGCAGCAGGACCTCGATGAGCTGCGCGAGGCCGGCTACCTGTCGATCCTCGTCCCGCGTGAGCGCGGCGGGGCCGGTCTCAGCCTCGCCGAGGCGGCGGTGCTGCAGCAGCGCCTCGCCTCCGCGGCCCCCGCCACCGCGCTCGCGATCAACATGCACCTGGTGTGGACAGGCGTCGCCAGGGTGTTCAGCGACCGCGGAGTGCCGGGACTGGAGTTCGTGCAGGACGGCGCCGCGGCCGGCGACGTCTTCGCATTCGGCATCAGTGAGGGCGGCAACGATCTGGTGCTGTTCGGCAGCGACACGGATGCCGCGCCGCAGCGCGACGGCGGCTACGCCTTCACCGGCACGAAGATCTTCACCTCGCTCGCCCCGGTGTGGACGAAGCTCGGCCTGCACGGCCTCGACACCACGAGCCCGGATGCCCCCAAGCTCGTCTTCGCCTTCATCGACCGCACGGATGCCGTCGTCACCAGCGACGACTGGGACACCCTCGGCATGCGCGGCACGCAGAGCCGCACCACCCGGCTGAGCGGCGCGATCGCCGCAGCCGAGCACGTGGTCCGGCGCATCGACCCCGGCCCGAACCCGGACCCGATCGTGTTCGGCATCTTCAGCGTCTTCGAGATCCTGCTCGCTTCCGTGTACACCGGCATCGCGCGGCGAGCGCTCGATCTCGCCGTGCAGGCCGCGAAGACCAGGCGGTCCAAGAAGACCGGCACGACCTACAGCCAGGATCCCGACATCCGCTGGCGCATCGCCGACATGGCGCTCGCCTACGACGCGCTGCCTCCGCAGATCGCCGCCCTCGCGCGCGACGTGGACGAGATCGCCGATCACGGCGCACGCTGGTTCACCCTCCTGTCCGGGGTGAAGCACCGCGCCGTGGCGATGGCGAAGCAGGTCGTCGATGAGGCGATGCTCGTCGCCGGCGGCGGATCCTACTTCTCGTCGAACGAGCTCTCGCGGCTGTACCGCGATGTGCTGGCCGGCGTGTTCCATCCCTCCGACCCGGAGTCGGCGCACTCCACGGCCGCGTCGGCCTGGCTGGGGCCGCTCGAGGGCTGACGCTCCGAGCAGATCAGGCTTCGAACACCGGCACGCCCTCGACCCAGGTGCCGAGCACCTGCGTCTCGCCGATCTGCTCCGGCTCGCCCTCGAAGGGGTCGCGGTCGAGCAGGACGAGGTCCGCCAGCATCCCGACCCGGACCGTCCCGGTCTCGCGCAGGCTGTTCACCCGCGCCGACCCCGCCGTGTACGCGTGCAGTGCGGTGCCGAGGTCGATGGCCTGCTCGGGCAGGAACGGCGGGTAGTCGCCCTCCCACTCCGAGGGCGCCGAGCGCCGGTTCACGGCGGTGTGGATCGCCGCCATCGGGTCAGGCGTCGACACCGACCAGTCGCTGCCCGCGGCGAGCGCGGCACCCGAGCGCAGCAGATCCCCGAACGGGTACTGCCAACTGGAGCGCTGGTCGCCGAGGAACGGCAGGGTGAGCTCGACCATCTGCGGCTCGAGCGTCGCCCAGAGCATCTGCATGTTGGCCGTCACGCCCAGGCGCCGGAAGCGCGGCACGTCGTCGGGATGCACCACCTGGATGTGCGAGATGTGATGCGGGTTGCCGCGTGGCCCGTTGCGACTCAGCGCGCTCTCCACGGCGTCCAGGCACTCGCGCACGGCACGGTCGCCGATGGCGTGGAAATGCAGGGTGAAGCCGAGGGCGTCCAGTCGGGCCGCCGCCTCGTTCAGCACCGCCGGTTCGACGAACGAGATGCCGGCGTTCTCGGTGGGATGCCCGTGTCCGTCGCAGTACGGCTCGAGCATCGACGCGGTGAAGTTCTCGGCCACACCGTCCTGCATGATCTTGATGCTGGTCGCGGCGAACCGGCATGCTCCGGCAGCGCTCTCGCGCAGCGCGACGAGGTCGTCGATCTGCTCCAGTCCTCGGGTGCGGTCCCACCACAGCGATCCGACGACGCGGCCGGTGAGCTCCCCGGCCCGATCGGCGGCGATGTACACCGGCAGCGGGTCACCGGCATCGCTGTACTGGGTGCCGACGATGGCATCCTGCCAGGCGGTGATGCCGAACGAGTGCAGGTACCGCTGCCCGACGGCGAGCGCCTCGCGCAGCCGCTCGTGCGACTCCGACGGGAGCAGGCGATTGACCAGCGTCATCGCGCCCTCGTGCAGCGTCCCCGTCGGCGAGCCGGTGGCATCCCTCTCGATGCGTCCATCGTCGGGATCGGGGGTGTCGCGGGTGATCCCGGCGAGCGCGAGGGCGCGGGAGTTCACCCACGCCCCGTGTCCGTCGCGGTTGGGCAGGAAGGCGGGCCGGTCGGGCACGACCCGGTCGAGGGCGACGGCGGTGGGCGTGCCGCCGGGGAAGGCCGACATCATCCAGCCGCCGCCGAGCACCCAGTCGTCGTCGGGGTGTGCGGCGGCGTACTGCGCGATGCGCTGCAGGTAGGCATCCTGCGTGGAGAGGTCGGCGAGGTCGCAGCGCAGCATGTCCAGACCGCCCCACAGCGGATGCACATGCGCGTCCTGGAAGCCGGGCAGCAGCATCCGCCCATCCAGGTCCACCACCTGCGTGCCGGGCCCGATCAGTGCGACGGCCTCCCGATCGAGCGCGACGATCCGGCCGGCGCGGACAGCGACGGCATCGGCGCGGCCGCGCGACGCGTCCGAGCGGAACACCCGCCCGCCGTACGCGCCGCCGGTGAAGACGAGATCGGCATGGGTCATGTCATCCTCCGGCCATCGTTCTGGCGATCTCAGTCGTCGAGTCGCCGGCCCGCTTGAGCACGAGCGCGACGAGCGCCAGCGACACGAGCGTGAGCAGCAGCATCACCGTCGACACGGCGGCGATCTCCGGCCGCAGGCCGCTGCGCAGCGAGCTGAGCACGTACACCGGCCAGGGCGTGGTGCCCGAGACCTGCACGAAGGCGGAGACGACGGTGTTGTCCAGGCTGAGGGTGAACGACAGCAGGAAGCCCGCGAGCACCGCCGGCATCGCCAGCGGCAGCGTGACGCGCAGGAAGGTGCGCACGGGCGGCGCGTAGAGATCGGCGGAGGCCTCTTCCAGCCGGGCATCCAGCCCCACCAGCCGGGCGCGCACGATGTACGAGACGATGGCGACGGAGAACAGCGAGTGCCCGACGACGAGGCGCACCGTGCCGTCGTTGAACATCGACATGCCGAGGTCCTGGCCGAGGAAGACCAGCCAGGGCAGCAGAGCCACCGCGTCGACGATCTCGGGCGTCACCGACACCAGCAGCAGCAGCCCGAGGAACCACCACACCCAGCGCCCGGGACGGCGGGCCATGGCGATGCCGGCGAGGGTGCCGAGCACCGCCGCGAACAGAGCGGCGATCAGACCGGTGCGCAGCGACACCATCACCGCGTCGCGGATCACCGGCTTCTCGACCAGCGCCGCGAACGGGGCCAGGCTGAACCCCTCCCAGGCCACGAGCAGTCGGCCCGAGTTGAACGACGCCAGGATGATGACGACGATCGGCAGGAACAGGAAGGCGTAGACCGCGATCGACCAGACGCTGAGGACGCGATCTGCCACTGCGCTGCGGCGGCGGGTGCGGATATCGCTCATGATGCCTCTCCGAGGACGAGCCGGCCGCGGTTGCGCAGCGGAAGCGAGATGAGCCACAGGATGCCGGCGGCGACGGCGATCGTGACCATGATGACGACGATGAGCAGCACCGCCATCGCCGATCCGAGCGCCCAGTTCTGCGCCGTGCCGAACTGACTGGCGACGAGTTGGCCGATCATATTGCCCTGCGCGCCGCCGAGGACGGTCGCGGTGATGTAGTCGCCCATCAGCGGGATGAACACCAGCAGCACGCCGGCGATGATGCCGGGCCGCGCCAGCGGCACGGTCACCTGCAGGAAGGTGCGCAGGCTCCCCGCGCCGAGGTCCTTGCTCGCCTCACGCAGCGGCGTCCCGACACGGTCGAACGCCACGTACAGCGGCAGGATCATCAGGGGGAGGTAGTTGTACACGACGCCGATCAGCACCGCGGTGCGGGTGTAGAGCACATCGATCGGCCCGTCGATGATGCCGACGCCCTGCAGCAGGCTCGACAGCCATCCTTCCGGCGAGAGGATCACCTGCCAGCCAAGGGTGCGCACCAGGAAGTTGGTCCAGAACGGCACCATCACCAGCGCGATGAGCAGCCCGCGACGTGCGGGCGGCGCCTTCACCGCCATCCAGTAGGCGACGGGCGCCCCGATCACCAGACACAGCAGGGTGCCGAGGATGCCGACCCACAGCGTGTTCTGGAACGTCGCGAAGAAGGTCGGCGACATGGCCTCGGCGTAGCGGTCGAAGGAGAGCACGTCGTTGGCGTGTGTACCGAAGATGCCGGGCTTGTAGCCGAAGCTGAACCACACCACCATGCCGATGGGGGCGATGAAGAACAGTGCCAGCCAGACCCAGGCGGGTACTGCGAGGCCGAAGCGAGGGCTACGCACCGGCGGCGGCCTTGGTCTTGTTCCAGATCTCGACGATGCGCGCCTGCGCTTCGGTGACCTTGCCCTCGTGCATGGTCTTCACCTGGGCCTCGTCGAAGAAGACCATGTCGAGCATCTCAAGCCCCGCCTCCTCCGCGGCTTCTCTCACGCCCTTGGCACCGGTGTCGTAGCCGATGTAGTCGACCTGCTTGAGCTGGTTCTCGGGGGTGAGGATGTAGTTGAGGAACGCGTGCGCGGCCTCGGGGTGCGGCGCGCCGGCGGCGAGCGCCCAGTTGTCCATCCACAGCTCGGTGTCGGGGGCGCCGAGCACCCACTGCCAGCGGTCGGGGTCGGGCGATTCCTGGATGCCGATGCGGGCGTCGCCGTTCCACACCTGCATGAGCACGTGCGATGCCTGCGGGATCGCCGCCCCTCCCGGGTAAGAGTCGAAGGCGGAGATGTGCGGCGCGAGCTCGTCGACGAGGAACTTCTCGCATGCGTCGAGGTGGGCGGGATCTGTGGTGTTCCAGTCGATCCCGTTGGCCCAGTAGTAGATGCCCCCGAGCGGGGCGGGGTCGTCGAGCACGGACGTCTTGCCGGATGCCTCGTTCTGCGCCGCGTCGATGAAGTCGTTCCACGTCTTCAGTTCGCGGGTGATGACGGTCTTGTCGTACACGAACCCGGTGGTGCCCCACGCCTTGCAGATGGAGTACTCGTTCTTGGGATCCCAGTCACGGCCGAGGAACGCCGGGTCCATGTGCTCGATGTTCGGGATGAGGTCGAGGTTGAGCTTGGCCAGCAGCCCGTTCTCGATCATCTGCGGGATGAAGACGCCGGTCGGCACGACCAGGTCGTAGCCGCTGGTTCCCTTCGCGGCGACGAGCTTGGCGATCATCTCCTCGTTGGAGTTGAACGTGTCCATGACGACCTTGGGGCCCTCATCCTTCGTGAACGCCGTGATCACCTCGGGGGCGTCGTACTCGCCCCAGCTGTAGATGGAGAGCTTGTCCTCGACCGCTCCGCCGGTGGCACCGGGTGCCGGCTTCGCCGAACCGCCCGGCGAGCACGCCGTGAGCACGCCCGCCGCGCCGAGGGCGGCGACTGCGCCGATGAAGCCGCGCCGGGTGAGCTGGTGCCGCACGATCGACGCGATGCTGCTGTCGGCGAGGATGCGGATGCTGTTGTCGTTCATGGGAGCACTCCTTCGTGCGGTGCTGTTTCGGTGCGGGTACGGGCCGGGTAGTCGGGCGGGGCCGGGTCGGGTTGGCCCGGGTCGGGTTGTTGGGCGGAGCGCCGTTCAGACGGCGGCGCGCGCGGGCAGGGCGATCACATGTGTCGCTGCGGTGGGTGCGCCTGCCGCAGCGAAGAGGCGTACGTCGGACGGCGACCAGGTGCAGCGCACCACCTGGTCGACGGAGACGGCAGGGGCCGTGGGGGCGGGCGTCCGCACCAGCAGCGTCTGCTCGCCGGCGATCCCGACGACGACCTGCAGGGTCTCACCGAGGTACGACACGCTCAGCACGCGCCCGTCGACGCCGAAGCCGTCAGCCGCAGCGGACTCGATGCGGATGAACTCGGGACGGATGGCGGCGACGGCGGCCTCCCCCGGCGCGACCCGCTCGGCTCCCCACGCACCGCGGATCAGACCCACCGTCGTCTCGACGCCCTCGCCCTGCGCGGTTCCGCTGAGGAAGTTCTGCTGCCCGATGAAAGAGGCCACGTAAGCCGAGGCGGGTGCGGAGTAGATGCGATCGGGCGCGTCCAGCTGCTCGATCCCGCCGGCCCGCATCACGGCGATCCGGTCGCTCATCGACAGCGCCTCACCCTGGTCGTGCGTGACGAAGACGAAGGTCGTGCCCAGGCGGGCCTGCAGCAGCTTCAGCTCGACCTGCATCTCCTCGCGCAGCTGACGATCGAGGGCGGCAAGCGGCTCGTCCAGGAGGAGCACGCTCGGCCGGTTGATGAGCGCGCGAGAGAGCGCGATGCGCTGCTGCTGACCGCCGGAGAGCATGGTGGGCTTGCGGTCGGCGAACCGGCGCAGCTGCACCATGTCGAGGGCGGCGATGACGCGCTCGCGCTGCTCGGCCTTCGGCACCCGGCGCTGCTGCAGACCGTAGGCGACGTTCTCGGCGACCGTCATGTGCGGGAAGAGCGCATAGGCCTGGAACACCGTGTTCACCTCGCGCCGGTGCGGCGCCAGACCCAGCACGCTGCGGCCGGAGATGCGGATGTCGCCGGCATCCGGATGCTCGAAGCCGGCGATCATGCGCAGTGTGGTGGTCTTGCCGCACCCGGACGGCCCGAGCAGCGAGAGGAACTCGCCCGGACGGATGGAGAGGGAGAGGTCGTCGACCGCGGTGGCGTCGCCGTACTCCTTCGTGACGCCGACGAGCTCGACGCCGCCGGCGCCGGTGTCATCGGACGCGACGGTCGTCGCGGGTGCGGGATGAGCCATGAAACCTCCACGGTGAGATCTGCTTGGAGGTCAGTCAAGCACAGTCGAGCGTGGAGGTACAGCGAAAAACGTAGAAGGCAGCCGAGCTCGCGACGATATCCGTCGAAAACAGTCGCTGGGACTGCTGATATGGACTACTTGCGGTCGAACTCGAATGCCCGCAGCAGCTCCCCGACCGCGGTCTCGCGCTCGTCGCCGCCCTGTTCGAACATGTGCGTGACATGCGTGCGCAGGTGATTCTCGAGCAGCAGCCGGTTCAGCGACTCCAGCGAGCGCTGCACGGCACGCGACTGCGTGATGATGTCCATGCAGTACTCCTCGTTCTCGATCATCCGAGCGATGCCGCGCAGCTGACCCTCGAGGATGCTGGTGCGGTGCAGCGCGCGCTTCTTGATGTCGTCGATCACCCTTCAAGCGTAGTCACCGTGAAAGGATGTCGGCATGTCGCGAACACCGATGGCGCTGCTCTCGCCCGCCGATCAGGAGCGACTGCGCGGCCTGCGCCGGATGAAGGCCGTCGCCCTGGGCGCGCTGATCGTCATGGCGATCGTGTTCGTCTTCTCGTTCTGGCTGGAATCACGCCATCCCTGGCTCGGCTACGTGCGCGCAGCGGCGGAGGGCGGGATGGTCGGCGCTCTGGCGGACTGGTTCGCCGTGACGGCGCTGTTCCGGCATCCGCTCGGACTGCCGATCCCGCACACCGCGATCATCCCCAACCGCAAGGACGAGATCGGCCGAACGCTCGGTGAGTTCGTCGAGACCAACTTCCTCGCCGGCGATGTCGTGCGCGCGAAGCTCACGACCACCGCCCTGTCGCGGCGGCTCGGCGAGTGGCTCACCGTTGAGGCGCATGCGCAGCGCGTGGCGTCCGAGGCGGCGACCGCGGCATCCGCGGTGCTGCGTGCGCTGAGCGATGACGAGGTGCAGGGTCTGATCGCCGATCTCGCCCGCGAGCATCTCATCGAGCCGGACTGGGCGCCCTCGGCCGGCACCTGGCTGCAGCGAATCGTCGAGGCGGACGCGCATCGCGGAGCGGTCGATCTCGCCGTCGACAGTCTCGGTGCGTGGCTGGAGAACAACGCCGCGGCCTTCCAGGGACTCATCTCCCGCCGCCTGCCGTCCTGGGTGCCGCGTCTCGCCCACCGCTTCGTCGACGAGACGGCGTACAGCGAGGCGCTGAAGTTCGTGCGCGCGGTGCACGCCGATCCCCGGCATCCGGCCCGCCTGGCCCTCGACGGCTATCTCTCGCGTCTTGCCGATGCCCTGCAGCACGACGAGGTCATGCGGGAGCGGCTGGAGAGCGCGAAGACGACGCTCTTCGACAGCCCGCGCGTGGGCGAGCTCGCCGCGAGCGCCTGGAACACCGCGAAGGCCGGACTGCTCGACGCACTCGCCGATCCGCAGAGCGGGCTGCGCCGCCGCGCGGCCGCGGCGATCGCGGAGATCGGGCAGCGGCTGGCCACCGACCCGGCGCTGCAGGCGCGGGTGGACGGCTGGGCGACGGATGCCGCCGTGTTCCTCGTCGACCGGTACCGGCACGACATCGCCTCGATCATCACCGACACCGTCGAGAAGTGGGACCCGGCCGAGACGACCGAGAAGATCGAGCTCATGGTCGGCCGTGACCTGCAGTACATCCGGCTCAACGGCACGGTGGTGGGTGCGCTTGCGGGGCTGGCGATCTACGTCGTCGCGCACGCCCTCATCCCGGTCGGTCTGGCCTGATCCCCGCCCCGCCCCGCCCGCCCCGCGAACCGCTCCTCCTTCCGGTATGAGTTTCTGTCGCTCACCGGGATCCTGAGCGGCACGAACTCATACCGGAGCGAGTGGCGGTTCTCTTGAGGGGGATCCGGTGGGAGCCGGGGTCAGGCGCGGAGCGCCTCGGCGATCGCTGTCTGCCCGTCATTGAAGCGGATGGTCCGGCCGACGGTGGAGTCGTCGACGAGCACCTGCGCGATGACCTCGGCCACGTTGGCGCGCGAGACCTGGTCGGATTCGCTCGCGGTGACGTCGATGCGCCCGGTTCCGTCCTCGAGGGTGAGCGCGCTCGGGCCGAGCACCGTCCAGTCCAGCGACGATGAGCGCAGGTGCTCGTCGGCCGCTGCCTTCGCCTCCGCGTACGCGTGGAACGGGTTGTCGGCCGGGATGCCATGGTCGGGCGATGCGCCGAAGTACGACACCATCACATAGCGGCGCACGCCGGCATCCGCTGCCGCATCCATCGACCGCACCGCGGCCTCGTGGTCGACGGCGCGGGTGCGCGCCGCGTCTCCGCCGCCGGCACCCGCCGACCACACCACCGCGTCGTGCCCCGCGAGCAGAGCGGCGATCGCCGCCTGATCCTCATGCTCGACGTCGAGCACGACCGGCTGCGCACCGGTCGCCCGCACGTCGTCGGCATGCTCGGGGTTGCGGATCACGGCGGTCACCTCGTCACCGCGAGCCGAGAGAAGGGGAGCGAGCAGGAGGGCAACCTTTCCGTGGCCGCCGAAGATCACGATTCCAGCCATGCCTCCACGCTACGCCGTCGTGACCCGCCCGGGGCCGGCGCCCAGCGGCCGTGAGAAACCACGTCGCGCACGAAAAACACGCGCAGGGGTGGTTTCTCCTGCAGGATGTGGTTTCTCACGACCGGACCGCCGCTGCTCAGCGCGTGGCGAGGCCGGCCAGCAGCTCCAGCACGCACAGCGCGGCAAGACGCACCGTGCGCGCGTCGTCGGCGTCCGCTGTCGCGTCGACCTCGGCGATGTCGGCGCTGACCACCTTCGGGTCCGTCGCGATGGCGCGCACGAGAGCGCGCAGCTCCCAGGCGGCGAGTCCGCCGGGAACGCTCGCCGGGCAGCCGGGAGCGACCGCGCGATCGACCACGTCGACGTCGATGTCGAGGTGGATGCGCGACCCTGCACCGGCGATGCGCAGCGCCTCTGCCACCACCGCCGGGATGCCCTTCTCGCGCACCTCGTCGAGCGTGATCGCCCGGATGCCGAAGTCGACGGCGCGCCGCGCGTACGCGGCGGAGTTCGCGAAGTCGGCGATGCCGATCTGCACGATGCGCGTCGGGTCGATGCGCTCGCCATCGGGCGCGTCCGCGATGAGCCGCCGCACCGGCGAGCCGTTCGAGACGCCGTCGCGCAGGTCGAAGTGCGCATCCAGCGTGATGAGGCCATCGGCTCCCGCACCGCGGGCGGCCGGATAGGTGAGCGAGTTGTCGCCGCCGAGTGCGATCACGAGCCGCGTCTGCTCGGCGAGCTCGCGCACCCGCTCGACAGCGCGCTCGGTCCCCTCGTCCCCATCGGGCTCGCGCACGTCGCCGGCGTCGACGACCCGCAGCGCCTGATTCAGGTCGATGACCGGCGGACCCATCAGCGTGGCGCTGTAACGCGGCAGCGCATCGCGGATCGCGGCAGGCGTCGCGTGCGCGCCGGTCGGCGAGAGCGAGGTGCGCCAGGTCGGGATGCCGATCAGCGCAGCATCCGCCCTCTCCCCCGCCGTCGGCGCCGGCCAGGATCCGCTGCGCGGCCAGAGCTCGTCGTGCGAGAGTGCCATTCTCATCCCTTCCGCCAGACGGACACGCCGTCCTTCCACACCCGCTGCACGAGCGGCACCCCCGGCCGGTACGCGAGGTGCACGTGCGTCGGCGCATCCAGCAGCACGAGGTCCGCGCGCCGACCGGGTGCGATCACGCCGATGTCCGAGCGCTGCAGCGCCGCCGCTCCCCCGGCGGTCGCGGCCCAGACCGCCTCGGCCGGTGTCATGCCCATCTCGCGCACGGCGAGCGCGATGCAGAACGGCATCGACGAGGTGAAGCTCGAGCCGGGATTCGTGTCGCAGGCGATGGCGACCGTCACGCCGGCGTCGATCAGGCGACGCGCATCGGGGTACGGCTGGCGGGTGGAGAACTCGACCCCGGGCAGCAGCGTGAGCACGGTGTCGGATGCGGCGAGCGCTGCGACGTCATCGTCGGTGAGGTAGGTGCCGTGATCGACGGACGCCGCCCCGAGCTCGATGGCCAGCTGCACACCGTCGCCGGGTCCGAGCTGGCTGGCGTGCACCCGCGGCTTCAGCCCGCGCGCGATGCCCGCCTCGAGCACGCGCCGCGACTGCGTGATGCTGAACGCGCCGGTCTCGCAGAACACGTCGATCCACTTCGCGTGCGGCGCGCATGCGTCCAGCATCTCGCCGACCACGAGATCGACGTAGTCGTCGCCGCGGTCGGCGTACTCGACGGGCACGACGTGCGCGCCGAGATAGGTGACCTCCTCGGTCACCTCCGCAGCGAGACGCACGAGACGCTGCTCGGTCTCGACGTCCAGGCCGTACCCGCTCTTCATCTCCACAGTCGTGGTGCCCTGCGCCAGCATCTCGTCGACGAAGCCGCGCACCCGGGCGCGAAGCTCGTCGTCACTCGCCTCGCGAGTGGCGGCGACGGTGGAGCGGATGCCGCCCGCGGCGTACTTCTGTCCGGCCATGCGCGCCTCGAACTCGGCAGCCCGGTCGCCGCCGAACACGATGTGGCTGTGGCTGTCGACGAAGCCGGGTATGACCGCTCGGCCGCCCGCATCGACGATCTCGTCCGCGGCCGGCATCGGCGGGCTCCCCGAGCCGCTCTCGGCTGCGGAGCCTGCCGAAGGACCGACCCACGAGATCAGCCCGTCCTCGATGAGCACGGTCGCGTCGCGGAGCGCGCCGACGTTCGTCGTCAGCTCCCCGATGTTCGTGATGAGCGTGGCGGTCACAGCATCGGCACCTTCAGTCCGCGTTCGCGGGCGACGTCCCGAGCGTGCTCGTAGCCCGCGTCGACGTGGCGCATGACGCCGGTGCCCGGGTCGTTGGTCAGCACCCGCTCGAGCTTCTGCGCTGCCAGCTCGGAACCGTCGGCGACGGTGACCTGGCCGGCGTGGATGGAGCGGCCGATGCCCACGCCGCCGCCGTGGTGCAGCGAGACCCAGCTGGCGCCGGATGCCGTGTTCAGCAGGGCGTTCAGCAGCGGCCAGTCGGCGATGGCGTCCGAGCCGTCCTTCATGGCCTCGGTCTCACGGTAGGGCGACGCGACGGAACCCGAGTCGAGGTGGTCGCGGCCGATGACGATGGGGGCGGAGAGCTCGCCGGAGGCGACCATCTCGTTGAATTTCAGTCCGGCCAGGTGACGCTCCTGGTAGCCGAGCCAGCAGATCCTCGCGGGCAGGCCCTCGAAATGCACCTTCTCCCCCGCCCGCTCCAGCCAGCGGTGCAGCGCCGTGTCGTCGGGGAACAGCTCGGCGATCGCACGGTCGGTCTTGCGGATGTCCTCGGGGTCGCCCGAGAGCGCGGCCCAGCGGAAGGGACCGCGGCCCTCCTCGAACTGCGGCCGGATGTACGCCGGCACGAATCCGGGGAACTCGAAGGCGCGCTCGCAGCCGCCCAGCTGCGCTTCCGCGCGGATGGAGTTGCCGTAGTCGAACACGGCGGCGCCGGCATCCTGGAACGCGACCATGGCGGCGACGTGCGCGGCCATCGACTCCCGTGCCCGGCGAGTGAACTCCTCAGGATCGCGGGCGGCCTCGCTCTTCCAGTCCGCCACCGCGACGCCGACCGGCAGGTACGCGAGCGGGTCGTGCGCGCTGGTCTGGTCGGTGACGATGTCGATCGTCAGCTCGCCGGCATCCTGCCGACGCTTCAGCTCGACGAACACCTCGGCGGCGTTGCCGACCACCCCCACCGAGAGCGCCTCTCCCGCTGATCGCGCCGCGACCACCCGCGCGACGGCGGTGTCGAGGTCGGTGGTGTACTCGTCGAGGTAGCCGTGGTCGACGCGGCGCGACAGTCGCGACTCGTCGACGTCGACGATCAGCACGACGCCGTCGTTGAGGGTGACCGCGAGCGGCTGGGCGCCGCCCATGCCGCCGGCCCCGGCGGTGAGGGTGAGGGTGCCGCGCAGGGAGTCCCGGCCGAGCGAGCGGGCGACCGCGGCGAACGTCTCGTAGGTGCCCTGCAGGATCCCCTGCGTGCCGATGTAGATCCACGATCCGGCGGTCATCTGCCCATACATCGTGAGGCCCAGCGCCTCGAGGCGGCGGAATTCCGGCCAATTGGCCCAGTCGCCGACGAGGTTGGAGTTCGCGATCAGCACGCGCGGCGCCCATTCATGGGTGCGGAACACGCCGACCGGCTTTCCGGACTGCACGAGCAGCGTCTCGTCGGGCTCCAGTTCGTCGAGGGTGCGCACGATCGCGTCGTAAGCCTCCCAGCTGCGTGCAGCGCGCCCCGTGCCGCCGTAGACGACGAGGTCCTCGGGGTGCTCGGCCACCTCGGGGTCGAGGTTGTTCATCAGCATCCGCTTGGCCGCCTCGGCACCCCAGCTCTTCGCGGTGCGCTTGTTGCCGCGCGGGGCGCGGACTGTTCGGGTGGTGTCAGACATTCGCATGCTCCTTCGCAGTGCGGAGGACGGCGCCCGAGCGGACGAGCTCGGTCACCGCCTCCATGTCGGGTGAGAGGAAGTGGTCGGGTCCGGGACCGGCGGCCACGGTGCGCACGAGGTCGCGAACGGCCCCGGTCGCCGCACCCGCCTGCAGCGGTGCGCGCAGGTCGAGCGCGCGTGCGCCGGTGAGGATCTCGATCGCCAGCACGCGGGCGAGGCCGTCGATCGCGCGGCGCAGCTTGCGCGCCGCCGCCCAGCCCATCGAGACGTGGTCCTCCTGCATGGCCGAGGAGGGGATGGAGTCGACGGATGCCGGCACGGCCAGCCGCTTCAGCTCGGAGACGATCCCCGCCGCGGCGTACTGCGCGATCATCATCCCGGAATCCACCCCGACCTCGTGCGCGAGGAACGGCGGCAGCCCGTGGCTGCGAGCAGGGTCGAGCGCGCGGTCGGTGCGCCGCTCCGAGACCGACGCGACATCGGCCACCGAGATGGCCAGGAAGTCGAGCACGGCGGCGACCGGGGCGCCGTGGAAGTTGCCGTTGGATTCGATGCGCCCGTCACTGGTCACGACGGGGTTGTCGACGACGGATGCCAGTTCGCGCTCGGCGATCGTGGCCGCATGGGTCATCGTGTCGCGTGCCGCGCCGTGCACCTGCGGCGAGCAGCGCAGCGAGTAGGCGTCCTGCACCCGGCCGTCCTCGGGCCCCTTATGGCTGAGCACCATGGGCGAGTCGCCCAGGAAGGCGCGCAGGTTCGCGGCTGACGCGTCCTGCCCGAGCTGGGGGCGCAGCGCCATCAGGTCGGCGGCGAATACGGCGTCTGTTCCCAGCTGGGACTCGATCGACATCGCCGCGGCGAGGTCGGCCGTGCCGATGAGGGTGTCGAGGTCGTGCAGCGCGAGCAGCAGCATCCCGAGCATGCCGTCGGTGCCGTTGATGAGCGCGAGTCCCTCCTTCTCGACGAGCACGAGCGGATCGATGGATGCCGCGGCGAGGGCGTCGGCCGCCGGCATCCGTTCGCCGACCCCGCCGTCAGCGGTGCGCACCCGCACCTCGCCCTCCCCCATCGCCGCGAGCGCGACGTGCGCGAGCGGAGCGAGATCGCCCGAGCAGCCGAGCGAGCCGTACTCGCGCACCACCGGGGTGATGCCGGCGTTGAGCATCGCCGCGTACGTGTCGACGACGACCGGACGCACTCCGGTGTGACCGGATGCCAGCGTCTGCAGCCGCAGCAGCTGCAGCGCACGCACCACCTCGGTCTCGACCTCGGCCCCGGTGCCCGCGGCGTGCGAGCGGATGAGGCTGAGCTGCAGCTGCCGGCGCCGCTCGGGCGCGATGAAGGTCGTCGCCAGCGCCCCGAAGCCGGTGGAGACGCCGTAGTGCGGATGCGGATCGGCGGCCATTCCATCGATGACGCGCCGGGCGGTGGCCACGCGCACACGGGCGGCGTCGGCGATCTGCACCTGGGCTCCGCCTCGGGCGACATCGACGACGGCGGCGGGGGACAACGGGGCGGCGCCGATGACGACGGCTGCGGAGTACGGCATGATTCGATTCCACACTGCGCGCCTAGCACGTGGGGGCGCGCATGCCAGACTGTGTCTGTGATCCCAGACGAAGTCGCCGATTACCCACCGCGGCCGCAGGTGCCGGCGGCGGATCAGACGCTGCGTATCCTGCGGCATCTGGCCGGACGCGCCACTCCGATCGCGGCGACCGCCCTCGCCCGCGAGCTGGGCATCCCCCGCTCCACCGTCTATCACCTGCTCGCGACCCTCGAGCAGCACGGCTTCGTGGTGCATCTCGCGCAGGAGCGGCGCTGGGGCCTGGGCACGAGCGCGTTCGAGCTGGCCGGCGGGTACGCCCGTCAGGAGCCGCTCGCGCGTCTGGGGCGTCCGGTGCTGGCCGCGCTTGCCGACCGCGTGGGCGAGAGCGCGCACCTCGCCGTGATGAGCGGCAGGGATGTGCTCTACATCGTCGAGGAACGCGCGGCCCGCCGGCCCGCGCTCGTCACCGACGTCGGGGTGCGTCTGCCGGCGCACCTGACGGCCACAGGACGGGCGATGCTCGCCGCCCTCCCCGCCGCGCAGGTGCGCGCGCTGTATCCGGATGCCTCGTCGTTCACCGACCGCACCGGGCGCGGTCCGGCCCGGCCGGCCGAGCTGCGCGAGGTGCTGCGACAGGTGCGCCGCACCGGGGTCGCGACCGAGGACGGAGAGGTGACCTCCGGGTTCCGCTCCGTCGCGGCGGTGGTGCGCGATCATGCGGGCTGGCCCGCGGCGGCCGTCGCCGTCACCTGGGAGGGTGAGTCGACCGGCGAGCACGGCTCGCGAGTACTCGAGGCGGCGCGGACGCTGCAGAGCCGGCTGGGATTCGGCGAACGCTGAGGTATCTCGCGGGGCGCCACGGCGTGCGCGTTGTGCGCGTTAACGCGAAAGAGCCACCCGACCATGGGTGGCTCTTTCACAGAAGAAGTCCGGCGGTGTCCTACTCTCCCACAGGGTCCCCCCTGCAGTACCATCGGCGCTGTGAGGCTTAGCTTCCGGGTTCGGAATGTGACCGGGCGTTTCCCTCACGCTAT
>NZ_JBBCYA010000008.1:0-69047 GCF_037145155.1 Microbacterium sp. USHLN186
GAGGATAATTTGGCATTTGACAAGTGCACGCTGTTGAGTTCTCAAGGATCGGACGCACCCACACACCCACCCCATCAGGGCAAGAAGCGCAGGGCAACTTCACAATCATAGGTCGGCATCTCGGAGCTGTCAAAAGCAGCTGTTCCGAAGCCGGAGCCTCTATCTTACACCCGCGGAACCGCGTCTGGAAGATGTGGAGGCCGTTCGCTGCTTGGAGGGGAGCCAGGCCTTCCGGCCTTCCGCTCAACCGCTTGGGGCGAACATGTAATAACTTACGCGGATCCCGCAGGTCCGGCAAATCCCCATCGCATCCCGGGCGTGTCGCCATCCTCCTTCCCCGGTTTTCCGGGGTTCTTCCGCACTGCCACCGACCACGCCCCGCGGAGAGGACACCGGCGTACTGTCGGCACATGACGCAGTCACTCGGCGGACATCCGGTGCCGCTCCCCTCCACGCTCGGGGTGGCCGAGCTCGCGCGGCGCAGCGTTCATGCCGCAGGCGCCGCACTCTCCGTCGACGGAAGCAGTTCGCCCGATCCCGACGACATCGCCGCCGCCTACCGCAGCGACCGGTACCTGCGCATCGACGGCGCCGCACCGGATGTCTGGTCGCCGCTGTCGCGCTTCTGGCCGACGACCGAGGGGTGGATCCGCACCCACGGCAACTACCCGCATCACGCGGTCGCGCTGCGTGTCGGCCTCGGGCTTCCCGCCGACGCCGACGCCGAGGAGATCGGCTCCGTGATTCGTACGCGCAGCGTCGTCGACGCGGTCGGCGCCATCCGCGCCGCCGGCGGGATGTGCGCACCCGCGCTCGGGGAGCATCCGGAGCGGGATGCGGAGTTGCGCGCACGGCCCCTCGTAGAGACCTCGCCCCTCACCACGTCTGCGCTGAGGCAGCCGGTCAGGCGGCTCTCGGCGGGCTCGCTTGCCGCACCGCTGGCAGGAGTGCGCGTGCTCGACCTCACGCGGGTGATCGCCGGCCCCGTCGCCACGCGCACCCTCGCTCTCGCGGGCGCCGAGGTGCTGCGCATCGACCCGCCCTGGCTTCCGGAGCCCGACTGGCAGCACCTCGACACCGGGCACGGCAAGCGCTCCGCACTGCTCGACATCGCCGCCGAGCCTCAGCGGTTCGAGCGCGTGCTCACCGGCGCCGACGTCGTCGTGCTCGGATACCGACCCGAGGCGCTGGCGGGCCTCGGACTCTCCGCCCCGCTGCTCGCCGAACGGCATCCCCACCTCATCGTCGGGCAGCTCAGCGCCTGGCCGGGCGCGGACTCCCCGCGGGGCTTCGACAGCCTGGTGCAGGCGGAGTCAGGCATCTCCTGGCTGGAATCGCCAGACGGTCAGGAGCCCGGCGCGCTTCCGGCCCAGGCTCTGGATCATTCCGCCGGCTATCTGCTGGCCGCCGGCATCGCCACCGCGCTGCGACGGCGCACTCGATCCGGCGGCGGCTGGTGGGTGCGCACGTCGCTGCGCCGGGTCGCGGCGGAGCTGCTCGGCATGCCGCGCGGCATCCGTCCGGCCGAACCCACCGCCCCGCCGGCTCGGACACAGGATTTCGTCGTCGCGGGCAGGCGGATCACCACGGTGGCACCCGCGGTGCGCTGGCCGGGATCACCCGAGTGGTTCCCCGCCCCGCGGGTGTGGGGCGGGGACGACGCGGCGTGGTGAGCGCGCGACGACGACAACGCAGACGACCAGGGTCAGTGCCCCCCACGCACCGGAGGCCGCAGGCAGCGTGCGGTAGGCGAGCTGCTGCACGCTCAGCGCTCCTGCACGGCCGCCGACCTCGAGTGGACCGTAGGCCGCGAGGCCGACGAGCCACCCGGCAAGCAGGACGGCGGGCAGAGCCAGCATCCACGTCCACCGCAGCCATGCCGGCACTTGATCTCCCGCGGCGCGCAGGGGTCGCGCGCGCAGCCAGCTCAGCGCGAATACCGCGAGGATCGCCAGGCCGAGCACGCTCGAGCCGTGCTGCAGCCACTTGTAGCCGGCGAGCGGTCCCCACATCTGCTGCAGTGCCGGCAGCGCCTGCACTCCCCAGCGCCCCTCGTGCGTGAAGAGGTCCCAGCCGATGTGCGACAGCACGCCGAGGATGAGTGAGAGCGCCAGCATCCACGGTCCGGCCGCTCCCCCGCGACCACGCAGGGCATCCCGCGCGGCGTCCGACCCGGTCTGCTCCCACTCGGCGGGCAGCCGTCGTCGCAGGAACGCGGGCGCCAGGGCCGTCAGACCCGGGCGCATCACGACCCGCCAGAGCAGCAGCAGGATCAGCGCGACGAGGGCGGTGAGCAGCACGTTGCCCGGTGCGTGCGTGAAGCCGTACGACGGCCCCAGTCCGCGGGTGAACAACGGCAGGTCCGGCGTCATCGCGCCGATCGCCAGTGCGGCAGGCACCAGCGGCGTGCGCAGGAACGGCAGCGCGACCACCGCATGGCTCGGGGTGAAGGGCATGGATCCTCCGGCTCGGGCGGGGACGGACCGACTCAGTCGGTCCGCTTCCCCGCCTCGCCTGCAGAGCTCGAAGTCGTCGCGGCTCCCGCGGCGTCCTCCCCCGCCTCGGCGCCGACGACCGCGAGAGGCATGGTGCTGGTGTCGATGAACGGGTTCTCGTCCTGGCCGGCGACGAGCTCCTCGGCTTCCGCGACGCTCTCCACCGTCGGCACCGATCCGAGCAGCGGACGCTGCGCGGTCTCGCGCATGGTCAGCAGCGCGACCCCGCCGAGCGCGGCGAAGAACATGATGTAGAACGCCGGCATGTAGATGTTCCCGGTGAGCTCGATCAGCGCCTGGCTGAACAGCGGCGTGGTGCCGCCGAACAGCGACACCGCGAGGTTGTACGCGATCGCCATGGCACCGAAGCGCGACGCGGTCGGGAACAGCGCGGGCAGGGCGGATGCCGAGATCGCGACGTAGAACGCGACCGGGATCGCCACCATCGCCAGCGCCAGCATCACCGCCCATTCCTGACCGATCTGCATGACGGCGAAGGCGGGGAGCATGAGCACGACGGTGGAGCCGACGGCGATGCCGTACACCGGGCGGCGCCCGATGCGGTCCGAGAGCCGACCGATCAGCGGCAGGCACGCACTCATCACGACGAGCACCGGCACCGTGGCCAGCGCCGCCATCAGGTTCGACACGCCGACCTCCTTCTCGAGGTAGGTGGGCATGTAGCTCGTGAGCGCGTAGCCGGCGGTGTTGGTCGCCGACACCAGGGCGATGCCGATGAGGATCTGCCGCCAGTAGTGCCGGAAGATGCCGCCGACACCCTGGCGGGCCATCGGATCGGCGGGGTCGGTGCGGTTCAGCCCGGCGCTCTCCTCGGCCTCATAGGCGGGTGTCTCGGGGATGCGCAGCCGGAACCAGATGGCGACAGCGCCCAGCGGGATGGCGACGAGGAACGGGATGCGCCAGCCGTAATCGGTCATCGCCGCGGGCCCCGATACGCTCTCGGCGATCCAGGTCGTGATCGCGACGACGCTCGCGCCGGCTGCGAAGCCGACGTACGAGCCGACGTCGAGGAACGACGACCAGTAGCCGCGGCTGCGGTCGGGCGAGAACTCCGAGACGTAGGTGGTGGCGCCGGCGTACTCGCCGCCGGTCGAGAAGCCCTGCACCATCTTCAGCAGGTACAGCGGGATGATCGCCCACAGGCCGATCTGGGCGGAGGTCGGAAGCACGCCGATGAGCGCGGTGGCCACCGCCATCATCGCCATGGTGAGGAACAGCACGCGCTGTCGACCGATGCGGTCGCCGAGCGGGCCCAGCACGATACCGCCCAAGGGGCGCACGAGGAACGAGATCGCGAACCCGAGCAGGGTGATCAGCAGACCCCATGCACCGGGCAGATCGCCGGTGAAGACGACGGCGAGGGTGACCGCGAGGTATCCGTACACCCCGAAGTCGAACCACTCCATGAAGTTGCCGACGACGGTGCCGGAGATCGCCGTGCGCAGGCGGCTCTTCCTGACGACGAGGACGTCATCGACCTGCAGCCGGCGTGCGGCGCGGCGTGCGGAGGGACGGCGGACATGTGCTTCCTTGGGCAAGAGAACCAGCTCCTAGAGTGCTTGCGGACAGCGTCAGCTGTCCGATGCTACTAAAGCTGTCCGCACGGAACCTGGCACGCCACGCGTGCTGCACTCAATCCAGGAAGACGCCCGCCAGCGTCTTCTTGCCGCGCCGGAGCACCGAGACGCCGCCGGGCAGGGAGCCGCGCACCACGGCATCAGCGTCGCCGACGCGCTCGCCGTCGAGCGAGACGCCGCCCTGCGCGATCGCACGGCGCGCCTCCGAGGCGCTCGAGACGAGGCCGGTGCGCACCAGCGCGTCGACCACGGTCGTCCCGGACGCCAGGTGCGCGTTGGGCAGCTCCTCGAGCGCGGTGCGCAGCGTGCCGGCGTCGAGCACCGACAGGTCGCCCTGGCCGAACAGCGCCTCGGATGCCGCGATGACCGCCGCCGTCGCCTCCGCGCCGTGCACGGTCGCGCACACCTCGAGCGCGAGGCGCTTCTGCGCCGCACGGCGGAACGGCTCGGACTCGACGAGCTCGGCGTACTGATCGATCTCGGCCCGGGTCAGGAAGGTGAACACCTTCAGCCGGTCGATCACATCGGCGTCGGCGGTGCTCAGCCAGAACTGGTACATGCGGTAGGGGCTGCACATGTCGGCATCCAGCCAGATCGCGTTGCCCTCGCTCTTGCCGAACTTCGTGCCGTCACTGTTGGTGATCAGCGGAGTACCGATCGCATGCACCGATGCGCCTTCCACGCGGTGGATCAGATCGGTGCCGCTGGTGAGGTTGCCCCACTGGTCGGATCCGCCGGTCTGCAGCACGCAGTCGTACGAGCGGTACAGCTCGAGGAAGTCCATGCCCTGCAGGATCTGGTAGCTGAACTCCGTGTAGCTGATGCCGGCATCGGAGTTCAGGCGGGCAGCCACTGCATCCTTCTTCAGCATGGTTCCGACGCGGTAGTGCTTGCCGATCTCGCGCAGGAAGTCGATCGCGCTCAGCGGCGCGGTCCAGTCGAGGTTGTTCACCATGCGCGCGGCGTTCTCGCCCTCGAAGCTGAGGAAGCGCTCGACCTGCGCGCGCAGGCGCTGCACCCACTCCTCGACCGTCTCGCGCGTGTTGAGCGTGCGCTCGGCCGTGGGCCGCGGGTCGCCGATCAGGCCCGTGGAGCCGCCGACGAGGCCGAGCGGCTTGTGGCCGGCAAGCTGGATGCGGCGCAGCGTGAGCAGCTGCACGAGGTTGCCCAGGTGCAGGCTCGGCGCGGTCGGGTCGAATCCGCAGTAATAGGTGATCGGGTCCCCGCCGAGAAGGGCGCGCAGCGCCTCCTGATCGGTGGACACGTGGACGAGGCCGCGCCACAGCAGCTCGTCCCACACGTTCTCGAACGTGGGGTCGAGCGCCACTGCAGTGGTGGTCAGCGGGGCGGTCGTCGGAGCGGGATTCGACACGCGCTCCAGGCTATCAGCGGCGTCCGGGTCAGCTGTGCACGCCCCACCACAGCAGGAATGCCGCGCCCAGGGCGACGACCCAGCTGACCAGACTGCCGACGAGGAAGTACTCGGCGCGTGCTCCGGTCTCGCCGTCCTTGGAGATCTCGGGGAAGCGCACGATGCCCTTCGCGGCAAGCACCGCCGCCAGCAGGGAGTAAGCGCCGGCGAGGGTGAGCGCCACCACGAGCAATCGCTCGAGCGGGCCGATCAGCCGGCCGCCCTGGAACCCCGTGGCGACCTGCTGGGGCTGGCGCAGCTGTCCGCCGCGGTAGCGTCCGCCGGCTTCGACGGGGCGCCAGGTGCCCTCGCGATCCAGCGCGGCGCGGACGACGAGGTTGCCCGACTCGGCCACGAACACCAGTACCCCCAGCGCCAGCACCGCCGCGTCGAAGCCGATCTCGCCCTCCGGAGAGGGCAGGTGCCAGGCCGCGCCGATGAGTCCTGGCGCGGGACGCGCGGGCAGCAGCGCCGTGGTCGAGGCGGCGACGACGGCGAGCAGCACTGCAGGCCAGAACGAGGCTCGCCCGGTGGCATCCAGCGGCATGAGGCGGATCCACACGCCGCCGATCGCGACCGCGCAGACGGCGGGGATGATGGCGTCGGAGAGCGCGCCGACGGCGATCAGCACGACGGCGAGCGCGAGCAGCACGGCGATCCGTGCCCCACGTGCGAGGATGAAGCGCCGCGCGAGGTCGGCACCTCCGACGGCGAGCAGGGCGAGACCGGCGACGATCACGCGACCCCCTCCTTCTGCTGCTCGAGTCGGGGCTGCTCGTATCGGGGCTTGTCGAGCCTGAGCTGCTCGAGCCCGTCGAGCAGTGCCGCGGCGCCGGAGCTGCGCAGCGCCTTCGACACGGCCGGCTGGGTGACCCCCTCCTGCGCGGCGAGTTCGCTCTGCGAGAGACCGCCCAGACGCCCGTATGCCAGGCGCCGCTCGCGGGCGGACATCCGCACGACGACGGCGTCGCGGGCGAGCAGATAGGCGTTCGCCGTCGAGACCAGGGCCGGCTCGGACTGTCCGGGTGCAGCGACGATCCAGCTGCGCGCGGTCGGGACCGCCTTCTGCTGCCGCGCGTGCACGATGTCGATCGCCTCGCGAGCCGCCCACCAGCCCGGACCGTCGGTGAGCTCGCGATGCGCCGACTCGATGGCCCGGATCTCGCCGACGCCGAGCCCGTAGCGGAACTCCGCCCCCTCGGGCAGCGCCAGCTGCAGCAGCAGCACACCGACCATCGCCTCGTCGAGGGTGCGGTAGACGCCCTGCTGCTCGTCGCCGACCGTGGGTCGCAGCGGCTCGAGCGCGAGCGGATGCTCCTGCTCCACCCGGGCGATGGTCTCATCGAACATCCGCTGCGCCTGCGCGCGATCGCGCAGGCGACGGGATCCGACGATGTCGGCAATCACAGCGACGACCATCTCATGAACATAGCACGCATAATCGCGCGATATGCGTCATCCGGTTATGTTCTCCGGATATGCCCGCTCAAAGACCCAGCGCGTGCGCGGCGGCCTGCGCGCGGGCGACGAGCTCTCCCCGCTGTTCCGCCACGCGCTCGGGCGCGGTGCCGCCGACACCGGCACGCGAGGCCACCGACCCCTCGATACTCAGCACGGTGCGCACCTCCGGGCGCAGGTGCTCGGACGTGGCCTGCAGCAGCTCGTCGTCGGCATCCTCCAGCCCGATGCCGCGCTGCTCGCACGCACGCACCAGCGCTCCGCTGATCTCATGCGCGTCGCGGAACGGCACGCCCTGCTTGACCAGCCATTCGGCGACATCGGTCGCGAGCGAGAATCCCTGCGGCGCCAGCTGCGCCATCCGCTCCGTGTCGAAGCGGAGCGTCGCGACCATGCCCGCGAAGGCCGGCAGCACCAGCTCGAGCGTCTGCACCGAGTCGAAGACCGGCTCCTTGTCCTCCTGGAGGTCGCGGTTGTACGCCAGCGGCAGGCCCTTCAGCGTCGCGAGCAGACCCGCGAGGTTGCCGATCAGCCGGCCCGATTTGCCGCGGGCGAGCTCCGCGATGTCGGGGTTCTTCTTCTGCGGCATGATGCTGGAGCCCGTGGAGTACGCATCGTCGAGGGTGACGAAGCCGAACTCCCGCGTGTTCCAGAGGATGATCTCCTCGCTGAGGCGGGAGAGGTCGATGCCGATCATGGCGGCGACGAACGCGAACTCCGCGACGACGTCGCGGGCGGACGTGCCGTCGAGCGAGTTCTCGGCCGGGCGGTCCAGGCCCAGCTCCCGCGCGACGAGCGCCGGGTCGAGGCCGAGTGTGGAGCCGGCCAGCGCTCCCCCGCCGTACGGCGACACCCCGGCGCGACGGCGCCAGTCGACCAGGCGCTCGAGTTCGCGCACGAGCGGCCACGCGTGCGCCTGCAGGTGATGGGCGAGCAGCACGGGCTGAGCATGCTGCAGATGCGTGCGGCCCGGCAGGATCGCCTCGGGGTGCGCCTCGGCCTGCGCGGTGAGGGCGTCGATCACGCGCAGCAGCTGACGGGCGATCACGCGCGCGTGGTCGATGAGGTACATGCGCACGAGCGTGGCGATCTGGTCGTTGCGGCTGCGACCGGCTCGCAGCCGTCCGCCCACCTCCGCGCCCACCTCGGCGATGAGCGCCTTCTCGAGCGCACCGTGCACATCCTCGTCACCCGGGTCGGGCAGCAGCGTGCCGTCTGCGATGCGCGCGGCGAGAGCATCCAGGCCGGCGTGCATGGTGCGCGCGTCGTCGGCGTCGAGATACCCGGCCGCCTCCAGCGCAGTCGCGTGCGCATGCGAGCCGGCGATGTCGTAGGGCGCGAGGATCCAGTCGAAGTGCGTGGAGCGGCTGAGCGCCGCGAGCTCGGGCGAGGGCCCGCCGGCGAAGCGCGCCCCCCAGAGGGCGCCGTCGTTCGTGCCGTGCGCGCTCATGCCGTCGCCGCCTCGGCATCGCTGTGCCCCAGCAGCCAGACCAGCAGCGCCTTCTGCGCGTGCAGCCGGTTCTCGGCCTCGTCCCAGACGACGCTCCGGGGCCCGTCGATGACCTCCGAGTCCACCTCGTACCCGCGGTCGGCGGGGAGGCAGTGGATGAAGATCGACGACGGATCGGCGAGACCCATGAGCTCGGTCGTCACCTTGTATCCGCCCAGGTCGCGCAGCCGCTCGATCTTCTCCTCCTCCTTGCCCATCGACACCCAGGTGTCGGTGACGACCACGTCGGCGGCGTCGGCGGCCGCGCGAGGGTCGGTGAGCAGGGTGAGCGAGCCGCCGGTCTCGGCGGCGCGGGTGTGCGCGGCGGCGACCACGTCCGCGCGAGGTGCGTAGGCCTCCGGGGAGGCGATGCGCACGTGCATGCCGGCGGTGACGCCGGCGAGCACGTAGGAGTGCGCCATGTTGCTGCGCCCGTCTCCGAAGAACGCCAGGGTCAGGCCCTTCAGCTCGCCCTTGTGCTCGCGGATCGTGAGCAGGTCGGCCAGCAGCTGGCAGGGGTGGAAGTCGTCGGAGAGCGCGTTGACGACCGGCACGCGGGTGCCGCGCGCCATCTCCTCGAGCCCCGCCTGCGCGTAGGTGCGCCAGACGATGGCGGCGACCTGGCGCTCCAGCACGCGCGCGGTGTCGGACGGCGTCTCCTTGCCGCCCAGCTGGCTGTTCGCGGTGGAGATGATCAGCGGCGAGCCGCCGAGGTCGGCGATGCCCACGGCGAACGACACCCGCGTGCGCGTCGAGGACTTGTCGAAGATCACCGCGACGGTCTGGGGACCTGCGAGCGCCTTGCTGGCCCAGCGGTCCTTCTTCAGCGTCAGCGCCAGGTCGAGGATCTCGGTCTGCTCGGCGGGAGTGAGATCGTCGTCGCGCAGCAGGTGGCGGGTCATGCGGGAGCCTCCGTGAGGGTTGTGGCGGTCGGTGCCGGGAGCGTCTCGGCGACGGCGGCGAGCGCGGCGCGGAACCGGCTGAGGAACTCCTCGACCTCCGCATCGCCGATCGTGTACGCGGGTGCGATGCGGATGACGTCGGCGGTCGGCGCGTTGACGATGAGCCCCCGCTCGTGCGCGGCCGCGCGGACCTCGGCAGCGACCGGAGCGGTGAGACGGATGCCGATGAGCAGTCCCGCGCCCGTCGTGCCGCCCACCAGCGGCAGCGAGCGCACCCCCTCGCGCAGCTGAGCGCCGCGCGCCGTGACGTTCGCGAGCAGGTTCTCGCTCTCGATGTACCCGAGCACGGCGTTCGCCACGGCGCTCGCGAGCGGATTGCCGCCGAAGGTCGAGTTGTGCGTGCCGGGGTAGAACAGCTCGCTCGCCGCCCCGAAGGTGATCATCGCCCCGAGGGGGAAGCCGGCTCCGATGCTCTTGGCCACGGTCACGGCATCCGGGGTGATGCCCTCGCGCTGGAACGTGAACCACTCCCCCGTCCGGCCCGATCCGGTCTGCACCTCGTCGAGGATCAGCAGCGCCTGATGCTCCACGCTCAACTCGCGGGCGCGGGCGAGGAAGCCCGCCGGCAGCTCGACGACGCCCGCCTCGCCCTGAATGGGCTCGACGATCAGCGCGGCGATGCCCTCGCGTGCGAACGCCTGCTCGAGCCCGGCCACCGAGCGCTCCACCGTGATGACATCGGGCAGCGCCGGCTGGAAGGGGTCGCGGTACGCCGCCTTCGGGGTGAGGGAGAGCGTGCCCATGGTGCGCCCGTGGAAGGCGCCCTCGACGACGAGGATCGTGCTGCGGGAGCGTCCCTCGGACTCCGCGAAGCGGTTGCCGTGCAGACGTGCGAGCTTGACGGCGGTCTCGTTGGCCTCCGCGCCGGAGTTGGCGAGGTACACCCGCCCCTGCTCCCCCGTGCCGGCAAGGCGCTTGAGCCGCGCGGCGAGCTCGAGCTGGGCGGGCGAGGCGAAGTAGTTCGACACGTGCGACAGCGTCGCCGCCTGTCGCGACACCGCGTCGACGAACACCGGATGCGCGTGACCCAGGCAGTTCACCGCGATGCCGCCGAGGAAGTCCAGGTAGCGGTTCTCGTCGGCATCCCACACCCACGAGCCCTCGCCGCGGGTGAGCAGCGCCAGACGCCCGCCCAGACTCATCAGGTCGCGCGCCGCGTCATCGTTCCAATCAGGCATCCTTGACCACCTCCGTGCCGATTCCCTTGCTCGTGAACAGCTCGACCAGCACCGAGTGCGGCACGCGCCCGTCGATGATCGCCGCGGCGTCCACGCCGCCTTCGACCGCGTCGAGGCAAGCCCGCATCTTCGGGATCATCCCCGACTCCAGCCGCGGCAGCATCTGCGCCAGCGCGCCGGAGGTGAGGTGCGAGACCAGCGAGTCGCGGTTCGGCCAGTCGGCGTACAGTCCGGCGACATCGGTGAGGACGACGAGCTTGCGCGCTCCCAGCGCGATCGCCAGGGCGGATGCCGCGGCATCCGCGTTCACGTTCAGCGACTGACCCGGGTGATCCAGGTCGGGAGCGATCGAGGACACCACCGGAATGCGCCCGGCGGCCAGATGGTCGAGCACCGGAGTGGGGTCGACCTGCACGACATCGCCGACCCGGCCGAGATCGACCTCTTCGCCGTCCACCACGATGCCGCGGCGACGGCCGCCGAACAGACCCGCGTCCTCACCGCTGAGCCCGGTCGCGATCGGCCCGTGCGAGTTGATCTTCGCGACGAGCGTGGGGTTGATCTGGCCGGTGAGCACCATGCGCACCACGCTGATCGCCTCGGTCGAGGTGACCCGGTAGCCGCCCTTGAACTCGCTGGGGATGGCCAGCCGGTCGAGCATGTTGGAGATCTGCGGGCCGCCGCCGTGCACGACCACCGGCTGCACGCCGACGTAGCGCAGGTAGGCGATGTCCTGTGCGAACGCCTCCTGCAGCTCGTCGCTGACCATCGCATTGCCGCCGTACTTGACGACCACGATCTGGTCGCGGAAGCGCTTCAGCCACGGCAGGGACTCGATCAGGGTGGCGGCCTTGACGGCGGCCTCCTCGGGGGCGGTGTCCTGAAGGTCTGTCATGAGGCGTAGGCGCTGTTCTCGTGCACGTAGTCGTGGGTCAGGTCGTTGGTGAGGATGGTCGCGGTGGCCTCGCCGATCTTCAGGTCGATCTCGATGCGCGTCTCGCGCGGGGTGAGGTCCACCTCCTCGCGCGGTCGGTCCGGTCCCCCGGCGGTGCACACCCGCACGCCGTTCATCGACACGTCGACGTCGTACGGGTCGAACTGCGCCGAGGTGGTGCCGATCGCGGCGAGCACGCGACCCCAGTTGGGGTCGTTGCCGAAGATCGCGGCCTTGAAGAGGTTGTTCCGGGCGACCGAGCGGCCCACCTCGACCGCCTCGGTCTCGGTGACCGCGTTCTTCACCTCGATGGCGATGCTGTGACTCGCGCCCTCCGCGTCGGCCTGCAGCTGCTGGGCGAGATCGCGGCAGAGGTCGGTGAGCGCCTCGGCGAAGACCTCGAGGTCGGGGCGGATGCCGCTCGCGCCGTTGGCGAGGAACGAGACCTGGTCGTTGGTCGACATGCACCCGTCGGAGTCGAGCCGGTCGAAGCTGACGTTGGTGGCGCGGCGCAGCAGGGCGTCGGCCTCGACGGCCTCGAGGTCGGCGTCGGTGGTGATCACGACGAGCATGGTCGCCAGGCCCGGCGCCAGCATCCCCGCGCCCTTGGCCATGCCGCCGATCGTCCATCCCTCGCGGCTGACGACTGCGGTCTTGGGCACGCTGTCGGTGGTCATGATGGCCTGCGCGGCAGCCGCGCCGCCGTCCGCGCTGAGCTCGCCGATGCCGCGCTCGACCCCGTCGAGCACCTTCGCCCGGAACGCCTCGTCGCCGGTGCCGATCAGCCCGGTCGAGCACACCAGCACGTCGCCCGCGCTGACGCCGAGCAGCGCGGCGGCGCGCTCCGCGGTGAGATGGGTGGTCTGGAACCCGAAGGACCCGGTGAAGCAGTTCGCTCCGCCGGAGTTCAGCACGACCGCCTCGACCACCCGGTCGACGATCACCTGCTGCGACCAGATGATCGGGTTGGCCTTGGCGCGGTTGGTGGTGAACACCGCCGCGCCCACCTTGCGCGGGCCGCGGTTGACGACGACCGCCACATCGGGCTTGTCGGTGCTCTTCAGACCGGCGGAAACTCCGGCCGCTTCGAATCCTTGGGGTGCGGTGACACTCACGGTGCGACTCCGTTGACGGTGAGGGCGCGGTCCTCGGGGAGGCCGAGCGCGATGTTCATGGACTGCACGGCGGCGCCGGCAGTTCCCTTGACGAGGTTGTCGAGGGCGGTGACGACGGTGACCCGGCCCGCGGCCCGGTCGACCGCGAGGCCCATCAGTGCGGTGTTGGCGCCGAGCACGTCGGCGGTGCGCGGGAAGTGGCCCTCGGGCAGCAGCTGCACGAAGGTCTCGTCGCCGTAGGCGCTCTGCCATGCCGCGCGGATCTCGGCGTCGCTCACGCCGTCCGCGATCGGGGCGGTGGAGGTGGCGAGGATGCCGCGCGCCATCGGCACGATCACCGGGGTGAACGAGATGCGGATGCCGTCGGGCTGAGCCTGGCTGGGTTCCTGAGCCTGTCGAAGGGCGGCGAGCGCCTGACGGATCTCCGGAATGTGCCGGTGCGTGCCGCCCACAGCGTACGGGTTGGCGCTGCCGAGGATCTCGCTGCCGAGCAGGTGGGGTTTGAGGCTCTTCCCCGCTCCGGAGGGACCGACGGCGAGCACGCTGACGATGTCGCCGGGGTCGATGACACCGGCGGCCACACCCGGTGCGAGGCTGAGGCTCACCGTCGAGGCGTTGCAGCCGGGAGCGGCGATGCGCCGCGCCCCGTGCAGCTTCTCGCGCTGCTTGCCGCTGGCGGTCAGCAGCTCGGGGACCCCGTAGGTCCACGGTTCGTGGAAGGGCCCGCCGTAGAAGTCCTCCCACGCCTGCGCGGAGGTGAGCCGATGATCCGCCCCGGCGTCGATCACGAGCCCGGTGTCGCCGAGCGCATCGGTGTACTGCCCCGATTCGCCGTGCGGCAGGGCGAGGAAGACGATGTCGTGACCGGCGAGGATCTCGGGCGTGGTGTGCTGCAGCGTCAGCTGCGACAGCGAGCGCAGGTGCGGCTGCTGGTCGACCAGCGGCTGTCCGGCGCTGGAATGCGCGGTCACCGTGCGGATCTCGATGTCGGGGTGGGCTGCGAGAAGCCGCAGGATCTCGCCTCCCGCGTAGCCGGATGCGCCGGAGACGGCGACGGAGTACGTCATGCTTCCACCTTAACGGTCGGTGCTCGATCGACCCCGACGATGACGCGGGTCGAGAGCGGCGGACGGGACGTGCGGTCCCGAAGTCCGGAGGCGGCGACGCCGCATGCGCAGCCGTGGAAGCGGGTGCGGTGCGGGTCGCCTAGGGTCGGCGGCCGCGACGTCGGCGCACCGCAGCGAGGCTGCGCGGCAGCGTCGTCGAGAGCGGGGCGACCGAGGGCATGCGGCGACAGTAGCCCCGACCGCCCGTTATCCGCAAATCCCTCCCGGCTGCGTCACCGCGCCGTCAGCTGCCCGATCAGCGTGCGCTCATCGGCACGAGTGAGCCCGGCTCGACGTTCGCGTTCCAGACCGCGGGCGCGTTCGTCGTCGAGCACGGCGCGGATGGTCTCCTCCAGCGGTCGCAGCACTCCCCCGCCAGCGCGATACGCGGAGTTGTCGCGGCGCATGAAGCCGGGCATGTCGGCGGGCAGCCACAGCGGCAGCGACCGCTCGCCCATCCAGTACTGCACATCGTGGGCCTGGAGCCACTCGTCAGCCGCTTCGAGGAGCTCTGCGGTGTGACCGGCGGCGGCGCGGATGCGACTGAGCACCGCGGCGAGGGTGTGGACGTCGCCGATCGCGTTCACCACGCCACGGCGCGGTTCGCCGACGAGGAACCCCGCGAGGTCGTCGACGTCGATGACCTGAACCGCTCGGCCGGCGAGGGTGGGCACCAGCACGGGATCGATGCCGGCCCTCGCGAACGCGGCAGCCCAGTAGCCGAAGCGGTCGCTGGGGTCGCCCGCTCCGACGATGAGACCGGGCCGCACGATCAGGACCTGCTCCCCGAGCGCGCGGACGGCGCGTTCCGCGGCGACCTTCTCGGCGCCGTAGTCGTACTCGCCGTCCTCGGTCGCCGGGGCGAGCGTCGGACCGGACTCGTCCAGGCCGATGGTGACATCGTCGGAATACACCGACATCGACGACACGTATGTCCAGTGCGCGCTGTCCTGCCCGAGCGCGACCACCGCCTCGCGCACATGACGCGCGCGCGAGGAGACGTCCACGACCTCGTCCCACTGTCGGCCGCGCACGCGCTCGTAACCGGCCGGGTCGTCTCGATCGCCGACGACCAGCGCGGTGCCCTCGGGCGCTGCGCGGCCACCGCGCGCGAGACAGGTCACGTCAGCGCCGGCATCCCGCCATCCGCGCGCGATGCGCTGGGAGAGCCAGCCTGTTCCGCCGAGCACGAGCACCTGAGCAGCCATGCGACCATGACAGCACGAGACACCCGATCCCGCACCCCCGATCCGGGAGCGCCACGCGCGTCAGTCTCGGATGCTCGCCCCCCAGCGCTCTGCGGCGGCGGCCACACCCGCGAGCTTCGCCTCGGTGGCCTCGGCCGCCGTCAGGGTGCGATCGGCGGCGCGGAAGCGCAGCGCGAAGCTGAGGCTCTTCCGTCCCTCCTCGACGCCCTCGCCGCGGTAGTCGTCGACCAGGCGCACCGACTCGAGCAGGTCGCCCGCGCCCTCGACGAGCGCGTCGCGCACCTCAGCCGCCGGCACGTCCGCGCGCACCACGAGCGAGACGTCCTGGGTGGCCGCCGGGAACGACGACAGCGACTCGGCCACGACGCGTCGGCCTGCCAGGGTGAGCGCTCGATCCAGATCGAGCTCGAGCACGTAGACGCGGCCGGGGAGGTCGGCGTCGGCGGAGACCTGCGGGTGCAGCTCGCCGAGGTAGCCGATCTGCTCTCCCGCAACGCTCAGCGCCCCGGCACGTCCCGGATGCAGCGCGGCGCGCTGCGTCTGGGTCACCTCGATCTCCACTCCGGCAGCGACGCCGATCACCCGGACGGCGTCCAGAGCGTCGGACAGATCCACGTGTTCCGCGGAGCGGCCGGGCTGGCGGGCGGCGATGTGGCCGGCGAGCAGTGCGGCGACCAGGCGCGGCTGCGGCGGGATCGCCGCATTCAGCGCGTCGAGCGTGGCGTCGTCGGGCCGCGCACCCAGCGGCGGGATGAAGTCGGTGCCGTAGACGACGCCCTCCTCAGGGGTGAACACCGCCCCCGTCTCGAACAGGGCGAGATCGACGAGCCCGCGCGAGATGTTGCGGTGCGCGGTCTGCAGCAGGCCCGGGATGAGCGAGCGGCGCAGGAACGGCGCCTGCCCGTCGAGGGCGTTGGCGAGCCGGATGCTGGGCAGATGCGTGCCCGAGGCCGAACCGTGCAGATCGTTGTGCTGCTCTGTGGTGAAGGGGAACGAGGGAGTCTCGACGAAGCCGGACGCGGCGAGGGCGTCCGCCACGCGCTTGCGCCCCTTCTGCAACGCGGTGTAGCCGCGCCCTGACGGCGGGGTGGGCAGCACGGAGGGAATGCGGTCCAGCCCATGGATGCGCGCGATCTCCTCGACCAGCGTCCACTTGTCGGTGAGGTCGGGCCGCCAGCTCGGCGGGATCACGAACCATCCCTGTGACTGGTCCCCTGAGCTTGTCGAAGGGTCGACGTCCGCGCCGATGGTCTCCAGCGCGCCGACGATCTCGGCATCCGAGTAATCCACCCCCACGACGCTCTGCGCGAAGCCGCGGGGCAGGTCGATGCCGGCGATCTCGACCTCGGCGTACAGCGCGCCGCCCTCGTCGGTGAGCCGGCCGCCGGCCAGCTCGACCATGAGATCGGCGACGCGACGGGCGGCCACGAACGGGATGAGCGGGTCGACGCCGCGCTCGAAGCGCTTGGACGCCTCGCTGGGCAGCTTGTGCCGGCGGGCGGTGCGGGCGATGGTCACCGGATCGAAGATGGCGGCCTCGATCAGCACGTTGCGGGTGGTCCCGCTCATCTCGGTCGTCCCGCCGCCCATCACGCCGGCGAGGCCGATCGGGCCCGAGTCATCGGTGATGAGCAGGTCCTCGGCGTGCAGGGTGCGCTCCTGCCCGTCCAGCGTGCGCATCCGCTCGCCCGGGGTGGCGCGGCGCACGCGGATGCCGCCCTGCAGCCGGTCCAGGTCGTACCCGTGGATCGGGTTGCCGAGTTCGAGCATGACGTAGTTGGTGATGTCGATGAGCACGCCCAGCGAGCGCATGCCGGCGAGAGCCAGGCGCGCGATCATCCACGGCGGCGTCGGGCGTGAGGGGTCCACATCGCGCACGACGCGCGTGACGAACTCGCTCGCCCCGACCGCACCGCGGATGGGAAGAGCGTCATCGACCGCGATCGGGAACCCGCTGCCCGGCTGCAGCTCGGCGAAGTCGCGCTCGGCCGGATCCCGGAACGCCGCCCCCGTCGCGTGCGCGTACTCGCGAGCGAGCCCGCGCAGCGAGAAGGCGTAGCCGCGGTCGGGCGTCACGTTGACCTCGACGGCCACGTCGTCGAGGTGCAGCAGCGCGATGGCGTCCGTCCCGACCTCTGGGTCGAGACCGAGCGTGGACAGCACGATGATGCCGTCGTGCTCGTCGCCGAGTCCCAGCTCGCGCGCGGACGCGATCATGCCGTCGGAGACGTGACCGTAGGTCTTGCGCGCGGCGATCGGGAACGGCCCGGGCAGCACCGCCCCGGGAAGGGTCACTACGACCTTGTCGCCGACGGTGAAGTTGTGGGCGCCGCAGACGATTCCTCTGATGTCCCGATCGCCGCTTGCGGCGGACTCGGTTCCTGACGCTTCGACAGGCTCAGCGAGCGAAAGCGGACCGACGTCGACCTGGCACCAGTTGATGGTCTTGCCGTTCTTCTGCGGTTCGGGGACGACCTCGAGCACCTGTCCGACGACCACCGGACCGGAGATCTCGAAGCGGTGGATGTCCTCCTCCTCGAAGCCGACCGACACGAACGACGCCAGGACGTCCTCCGGCGTGGCATCCGCGGCCACATCGACGTACTCGCGCAGCCATGAGAGCGGAACGCGCATCACACCACCATCCCGAACTGCTCGCTGAAGCGCACATCGCCCTCGGCCATGTCGCGCATGTCCTTCACATCGCTGCGGAACATCAGCGTCCGCTCGATCCCCATCCCGAACGCGAAGCCGCTGTACTGCTCGGGGTCGATCCCCGCGGCGCGCAGCACGTTGGGGTTGACCATCCCGCAGCCGCCCCATTCGATCCAGCGGGCGCCGCCCTTGAAGGTCGGGTGCCAGAGGTCGAGCTCGGCGGACGGCTCGGTGAAGGGGAAGTAGTTGGTGCGCAGCCGGGTCTTCGCCTCGGGGCCGAACATCTGCCGTGCGAAGTGGTCGAGGGTGCCCTTCAGGTGCGCCATCGTGATGCCCCGGTCGATCACGAGCCCCTCGAACTGGCTGAACACCGGCAGGTGCGTGGCGTCGAACTCGTCGGTGCGGTAGGTGCGACCAGGACACAGCACGTAGATCGGCAGGTTGCGCTCGAGCATGGAGCGCACCTGCACCGGGCTCGTGTGCGTGCGCATCACCAGATGGCGCGAGGCGGGATCGACGTAGAAGGTGTCCTGCTCCTGACGTGCGGGATGATCCTCGTCGAAGTTCAGCGCGTCGAAGTTGAACCACTCGTGCTCGAGCTCGGGTCCCTCGGCGATCTCCCAGCCCATGCCGACGAAGACGTCGCACACCTGCTCCTTCAGCAGCGTGAGCGGATGCCGGGCACCCACCCGGGAACGCGACGCGATGGCGGTGATGTCCACGCGCTCGGCCTCGAGTCGGGCGGCCGTCTCGGCTTCGGCGAGCTCGGTCTCCTTCGCGGCGAGCGCCTGCGTGACGCGGCCCCTGCCCTGCCCGATCAGCTTGCCGAACGTCGCCTTGTGCTCGGGGGCGACCTGACGCATCGAGGCGTTCAGCACCGCCAGCGGGGAGCCCTCGGCCACGTGCGCGGCCCGGGCGTCCTTCAGCTGCGCGGTGTCGGCCGCAGCGGCGATCGCCGCAAGGGCGTCATCGACGGCGGACTGCACCGCCTCGGGCGTGATCTGGGGGTTGTGGGGCGAGTCTGACACGAGAACAGAGTCTACCGGCGCGCAGCACAGCGCCCGTGCCGGTGGTCAGACGACGAGCCCCAGCAGCAGCACGCCGAGCAGCCCCACGACCGAGACCGCGCACTCCATCAGGCTCCACGTCTTGAAGGTCTGCCCGACGGTGAGTCCGAAGTACTCCTTCACGAGCCAGAAGCCGGCGTCGTTGACGTGCGAGAGGAACACCGAGCCGGCGCCGATCGCCAGCACCATGAGCGCCACGTGCGTGCCGCTGAGATCACCCACGAGTGGCGCCATGATGCCGGCCGCGGTGATCGTGGCGACGGTGGCGGAGCCGGTGGCCAGGCGGATGACCACCGCGACCACCCAGCCGGCCAGCAGCAGCGGCATCCCGGAACCGGCGATGCCGCTGCCGATCACCTCGCCCACCCCGGAATCGACCAGGGTCTGCTTGAACCCACCGCCGGCGCCGACGATGAGAAGGATGGAGGCGATGGGGGCGAACGAGTCCCCGGTGATCTTCGCGACCTCCCCCATCGACCTGCCCAGTGCCGCGCCGAGCGCGATCATCGCGTACAGCGCGGTGATCAGCAGCGCCTGCAGCGGCGTGCCGATGAACATGAGCACCTGGCCGACGGGGTTCTCGTCGAGCCCGAGCGACTTCACGACGGTCATCAGCAGCATGAGCACCACCGGCAGCAGCACCACCGACAGCGCCACGGCGAACGCCGGTCGCCTGCCCTCGCGTTCCGTGACCGGCGACAGCAGCCGATCGGATGCCTGGATCGGCACCCATCGCGACATCGGCACGGCGAGCACCGGTCCGGCCACGATCACGGTGGGGATCGCGACCAGCAGTCCGAGCCCCAGGGTCAGTCCGAGGTCGGCCTTCAGCGCGTCGATCGCGATCAGCGGACCGGGGTGCGGCGGCACGAGGCCGTGCAGCGCGGAGAGGCCGGCGAGGGCGGGGATGCCGACGAGGATGACAGGCAGCTTCGCGCGGCGCGCGACGAGCATGACGATGGGGATCAGCAGCACGACGCCGACCTCGAAGAAAAGCGGGATGCCGATGATGAACGCGGCCAGGGCCATCGCCCAGGGCAGTCGCTTCAGCGGGGTCTTCGCGAGGATGGTGTCGACGATCTCGTCGGCGCCGCCGGACTCGGTGAGGAAGCGCCCGATGACCGCACCGAGCACGATCAGCACGCCGACTCCGCCGACGGTCGAGCCCAGGCCCGCGGAGAACGAGGTGAATGCGTTCTCGAAGCCCATGTTCGCCGTGACCGCCATCACCGCCGCACCGAGCATCAGGGCGAAGAACGGGTGCATCTTCACCCAGACGATCAGCACGACGATCAGCGCGATCGAGATGACGGCCGCGATGATCAGCTGCGGCGTCCCGGCCGCCGGCGTCACCGTGTCGGCGGCGAGGACGGCGTCGATCAGCGCCCCCGCATGTGGTGATGCAGTCATGGCGTGCTCCTCACTGCGGTCGGCACATCGGCGTCCGGACCGTGTCGCACACGATACTCGCGGGTAGGATCGGCGGCGAGACCGACACAGCGACGACGAGGGGCGGGACACAGATGACCGATGAGCAGATCCCCACCACGGAGAGCATCAAGCTGGTGTCCGCACCCGCACCCTACGTTCTGGCGATCGACATCGGCTCGGGCTCCACGCGCTGCGGTCTCTACGACGCGTACGCACGCCCCATCAAGAAGCACACCGTCAAGGTCGAGCATCTGTTCACCGAGGCGGCCGACGGCACCGCCGAGGTCGACGCCGACCAGATGGTGCGTGAGGTCGCCGACGCGATCGATCGCGCCGTCGCCGGCGTGGAGGCGGGAAGCATCGGAGCGGTCGTGATGGACACCTTCGCCTCGACCCTCATCTGCGTGGACGAGCACGGCGACGCCCTGACCGCCTGCTTCACCTACGCCGACTCCCGCTCCGCCGGCCACCTCGCACGGCTGCGCGCGCAGCTGGACGAGGACGAGGTGCACCAGCGCACCGGAGCGCGGCTGCACACCAGCTACCACCCGCCACGTCTGCTGTGGCTGCAGGACGAGTTCCCGGACCTGTTCGCGCGCACCGCGAAGTTCCTCTCGCTGGGCGAGTACGTCTACGCGAAGCTCGCCGGCATCGAGGGAGCGGCGACCTCGACGATGGCCTGGGCCGGCATCCTGAACCGCCACACCTGCGAGCTCGACGAGGAGCTGCTCGCGGCGGTGGGCGTCGAGCGCAGCCGATTCGCGCCGATCCTCGACCCCGATCAGCCGATCACCGACGTGTCCGAACAGGTCGGCCGCCGCTGGCCGGCGCTGGCCGGCGCTGCCTGGTTCCCCGCGGTCCCCGACGGCTACGCCTCGAACGTCGGCGTGGGCGCCGCGCACCCGACGACCGCGGCGATGTCGGCCGCGACCTCGGGAGCCATCAGAGTCATCGTCGACGGCACCCCGGATGTGCTGCCGTCCGGACTGTGGGCGTACCGCATCTCCCGCTCGCAGTCGATCGTCGGCGGGGCGCTGAACGACGTGGGCCGGGTGACCCTGTGGCTGCAGGCCACCCTTGCACCCCTGTCCGCCGACGAGATCGACGAGCTGCTGCGGGCGGCGCCGAGCGCGGGCACGCCGCTGATGCTGCCGTTCCTCACCGGTGAGCGCGCTACGGGCTGGGCGGGAGGAGCGCGCGCCGTGCTGACCGGCGTCTCATCGGCATCCGGCCCCCGCGAGCTGTGGCGCGGCGCCGCCGAGGGCATCGGGGTGTCGTACCAGCGCGTGTTCGAGCAGCTGCGCGAGGTGGCACCGCACCTCGAGCGCGTGATCGCATCGGGTGGGGTGACGCGCGCGTTCCCCGGGATGATGCAGGTGGTCGCGCAGGCGATCGACTTCCCGGTGCAAGTCGTCGAGGTCAAGCGCGTGACGATGCGCGGCGCGGCCGCGATCGCGCTGTCGGTGCTGCAGCCCGACCATCCGCTCGCGACGATCCCGCGCACGGCGCTGACCGAACCGGATGCCGCACAGCAGCCGTACTACGCCGACCTGCGCCGGCGGTTCGACGCCCTCTACGCACAGGTGATCGCCGGCTGAACCGGCGCACCCGCCGCACGGCGCGCGGCGTCAGATCTGGTTCGAGTCGTGCTTTCCGATGCCGCGCTGCATGGCGATCACCTCGGTGACGGTCGATCCGTCGTGCAGGCGCGGATCGCCCGCGGTCTCCGGGGTGTAGCCCTGCACACGAGCGGAGTGCCGTGTGCGCACCTCGACCCACTTCGCCACACCGGCGAGGATCAGGCAGAGCGCGATGTAGATGCCGCCGATCACGAACGCCGACTGCAGGATCGGGCGACCCTGCTGCGAGCTGAGCAGCTTGGCGTAGTACAGCAGCTCGGGGTAGGTGATGATGAACCCGAGCGCGGTGTCCTTGAGGGTGACCACCAGCTGCGCGACGATCACCGGCAGCATCGCGCGCACCGCCTGCGGCAGCAGGATCAGGCGCATCACTCCGCTCTTGCGCAGACCGATCGCGTAGCCGGCCTCCTTCTGCCCCTTGGGCAGCGATTCGATGCCCGCGCGCAGCGCCTCCGCCAGCACGGAGCCGTTGTAGACCATGAGCCCGATCACCACCGCCCAGTACGGGTCCATGTCGACGCCCAACACGGGCAGCCCGTAGTAGAGCAGCATCATGAACACCAGCACCGGCACGGCGCGGAACAGCTCGATGACGACGCCCACCGGCACGCGCACCCACGCGTGGTCGGAGAGGCGGCCGATCGCCAGCAGGAAGCCGAGCACGAGGCTGAGCACGGCGGCCAGGGCGAATGCGCCCAGGGTCTTCCCCAGCGCGCCGAGGATGCCCATCCACACGTTGGAGAACGTGAAGACGTACCACTTGCGCGCCTCGAACTGCCCGGTAACGAACATCCGGTAGACGATGAAGCCGATGACGGCCAGCAGCAGCAGGATCGTGATGACGGCGAGGATGCGGTTGCGGACGATGGCCCGGGGCCCGGGCACGTCGTAGAGCACTGAGGTCATCGTGCGATCCTCCACTTGTTCTCGAGGTGGCGCTGCACCGCGCTCATCGCGAGCACGAGGATGACGAACACCACGGCGACCCAGAGCAGGACCTCCATCGGGTTGCCGGGCCGGCCGGCGGCGTCGTTGATCGTGGCACGCAGCGCGGCGAGCTCTCCGATGGAGAAGCCGGCGGCGACCGTGGTGTTCTTCAGCAGGGCGATGAACACGCTCATCATCGGCGGGACCACGGAGCGGAACGCCTGCGGCAGCACGATGAGCGTCATGACCTGGCCGAACGGAAGCCCGATGGCGCGGGCGGCCTCGGCCTGGCCGACGGGGACGGTGTTGATGCCGGCGCGCAGCACCTCCGCCACGTAGGTGGCGGTGTAGATGCCGATGGCGAGGATGCCGAGCACCGTGTTCGACAGCCGGGGCAGGCCCAGCTGCGGGTATCCGAAGACGAAGAAGAAGAAGACCAGCGTGAGCGGGGTGTTGCGGACGATGTTCACGTACGCGGTGCCGACGGCGCGGGCGATCGGCACCGGCGAGACGCGCATGGCCCCCACGATGATGCCCAGCACGAGCGCGATCAGCCCGCCCACGAAGAACACGAGAAGCGTGTTCCCGATGGCCTCGCCCCAGAGGTCGAGGTTTCCGAAGATGACGTCCACGCCGTCTTCCCTTCTGAGGATCTGCTCGGGGGCGCCCGAGTGCGGCCGCCCCCGAGAGGTGATCAGTACGCGTCGACCTCGGGCTGCTCGACCTTGATGCCCGACTTGCCCAGGTTCTTGTCGAAGATGGCCTGCCAGGTGTCCGGGTTCTCGGTGAACAGGTCGTTGATGTGCTTGCGCAGCACGTCATCGCCCTTGGTCAGGCCCACGCCGTAGCGCTCCTCGGTGAACAGGCCGCCGGTGACCTTGACCTCGTCCGGGTACTGCGCAGCGTAGCCGATGAGGATGGCCTGGTCGGTGGTGACCGCGTCGACCTTGCCGTCGATGAGGTCCTGCACGCACGCCGAGTACAGGTCGTACTCCTGCGTCTTGATCTGCTTGAAGTTCTCCTTGATGTTCTGGATCGGCGTGGAGCCGGTCGCAGAGCACACGGTCTTGCCGTTGAAGTCCTCGAGCTTGTCGGCGTCGGGGTCGTCCTTGCGGATGAGCAGGCCCTGCCCGGTGAGGAAGTACGGGCCGGCGAAGTCGATCTGCTCCTTGCGCTTGTCGTTGATCGAGTAGGTGCCGACGTAGTAGTCCACGTCGCCGTTCACGATCGCCTGCTCGCGGTTCGCGGATGCGATCGGCTTGAACTCGATCTTGTCCTCGCCGTAGCCGAGCGAGGCGGCGATCCAGCGGGCGATGTCGACGTCGAAACCGCTACGCTCGCCCGTGGTGGCGTCGAGGTAGCCCAGACCCGGCTGGTCCTCCTTCACGCCGATGGTGACCTTGCCGGCCTTCTCGATCTTGTCGAAGGTGGGGCTGCCCTCGAGCTTGACGTCCTTGGCGACCTCGAACAGCGGCTTGTCGCCGCTGTCGCCGGCGTCGCCGCCGCCGCCCGGGTTCGAGGGGCTGCCGCTGTTGCAGCCCGTGAGGGCGAGCAGCGCCGCCGTGGCGATGCCGATGCCGGCGAGGACTCGTGTGCGTCGCATGTGCGTCTCCTTGTGTGCTGTGTGATGGTGCGTGTGCTGTGGTTGCGGGATGCCGCAGGTGCGCCGAGGCGCGCCGCTCAGTGCGTGAGCAGCTTGGAGAGGAAGTCCTTCGCGCGCCCGCTCTGCGGGTTGGTGAAGAACTGCTCGGGAGCGGCCTCCTCCACGATCTGACCGTCGGCCATGAAGACCACGCGGTTGGCGGCCTTCCTGGCGAAGCCCATCTCGTGGGTGACGACGATCATCGTCATGCCCTCCTTGGCGAGCTCGACCATGACGTCGAGGACCTCGTTGATCATCTCCGGGTCGAGCGCGCTCGTGGGCTCGTCGAAGAGCATGACCTTGGGGTGCATGGCGAGGGCGCGGGCGATCGCCACGCGCTGCTGCTGTCCGCCGGACAGCTGCGCGGGCAGCTTGCCCGCCTGCTGAGCGACGCCGACGCGCTCGAGCAGCGCCATGGCCTCCTTCTCGGCATCCGCTTTCGACTTGCCGAGCACCTTGATCGGGCCGAGGGTGACGTTCTCGAGGATCGTCAGGTGCGCGAAGAGGTTGAAGGACTGGAAGACCATCCCGACCTCGGCGCGCAGCTGCGCCAGGCCCTTGCCCTCGGCGGGCAGGACCTTGCCGTCGATGCGGATCTCGCCGCTCGTGATCGTCTCCAGACGATTGATCGTGCGGCACAGGGTCGACTTGCCCGAACCGGAGGGTCCGATGACGACGACCACCTCACCCCTGTCGACCGTCAGGTTGACGTCCTTGAGGGCGTGGAAATCGCCGTAGTGCTTCTGGACGTTCTCGACCACCACGAGGGCGTCTTTGCGCTCTGCCATGAGTTACAGACTAGGACAGCGGCCGCACCGCGCGCGAAAGCACAGCGGACTTTACCGATTCGTGATGGGGGTGGGCGTCTCAGCGCGCGGCGCGCTGGGCGAACGCGCTCTCGTACAGGCACACGCTCGCCGCCGTCGCGAGGTTGAGCGACTCGGCGCGGCCGAAGATCGGCAGCCGCAGCGCGCGATCGGCCTCGGTGAGCGCCTCGTCGTCGAGTCCGCGGGCCTCGTTGCCGAACAGCCACGCGGTGGGCGCGCCCAGCGTGCCATCGGCGCGCGCGGCGAGCAGGTCGTCGCCCTTGACGTCGGCGGCGATCACCTGCAGCCCGGCCTCGCGTGCGCGACGGATGACATCGCTCAGCTCGCCGCCCACCGAGATGGGCAGGTGGAACAGCGATCCGGTCGTCGAGCGCACGACCTTGGGGTTGTACGGGTCGACCGTGCGGCCGGTCAGCACCACGGCATCCGCTCCCGCGGCATCCGCCGCGCGGATGATCGTGCCGAGGTTGCCGGGGTCGCGCACCTCCTCGCAGATCGCGACGAGCCGTGGAGCTGCGGCGAAGATCTCGCGCACCGAGGTGGGCGTCTGCCTGGTCACCGCGACGAGGCCCTGCGGGGTGACGGTGTCGGCCATGGCGGCGAGCACGGTCTCGGTGACGTACTCGACCTCGATGTCGTTCTGCGCGGCGAGGGCGCGCAGGTCGGGGTGCTTCTCCCAGCCGGTCGGCGTCGCGAACAGCTCGACGATCGCCGCGGGCACGTACTGCAGGGCCTCGCGCACCGACTGCGGTCCCTCCAGCAGGAAGAGTCCCGTCTCGGCGCGTGCGCTGCGCTTGCTGAGCTTGGCGACGGCGCGAACACGGGGAGAGCGAGGGTTCTCGAGCACGCGTCCAGTCTATCCGGGCGATCGGACGCGAAACGGGCGCCTCCCCGAGGGGAGACGCCCGTCAGATCGCGAGGATCAGGCAGCGGCCTTCGGCGCGTTGACGTCCGAGGGCAGCGCGTTCTTGGCCACCTCGACCAGCGCGGCGAACGCCCCGGCGTCGGTCACGGCCAGCTCGGCCAGCATGCGGCGGTCGACCTGCACGCCCGCCAGGCCCAGGCCCTGGATGAAGCGGTTGTAGGTGATGCCGTTCTGGCGGGCAGCGGCGTTGATGCGCTGGATCCACAGGCGGCGGAAGTCGCCCTTGCGCTTGCGACGGTCACGGTACGCGTAGACGAGCGAGTGGGTGACCTGCTCCTTCGCCTTGCGGTAGAGGCGCGAACGCTGGCCGCGGTAACCCGACGCGCGCTCGAGGATGACGCGACGCTTCTTCTGCGCGTTGACTGCGCGCTTGACTCTTGCCATTTTCCTGTATTCCTATTCGTGCGTGGGTCGGGCTCAGCCGCGACCGAGAAGCTTGTTCGCGACCTTGGAGTCGGCCTTGGAGAGCACCTGGTCCTGGTTCAGGCGACGGGTGCGACGGCTCGACTTGTGCTCGAGGTTGTGGCGCATGCCGGCCTGCTGCTTCTTCAGCTTTCCGCTGCCGGTGATCTTGAAGCGCTTCTTCGCACCCGAGTGGGTCTTCTGCTTCGGCATCTTCTCTTCCTTCGTGTGGCGCCCTGGCGGGCGACGGTGGGTCCCCGCCGGAGGCGGGAGCTTGTGGGGCGGCTTACGCCGCCGACTCGTCCGTGGGCTCGGAGTCGGCGCTCGCGCCGCTCTTCGCGTCCCGCGCGGCCTGCTTGTTCGCCGAGCGCACCGCGTTCTGCTCGGCCTTGGCCTCGGACTTGTTCTTCAGGGGGGCGACGACCATCACCATGTTGCGGCCGTCGATGGTGGGGTTCGACTCGACCGTGCCGAACTCCGCGACGTCCTCGGCGAACTTGCGCAGCAGACGCACGCCCTGCTCGGGCCGCGACTGCTCGCGACCGCGGAACAGGATCATGGCCTTGACCTTGTCGCCCGCCTTGAGGAAGCCCTCGGCGCGCTTGAGCTTGGTCGTGTAGTCGTGAGCCTCGATCTTCAGGCGGAAGCGGACCTCCTTGAGGATGGTGTTCGCCTGGTTGCGGCGGGCTTCCTTCGCCTTCTGCGCGGCCTCGTACTTGAACTTGCCGTAGTCCATGATCTTGACCACGGGCGGCTTGGAATTGGGGGCCACCTCGACGAGGTCGAGGTCCGCCTCCTGGGCCAGACGCAGCGCTGCCTCGATGCGGACAACACCGATCTGCTCACCCGCGGGGCCGACGAGGCGGACCTCGGGGACGCGGATGCGCTCATTGGTACGGGGATCGCTGATGCGGAGCTCCTTAGACGTGGGTTTCGGCCACCGCGCTGCTGTCTGCAGCCCGGGCGAAATCGGAGTCTCCCCACCCGCCGGCGCAGTCAGACGCACCGGCTTGTGACACCCTTTCCACCGGAACCGGCGGGGTGTGGAACCCGGTAGCCTGGTACGGCAAGCGCGGGTGGGATTGAGAATCCTCTTTCGTATCGGAGCATGACACTCCGAAGCCCGCAGAAGTCTACCAGAAAGCATCCCGAAGTGACGATTCCTGCCGAGCACCACGATGACCGCCACGAGCACTGGGCTCAGCAGGAGCAGGCTGCGGCCTCCGCGTCGCGCGACCTCGCCGACGTCCCCGCGGTCGAGGTGATCACGACCACCGCCGTGCACCTGATGAGCGCCGCGGCCGTGAAGCTGGGACTCGCCGACGACCCTGCAATGCAGACGGACCTCGACGAGGCGCGCAAGCTCATCAACGCCCTCGCGGGCCTCATCACGGCCGGCGCGCCGGAGATCAGCGACGCGCATGCCCGCCCGCTGCGTGACGGGCTGCGCTCGCTGCAGCTGGCGTTCCGCGAGGCGTCGACGATTCCGGATGCCGTTGGCAAGGGCCCTGGCGAGAAGTGGACCGGCCCGGTCACCTGATCAAGGCGTGTGGTCAGCCCGCCGAGCGGGTGAGCTTCACGGTGAGGGAGTCGACGAGCACGGCCATCCGGTCGTCGGCCGCCCAGCGCTGCGCGAGTCGTGAGAGCACCGCGTCCAGGGTCTCGCGCTCCAGACCATCGGTGAGCTCGAGGGTGACGATGAGCTCCGGACCGCGCATGCGGGCTTCCGGGTCGCCCGCGGTGACCGACACGTCGATCACCGCCAGCTCGTGCGCGATGCTCTCGCGCAGTGCGGTGAACACCTCCGGGGAGAGGAAGCTGGGCTCCCACGGCTGAGCCTGCGCGAGCGCCCACACCGCGGGGCGGCGCAGCACGAACTCGGTCTCGGACGCCGGATCGAGCACTATCAGGTCGGTCTGCTCGCTCGAGGCCGACAGGGCGACGCGGATCGCCTCGACCGGGATCGGCCGTGCTGTGGCATCCCATCGTCGCATCGTGTCGACCGACGAGAACACCGGCTGCACCCGGCGGCCGTCGGGGGCGGCGACCGTGACGATCGAGAGCTCCTGCGTCTTGTCGACGGTCAGTCCGGTCGGTCCCACGCCCTCATCGCCCTTCTCGGCGACGAGCGGCACCAGCACCCGCGCGTCGCGGAACGCATCGACCACCTCGATCTGCGAGCCCTCTCCGCTGCGGAATCGCAGCAGGGCTGCCAGCAGGGCCGGATCGGCCGAGCCGTCGTCGGCAGCGTGCGCGTTCGCCTCGAAGCTGCGTCCCGCCCAGGGCACCCCGGCCGAGTCGCGGGTGTTCGCCGCGCCGTGCTCGCAGCCGTCGTCAGTCGCCGGCGACATCCAGCGCCTCAGCCAGGGTGAACTGCCCGGCGTACAGCGCCTTGCCGACGATGGCGCCCTCGACGCCCAGCGGCACCAGCTCTCGCAGCGCGGCGATGTCGTCGAGGCTGGCGACACCCCCGGAGGCGATCACGGGCTTCGGCGTGCGTGAGGTGATCTCGCGCAGGAGGTCGAGGTTCGGTCCGCGCAGAGTGCCGTCCTTGGTGACGTCGGTGACGACGTAGCGGCTGCAGCCGGCCTCCTCCAGACGCTCGAGGACCTCCCAGATGTCCCCGCCCTCCTTGGTCCAGCCGCGGGCGGCCAGGGTGGTCCCGCGCACGTCGAGTCCGACCGCGATCGCGTCGCCGTAGCGGCTGATCACGTCAGCCGACCACTCCGGGTTCTCGAGGGCGGCGGTGCCGAGGTTGATCCGCGTGGCACCGGCCTCGAGCGCCGCGTCCAGGCTCGCGTCGTCGCGGATGCCGCCGGAGAGCTCGATGCTCACTCCGCGGTACTGCTTGATGACCTTGCGCAGGATCGCGGTGTTGCTGCCGCGCCCGAAGGCCGCGTCGAGGTCGACCAGGTGGATCCACTGCGCGCCGGCGTCGACGAACTCCCCCGCCGCGTCCACCGGGTCGCCGTAGCTGGTCTCGGTGCCGGCCTCGCCCTGGGTCAGGCGCACGGCCTTGCCACCGGCGACGTCGACCGCGGGAAGCAGGATCAGCGAGGGGGACTGTGCGAAGTCGTTCATGTCGTCCTTCGGGAGGGGTGAGGCGGCCCGATCGGGCACGAGAGAACAGAGTAGCCCGGGCGACGGGCTCTCTCAAACGGTGAGTCGAGGCGGTGCCGTGCCATCCCGCAGGCATCTTCGCACGCGTCCCCGCTACGATCGACGTGCACGGGCACGCCTGCACGATCGGCGGCCTCACGACGCGGAGGGAAGCAACGCATGACGGACGCGCACAACGACGGTGCAGCGGGGCCCCTTCGCCGACGCTCGAGCGCGACGCGCCGGTCCGCCGAGGCGCCGCAGCCGACGCCCCAGCCGCAGCCGACGCCCCAGCCGCAGCCGGCGACGCAGCCGCCCGCACCGGCCGTGATCTCCGAGGTGCCCAGGCAGAACGCGGCGCCCGCACCGAGCCCGGCAGCACCCGCCGCCGCGCCCGCACCGAGCCCCGCAGCACCCGCCGCCGTGCCCATTCGAAGCACCGCGCCGATTCAGAGCGCTGTGCCTGCGAAGAGCCCGGCCGCACCTGCCGGCAGTCCCGAGGCGCCCATCCAGGCACCGCGCTATCACCGCGGCTCCGGCGCAGCATCCGCCCCCGCAGCGACCGACGAGCCCGCTCGGCAGCAGCGGGAGCGGCCGTCCTTCCTGCAGCAGGAGCGCCGCGAGGAGCCGGCGAAGACCGGCGCGCGTGGAGCGCTGAACCGGCTCGGCTTCTCGCTGGCACCCGGCGCCGCCGAGCGCGCGGTGCGTGACAACGAGCTGCTGGTCAGCCAGCACTGGCCGGGTCCGCGCACCATCGCGGTGGTGAACGGCAAGGGCGGCGCGGGCAAGACGCCCACGACCGTGCTGCTGGCGGCGGTCTTCGCGCGCTTCGGCGGTGCGGGCGTGCTGGCCTGGGACAACAACCAGACCCGTGGCACCCTGGGCTGGCGCACCGACCAGGGCCCGCACGATCGGACGCTGTTCGAACTGCTGCCGGAGGCCGACCGCCTGCTGGGCGCCGGCGCGCAGTCGGCGGATCTGGCGCATTACGTGCACCACCAGGCGCGCGAGAAGTACGACGTGCTGCGCTCGAAGCCGATGCGCCTCGCCCAGGAGAACCGGCTGCACTCCTCCGACATCGACGCGATCCACGCCGTCGCGGCGAAGTACTACCGTCTCATCATCATCGACTCGGGCAATGACGAGTCCGACCCGATGTGGCTGCGCATGATCGACCACGCCGACCAGATCGTGGTCGCCACGACCACGCGCGACGATCATGCCGAGGCCGGGGCGCTGCTGCTGGAGGCGCTCGAGGACCGCGACGAGCGCTCGGCCGAGCTGGCCCGCCGCTCGGTTGTCGTCGTGACCCAGGCGGATCCCAAAGCCACCGCAGCGGACGTGAACCAGGTCGTCACCGGCTACCGCGATCTCGCCCGCGAGGTCGTCAGCATCCCGTTCGACCATGAGATGGTCGACGGCCATCTGCGCCTCGGCGCCCTCGCCGCAGCCACGCAGACCGCCTGGCTCGCCGCGGGCGCGGCGGTCGCCCGCGGACTCTGAGTCCCGCGGTCAGCTCAGCTCAGCTCAGAGCAGCTCAGAGCGATTCGACCCAGTTCTGCAGCAGCCGGATGCCGGCGGCGCCGGACTTCTCTGGGTGGAACTGCGTCGCCGAGAGCGGGCCGTTCTCCACGGCCGCGAGGAAGCGCTCGCCGTGCGTCGCCCAGGTGAGCGACGGCTCGCGGAACGGACGCTCGACGTCGATCTCCCATGCCTTCGCGGCGTACGAGTGCAGGAAGTAGAAGCGCTCGTGTTCGATCCCACGGAACAGCGTGCTCCCGGCGCCGGTCTCGACGGTGTTCCAGCCCATGTGCGGCAGCACCGGCGCATCGAGCTCGCTGACTGTGCCCGGCCACTCCCCCAGCCCGTCGGTGAGCTGCCCGCGCTCCACGCCGCGCTCGAACATCACCTGCATGCCGACGCAGATACCGAGCACCGGGCGACCCCCGGCCAGCCGGCGATCGATGATCTCGTCACCGCCGTGGGCGAGCAGCGCCTCACTCACGGCCGCGAATGCACCGACTCCGGGCACGAGCAGGCCGTCCGCCTCGAGCGCGCGATCCCGATCGCGCGTGAGCTCGACTTCGGCGCCGGCCGCGGCCAGCGCCTTGACCGCGGAGTGCACGTTGCCGGACTCGTAGTCGAAGACGACGACCCGCCGCCCGCTCACAGCGCCCCCTTGGTCGAGGGCACCCCGTCGACGAGCGGATCCAGGGCCTTGGCCTGACGGAACGCGCGCGCGAACGCCTTGAATTCCGCCTCGGCGATGTGGTGCGGATCACGCCCGCCGAGCACGCGCACGTGCACGGTGAGCCCGGCGTTCAGAGTGATCGCCTCGAACACGTGGCGCACGAGCGAGCCGGTGAAGTGCCCGCCGATGAGGTGGAACTCGAAGCCGGCCGGCTCGCCGTCGTGCACGAGGAACGGGCGCCCCGAGATGTCGACGACCGCCTGCGCGAGCGCCTCATCCAACGGCACCAGCGCGTCGCCGTAGCGCGAGATGCCGGCCTTGTCGCCGAGTGCCTCACGGATCGCCTGGCCGAGCACGATCGAGATGTCCTCGACGGTGTGGTGCGCGTCGATGTGGGTGTCGCCGGTCGCACGGACGGTGAGGTCGGTGAGCGAGTGCTTGGCGAAGGCGGTGAGCATGTGGTCGAAGAACGGCACGGAGGTGTCGATGTCGCTGCGGCCGGTGCCGTCGAGGTCGATGCTCACCTCGACCGTCGACTCGGAGGTGTGGCGGCGGCGCTGTGCCGTGCGGGACGCGGTGCGGTCGCTCATGCGGGGGATCCAATCGAGGCGAGGGCTTCCAGGAATGCGGTGGTCTCGGCGGCTGTGCCGGCGGTGACCCGGAGGTGGTGCGGGATTCCGACGTCGCGGATCAGCACACCCTGCTCGTAGAGCGCCTGCCACACGGCGCGCGGATCGTCGACCCCGCCGAAGAGCACGAAGTTGGACCACGACTCGTGCGGCGTGTAGCCCAGCGCCTCGAGCGTCGCGGAGATCCGGTCGCGCTGCTCGACGATCTCGTCCACCATGCGCAGCATCGTGTCGGAGTTGCGCAGCGCAGCCACCGCGGCCGCCTGCGTGAGCGCGCTGAGGTGATAGGGCAGGCGCACCAGACGCAGCGCATCGATGAACGCGGGGTCGGCGGCGAGGTAGCCGACGCGCGCTCCCGCGAAGGCGAAGGCCTTGCTCATGGTGCGCGACACCGCCAGACGCGGTCGGCCGTGCAGCAGCGAGAGCGCCGACGACGCCTCACGCGGCGCGAACTCGTGGTAGGCCTCGTCGACGACGACGACGCCGCGAGCGGCCTCGTACACGGCTTCGACGACCTCCAGCGGCAGCGGCGTGCCGGTCGGGTTGTTCGGCGAGCACAGCAGCACCACATCGGGATCGGCGTCCCTGACCTGGCGAGCCGCGTCGTCGGGGCGCAGCGTGTAGTCGTCGTCCCGCGAGCCGGCGACCCAGCGCGCCCCGGTGCCCTGGGTGATGAGCGGGTACATGGAGTAGGTCGGAGCGAACCCGAACGCCGCGCGCCCGGGGCCGGCGAAGGCCTGCATGATGTGCTGCAGCACCTCGTTGGAGCCGTTGCCCGCCCAGATCTGCTCGGCGGTCAATCCATGGCCGAGATAGTCGGCGAAGCCCTCGCGCAGGACGGTGAACTCGCGGTCGGGATAGCGGTTCACGTCGCGCAGGGCGAGTGCGATGTCGTCGAGGATGTCGCTGGCGACGGCATCCGGAACCGGATGCGTGTTCTCGTTGACGTTCAGAGCGACCGGCAGCGGCGCCTGCGGCGCGCCGTACGGAGTGAGCCCGCGGAGATCATCGCGGAGGGGCAGCTCATCGAGGGATGTCACGTCCTCCATCGTAGGCGGCGGCGCGGTGTCGCCGCCCCGCGTGACGGCGACGCTCGCACTACTCGCCGTAGGCGGTGGGGATGGCGATGGTGCTGCCGACCTGGATCATGCCGGAGCTGAGGTTGTTCAGACGCGTGATGTCGGCGATGACCTCGCGCGGGTCGACACCGGGAGCCGCGTCTGCGGCGATCGACCACAGGGTGTCGCCCGGAAGCACGGTGATCGTCTCGAACGACACCGCCTGACCGCTCTCGTTCGAGGCGACGGCGGAGCCGCCGGCGAGCAGGGAGACCGCGACGCCGGCGACGATGGGCACCGCAGCCAGGGAGAGCAGCACGCGTCGCCCGCGGGCGGTGAGACGCAGGCGGACCGTGCTCGCGCGGCGGGCGGCGTCTGTGCGCACGGCCAGGGGTGTCATGGGGGCCTGGAGGCTGATGGTGCTCATGTGCTGCTCCTTCTCGTCCTCCCGCCGATCGCGCGGCGGGGGTGCGGCGTTCGCATCCGGCATCCGGCCGGGGATGCCGGATGCGAAGCTACGTTCCGAATCTATCTTCGATCTCGAACATGTGTCAAGCGTTATTCGAATCCGTCTCGCCGACTTCTTCGACACGCTCGAACGGATCTTCCGATTCCGGGCCGGACTCGGATACCGTTTCGATGAGGACAGCCCATCACGGGCCTCCGACATTCGAAGCGGATCAACGCGAGGACGCGGTTCCACACCGCACGTGGCCATGAAGGAGCACCGATGAGCGACACCCCCGAGACGGCAGCCGAGGCGCCACGAACGCGCCGTCGCAAGAGCCTCAGCGCCAAGCAGGTGGCGATCCTCGAGGTCATCCAGAACTCGATCGCCCGGCACGGATATCCGCCGAGCATGCGCGAGATCGGCGATGCCGTGGGCCTGAAGTCGCTCTCCAGCGTGACGCACCAGCTCGGCCAGCTCGAGCTCAGCGGTTATCTGCGCCGCGACCCCGGGAAGACGCGTGCGATGGAGGTGCTCATCGATCTGCCCGGCAGCAGCGCCGAGAACCCGGCCGACAGCGGTCCCGCCGTCGGCGATGCCGCTCTCGTGCCACTGGTGGGGCAGATCGCCGCCGGAGTGCCGATCACCGCCGACCAGCAGGTCGAGGAGATCTTCCCCCTGCCGCGACAGCTGGTCGGCAAGGGCGACCTGTTCATGCTGAAGGTGAACGGCGAGTCGATGATCGATGCGGCCATCTGCGATGGCGACTGGGTGGTCGTCCGCACTCAGAACAACGCCGAGAACGGTGAGATCGTCGCCGCCATGATCGACGGCGAGGCGACGGTGAAGACGTTCCGCCGTCGCGACGGTCACACCTGGCTGCTCCCCCGCAACTCCGCCTTCGAGCCGATCCTCGGCGATGAGGCCGTCGTGCTCGGCAAGGTCGTAGCCGTGCTGCGCGCGGTCTGAGTCGGCTCCCCCGCTTCGGCATCCGGGGTCAGACCGCGACGGCGACGTCCTCCCGCACGCGACGCGTGGCCTCGACGATGTTGCGCAGCGAGGCGACCGTCTCGTCATAGCCGCGGGTCTTCAGACCGCAGTCCGGGTTGACCCAGAGCTGGCGCAGCGGCAGCTCGTCGACCGCCCGGCGCAGCAGCGTCTCCACCTCCGCGACGCTCGGCACGCGCGGCGAGTGGATGTCGTACACGCCGGGGCCGATGCCGTGGTCGAAGCCGTGGTGCGCGATGTCGGCGACCACCTCCATGCGGCTGCGCGCCGCCTCGATCGAGGTGACGTCGGCGTCGAGTGCGCGGATTGCGTCGATGACCACGCCGAACTCCGAGTAGCAGAGGTGGGTGTGGATCTGCGTCGCGGCAGCCGCCCCGCCGGTCGCGAGCCGGAACGAGCGCACCGACCAGTCGAGGTAGGCCGGCTGGTCGGCCTGCTTCAGCGGCAGCAGTTCGCGCAGCGCGGGCTCGTCCACCTGGATGATCGCGATGCCGGCCGACTCGAGATCGGTGATCTCGTCGCGCAAGGCGAGGGCCACCTGGTCGGCGGTCTCGCTCAGCGGCTGGTCATCGCGTACGAACGACCACGCGAGGATGGTCACCGGGCCGGTGAGCATGCCCTTGACGGGCTTGACGCTGAGCGACTGGGCGTACGTCGCCCAGGACACCGTGATCGGCGCGGGCCGCGAGACGTCGCCCCAGAGGATCGAGGGACGCGTCGCGCGGGAGCCGTACGACTGCACCCAGCCGTGCTGGGTGACCGCGAAGCCGTCGAGGTGCTCGGCGAAGTACTGCACCATGTCGTTGCGCTCGGGCTCGCCGTGCACGAGCACGTCCAGTCCGAGCTCCTCCTGCAGGGCGACGACCTGGTCGATCTCGCGGCGCAGGAAGTCCGCGTAGTCCTCGACGGGGATCTCCCCGCGCAGGAAGCGCGCGCGGGCCCGTCGGATGTCGCCGGTCTGCGGGAACGAGCCGATGGTGGTCAGCGGAAGGGCGGGCAGACCCAGCGCCTGCTGAGCGCTCTCGCGCTCGGCGTACGAGACGCGCGAGAAATCCGCCTCGGCGACCTCATGGCCGCGCACGGCGCCGTCGCGCACGCCGGGGGCGTCACGCCGGTCGGCGAGTGCGGCGGACGCCGCGTCGAGCTCGTCGGCGATGGCATCGCGTCCGTCGGCGAGACCGCGCGCGAGGGTGACCACCTGGCCGACCTTCTGGTCGGCGAAGGCGAGCCACGAGACCAGACGGGCATCCAGAGCCGTCTCGTCGTCGACATCGTGCGGCACGTGCAGCAGCGAGGTCGAGGTGGATGCCGCGACCGCTGTGGCGCCGAGCGCGCGCAGCGCCTCGAGCGTGCGGAAAGCGCCAACGAGGTCGCCGCGCCAGATGTTGTGACCGTCGATCACGCCGCCGACGAGGGTCTTGCCGGCGAGGGACGGCAGCGAGGCGGGCACCTCGCCGCGCACGAGGTCGATGCCGATCGCCTCGACAGGAGCGGCTGCCAGCACGTCGAGCGTCGCGCCGAGCGCCGCGTACGGGGCGGCGACGAAGATCTGCGGGCGTTCGCCGGCACCGCCGAGAACCGCGAGCGCGCGGGCGGCGGCATCCGCGAGGGTCCCGGTGTCGACCGGCAGCGACTCGCTGACCAGCGCGGGCTCGTCCAACTGCACCCACTGTGCGCCGGCAGCCTTGAGCTTCTCGAGCAGCTCGGCGTAGACCGGCAGCACGTCGTCGAGGCGGCTGAGCGGCTCGAAGCCCTCCGGCGCGTCATCCGATGCCTTCGCCAGGGCGAGCAGGGTGACGGGTCCGACGATCACCGGGCGGGTGACGTATCCGGCAGCGGCGGCTTCGGCGACCTGCGTCACGAGGTGCTCGCTGGCGAGCGAGAAGGTCGTCTCGGGGCCGATCTCGGGGACGAGGTAGTGGTAGTTCGAGTCGAACCACTTGGTCATCTCCAGAGGGGCGCGCTCGCCCTCGCCGCGGGCGACCGTGAAGTACGCGCCGAGGCCGATCGAGCCGTCGGCGTCGCGCAGGTCGTCGAAGCGGGCGGGGATGGCGCCCACGGTGACGGCCGCGTCGAGCACCTGGTCGTAGAACGAGAACGACTCCGGGATGGACGAGTCAGCACGGCCGAGGCCGAGCGCGGAGAGTCGCTCGCGGGTGGCGGCGCGCAGCTCGGCGGCGGTGCGCTCCAGTTCTGCCTCGTCGATGCGCCCGGCCCAGAACGACTCGACGGCCTTCTTCAGCTCGCGGCGTCGGCCGATTCGCGGGTAGCCGAGGATGGTCCCGGCGGGGAAAGCGGTCATGAGTTTCCTTTCGATGCAGCGAGCAGGCGGCGCTCGGGGAGGACCCCGGCACCGTGGAGGACGTCGAGCACGGTCTCGTGCTGGTTGAACGCGTACAGGTGCACGCCGGGTGCGCCGCCGTCGACGACGGCGCGGATGAGGTCGGCGGCCCAGCGGATGCCGATCTGCCGGCGCCCCTCGGCGGTGGGCTCGATCTCGAGCTCGATCGCCAGCTCGCTCGGCAGCTCCTCGCCGGTGAGCTCCAGCACCCGGGTAAGTCGGGCGGGCGATGTGATGGGCATGATGCCCGGCAGGATCGGGATCGTCACCCCGGCGCGGCGCGCGCGCTCGACGAAGGCGAGGTAGTGGTCGGGATGGAAGAACAGCTGCGTGATGGCGAGCGTGGCGCCCGCGGCCTGCTTGGCGAGCAGTGCGTCGACGTGCTGGCTGCTGTACGCGGAGCGCGGGTGGCCGTTGGGGAAGGCGGCGACGGCGATGCTGACCTTGCGGCGCGGCGCCACGCGCACGGCATCCGGGTTGCCGCGCACCGGCGACTCCTCGTACGGCGCGCACTCGGCCTGCACCCGGTCGATCAGCTGCACCAGCTGCGCTGAGCTCTCCAGATCGCCGAGGAACGCGTCGGACTCGTCCTGACCCGCCGGCGGGTCGCCGCGCAGGGCGAGGAAGCTGCGCACACCCGCGTCGAGGAACTCGCGGATCAGCCGCGCCGCGCCCTCGTAGGTGTTGCCGACGCAGGTGAGGTGCGCGAGCGGCTCGGTCTCGGTGTGCTGGCGGATGTGGCGCAGCACCTCCAGTGACCGGCCGCCCGTCGAGCCGCCGGCGCCGTAGGTCACCGAGATGAACTCCGGGCCGGCCTCGGCGAGACGGGCGATCGTGTCGTGCAGCGCTCGGGCGCTCTCGGCCGTGCGCGGCGGGTACAGCTCGAAGGAGAACGGGACGCGGTCCATGGCCTTCTCCTCTGGGTCTCGGGGGGGGTGTCCTCAGACGGTAGGACAGCGGCGTCGCGCGGTGCACACTGTGTGACGCCGTGTGTCAGGTGGGTGACGCCGTGTGTCGGGGGGTGACGGCGTGTGCCGGCTGCGTGCTGGATAGGCTCGAGGACATGACCGCGTCCTACGGCTCATGGCCCTCCCCGTTCACCGCCGCCCAGATCGCCCAGGCAGCGCCGCGCATCGACGGCGCCCGCTTCGTGGGCGAGGAGATCTGGTGGGGTGAGTCGGTGCCCGCCGAGGGCGGGCGGGTGACCGTGCGCAGCTCGGCCGGGATCGAGGTGCTGCCGGCGCCGTGGAACGCCCGCTCGCGTGTGCACGAGTACGGGGGAGGGGCCTGGACCGCGGATGCCGACGGCGCGCTGTTCTTCGTGCACGGGGCCGATCAGCGCGTGTACCGGATGGCTCGCGACGGAGCCCCCGAGCCGCTGACCGCTGCGGGGGCGGCGTACGGCGGGCTGCGTGTGCAGCACGGTCGGCTACTCGCGGTGCGTGAGGATCTGCGCCCGGAGCAGCACCTGCGCGCGATCGTCGAGATACCCGTGGACGGCTCGGCCGCCGAGGACGAGGCAGCCGTGACGACGTTCATGGCGACGAGCGGCTTCGTCGCACATCCCGCTCTGTCCCCCGACGGCGCGCACCTGGCCTGGGTGCAGTGGAGCACTCTGCACATGCCCTGGGAGCATGCGCTACTGCACGTGGCACGAATCGGCACCGACCAGATGCTGCCGATCACGACCCGGTCCGCGCTGCAGCCGGAGTGGGCGGGCCCGCAGGAGCTGCTCTACCTCGACGACCTGCCCGATGGCCGCTGGAACCTGCAGCGGCTGCGCCTGCATCCGCACGACAGCGAGCGGCCGCCGACGCGCGAGCAGGTCGCGCCGGCGGACGCAGACACCGGCGGCGGGCTGTGGGTGCTGGGACAGCGCTGGTATCAGCCGCTGGCCGACGGGCGCGTCGTCGCGGTGCGCACGAACGGACGCGACGAGATCGTGCTGGTCGGCACCGACGGACGCGTCGAACTGCTGACCCTGCCCATCACCGCCGGCGCGTCCGTCGACGACGCGCACGGTGCGCGCGTGCTCATCTCCGGCGCCGGTGCGACCGTGGGCGCCGGCCTGTGGTGCATCGACCTCGACCACGGCACGGTGACGACGATCAGCGGCGGCGACGAGGCCGACCCGGCCTGGGTGCCGCGGGCGCGCACGCTGACGTTCGACGGCCCGCACGGTATCGTGCACGCGTTCGACTACCCGCCGACGAACCCCGACGTTGCCGCCCCCGCCGGCGAGCTGCCGCCGTACATCGTCATGGTGCACGGCGGACCCACCGCGCACGTGTCGGGTGCGGCCTCCACCGCGTACGCCTACTGGACCAGCCGCGGCATCGGCGTGCTGGATGTGAACTACGGCGGCTCGACCGGCTACGGCCGCGATTACCGCGAACGGCTGAACGGGCAGTGGGGCGTCGTCGACGTCGACGACGTCATCGCCGCAGCGCGCGGTCTCGCCGACGCCGGGCGGGCAGATCCCGCGCGGATCGCGATCCGCGGCGGCTCGGCGGGCGGGTGGACGGTGCTCAGCGCGCTGGTGCGCGGGGGCACGTTCGCCGCCGGGATCTCCCGCTACGGGGTGGCCGACCTGCGGATGCTGGCGGCCGAGACGCACGACTTCGAGGCTCGCTACCTGGACGGGCTGGTGGGCCCGCTGCCCGAGGCGGAGGACGTGTACATCGCCCGATCGCCGCTCACGCATGTCGACCGCATCGACGTGCCGGTGCTGCTGGAGCAGGGCTCCGAGGACCGGGTCGTGCCGCCCTCGCAGTCCGAGGCGATCCGCGACGCGCTGGCCGCGCGCGCAGTGCCGCACGAGTACGTGCTCTACGAGGGTGAGGGGCACGGCTTCCGCGCGGCGGAGACGATCATCTCGTCGCTGGAGACCGAGCTGCGCTTCCTCGGTCGCGTCTTCGGCTTCGACCCGCAGCTCTGACCGGTCACTCCCCCGTGCGGTTGCGCATGCGCATGGCGCGCTCGGCCTCGCGGGTGTCCTGGCGCTCGCGCAGCGTCTGGCGCTTGTCGTACTCCTTCTTGCCCTTCGCCAGCGCGATCTCCACCTTCGCGCGCCCGTCCGAGAAGTAGAGCTTGAGCGGGATCAGCGTGTAGCCGCCGGCCGAGACCGCGTGCTCGAGCTTGCGGATCTCATCCTTGTGCAGCAGCAGCTTGCGGATGCGCTTGGCGGAGTGATTGGTCCAGTGACCCTGGGAGTACTCCGGGATGTGCACGGCGTCGAGGAACGCCTCGCCGCCCTTGACATAGGCGTAGCCGTCGCTGAGGTTCGCGCGACCCTGGCGCAGCGACTTCACCTCGGTGCCGGTGAGCACGAGGCCCGCTTCATACGACTTCTCGAGGTTGAAGTCGTGGCGCGCGCGACGGTTGGTCGCGACGACCTTCTCCCCGCGTTCCCTGGGCATGTTCTACTCCTGACGACGGCCAGCCCTCCACCTTATCGGGTCCGCAGCCTGTCGAAGGGTCGCTGAGCCTGTCGAAGGGTCAGGTGCGCAGCCAGCGCCGGATGGCGAAGCCGGCCGACAGCGCGGCGAGCAGGACGCCGATGCCGATGAGCACGGGCACGACGAACGCGGCGTCCTGCATGTCGACCAGCGGGCGCATGAACGGCACCCGCTCGGCGAGATATCCCTCTACGCCGAACTTCACCCCGGCGAGCACGGCGACGCAGGCGAGCACCGATCCGAGGAAGGCCGCGAAGACGCCCTCCAGCACGAACGGCGTCTGGATCGACCGGTTCGACGCGCCGACCAGGCGCATGATGCCGATCTCCTTGCGCCGCGCGTAGGCGGACAGGCGGATGGTGGTGGCGATCAGCAGCACCGCGGCGATGAGCATGAGCGCGGCGACGCCCACCGCGATGTAGGTGGCCACGGTGAGCGCGGCGAACAGCGGGTCGAGCAGTCGGCGCTGGTCCTGCACCTCGTCCACACCGGCAACGCCCGAGAAGGCCTCCGTCAGCACGGTCGACTGCTGCGGATCCTTCAGCGTCACGCGGAACGCCACGCCCATGTTCTCCATCCCGAAGGCGTTCGCCTGCTCCTCACCGAAGCGCTCGACCCAGTTCTGGAACGTGGTCTGCTTGTCTTCGAAGGTCGTCTCGCTGATCAGCGGCGAGAGGGCGGGCCCGGCGAGGTCGTCGCGGACCTTTGTGATCTGCTCCTCGGTCGCCTCGTCGTCCGTGCAGTTCTGCGAGGTCGACAGCGGCGAGCACATGTAGATGGTCACCTCGGCCTTCTCGCCCCAGTAGCCGCGCATGGTCTGGATCTGGGTCTGCATGAGCACGGCGGCGCCCACGAACGTCAGCGACACGAAGGTGACCAGCACCACCGAGATCACCATGGAGATGTTGCGACGCAGCCCGATCAGGGCCTCGCCGACGATGAGTCCGAGATTCATGAGGTCGGGCCCACTTCCTCGTCGTCGTCCCCCGAGAGTCCCAGGCGATCGGCCATGCCCAGCTCGGCGACCTCCACCTCCGGAATGATGATCGCGTTCGTGCGCGGCCCCACCGTCGCACGCTGCTCCTCGGGCGCCGCCGGCGGCTCGGCGACGACGGGCGGCGTCTCGGACGTCGATCGGGATGCCGGCGGGGTCGTCGGCTCGGAGCGGAAGGTCGCGGGCACCTCCGCCCCCGGGGACGCGGCCTGCTCCGAGAGCGTCGAGGGGTGCGTCATCACGGGCAGCGCGGTGGTCTCGCGCTGCACCTCCTGCACCGCGGTGAGCGCGGCGGCGGCCGCCGCGCCGGGGATCGCCTCGGGCAGCAGGCGCGGGATGCTGGAGGTGTCGCCGTAGCCGCCGCCGGCCTCGTCGCGCACCATCTCGCCGCCCTTGAGCTCGATCACCCGCCGCTGCATCTGGTCGACGAAACCCGCCTCGTGCGTCGCCATCACCACGGTGGTGCCGCCCGCGTTGATGCGGGTCAGCAGCTGCATGATCCCCACGGAGGTGGCGGGGTCGAGGTTTCCGGTGGGCTCGTCGGCCAGCAGCACCTTGGGGCGGTTCACGATGGCGCGTGCGATCGCGACGCGCTGCTGCTCACCACCGGAGAGCTCGTGCGGCATCCGCTTGGCCTTGCCGTCGAGGCCGACCAGCGCGAGCGCCTCGGGCACGGCCTGCTGGATGAAGCCGCGGGAGGATCCGATCACCTGCAGCGAGAACGCGACGTTCTGCGCGACGGTCTTCGACGGCAGCAGCCGGAAGTCCTGGAACACCGAGCCGATGTGGCGCCGGAAGTAGGGCACCTTGCGGTTGGCGAGCGAGCGCAGGTCGCGCCCGAGCACGGCGACGCGGCCGGAGGTGGGCACGTCCTCGCGCAGGATCAGTCGCAGGCACGTCGACTTGCCCGAGCCGGAGGCTCCCACGAGGAAGACGAACTCCCCCGCGTCGACGTTGAAGTCGACCTCGGAGAGGGCGGGGCGTGCGGTGCCGCGATAGCGTTTGGTGACGTTCTCGAACCGGATCATGGCCATACGAGCCTATGCGGGCCGGGCGTCCGCGCGTTCAGCGACACTCCCCGTCCCCGCTGAGCCGGCGCGCACTGATATACACGTAGGGCGACACACACCGACACGAGGAGGATGCCATGAGCGTTCCCGCAGGATGGTACGACGACGGATCGGGACGCCAGCGCTGGTGGGACGGACAGCAGTGGACCGACCACTTCGCGCCCGCCGCGGGCGCCGAGACCTCCGCCGAGGACGCGCAGCCCACCATGGCGTATCCGAGTGCCGCAGACAGCGGCCTCGCCGGTCAGTCCGCCACCTCCGCCGACGGCCAGGGCGGGTACGCACCGCCCTCCGCAGACGCGACGAACCCCTATGCAGCCTATGCCGCGGCACCCGCCGACTCGAGCGGCTACGGACCCTACGACGCCGACGCGTATCGCGGCGAGGCGCCCGCGCCGCGCCGCACTCCCGTGCTCGGCTACATCGGTCTCGGCCTCGCGGTGATCGGCGGCATCATCGGCTGCATCCCCACCATCGCGACCTTCGGTGTGGGCGCGTTCCTGCTCTTCGCCGCCTTCGTCGTCTCGATCATCGCGCTGTTCATCAAGAACACGGTGAAGTGGCCGGGAATCGTGGGCCTGATCCTGTCGATCGTGATGGGCATCGTCGCGGCGGTCGTGCTGTCGGTCACGCTGTTCGCCGGCTACGCCCAGAGCGTCGACTGGGATTCGGTGGGCTCGCCGTCGGCATCCGATCCATTCACCGACGACACCGACGACACGGGTGCCACCCCCGACGACGCTCCGGATGACACCGGCGCGACCGGCGACCGGCCGGACGCCCCCGCCGTCGCGGAGGGGCTGGCCGTGATCCTCGACGTGCAGGACTCCGACGCGTTCACCGAGTCCGCGATGCTGTGCGTCGCGCAGGCGGTCGTGGACTCCGACCTCAGCGACGCGTCCGTGCAGCAGATCGCCGAGGGCGACCCCGAGCTGTCCGACCCGGACGAGCTGATGGAGTTCGGCTCGGCGCTCACCGACGCCGCATCCTCCTGCGCCGGCGTGGAGTGAGCCGGCACCACTGCGACCATTGACACGGAACGGCTCCCGGGAAGCATCCCGGGAGCCGTTCTCATGTCACTGACGCGATCCGGTCAGTCGTCGTCATCCTTGCGCTTGCGCCACCGGATGCCGGCCGAGATGAAGTCGTCGAGGTCGCCGTCGAACACACTGGCGGGGTTGCCGGACTCGTGCCCGGTGCGCAGGTCCTTGACCAGCTGCTGGCCGTAGAGGAAGTACGAGCGCATCTGGTCGCCCCAGCTGGCGGTGATGTTGCCGGCCAGCTCCTTCTTCTTCGCGGCCTCCTCCTCCTTCTGCAGCAGCAGCAGGCGGGTCTGCAGCAGGCGCATGGCGGCGGCGCGGTTCTGGATCTGCGACTTCTCGTTCTGCATCGAGATGACGATGCCGGTGGGAAGGTGGGTCAGGCGCACCGCGGAGTCGGTGGTGTTCACCGACTGCCCGCCCGGGCCCGAGGAGCGGAACACGTCCACGCGCAGGTCGTTCTCGGGGATCTCGACCTCGGTGGCCTCCTCCATGAGCGGGATGACCTCGACCGCGGCGAACGAGGTCTGCCGCTTGTCGGCCGAGCCGAACGGGCTGATGCGAGCCAGGCGGTGCGTGCCGGCCTCGACCGACAGCGTGCCGAACGCGTAGGGGGCGGTGATCTCGAAGGTCGCGGACTTGATGCCTGCGCCCTCGGCGTACGAGGTGTCCATCACCTTCACCGGATAGCCGTGCTGCTCGGCCCAGCGCAGGTACATGCGCATGAGCATCTCGGCGAAGTCGGTGGCGTCGTCGCCGCCGGCGCCGGAGCGGATCGTGATGATCGCGTTGCGCTCGTCGTACTCGCCGTCGAGCAGGGTCTGCACCTCGAGCTGGTTGATGGTCTGGGTCAGCGAATCGAGCTCGGCGCGCGCTTCGGCAGCGGAGTCCTCATCCTGCATCTCGTTGGCGAGTTCGACGAGCACCTCGAGGTCGTCGAGGCGGCGCTCGACCTCGGTGACGCGCTTGAGGTCCGCCTGCTTGTGGCTGAGCGCGCTGGTCACCTTCTGCGCCTGTTCGGGGTCGTCCCAGAGGTCGGGGGCGCCCGCTTCCTCGCTGAGGCGCGCGATGTCCGCGCGCAGGGTGTCGACGTCGACGACCTCGCGGATGTCGCCGAAGGTGTGTCGCAGGGCCTGGATGTCGGCGGAGAGATCGAGTTCGAACATGGCAGTCCACCTTATCGCGCCGCGCCCGGCTTTCCCTGACCGCGGCCCGCGCTGATGCGCCCAGGACCCGGCCACGGCTAGCGTGGGCGTGTGGCAGCAGACAGCGCAGCGGAAGTCCTGAAGCGGTTCGGGCCGATGGTCTACGCGCCCACGGTGCTGTTCTCGCTCGGTGAGGGCGCCGTGATCCCGCTGATCCCGGTGATCGCGACGCGCCTCGGCGCCGACGTGTCGCTGGCGGCGCTGGTCGCGGCGGCCCTGGTGATCGGCCAGCTGTGCGGCAACCTGCCCGCCGGTGCGCTGGTCGCGAAGGTCGGCGAGCGGTTCACGATGGTGGTCGCGGGCCTGGCCTCCATCGCCGCCGGGGTGGGGATGCTGCTCGCCGAGGACCTCACGCTGTTCACCGCGTCGGTCTTCGTGCTGGGATTCTGCGCCGCGGCGTTCGGGCTCGCGCGGCACGCGTTCATGACCACGCGCGTACCGCCGCGCTTCCGCGCGCGGGCGCTGTCGTTGCTGGGCGGCAGCTTCCGCTTCGGCGTCTTCATCGGACCGTTCGTCGCCGCCGGGCTCATCCAGCTCACCGGCGCCGAGCAGTCCACGATCTGGGCACTCCTGGTGTGCGCGGGCGCGATCGTGCCGCTCGTGCTGTTCGGCCCTGACCCCGAGAAGAGCAGCCCGGTGCTGCTCAAGCCGACCGGCGCCGCAGTGGCAGAGGATTCCGGCGAGGTCGTCACCGGGTCGATCCCCACGCACGATCGTTACGGCGTGCTGGCCACCATCTCGTACTACCGCGCCGTGCTCATGCGGCTGGGCGTCTCGGCAGCCACACTGTCGGCGGTGCGCTCGGCGCGGCAGGTGATCCTGCCGCTGTGGGGCGTCTCGCTCGGACTCGACGCCAGCACCATCGCCGTGGTGGTCGGCGTCTCCGGCGCGATCGACTTCGCCCTGTTCTACGCCAGCGGTCAGGTGATGGACCGCTTCGGGCGCATCTGGGCGGCACTGCCGGCCATGCTGTTCATGGGCGCAGGGCTCATCGTGCTCTCGCTCACCCACGAGGCGAATCAGGCTGCGATGTGGTTCGCGCTGATGGCGGCGATCCTCGGCCTCGGCAACGGCCTCTCCAGCGGCATCCTGCTCACCTACGGCGCCGACCTCGCCCCCGAGGAGGACCCGGCGACCTTCCTCGGCGCCTGGCGCACGCTGACCGATGCCGGCGGCGCGGCCGCTCCCCTGGTGGTCGCGGGCGTCACCGCCGCAGCATCCCTCTCGCTCGCCACTGGCGTGATGGGCGCGGTGGCGCTGCTGGGTGCCGCAGGATTCCTGCGCTGGACGCCGCGGTTCCTGCCGCGCCGCGACGCCTGAGCCGGCCGCTTCGGACATCCGGTCAGCGCAGGGCGGTGCGGCTGGTCGCGGTGGCCTCGAGCGGGACGCCGTCCGGCACGAACGGCGAGAACAGCGGCGGATGCCAGGCCGCGGCCACCGTGACACGCGCCGAGACCCCGTCTGGCGTGCCGGCCGAGATCAACCTCGCCTCGGTGGCGACGGCGCCGAGGACCGCGGCCGCCTGCTCGCGCACGCCTTCGTCGGTGAGCTCGGCGCGCACGCCCTCCCCCGCGGCCTGCAGGGTGAACCCGTCCGACCCGGCGAGCGCGGCGGCGTCGGCGAGCGAGTCGAGCCGCTTCTGCGCGATGTAGAGGTCGGTGGCGCAGACGCACGAGAACACGAGGGCGGTGGCGAGCAGCACGTAGCCCAGGATGAGCGGCAGCACGCTGCCGTCCTCGTCCGCCGCCGCGCCCGCGACCACCCGACGCAAGCGGGAACCCGCGCGAGAGGGGTCAGAAAACGCGGGGTGCGGGGCGCGGGATGCGACATTTCTTGACCCCTCGCTGCGGGGGATCACGGGTCACCCCACAGCCGCGACACCTTCTGGGCCGCCTGCGCCTCGATGGGGATCGCGCCGAGGCGGTCGAGCCCGAACACCGGCGGCAGCAGCGGCAGGCTGACGCTCGTTCGCACCGTCACGATCACGGTCGCCCCGGCGGTGGGGCAGCTCGCAGCGGCCGGGCGGCAGTCGATCTGCGCGTCGACGGCGTCGGCGTCCATGCCGTACTCGCTGACCACCGCCGCGAGCACCGCGTCGCCGCGCGCCGAGGCGGCGGCGGCATCCGGAGCCTGGCCGATCACGCGGGCGGTGTGCCGGGCTGCGGCTTCGGCGCCGAGGGTCTGCTCCTGCACCGCGCCGAGCGTGAGCACCAGGTAGGCGAGCGGGACCAGCAGCAGGATGCCGGCGACGATGAACTCCAGCGCTGCCGACCCGCGGTCGTCCCGCAGCCGCTCACTCCACCTCGAACGACTCGACCGGAGCACGGGCCTGCACCTCCATCCCGTAGGGCACGCCGATCAGGCCGAGCACGGGAAGGGTGGCGCGCACGCGCACGACGACGCTGCGGTGACCGAGTGCGTCGTCCTCGCCGACGGTGACGTCGCCCGCGTAGTCCGCGCCGATCGCGCGCGTGATCACGGACTCCGTGCGCGCGCCACCCTCCCGCAGCGACGTGTCGGCGAGCGCGGCGTGGTGCGCACCCTCCACCGCGGCGTCGTGCACCACGTTTCGCACGTACACCGCCAGACCCAGCTGCAGCACCGCCAGGGTCAGTGCGGTCAGCAGCGCGCCGACGAGCACGAACTCGACCGGGCTCGAGCCGCGCTCCTCCCGCAGCAGCGACCGCATGCTCATCGTCGCGGGTGGTCAGATGCCGGACACGCGCGAGATCGCCTGCTCGAACAGGTCCACCAGCGCGGGGCCGGCGACGGCCCAGATGACGACGACGAGAGCCGCGGTCATCAGCGTCACGAGCACCCAGCCCGGCACGTCGCCGCGCTCGTCGTCGATCAGGTCGCGGCCGGCCGCGACTGCGCTGCGCAGTCCTCTCCTCAGCGTCTTCATGTCGTCTCCCTCCGTGTCGGTGGTCTGGTGGTGTCTCGTGGTCTCAGGGTCTCGGTGCTCGGTCAGCCCAGTCCCAGCCGCAGGATGAACAGTCCCGGGTACACTGCGAAGAGCACCGAGAGCGGCAGGATGAGGAACACCAGGGGCAGCAGCATGAGGATCTCCTTCTGCCCCGCCTGCTCGATGAGCACTCGCTTCGCCTCGTCGCGGGCGTCGGCCGCCTGCGAGTGCAGCACCGCCGCCAGTGGCGCCCCGTGTTCGAGGGCGGCGACGATCTGGTCGGTGGCGCGGGTGAGCCCGGGCAGCTGCAGGCGCGACGCGGTCTCGGCGAGTGCGTCCGCCAGGGGCGAGCCGGTGTGCACCGCGAGCACGCTCTGGCGCAGCTCGACCGTCAGCTCTCCGGTGCCGATCGCCGATACCCGCCGCAGGGCGTCCAGCAGCGACTCCCCCGCCGACAGGCACAGCGCGAGGAACTCCAGCATCGTCGGCAGCTCGTCGGCCAGCCGCGCGCGCCGGGCGCGGGCGCGTCCACTGAGTCGCATGTCGTACCCCGCAGCGGCACCCGCCGCGGCGAGCACCGGCAGCAGCGCGGCGGGCGGGCTCAGTCGACCGGAGATGGCGAGGACGACGACCAGCAGCGCGCCGGTGATGAGTCCCCCGGTCGCCCACGCCAGCTGGCGGGCACGGAACGCGCCGGGCGTTCCGCCCCGCCCGGCCTGCATGAGACGCAGCCGCAGCGCGTCTCCCGAGCCCAGCATCCCCTCGAACGCCTCCCGCAGCCGCTGCCAGACGCTCGGGGCATGCACAGGCAGCACGCCCGTGAGGGGAAGGATGCCGGCCGGCAGCAGGTCGTCGGCGATGACATCGCGCACATAGGGGGCGATACGCCGCTCCAGTGTCGGCGCACCCCACCGCGGCAGCGCGGAGAGCACGCCCAGCAGCCCGAGCGCGAGGGCGCCGCCCAGCAGCACGGCGAGGGCGGCATCGGTCACGGCGGTCATCCGAACCACCTCTCGGGCTCGGGCAGACGTCCGATGCGCAGCATGATGCGGAACGCGACGACCGAGACGGCGGCGCCGACGAGGATCACGACCATCCCCTCGGCACTGCCGTACGCGTCGCGGCCCTCGGGACGGATTGCGAGCAGGCCGAGGATCACCCAGGGCGCGACGGCACCCAGAACGGCGGCACCGCGGATCCAGGACTGACGCGCCTCGACCTCGCCGCGCAGCGCGGCGTCCGCTCGCACCGACCCCGACAGCGCGCGCAGCACACCGGTGAGCTCGGTCCCGCCCACCTGCCGTGCCATGCGCAGGGTCTCCACGATGCGGTCCGCGATCGGATCGGCGAGGGTGCCCTTGAGCCGATCCAGGCTGCTCTCGAAGCGGCCGGTCGCGCGCAGATCGCGCGCGAACACCGCGAAGGCCGGGCGCACCGCGGGAGGCGCGGAGTCGGCGAGGCTGGCCACGGCGTCGGGAAGCGAGAGGCCCACCCGGATCGCCGCCACCAGCAGATCGCACACGTCCGGCCACATCTGCCGACGTGCCTTGCGCAGCCGCAGTCGGCGGCCACGCAGGAACATGACGGGGGCGGCAGCGCCGGCGAGCGCTGAGAGCAGGGCCAGCACGGGGATGCCGGTGAGCAGCCAGACGATCGCCGCCGCGACGACGCTCAACGCGATCATCACGACGATCAGGATGCGCGCCGACGTGCGGGCATGCCCGGCCTCGTCGAGCAGGCGACGCAGCCGGCTGATGCGGATCGTTTGGGGAGTGCTCTCGCGTTGCGGCCACAGCCAGGGTGCCGCGCAGAGCAGCAAGCCCGCCCCCAGCAGGGCACCCACGAGCAGAGTCACGGCACCGCCTCCGCTTCCTCCTCGCGCGGACCCGGCTGCCAGGGCGCTGCCCGGTAGACGGTGCTGCTGATGATCCTGCCGTCGACGACCTCTCCGGTCGGCGTCACGACCTCGCTCACCCGACGCGAGCCGTCCGCCTCGCGCCGGCAGTGCACGACGTACGTGATCGACCCGGCGAGAGCCGGGGCGATGAAGGCCCGGTCGATGTTGCGCCCGGCCAGCAGCGGAAGCAGGGCGAGCTTCTCGAGCGCCTCCGCCGCTGAGTTGGCGTGCACGGTGCCGGCTCCCGGCACGCCGGTGTTCAGCGCCAGCACCAGATCCAGCGCCTCGGCGTCGCGCACCTCTCCGACGACCAGCCGGTCGGGGCGCATCCGCAGCGCCTCCTTCACGAGTCGGCGCAGCGTGATCTCGCCGCTGCCCTCGAGGCTGGCCTGGCGTCCCTGCAGCGCGACGACGTCCGGGCCGTCCACGGCGAGCTCGAACGTCTCCTCCACGGTGATGATGCGCTGCCGGCTCGCGCACGCCGCGAGCAGCGCGCCCAGCAGCGTCGTCTTGCCCGCGTGCGTGGCACCGGAGATGATCAGCGTGCCGCCCTCGTGCAGCGCCTCGACCAGCAGGTGCGCGAGATCCGCGGGCAGCGCACCCTGTGCGACGAGTGCCCCGAGGCTGCGGTGCCGCGCGAGGAACTTGCGGATGTTCACAGCCCACGAGCCGCGCACGACATCCGCGATGGCGACGTGCAGCCGCGACCCGTCAGGCAGCGATGCGTCCACGAACGGCTGACTGACGTCCACCCGACGGCCGGTGGTCTGCAGCATCCGCTCCACCAGGTCTCGCACTCCGGTCTCGGTCAGGGCGAGGTCGACCCGTTCGCTGGTGCCGCCCCGGGCGACGAATACCCGATCCGGGCCGTTCAGCCAGATCTCCTCGATGTCCGGGTCGTCGAGCAGCGGCTGCAGTGCACCGAACCCCGAGACCGAGGCGAGCACATCGCGCACCAGGGCCGCCTCATCGTCGATCATCGCCTCACCGCGCTGCAGAGCAAGGTCGTTGTGCCGGCGCACCTCCAGCTGGGCGATGCGCCGCGCCTCGTCGGGGTGCGCCGCCGGATCGGTGTGCTCGAGGCGCAGCCGGCGGCGCACCCTCTCGGCGACGGCGACGGACGGATGACTCACGCGGGCATCCTGACACGAACCCCGCACCGCCCGCGGAAGTTATCCACACCCGTCTGCGCACCACGTACCGAGCGGGAGCGAGTACAGGGCAGATCTACGGAAAACCCGACCACACCGGTCGCTAGACTCAGAACCGCGCGGAAGTGGTGGAATTGGTAGACACGCAGGATTTAGGTTCCTGTGCCCCCGGGCGTGTGGGTTCAAGTCCCATCTTCCGCACAGCACCTCCCTCCGCAGTCCCCTTCACCGCCGACACGACCGACGGGATCTCTCTTGCTCCAGACCGCACTGCAGGCGCCGGCCTCGCTCATCCCCTGGCTCGACCCCGCCAACATCATCGAAGGCGCCGGGTCCTGGGCCCTCGCCGTGGTCTGCTTCATCGTGTTCGCCGAGACGGGCCTGCTCGTCGGCTTCCTGCTGCCCGGCGACACGCTGCTGGTCATCTCGGGGCTGCTCACGCACACCAACGACATCTTCGGGCTGAACATCTGGGTGGTGTCGCTGCTGATCGGCCTCGCGGCGTTCGTCGGCGGCGAGGTCGGCTACCTGATCGGGCACAAGGGCGGGCCGGCGGTGTTCGAGCGCAAGGAGTCGGGGCTGTTCAGCCGCAAGAACGTCGAGCGCACCAACGCGTTCTTCGAGCGGTTCGGCGGCCTGACGATCATCCTCGCGCGCTTCGTGCCGATCGTGCGCACCTTCGCCCCGGTCGCGGCCGGTGTCGGACACATGCCGTGGAAGCGATACTCGCTGTTCAACCTCATCGGCGCGGTGCTGTGGGGCTTCGGCCTGACGATGATGGGCTATCTCATCGCGTACATCCCCTGGATCCGCGACCTCGTCGTCGAGTACATCGATCTCATCCTGCTGCTCGCCGTCGGCGGCACCGCGGTGCTCACCCTGTGGCATTACCTGGTCGAGCGGCACCGGGCCAAGAAGGCCGCGGCGGCCGGCGAGGACGTCGACACCGACGCCGCGGAGGCGCAGTCGCTGCGCCTCAACCCGGAGGTCTTCGACCGTGCACCCGACCTGGACGGCGACGGCACGCACTGAGCGCAGGGGCGGCTGGGGCTGAGAGCATCAGCCGGCCTTCTTCTTCGCGGGCGCCTTCTTCGCAGCCGTCTTCTTCGTAACCGATGACTTCTTCGTCGACGCGGGCTTCTCGTGGTCCGCGGTCTCGTCGTCCGCGGCCTCATCGTCGGCATCCTTCGCCGCCGTGCCGGTGCCGTTCTTGCGCGCGGCCTTCGTGCGCTCCACGCTCGCGCGCAGCGCCTCCATGAGGTCGATGACCTCGCCGCCCTTGGCCGCCCCCTCGTCCTCCTCGCCGAAGGTGCCGGCGACGTCAAAGCCCTCGCCGGCCTCGATCTTCGCGTCGATGAGGGTGCGCAGCTCCTTCTGGTACTCGTCGACGAACTCCTCGGGATCGAAGTCGCTCGAGTAGCTCTCGACGAGAGCTGCCGACATCTCCAGCTCCTTCGAGCTGATCTTCACGTCCTCGTCCAGCGCGGGGAACGCCGCCTCGCGCACCTCGTCCGCCCACAGCAGCGTCTGCAGCACGAGCACGTCGCCGCGCACGCGCAGCGCGGCCAGCCGCGTCTTCTGCCGCAGCGTGAAGCGCACGATCGCGGTGCGGTCGGTCTGCTCGAGCGTCTTGCGCAGCAGCACGTACGCCTTGGGCGACTTCGAGTCGGGCTCCAGGTAATACGCCTTGTCGAGGGTCAGCAGGTCGACCTGCTCGCTGGGCACGAACTCGACTACGTCGATCTCCCGGCTCTTCTCGGCCGGAAGGGACGCCAGATCGTCCTTGGTCAGCACGATCGTCCGCCCGTCGTCGACGTACGCCCGATCGATGTCGGCGTACTCCACGGGTTGGCCGTCGATCTCGCAGACGCGCTGGTAGCGGATGCGGCCGCCGTCCTCATGGTGGACCTGATGCAGCGGCACGTCGTGGTCCTCCGTCGCGGAGTACACCTTCACCGGCACGTTCACCAGTCCGAAGGTCAGCGCGCCCTTCCAGATGCTTCTCATGGCCCCAGTGAACACCACCACCGCGCGGGGCCGCGAGGGGCTTGCGTCCGCCCGCTAACCTGGGCCACATGGCAGCCGGCGAGCAGATCGTGCAGATCGACGGCCGCCGCCTGCGGGTGACGAACCTCGACAAAGTCGTCTACCCGGTCACCGGCACCACGAAGGGCGAGGTGATCGCCTACTACTCGCAGATCGCGCCGCTCATGCTGCCGCACATGCGCGGACGGCCCGTCACCCGCAAACGCTGGGTCGACGGGGTCGGTACGGCGGATGCGCCCGGCGAGAGCTTCTTCACGAAGCAGCTCGAGCGCGGCGCGCCGGAGTGGATCCGGCGGATGCCGATCGAGCACTCCGACGGCCCGAAGGAGTACCCGCTCGCCGACGATGTCGCGGCACTGGTGTGGTTCGCGCAGATCGCCGCCCTCGAACTGCACGTGCCGCAGTGGCGCTTCACGCACTCCGGCGGCCGCGGCATGCCGGATCGGATGGTGCTGGACCTCGACCCCGGGCCCGGGGTGGGACTGGCGCAGTGCGCCGAGGTGGCGCGGATCGCGCGCGGCATCCTCGGCGGCATGGGACTGGAGCCGATGCCGGTGACCAGCGGCAGCAAGGGCATCCACCTCTACGCGCGTCTGCCCACCTCCGACGACGGCACCGGGCTGCAGTCCAGCGATGACGTCTCCGCCGTGGCGAAGGAGCTCGCGCGCCTGATCGAGGCGGATCATCCCGATCTCGCCACGCATGTGATGGCGAAGTCGCAGCGCGCCGGCCGGGTGTTCATCGACTGGAGCCAGAACAACGCGGCGAAGACGACCATCGCGCCGTACTCCCTGCGCGGGCGGGAGCGGCCGTGGGTCGCTGCGCCGCGCAGCTGGGCGGAGCTCGACGACCCCGATCTGCGGCACCTGGAGTTCCACGAGGTGCTCGAGCGGATGGCAGCCGGAATCGACCCGCTCGCGGCTCTCGCGCCGACCAGCACGGCACTCACCGCGTATCTCGCCAAGCGGGACGCCGCCAAGACGCCAGAGCCCATGCCGCAGACGGCATATGCGGCGTCCTCCGGCGCGCCGCGCTTCGTGATCCAGAAGCATCACGCCAGCCGGCCGCACTACGACCTGCGCATCGAGCGCGATGGCGTGCTGATCAGCTGGGCCGTGCCGAAGGGCGTGCCGGAGACCGCGGATCGCAACCACCTCGCCGTGATGACCGAGCCGCATCCGCTGGAGTACCTCACCTTCGAAGGCGAGATCCCACGCGGGGAGTATGGAGCGGGATCCATGACGGTGTGGGACACCGGCACGGTCGCGCTGGAGAAGTGGCGCGACGACGAGGTGATCGGCACCTTCACCGGTCGCGCCGGCGGGCGCCTGGGCAGCGCCCGCCTGGCGCTGATCCGCACGAGCGGCGAGGGCGAGAAGTCGCAGTGGCTGCTGCACCGGATGAAGAGCGCCGATGCGCATCCGGAGTCCCCCGAGCGCTCCACCCGCCCCCGGCAGGAGAACTCAGCCAGCCCCCGGCGCTCCACCCGCCCCCGGCAGGAGGAGAGCGCCGACGCTCCGCTCCCCTCGTTCATCCCGCCGATGCTGTCCGAGTCCGGAACACCCGGGCTGGCGCGGTCGCTGGGCGAGGGGTGGGCGGAGATCAAGTGGGACGGCATCCGCGCCATCGGCACGTGGCAGCGCACCGGCGAGCACGGCGGGCGCTTCACGCTCCGCGCGCGCAGCGGCACCGACATCACGGCGCGCTACCCCGAGCTCACCGCGGACGGCGCGCCGCATCTGCCGGCCGCCGAGGCGGTCGTCGACGGGGAGATCGTGGCCTTCGACAGCGACGGCAGACCGAGCTTCGCGCGACTGCAGAACCGGATGCATCTCACCAAGGGCCGCGAGATCGAGCGCGAGGTGGTGCGCAACCCGATCGTCTACATGCTATTCGATCTGCTGCACCTCGACGGGCACGACCTGACCGGCATGCCGCTGCGGGAGCGCCGCGCGCTGCTCGAGCAGCTCGCCGCCGATCTCGACGCCCCGGTGCAGGTGCCGCCGGTGTTCGACGACCTCGAGGCCGCACTCGGCGCGAGTCGGCAGTTCGGGCTGGAGGGCGTCGTCGCGAAGGACCCGCAGTCGCGCTACCTGCCTGGCCGCCGCTCGAGCGCGTGGTTGAAGCTCAAGCAGACGCACATGCAGGAGGTGGTGATCGTCGGCATCCGCCCCGGCCGCGGCAGCGGGCGCAGCGGCATCGGCTCGCTGCTGCTGGGTGTGCCCGACGAAGGCGGCGCCCTGCGCTATGTCGGCAGGGTGGGCACCGGCTTCACCGACCGGATGCTGCGCGACCTCGCCGCGCAGCTGAGGCCGCTGCGCACGACCGGCCCCGCGCTGGAAGTGCCCTCCCCGGATGCCGCCGACGCGCGGTGGGTGCGGCCGGAGCTGGTCGGCGAAGTGGAGTTCGCGAACTGGTCGCCCGGCGGCATCCTGCGCCATTCGCGCTGGCGCGGGCTGCGTCCCGACAAGTCTGCGGACGAGGTGCGCATCGAGAGCTGAGCACGATCAGGCGTGCGCGGCCTCGCACTCGTCGTGATCAGCGGGCTCGAGCTGGAAGGTGGAGTGCTCGACGTCGAAGTGGTGCGCGAGGCAGCCCTGCAGCTCCTGCAGCAGGCGCGACGACCCGCCCGACGCCAGCACGGCGGGGTCGACCATGACATGCGCGGTGAACACCGGGGCGCCCCTGGTCAGCTGCCACACGTGCACGTCATGCACGTCGACGACGCCCGGATAGACCTTCAAGTGCTCGCGGATCTCGCTGACCGCCATGCCCTGCGGCGCAGACTCCGCGAGCACCGAGAACACCTCGCGCAGCAGCGAGATCGCGCGCGGCAGGACGAGCACCGCGATCAGCAGCGAGGCGATCGCGTCGGCCGGCATCCACCCGGTGGTGACGATCACGACGGCGGCGACGATGACCATCGCCGACCCGATCAGATCGCCCATCACCTCGAGGTACGCCCCCCGCACGTTGATGCTGGTCTTCTGCGCGCGGCTGAGCACCCACATCGCGATGGCGTTGGAGACCAGGCCGATGACCGCGACGGTGAGCATGAGCGGACCGGCCACCTCGACCTCGCCCGGGTCGAGCAGCCGCTGGATGCCCTGCACGGCCACCACGACCATCAGCACGATGAGGATGATCGCGTTGATCAGCGCCCCGAACACCTCCGCGCGCTGGTAGCCGAAGGTGCGCCGGTCATCGGCGGGACGCGCGGCGACGGCGGTCGCGATCAGCGCGATCACGAGGGCCGAGGAGTCGGTGAGCATGTGCGCGGCATCGGCGAGCAGCGCCAGCGAGCCGGAGAGGATCGCCCCGATCACCTGCACCACCATGACGGTGGCGGTGAGCGTCAGCGAGATCGCCAGCAGGCGCCGGTGGCCGGCGTCGCGGATCCCCCCAGCGGGTGCGTGGTCGTGCATGCCTCCAGGCTAGGCCGGGAACTCCGCGCTCGAGGCCGGTTCGAGCTACTCGGGAACGGTAACGGTTCTCAACAGCTCGAAGCCGCGAGCCTACAGCGCGGCCAGCAGCGGGATGAGCGCCTGGAACGCCCGTGCGCGGTGCGATTGCGACTGCTTCTCGGCGTCGCTGAACTCCCCGACCGAGCGCTCGGCACTCGGGTCCTGCCCGTCGGGGATGAAGATCGGGTCGTAGCCGAACCCGCCGGAGCCGGACGCCGCGTGCGCGAGGCGCCCGGGCCAGATCCCCTCCACGGTGCGCTCGGCGCCGTCGGCGGTGACCAGCGCGATGGTCGAGTGGAACTGCGCGGTGCGGTGCGGGTCGGCGACGTCACGCAGCTGATCGAGCAGCAGCTCGAGGTTGGCGGCGGCATCCTTCTTCTGCCCGGCCCAGTACGCCGAGAACACGCCCGGCGATCCGCCGAGCACGTCCACGCAGATGCCGGAGTCATCGGCGAGCGCCGGCAGCCCGGTGTGCGCGAACGCCGCCCGCGCCTTGATGATGGCGTTCTGCGCGAAGGTCACGCCGTCCTCGACGGGCTCGGGTCCGTCATAGCCGATCACCTCGAGGTCAGGGCGGGTCGCCGCGACGATCTGCTGGAACTCCGCGACCTTGTGCGGATTGTGCGTGGCAAGGACGACCCGCATCAGAGCTGGTTCCCTGAGCCTGTCGAGGTCCCTGAGCCTGTCGAAGGGGCAAGCGCGGTGAGCTGGTGCTGCTGCAGTGACGCGCAGCCGGCGACGCCGAGATCGAGCAGCGCGTCGAGCTCGTGCTTGTCGAACGGCGCGCCCTCGGCGGTGCCCTGCACCTCGACGAACAGTCCGCGGCCGGTGACCACGACGTTCATGTCGGTCTCGGCGCGCACATCCTCCACGTAGGCGAGGTCGAGCATCGGCTCGCCGTCGATGATGCCCACCGACACGGCGGCGACGGTGTCGATGAGCGGCGTGGAGTTGCGGCCGATGAACTTCTTCCCGCGGCCCCACTCGATCGCATCCGCGAGGGCGACGTACGCCCCGGTGATCGCCGCGGTGCGGGTGCCGCCGTCGGCCTGCAGCACATCGCAGTCGATGACGATGGTGTTCTCGCCCAGCGCCTTCGTGTCGACCACAGCGCGCAGCGCGCGCCCGATGAGGCGCGAGATCTCGTGCGTGCGTCCGCCGATGCGGCCCTTCACGCTCTCGCGATCGTTGCGGCTGTTGGTGGCACGCGGCAGCATGGCATACTCCGCGGTGACCCAGCCCTTGCCCTTGCCGGTGAGCCAGCGCGGCACGCCGTTGGTGAACGAGGCCGTGCACAGCACCTTCGTGCCGCCGAAGCTGATCAGCGCCGAGCCCTCGGCATGCGCGGACCACCCGCGTTCGATCGTGATCTCGCGGAGCTGGTCGGTGCTGCGGCCGTCGGCGCGCACGGTGTCGGTCATGGTGTCCTCTCGAAGGGGCTGGTCAGGTACGGCAGATCGATCACGCCGGTCTGCACGAGCTGCACGTCGCGCACCTCGTGACCCATCAGCCGGTTGGCGAGGGCGGTGAACTCGTCGGCGGAGGCGCCGGTGGCCTCGTACACGTAGCTGGCGACGGCGCCGGGAGAGGCGAGCTGGTCGCGCCGCACGAGCTGGCGGTACACGTCGGCGGCGGTCTCGTCATCGCTGGAGACCAGCGAGACACCCTGGCCCATCACGTAGCTGATCGCGCCGCGCAGGAACGGATAGTGGGTGCAGCCGAGCACCAGCGTGTCGACGTCGGCGTCGCGCAGCGGTGCGAGGTAGTCCTCGGCGACGGCGAGCACCTCGGACGTGCCGGTGATGCCCGCCTCCACGAATTCCACGAAGCGCGGGCAGGCGGCCGTGAACACCTCGAGGCGCTCATTCACCTCGAGCATGTCCTGATACGCGCGCGACCCGACCGTGCCGACTGTGCCGATCACGCCGATGCGGCCGTTGCGAGTCGTGGAGACGGCCCGGCGCACGGCCGGTTTGATGACTTCGACGACCGGAACGTCGTAGCGCTCGCGGGCGTCGCGCAGCACCGCGGCGGATGCCGTGTTGCAGGCGATCACGAGCATCTTGACGCCCTGGTCGACGAGCGTGTCGAGCACTTCGATGCTGTAGCGGCGCACGTCGGCGATGGGCTTGGGCCCGTACGGGGAGTGCGCGGTGTCGCCGATGTACACGAGCGACTCCTGCGGCAGCTGCGCGCGGATGGCCCGCGCGACCGTCAAGCCGCCCACACCGGAGTCGAAGATGCCGATGGGAGCGTCGTTCATGATGCCCCAGCCTACTCGGCGGCGCCGTCACGGCGGTCAGCAGCGCCCTCGCCGCGGACAGCGGCGAGCGCTCGTCGCAGGTCACCGCCCGCATCGTTGAGCGCCGCCCGCGCGGTGGCGACGTCCAGACCCGTCTCGACCAGGGCGATCGCGAGCTTGACGGAGCCGTCGGCGTCGGCCAGCGCACGCGACGCGTCGGCGGGCGCGCATCCGGTCGCGTGCATCACCGTGCGCTCGGCGCGGGCACGCAGCTTCTCGTTGGTGGATTGCACATCGACCATGAGATTGCCGTACACCTTGCCGGAGTGCACCATCGCGAGCGTGGACAGGGTGTTGAGCACGAGCTTCTGCGCGGTGCCCGCCTTCAGCCGGGTGGAGCCGGCGACCACTTCCGGCCCGACCACCACCTCGATCGCGACGTCGGCGTCGACGGAGATCTCCGCACCGCGGTTGCAGGCGAGGCTCACCGTGAGCGCGCCGCGCGTACGGGCAGCGCGCAGTGCGGCCGCGACGTAGGGGGTGCGCCCGGATGCCGAGATCCCGACGATCGCGTCATCCGGTCCCAGCGCAAGTCCGGCTTGCTCGCCGGCCACCTCGTCGTCCTCGGCGTCCTCGACGGCGCTGCGCAGCGCCTGCTCACCGCCGGCGATCACGCCGACGACGAGGGCCGGGTCGGTGCCGAAGGTCGGCGGGATCTCGCTGGCATCCAGCACGCCCATGCGTCCGGCGGTTCCGGCGCCGATGTACACCAGGCGGCCGCCGCGGCGCAGGCGGGCGACGATGCCGTCCACCGCCCGGGCGATGCTGTCGCCCGCAGCGGCGACCGCCTGCGCGGCGACGGCGGCCTGCTCGGCCATCAGCGCGACCTGGTCGCCGGTGGGCAGCAGGTCGAGGTCGGCGAAGGCCGGGTCGACGCGCTCCGTGGAGAGCGTCTCGAGGGTGGAGCGCAGCGCGGCGCGATCGGTCATGTCAGGCCCTTCTGTCCTGCAGTGCGCGACCTGTTCAGCAGCGCGCGACGAGCGGCGCGAGCCGCGAGCGGGCTCGCCGCCGGCGAGCTGATGACGGCACGGCCGCCCGGGACGGCGCCGGGCAGGCCGACGTTGACCGCCACCGCGTCGGGCGCCGTCGCCCGGATGCGGGCGAGCGCACGCCCCTGCGCGCTGTCCTCGTCGAGGCGGTCGACGAGCAGGATGCTCTGCGCTGCGGATGCCGACGCGGCCGCCGCCGCGATGTCCTCCTCGCTCGCCGAATCGGCGTCGATCCGACGCACCTCTCCCCCCGCGGCGAGCGCCTCCGCCACGTGCGCGGCACCGCTGTCGACGGCGAGGCTGGACGCGCGGCGCAGGTCGATCACCAGGGTGGGTCCATCGGCGAGCGCCGCCGGCTCGCCCTGCACGCGCACGGCACGATCGGCGATCGCGTCGGCGTCGAAGGGCGCCGACTGCCCGTCGCCCCTGGCATCGTCGCTGTCGAGGATCGCGCGGCGGGCGCGCACGGCATCCGCCATCGCCGCGACACGACGACCGGCCTCGATCACCCGCTCACGCGGCAACTCGCCGCTGCGCAGGGCGGCGACGATCGCGTCGCGCGCCTCGCGGAAGTCCTGCTCGTCCTGATCGGGCAGCATCCGCGCGCCGGGGTTGGTGGGATTGCCGATGCACAGCAGGTCGGCGCCGGCGGCGAGAGCGCGCACCGCCCCTGGGCCGATGCCGACGCTCTCGCGGATCGCGGCCATGTCGAGGGCGTCCGTCACGATGACGCCCTCGAAGCCCTCCTCGCGCAGGCGCCCCAGCACGCGCGGGTTCAGCGTGGCCGGTTCGTCACCCCAGTGCGGCGCCACGATGTGCGCGGTCATGATCGCGTGCACCCCGGCACGGATCGCCGCAGTGAACGGGGGCAGGTGATGCGTCTCGATCTCGGCCGCGCTGAGCGCGAGCCGCGGCAGCGCGTGATGCGAGTCGGTGTGCGTGTCTCCATGTCCCGGGTAGTGCTTGGCGCACGCGGCCACTCCGGCCTGCTGCAGCCCCTCCACGGCCGCCGCGGTGTGCCGCGACACCAGCTCGGTGCTGTCGCCGAAGGCGCGCACGCCGATCACGGGGTTGCGCGGGTCGGTGTTCACGTCGGCGACGGGTGCGATCACGACATCCGCTCCGGCCTGCCGGGCGCGACGCCCGATCTCCGATCCGGTCGCGCGGGTGGCATCGAGGTCGTCGACGACGCCGAGCTGGGCCGCGCCGGGCACGGTCGAGCCGGTGCGCGATTCCAGACGGGTGACGCTGCCGCCCTCCTCATCGATGCCGATCAGGGCGGATGGTGAGATCCGGTGGATCTCGGCGCTCAGCGCAGCGGGGTCGCCGTCGAGGTTCTGTGCGAAGTAGACGACGCCGGCGAGACCGTCCTCGAATGCGGCGGCCAGCCAATCCGGCACGGTGCTGCCCAGGAACCCGGGCCACAGGACCCCGTTGGCGAGTCTGGTCAGCTCGTCGGCATGCGGCATGCGGATGTCCTCCGGGATCGTCGGCGGCGTTCGGGTCCGCTGATCAGTATCCCCGATCCGCCGCCTGGATACACTGGCCGGATGAGCTCCGCGTTCCTCACCGACCGGTATGAACTGACCATGCTCGCCGCGTCGCTGCGGGACGGCACCGCCGCGAGGCCCAGCGTCTTCGAGCTGTTCTCGCGTCGCCTCTCCGGCGGACGGCGCTTCGGCGTCGTCGCCGGCACCGGCCGGCTGCTGACGCTGCTGCGCGAGTTCCGCTTCGGGGACGACGAGCTGCGCTACCTGCGCGATGAGCGGGTGGTGGATGCCGAGGCGATCGCCTACCTGGAGAACTACCGCTTCACCGGCAGCATCCGCGGCTACCGCGAAGGCGAGCTGTACTTCCCCGGCTCGCCGATCCTCACCGTGGAGGGCACCTTCGCGGATGCCGTGGTGCTCGAGACGCTGGCGCTGAGCGTGCTGAACCACGATTCCGCCGTGGCCACCGCCGCGTCGCGGATGAGCATCGCCGCCGGTGAGCGGCCGCTGGCCGAGATGGGATCGCGGCGAGCGGCCGAGCAGTCCGCCGTCGCGGCCGCGCGTGCGGCGTACATCGCCGGGTTCGGCGCGACGAGCAACCTCGAGGCGGGCCGACGCTGGGGCATCCCCACCATGGGCACGGCCGCGCACTCCTGGACGCTGCTGCACGACTCCGAGGAGGCGGCGTTCCGCTCGCAGATCGACAGTCTCGGCACGGGCACCACCCTGCTCGTGGACACTTACGACATCCGCACCGGAGTCGAGACGGCGATCCGCGTCGCCGGCACGGCGCTGGGGGGCGTGCGTTTGGATTCCGGCGATCTGCCTCTGGTCGCCGCGTCAGTGCGCCAGCATCTGGACGAGCTGGGGGCGACCGGGACGAAGATCACCGTCACCAGCGACCTCGACGAGTACGCCATAGCCGCGCTCGCCGCCTCGCCAGTGGACTACTACGGTGTCGGCACCTCGGTGGTGACGGGCTCGGGGTACCCGACGGCGAGCATGGTGTACAAGCTCGTCGCCCGGCAGGACAGCGGCGGCGGGTGGGTGGCGGTCGCGAAGGCCTCCACCGACAAGGGCTCCAAGGGCGGCCGCAAGGCGGCGTTCCGCACGCTCGACGACGGCGTCGCGACCTCCGAGACCATCTCGGTCGCCGACGGCTTCGAGCAGGTCGACACGGCCGCCGATCATCCGGATGCGCGCTCGCTGCAGGTGGTTCTGGTGGACGCTGGCGAGATCGATCCGGCGTACGAGGGGGCGGCGGGCACGGCATCCGCTCGTGAGCATCACCTGCGGGTGCGCGAGGAGCTGCCGGTGCGCGCACTGGCCCTCAGCAAGTCCGACCCGGCCATCCCGACCGTCTTCGTGGACGCCGACTAGCGTCGCGCCGACGGCCGGGCGAGGGTCAGGAGACGAGAAGCGGCGTCAGCCGACCATGCTCTCGTAGATCTCCTTGCAGGTCGGGCAGATGGGGAACTTCTCAGGGTCGCGCCCCGGAGTCCACTTCTTGCCGCACAGCGCACGCACCGGCTTTCCGGTGATGGCCGACTCGAGGATCTTGTCCTTCTTCACGTAGTGCGAGAAGCGTTCGTGGTCGCCGGGCTCGAGATTCTCCTCGCGGAGGAGTTCTTCGAGCTCGCGATCAAGTGTTGCCACGCCACCCTGATCGGGACTGTCCAGCGGAGTACTCATGACGAGATTCTAGCCGCCCGCGGGTGTTCGGGATCAGGCCGTCTCGGCGAACTCCATCAGCCGCTCGCCGCTGCGCTCGAAGATCAGCGCCCCCGCGGCGGCGCCGCCGAAGAGCACCACGAGGCCGGAGATCATTCCCACCCACAGCGTGGTCGGGGCGTGCTGATCGCCCTCGGCGAGGGTGAGCGCGAAGAGCCAGATCGTCGGTGCGCTGGTGGCCAGCGCTCCGAGGAAGGTCAGGGCGGCGCCGAAGGAGCCGTGCGCCGACGAGCGCTGCGGCTGCTGGAACGGGCTGTCCCCGGGCCGGGAGACGGCGTAGGGGGCGCTGACCGAGGCGATGCTCGACATGCCGAGGCCGGTCAGCAGCAGCGCCGCCGTGACGCCGATCAGCGGCAGCATGAGGTGCCAGTCGCCGACCACGGCGAGGGTGACCGACACGCCGATCGCCAGCACGGGGATCGCGACGAGCAGGACGGGCACCAGCCGGCCCAGCCGGTCGGGCAGCCCGCGCAGGCCGCTGGCGATGTGGATCCACAGCGCGGTGGAGTCGTAGGCGACGTCGTTGTGCGGCAGCCATCCGAAGAAGAGCGCCATGAGCGGCACCGGCACCAGCGCCGCGATCTCCAGCGGCACACCGGCGACCAGCAGCGGGAACACCGTGAGCACGCCCGCGATCGGCACGACCAGCAGGTTGACGATGTATCGGCGATCGCGCAGCCAGTAGACGAGGCTGCGCGCGGCTACGGCGCCGAACGCATTCGCGGGCAGGGAACCGAACCAGCCGAGGCCAGAGCGCTCTCGGGTGGCGTACGGACGCTCGGATGCCGTCAGCAGCCGGCGCACGAGCACCAGCCACAGCATCAGCAGCCCGGCGAGGGTGAGGACGGCGATCAGGGCGCTGACCCACGCCGCGGCGCCGTCGCCGGCGACGAGATGGAACAGGAAGGCCTGCGACGCGGCGAGCGGCGAGAAGCCGACCATGTCCGTAGCGGTCTGCACGGCCGGCGGCACCTGGCCATCCCAGCGCAGCGACGCGAAGTAGGCCGCCACGGGGAAGGCGATCACGATCACCGGCAGCGTGAACAGCACGGTGAGCTCGCGCGAGCGCCGCTCGGGCAGCAGGATCGCGCTGATGGCCATGCCGATGCGCGCGGACAGCGTGGCGCTGAGCACGCCGATGAGGCCGAACAGCACAGCCGCGGCCCACGGCACGCCGGCGTGGATGACCACGACCACCATGCAGGAGGTCACCGCGATGAGCGCCAGACTGGGCACGCTGATCAGCGAGGCGAGTACGAGCACCCACCCGAGCGCGCGCTCGTCGAGGCCGAACGGCCAGAACCGTCTCGGGTCGAGCTGATCAGGTGTGCCGGTGAGCATCGGCCCGAGGAAGAAGGCGAGCACGAGTGCGGCCGCCCCGAGGACGATCACGGTGTGCGCGGTGGCCAGCGGCGCATCGCGCAGCCCCAGGATCGCCAGGCACACGGCGACGGTGAGCGCGGCAGATGCCACCAGGCCGACCGCGCCGCGCACGGCGTGCGCACCACGCAGGCCGCCGGCCAGCAGCGCGAGCCTCAGTCGGAGAACGTGTGCAACCACTCGAGGCCCTCCACTTCGCCGGCCCCGCCCGACAGCTCGATGAACCGCTCGGTCAGTGTCTGTCCTGCCCGCACCTCGTCAATCGTGCCCTCGGCGAGCAGTTCACCGCCGACGATCACCGCGACGCGTGAGCACACGCGCTCGACCAGGTCCATGCCGTGGCTGGAGAGGATGACGGTGCCGCCGTGCGAGACGTAGGAGCGCAGGATGTCGAGGATCACCCCCGATGAGACCGGGTCGACCGATTCGAACGGCTCGTCGAGCACCAGCACGCGCGGCGAGTGGATGAGGGCGCCCGCGAGCATGACCTTCTTGGTCATGCCGGCGGAGTAGTCGGAGACGACGCGGCTGAGCGCCTCGCTGAGATCGAAGGCGCGCGCGAGGTCGGCGGTGCGCTTCTCGATGACGGCGCGGTCCAGACCGCGCAGCTGACCGTAGTAGTACAGCAGCTGGCGGCCGGTGAGACGGTCGAAGGTGCGCAGCCGGTCGGGCAGCACGCCCATCATGCGCTTGGCCTCGAGGGGCTTGGTGTGCTGGTCGATCCCGCTGATGTGCACGGTTCCGGCGTCCGGGCGCAGCAGCCCGGCGATGATCGACAGGGTCGTCGTCTTGCCCGCACCGTTGGGTCCGACCAGTCCGTAGAACGAGCCCGCCGGGACGGTGAGGTCCACGCCGTCGACGGCGTTCACATCGCCGAAGCGCTTGACGAGCCCGCGGATGCGGATGGCCTCGCCTGCGACCGTGTCGGTGGGCGCGTCGCCGCTGACCTCTACCGCCGCTGCCGCACCGGCTGCCGCCGGAGCGTCGGCTGCGACGGGCTCGAGGGGGCTGTCGGAGTGCGGCCGCCCGGAATCGTCATCCACGATCACCGCTGAGCCGGCGGGACGGTTGCGCGGGGGGCGCGCTTCCGCTGCTTCCGCGCTGTTCGATGCCGCGACAAGCGGGCGGATGGCTGCGGAATCGAGAGTGATCGGGTCGTCGACGCCGCCCTGAGCGACGGCGGCACCGTCGGACGGCTGCGCGGTCAGCACGGGCTCTGACACGGCTGACTTGGCCGTGGTCGCCTTCGTCTTCGCTGTCGTCGTCTTCGCCGCGGTCGCCTTGCCGGTGGTCGGCTTCTCGCCTGTCCCCTTGCCGGTCGTCTTGGTGGTGGACTTCGCGCCGGTCGTCTTCGCGCCGGTCGTCTTGCTGCCAGTCGCGCTCGTCCGCGGTGTCTTGGGCGTCGTCTTCGCTGCGGCGGCCTTGCCGGTGGACGTCTTCCCGGGGGCCTTCTTCGCCGTGGAGGTCTTCGCCGCCGACATGTGCTCCGTCGCGCCCGCGGCCGGAAGATCCGCTCCTGCGGCATCCGCCTCGGTCGACGCGGAGCCGGCGGCCTTCTGAGCCGCAGCCTTCCGCACTGCGGCTGTCTTCCCCGCCTCCGCGTCTGCTGCCTTCTTCGCCGCCGCTGTCTTCGCCGCCGCGCTGGACGCCGACGCCTTCTTCACGGCGGCGGTGCGCTCCGCGGCCTTCCCCGCCGCAGCCTTGCCCGCTGCAGCCTTGTCCGCCGCGGCTCGGTCTGCCGCCGCCTTGCTCGCCGCAGCCTTGCTCGCCGCAGCCTTGCTCGCCGCCGTCTTCGCGGCGGTCGACGTCCTGGCGGCCGTGGGCGCAGCGGACTTCTTCACCGCAGGCGACTTCTTCGCCGCAGCCGGCTTCTTCACCGCAGGCGACTTCTTCGCCGCAGCCGGCTTCTTCGCAGCGCTCGCGGACCGGTCCGTCGAGCCGCTCTGCGTGGCATCCGTCGCGGGCACCGCGGCCGAACTGACCGGCGAAACCGCCGTCTCACCACCCGCGAGGGCGGTCTGCTCGCGAGCATCCGCCATCGAGTCCTCCGGAGTGTCGATGTTGGCGTCGTCTGAGTCGAGCGAAGCAGTCACCCGACTACGCTACCAAGCCCTTCCGAGAGGATTTCGGGCCACGGGACGGGATGTCGCGGCGAAGGCAACCCCCTTCCGCACGCTGGGAGCGGGGTGTGGAATCGGTCACGAAAGAGCAACGGGAGCGCCTCCCCCCGGACTCTCCCAGCACTGATCGGTACCATTGCGGAGGCACGAAGAGGTGTCTCGTCGTTGAATCGACAGTGAACACAAGTTCTTTCTTAGGAGATTTCGTGACTCTTCAGACCGTCATCCTGGCAGCCGGCATGGGCTCGCGCCTGGGCCGTGCGCTGCCCAAGCCGCTCACCGAGCTCAACGACGGCCGCACCATCATGGGCCAGCAGCACGACAACATCCGCGCCGCGTTCGGCAAGAGCGCGCGCATCACGACCGTCGTGGGTTACCGCGCCGAGACCATCATCGAGGCGTTCCCCTCCGCCAAGTACGTGCACAACGAGCGCTACGACGTGACCAACACCTCGAAGAGCCTGCTGCGCGCCCTGGCAGCCACCGGCAAGGGCGGCGTGCTGTGGATGAACGGCGACGTCGTCTTCGACCCGCGCATCCTCGGCCGCGCCATCGATTACATCGAGCGCGACCAGTCGTTCGTGACCGTCAACACCGCCAAGGTGAGCGACGAAGAGGTCAAGTACACCATCACGGCCGAGGGCTACATCAAGGAGCTCTCGAAGACCGTCAAGGGCGGCCTGGGCGAAGCCGTCGGCATCAACTACATCTCCGCGCGCGACAAGAAGGCGTTCATGCGCCAGCTGCAGCGCGTCGAGGACCAGGACTACTTCGAGCGCGGTCTCGAGCTCGCCATCGCCGAGGACGGCCTGCTGCTCGAGCCGATGGACGTATCGGACCTCTACGCGGTCGAGGTCGACTTCGCAGAGGACCTGGAGCGCGCCAACCTGTTCGTCTGATCCACGCGACCCCGTCGCGGCGGATGCCGAAAGCCCCGCCCCTGTCAAGGGGAGCGGGGCTTTCGGCCTTCTCGCGGACGCGGTGCATAAGATCGGCGCATGCGCGAGAAGATCCACAAGATCCACTCGCTTCCGGAGGACTCGCCGTGGGACAAGCCCGTCCCGCCGCCCGGCTCACGGGAGCATCCCCTCAGCGTGCGCAGCCTCGACCGGGTGATGGGTGTGCAGCGCCCCCTGGTCGTCGCGCACATCCGCAGCATCCGGCGCCGGCATCCCCACGCCACTCCTGACCAGATCGTGGCGATTCTCGAGGCCCGCTACCTCGCCGCGGTCACCGCCGGTGGCGCGGCCGTCGGCGCCACCGCGGTCGTCCCGGGGATCGGCACCGGCATCACCCTCGCGCTGTCCGGCGTGGAGACGATCGGGTTCATGGAGTCGACGGCCCTGTTCGCCCAGTCCATCGCCGAGGTGCACGGCATCGCGGTCGACAATCCCGAGCGCGCGCGGGCGCTGGTGATGACGCTGATGCTCGGCAAGGAGGGCGTCGACCTCGTCTCCCAGCTCGCGCGGCAGGCCACCGGCAAGGGCCCCACGCGGTCCTCCTACTGGGGCGAGATGGTCACCAAGTCCCTGCCGCGGGCGGCCATGGGACCGATCGTCGACCGGCTGAAGTCCGAGTTCATCCGGCAGTTCGCCAAACGCGGCGGGGCGTCGTTCCTCGGCAAGGCGCTGCCGTTCGGGGTCGGGGCCGTCGTCGGCGGCGCCGGCAACCACCTGCTCGGCCGGCGGGTGCTGACCACATCGCGCCGCGCCTTCGGTATCGCGCCACCCGTGCTCCCGGCGGAGCTCGAGCCCGTACCGGGCAGCGAGCGGATCGAGATGCGGATGCTGCGCGGGGCGCGCTTCGTCGGCTCGAAGCTGCGCCGCACGCCCAAGGCGATCGACTCGTCCTCCACAAACGACGCGTGACCGCCGGTTCTGCACGGACAGGGAGCCGATGTCGGTGATGGTCGGTGCGGGGTCCGCGGTGGTTCTTAGCGTGTCGGGATGCTGCATCCCATCGACGCCTCTCAGCCCGCCCCGCCCCTCGCCTACCGCGTGCCGTGGGTGATCAGCCGCAGCGACCGCACACACCCCGTACTTCTCAACGCCGCGCGGGAACCCGCCGACTTCGTGCGGGTCTTCCGCGACGATGCCGACCATCAGCAGGTGGTCGATCTGTGGGGTCAGGTGCTGCCAGGAGAGACGGTCGAGCTGTGCCTGTGCGCGTCGGATCCTGACGAGGCGGTCGTCTCCATCGCCTGGTTCCGCCCCGCCGACGGACTCGAGTACGTCTGGCGCTTCGTCGTCTGACGGGCGGCTGCGGCCGGGGCGGATGTCGGAGGTGCGTTCTAGTCTTTTGGTATGGCCACCGCACCTGTTGATCCGTTCGCCCGGCAGCGTGAGCTGCTGGACGAGTGGGTGGGGGTGCGGGCCGAGATCAATCGGCTCGAAGCGCGTGCGGCGACGCTGCTGGCGGCGCGGATCGAGGTGATGGATGCCGACGTCGCCGCGTCCCCGGTGCATCGTGAGACGATCCGCCGGTCGATGGTGGCGGAGTACTCCGCCGCCGCACGGATGGCGAAAGGCAGCGTGGAGCAGGCGTTCGCCCACGCCCGCGCC
>NZ_JBBCYA010000009.1:0-1623 GCF_037145155.1 Microbacterium sp. USHLN186
GACTCCACCATGACTGGCGTCACGGCTTCACAGTCTCCCACCTATCCTACACAAGCCACACCGAACACCAATACCAAGCTGTAGTAAAGGTCACGGGGTCTTTCCGTCCTGCTGCGCGTAACGAGCATCTTTACTCGTAGTGCAATTTCGCCGAGTTCGCGGTTGAGACAGTTGGGAAGTCGTTACGCCATTCGTGCAGGTCGGAACTTACCCGACAAGGAATTTCGCTACCTTAGGATGGTTATAGTTACCACCGCCGTTTACTGGGGCTTAAATTCTCAGCTTCGCCTTGCGGCTAACCGGTCCTCTTAACCTTCCAGCACCGGGCAGGCGTCAGTCCGTATACATCGACTTGCGTCTTCGCACGGACCTGTGTTTTTAGTAAACAGTCGCTACCCACTAGTCTCTGCGGCCACCACACCCTTTTCCCAGCAAGTGGGTATAAGTGGATGGCCCCCCTTCTCCCGAAGTTACGGGGGCATTTTGCCGAGTTCCTTAACCACGATTCTCTCGATCTCCTTGGTATTCTCTACCTGACCACCTGAGTCGGTTTGGGGTACGGGCGGCTGGAACCTCGCGTCGATGCTTTTCTCGGCAGCATAGGATCACCCACTTTTCATTCGCATCGTGTCTCAGCCTGTATGAGTCACGGATTTGCCTATGACTCGGCCTACGCACTTGCACCAGGACAACCATCGCCTGGCTGGGCTACCTTCCTGCGTCACACCTGTTAATACGCTAGCCGCACCAGCATAGGGTCGTGTGCTCCACCACCCGGTGAACCCCGAAGGGCTCGATGGATGGCTTCGGACACTTAGCATCACTGGATTGACTGGGGCGGTTCTTCGCCGGTACGGGAATATCAACCCGTTGTCCATCGACTACGCCTGTCGGCCTCGCCTTAGGTCCCGACTTACCCAGGGAAGATTAGCTTGACCCTGGAACCCTTGGTCTTCCGGAGGACGTGTTTCTCACACGTCTTTCGCTACTCATGCCTGCATTCTCACTCGTGTAGCGTCCACGGCTGGTTCACACCGCCGCTTCACTCGCCACACGACGCTCTCCTACCCATCAACACGGCTGGACCACGAAGGCCTACCAAAAATGTCAATGCCACAACTTCGGTGGCGTGCTTGAGCCCCGTTACATTGTCGGCGCGGAATCACTTGACCAGTGAGCTATTACGCACTCTTTCAAGGGTGGCTGCTTCTAAGCCAACCTCCTGGTTGTCTAAGCAACTCCACATCCTTTTCCACTTAGCACGCGCTTTGGGACCTTAGATGGTGGTCTGGGTTGTTTCCCTCTCGACTATGAAGCTTATCCCCCACAGTCTCACTGCTGCGCTCTCACTTACCGGCATTCGGAGTTTGGCTGACGTCAGTAACCTGGTGAGGCCCATCGGCCATCCAGTAGCTCTACCTCCGGCAAGAAACACGCAACGCTGCACCTAAATGCATTTCGGAGAGAACCAGCTATCACGAAGTTTGATTGGCCTTTCACCCCTATCCACAGCTCATCCCCTCAGTTTTCAACCTAAGTGGGTTCGGCCCTCCACACGCTCTTACACGTGCTTCAGCCTGGCCATGGATAGATCACTTCGCTTCGGGTCTAGAACATGCGACT
>NZ_JBBCYA010000010.1:0-1571 GCF_037145155.1 Microbacterium sp. USHLN186
TGTCAGATGCTCCTTAGAAAGGAGGTGATCCAGCCGCACCTTCCGGTACGGCTACCTTGTTACGACTTAGTCCTAATTACCGATCCCACCTTCGACAGCTCCCTCCCACAAGGGGTTAGGCCACCGGCTTCAGGTGTTACCGACTTTCATGACTTGACGGGCGGTGTGTACAAGACCCGGGAACGTATTCACCGCAGCGTTGCTGATCTGCGATTACTAGCGACTCCGACTTCATGAGGTCGAGTTGCAGACCTCAATCCGAACTGGGACCGGCTTTTTGGGATTCGCTCCACCTTACGGTATCGCAGCCCATTGTACCGGCCATTGTAGCATGCGTGAAGCCCAAGACATAAGGGGCATGATGATTTGACGTCATCCCCACCTTCCTCCGAGTTGACCCCGGCAGTATCCCATGAGTTCCCACCATTACGTGCTGGCAACATAGAACGAGGGTTGCGCTCGTTGCGGGACTTAACCCAACATCTCACGACACGAGCTGACGACAACCATGCACCACCTGTTCACGAGTGTCCAAAGAGTTGACCATTTCTGGCCCGTTCTCGTGTATGTCAAGCCTTGGTAAGGTTCTTCGCGTTGCATCGAATTAATCCGCATGCTCCGCCGCTTGTGCGGGTCCCCGTCAATTCCTTTGAGTTTTAGCCTTGCGGCCGTACTCCCCAGGCGGGGAACTTAATGCGTTAGCTGCGTCACGGAATCCGTGGAAAGGACCCCACAACTAGTTCCCAACGTTTACGGGGTGGACTACCAGGGTATCTAAGCCTGTTTGCTCCCCACCCTTTCGCTCCTCAGCGTCAGTTACGGCCCAGAGATCTGCCTTCGCCATCGGTGTTCCTCCTGATATCTGCGCATTCCACCGCTACACCAGGAATTCCAATCTCCCCTACCGCACTCTAGTCTGCCCGTACCCACTGCAAGCCCGAGGTTGAGCCTCGGAATTTCACAGCAGACGCGACAGACCGCCTACGAGCTCTTTACGCCCAATAATTCCGGATAACGCTTGCACCCTACGTATTACCGCGGCTGCTGGCACGTAGTTAGCCGGTGCTTTTTCTGCAGGTACCGTCACTCTCGCTTCTTCCCTGCTAAAAGAGGTTTACAACCCGAAGGCCGTCATCCCTCACGCGGCGTTGCTGCATCAGGCTTGCGCCCATTGTGCAATATTCCCCACTGCTGCCTCCCGTAGGAGTCTGGGCCGTGTCTCAGTCCCAGTGTGGCCGGTCACCCTCTCAGGCCGGCTACCCGTCGACGCCTTGGTGAGCCATTACCTCACCAACAAGCTGATAGGCCGCGAGCCCATCCCCAACCGAAAAATCTTTCCACCCGCACACCATGCGGTGACGGGACATATCCAGTATTAGACGCCGTTTCCAGCGCTTATCCCAGAGTCAGGGGCAGGTTGCTCACGTGTTACTCACCCGTTCGCCACTAATCCACCCAGCAAGCTGGGCTTCATCGTTCGACTTGCATGTGTTAAGCACGCCGCCAGCGTTCATCCTGAGCCAGGATCAAACTCTCCGTAAAAAAGAAATGCATACACAACCGGGAAAACG
>NZ_JBBCYA010000011.1:0-1014 GCF_037145155.1 Microbacterium sp. USHLN186
GCGTCCCCGGTGCATCGTGAGACGATCCGCCGGTCGATGGTGGCGGAGTACTCCGCCGCCGCACGGATGGCGAAAGGCAGCGTGGAGCAGGCGTTCGCCCACGCCCGCGCCCTGTGCGACGACTTCCCCGCCGTGCGCGCCTCGCTCGAGGCGGGCAGGATCAGCGCAGCGCACGTGCGGGAGATCCTCCGCGCCGCCGGGCCCTTGATCCACGCACGCAACGCCGGCGACGCACCCCCGGACTCGTGGGCGCTGTACGAGGCGGCGGCGGTGGAGTTCGCCGAGACCGAAGCGCCCGCGCGCACCCGCACGCACGCGCGTGAGCTCATCGCCGCGCTCGTGCCGGAAACGGTCACCGAACGTCACCGGCGCGCGATCGCGGAGCAGGAGGTGAGCGTGCGCGAGATCGATGACGAGATGTCGCTGCTGCAGGCGATCATGCCCACCTACAAAGCCCTCGCCATCATGGACCGCCTCACCACCCTGGCCCGCGCCCAGAAGCAGCACCCCGACAACCGCACCCCCACCCTGCCCCCTGACACCGACTACGACCTCGCCCTGCACGACGCGCGCACCCACACCGCCGAAGCCGCCGAGGCGGCGACGATCTTCGGCACCACCGACACCTACACCACCGACCCCTTCAGCACCACCGACCCCTTCAGCACGGCCGGCTCGCTCTGGTGGGATGCGGACATGGACGCGATGGACCGCGCCGTCGCCGCCGGACCGCGCGTGATCCGCGTCCCGGCCGACACCCGCGGGCTGGACGAGATCCGCACCGAACTGCTCACCGACCTGCTCCTGGCCGCCGACCCCTCCGAGGTGATGGGCACCGGACTGGAGAACATCCACGCCCGCATCCAGGTCACCATCGCCGCAACCACCCTCACCGGCACCGACGATAACCCCGCCCAACTCGACGCACACGCCACCATGCACCCCGACACCGCCCGCACCCTCGCCGGACACACCACCGGCTGGACCCGCCTCTTCCTCGACCCCACCGGCCTG
>NZ_JBBCYA010000012.1:0-797 GCF_037145155.1 Microbacterium sp. USHLN186
GGTTCCGACCGTACGTCGAGAACCACAAAGTGGACGCGTTCATCTCGCAGAAAGGAGGTGTTATCAAGTCATCGGCTTATTAGTACCAGTCAGCTGCACACGTTGCCGTGCTTCCACATCTGGCCTATCAACCCAGTCGTCTGGCTGGGAGCCTCTCCACCCGAAGGTGATGGAAGTCTCATCTTGAGGCCGGCTTCCCGCTTAGATGCTTTCAGCGGTTATCCATCCCGAACGTAGCTAACCAGCGGTGCTCCTGGCGGAACAACTGGCACACCAGAGGTTCGTCCAACCCGGTCCTCTCGTACTAGGGTCAGATCCTCTCAAACTTCCTACGCGCGCAGCGGATAGGGACCGAACTGTCTCACGACGTTCTAAACCCAGCTCGCGTACCGCTTTAATGGGCGAACAGCCCAACCCTTGGGACCTACTCCAGCCCCAGGATGCGACGAGCCGACATCGAGGTGCCAAACCATGCCGTCGATATGGACTCTTGGGCAAGATCAGCCTGTTATCCCCGAGGTACCTTTTATCCGTTGAGCGACAGCGCTTCCACAAGCCACTGCCGGATCACTAGTCCCGACTTTCGTCCCTGCTCGACCTGTCAGTCTCACAGTCAAGCTCCCTTGTGCACTTACACTCGCCACCTGATTGCCAACCAGGTTGAGGGAACCTTTGGGCGCCTCCGTTACTTTTTGGGAGGCAACCGCCCCAGTTAAACTACCCACCAGGCACTGTCCCTGAACCGGATCACGGTTCGAAGTTAGATATCCAATATGACCAGAGTGGTATTTCAACAA
>NZ_JBBCYA010000013.1:0-585 GCF_037145155.1 Microbacterium sp. USHLN186
CTCATCCCCTCAGTTTTCAACCTAAGTGGGTTCGGCCCTCCACACGCTCTTACACGTGCTTCAGCCTGGCCATGGATAGATCACTTCGCTTCGGGTCTAGAACATGCGACTGAAACGCCCTATTCAGACTCGCTTTCGCTACGGCTACCCCACACGGGTTAACCTCGCCACATATCACTAACTCGCAGGCTCATTCTTCAAAAGGCACGCTGTCACCCCTACTAAGGAGGCTCCAACGGTTTGTAAGCAAACGGTTTCAGGTACTATTTCACTCCCCTCCCGGGGTACTTTTCACCTTTCCCTCACGGTACTTGTCCGCTATCGGTCATCTGGGAGTATTTAGGCTTATCAGGTGGTCCTGACAGATTCACACGGGATTTCTCGGGCCCCGTGCTACTTGGGATACTCTTCACGCTGCACACAACATTTCGACTACGGGGCTGGCACCCACTATGGCCCGTCTTTCAAAACGGTTCGTCTATATCGTCACATCACGTCGAACACTCGGCAGAATGTTCAGAAAAGTCCCGCAACCCCGGGCATGCAACGCCTGCCGGCTATCACACACACCCGGTTTAGCCTCAT
>NZ_JBBCYA010000014.1:0-477 GCF_037145155.1 Microbacterium sp. USHLN186
TCGTCTATATCGTCACATCACGTCGAACACTCGGCAGAATGTTCAGAAAAGTCCCGCAACCCCGGGCATGCAACGCCTGCCGGCTATCACACACACCCGGTTTAGCCTCATCCGCTTTCGCTCGCCACTACTCACGGAATCACTGTTGTTTTCTCTTCCTGTGGGTACTGAGATGTTTCACTTCCCCACGTTCCCTCTACCCGCCCTATATATTCAGGCGGGAGTCACCAGGTCGCACAAACGCCTGGCGGGGTTTCCCCATTCGGAAATCCTCGGATCAAAACTCGCTTATCAATTCCCCGAGGCTTATCGCAGATTGCTACGTCCTTCTTCGGCTCCAGATGCCAAGGCATCCACCGTTTGCTCTTAAAGACTTGAAATCACATGAGATGGGACAGATCCAGGAAAAGACCTGCCCCGGTTTTCTTTAAGATGCTCGCGTCCACTGTGTAGTTCTCAAAGTACGGGCGGTCCCCT
>NZ_JBBCYA010000015.1:0-461 GCF_037145155.1 Microbacterium sp. USHLN186
TTAAAGACTTGAAATCACATGAGATGGGACAGATCCAGGAAAAGACCTGCCCCGGTTTTCTTTAAGATGCTCGCGTCCACTGTGTAGTTCTCAAAGTACGGGCGGTCCCCTCACACCGAAACCACAACGGAAACGACGAAAGGGGCCACGAGGAAAGGAACAGCCCGAAAGCCGGCCCGGTCCCTCAGGACCCAACAGCGTGCAGCCACCCCGCTCCCCAACCCCACCGTTCCAGATCCCGAAGGACCGTACTAAACGAAGCCAGACGCGCTGACAGCATGTCAAATGTTCCACCCATGAGCCCCAGCGAAGAACATGCGCCTTCGTACTGGGTTCTGGACACCCGAAGATGTCAGATGCTCCTTAGAAAGGAGGTGATCCAGCCGCACCTTCCGGTACGGCTACCTTGTTACGACTTAGTCCTAATTACCGATCCCACCTTCGACAGCTCCCTCCCACAA
>NZ_JBBCYA010000016.1:0-445 GCF_037145155.1 Microbacterium sp. USHLN186
TCAGCTGAAGTCGTTCACGGCCGGCTCGGTCACGCGGTTGTCTGGTGCGAGTCGGTATGAGACGTCGGCGGCGATCTCGAAGGCATCGTTCGGCGCCGGTGTGCCGGTGGCATACGTGGCGAATGGTGCGACGTTCCCCGACGCGCTGTCGGGGGCTCCGGTGGCGGGTATGAACAAGGGGCCCGTGCTGCTGGTCGCTGCGGGGTCGATCCCGGATGCGATCAGTGCGGAGCTGAAGCGGCTGAAGCCGAAGAAGATCGTGATCCTCGGTGGAAACGGTGCGGTCAGCGTCGCGGTGCAGTCTCAGCTGAAGTCGTTCACGGCCGGCTCGGTCACGCGGTTGTCTGGTGCGAGTCGGTATGAGACGTCGGCGGCGATCTCGAAGGCATCGTTCGGCGCCGGTGTGCCGGTGGCGTACGTGGCGAATGGTGCGACGTTCCCCGAC
>NZ_JBBCYA010000017.1:0-297 GCF_037145155.1 Microbacterium sp. USHLN186
CATGCTGTCAGCGCGTCTGGCTTCGTTTAGTACGGTCCTTCGGGATCTGGAACGGTGGGGTTGGGGAGCGGGGTGGCTGCACGCTGTTGGGTCCTGAGGGACCGGGCCGGCCTCTTCTTTCGGGGAGTGGGTCGTTCTGATTCCTTGTGGCCCCTTTTCGTCGTTTCCGTTGTGGTTTCGGTGTGAAGGGGACCGCCCGTACTTTGAGAACTACACAGTGGACGCGAGCATCTTAAAGAAAACCGGGGCAGGTCTTTTCCTGGATCTGTCCCATCTCATGTGATTTCAAGTCTTTAA
>NZ_JBBCYA010000018.1:0-254 GCF_037145155.1 Microbacterium sp. USHLN186
TTGTGGGAGGGAGCTGTCGAAGGTGGGATCGGTAATTAGGACTAAGTCGTAACAAGGTAGCCGTACCGGAAGGTGCGGCTGGATCACCTCCTTTCTAAGGAGCATCTGACACTTTCGGGTGTCCAGAACCCAGTACGAAGGCACATGTTCTTCGCTGGGGCTCATGGGTGGAACATTTGACATGCTGTCAGCGCGTCTGGCTTCGTTTAGTACGGTCCTTCGGGATCTGGAACGGTGGGGTTGGGGAGCGGGGT
>NZ_JBBCYA010000019.1:0-246 GCF_037145155.1 Microbacterium sp. USHLN186
GCACGGCAACGTGTGCAGCTGACTGGTACTAATAAGCCGATGACTTGATAACACCTCCTTTCTGCGAGATGAACGCGTCCACTTTGTGGTTCTCGACGTACGGTCGGAACCGAACAACACACACTCAACGTGTGCGTTGCCGAAACGTCAATAGTGTTACGGCGGCCATAGCGTGAGGGAAACGCCCGGTCACATTCCGAACCCGGAAGCTAAGCCTCACAGCGCCGATGGTACTGCAGGGGGGAC
>NZ_JBBCYA010000020.1:0-244 GCF_037145155.1 Microbacterium sp. USHLN186
GGCATCGTTCGGCGCCGGTGTGCCGGTGGCGTACGTGGCGAATGGTGCGACGTTCCCCGACGCGCTGTCGGGGGCTCCGGTGGCGGGGATGAACAAGGGGCCCGTGCTGCTCGTCGCTGCGGGTTCGATCCCAGATGCGATCAGTGCGGAGCTGAAGCGGCTGAAGCCGAAGAAGATCGTGATCCTCGGTGGAAACGGTGCGGTCAGCGTCGCGGTGCAGTCTCAGCTGAAGTCGTTCACGGCC
>NZ_JBBCYA010000021.1:0-224 GCF_037145155.1 Microbacterium sp. USHLN186
CTCATCCCCTCAGTTTTCAACCTAAGTGGGTTCGGCCCTCCACACGCTCTTACACGTGCTTCAGCCTGGCCATGGATAGATCACTTCGCTTCGGGTCTAGAACATGCGACTAAAAACGCCCTATTCAGACTCGCTTTCGCTACGGCTACCCCACACGGGTTAACCTCGCCACATATCACTAACTCGCAGGCTCATTCTTCAAAAGGCACGCTGTCACCCCTACT
>NZ_JBBCYA010000022.1:0-224 GCF_037145155.1 Microbacterium sp. USHLN186
TTATCCTCGTCCAACCCTTGTGGGGGTTGGTTGAGAATTCCTTTGGATCAATTTATATGAATGTCAGCAATGATGTTCGTCTCTTTTGGTCAGTTTCAAACTCGCTGCATGGCCGTTTTCCCGGTTGTGTATGCATTTCTTTTTTACGGAGAGTTTGATCCTGGCTCAGGATGAACGCTGGCGGCGTGCTTAACACATGCAAGTCGAACGATGAAGCCCAGCTT
>NZ_JBBCYA010000023.1:0-223 GCF_037145155.1 Microbacterium sp. USHLN186
CAGGACGGAAAGACCCCGTGACCTTTACTACAGCTTGGTATTGGTGTTCGGTGTGGCTTGTGTAGGATAGGTGGGAGACTGTGAAGCCGTGACGCCAGTCATGGTGGAGTCATTGTTGAAATACCACTCTGGTCATATTGGATATCTAACTTCGAACCGTGATCCGGTTCAGGGACAGTGCCTGGTGGGTAGTTTAACTGGGGCGGTTGCCTCCCAAAAAGTA
>NZ_JBBCYA010000024.1:0-223 GCF_037145155.1 Microbacterium sp. USHLN186
TACTTTTTGGGAGGCAACCGCCCCAGTTAAACTACCCACCAGGCACTGTCCCTGAACCGGATCACGGTTCGAAGTTAGATATCCAATATGACCAGAGTGGTATTTCAACAACGACTCCACCATGACTGGCGTCACGGCTTCACAGTCTCCCACCTATCCTACACAAGCCACACCGAACACCAATACCAAGCTGTAGTAAAGGTCACGGGGTCTTTCCGTCCTG
>NZ_JBBCYA010000025.1:0-223 GCF_037145155.1 Microbacterium sp. USHLN186
ATGAGGCTAAACCGGGTGTGTGTGATAGCCGGCAGGCGTTGCATGCCCGGGGTTGCGGGACTTTTCTGAACATTCTGCCGAGTGTTCGACGTGATGTGACGATATAGACGAGCCGTTTTGAAAGACGGGCCATAGTGGGTGCCAGCCCCGTAGTCGAAATGTTGTGTGCAGCGTGAAGAGTATCCCAAGTAGCACGGGGCCCGAGAAATCCCGTGTGAATCTG